>JBCBZT010000022.1:0-123791 GCA_039815185.1 Cyanobacteria bacterium P01_A01_bin.123 | reverse complement strand
TAGAGGTGACACGTGGCATCCAGTCTGAATCTTATCGGTCTCGTGCGCTGATTGAGCTGTCGAAGCAGTTGCCGGCAGAGCTAATGCCAGAAGCCCTAGAGGTGACACGTGGCATCCAGTCTGAATCTTATCGGTCTCATGCGCTGATTGAGCTGTCGAAGCAGTTGCCGACAGAGCTAATGCCAGAAGCCCTAGAGGTGACACGTGGCATCCAGGATGAATCTTATCGGTCTCATGCGCTGATTGGAATGTCGAAGCAGTTGCCGGCGGAGCTAATGCCAGAAGCCCTAGAGGTGACACGTAGCATCCAGTCTGAATCTTATCGGTCTGATGCGCTGATTGAGCTGTCGAAGCAGTTGCCGGCAGAGCTATGGCCAGAAGCCCTAGAGGTGACACGTGGCATCCAGTCTGAATATTATCGGTCTCGTGCGCTGATTGAGCTGTCGAAGCAGTTGCCGGCGGAGCTATGGCCAGAAGCCTTAGAGGTGATTCGTGGCATCCAGGATGAAGAGTCTCGGTCTCGTGCGCTGATTGAGCTGTCGAAGCAGTTGCCGGAGCTAATGCCAGAAGCCCTAGAGGTGACACGTGGCATCCAGGATGAATCTTCTCGGTCTGATGCGCTGATTGGGCTGTCGAAGCAGATGCCGACAGAGCTATGGCCGGAAGCCCTAGAGGTGACACGTGGCATCCAGAATGAATCTTCTCGGTCTCGTGCGCTGATTGAGCTGTCGAAGCAGTTGCCGACAGAGCTATGGCCAGAAGCCCTAGAGGTGACACGTGGCATCCAGTCTGAATCTTATCGGTCTCAGGCGCTGATTAGAATGTCGAAGCATTTGCCGGCGGAGCTATGGCCAGAAGCCCTAGAGGTGACACGTGGCATCCAGGATGAATCTTCTCAGTCTGATGCGCTGATTAGAATGTCGAAGCATTTGCCGGCGGAGCTATGGCCAGAAGCCCTAGAGGTGACACGTGGCATCCAGTCTGAATCTTCTCGGTCTGATGCGCTGATTGGAATGTCGAAGCATTTACCGGCGGAGATATTGCCAAAAATTCTAGAAAGTGTATGGACATTCAAGGAGCAATACTTCTCTGCTATCGTGCTAAGTAAATTGTTGCCTCAATTAGAGACTCTCTCTATTCATTTTGACGACTGGGAGAAAATGCTCAACATTTTGGCTTATCAGGATCGCAAAGAGCTAATTGAAATATTGCCGAATGTGAGACCTACGATTATTCGTTTGGCCGATGATGAAGCCTTTACAGAGATTCTTCAATCTGTCCGAGAAGTCTGTCAACAGTGGCCATAGGCTGCTGCTTCGATAAATTTTAATAATGCTTGGGAGTGTGACATTAGTAGCCAAAATAAAGTCGCTGCGAATTAAGTTTCGCAGCGACAGGAATCAGCGGAGAGAACTAACCCTAGACTAGTTGAGGGCTTCTAGATAATCGCGAACGCGGTTACGGCGTTTGGGTTGGCGTAGTTTTTGCAGCGCCTTGGACTCGATTTGCCGCACGCGCTCCCGTGAGAGGTCTAGTACCCGACCAATTTCAGCTAGGGAGCAGGGAGTGCCATCCCCTAAACCAAAGCGCAGGTGAATCACGTCACGCTCGCGACTGGTCAGATCAGCTAGAAGCTGCTGCAAGTCACGGCGGAGGGAGTCACGCATCAGGCTTTCCTCGGGGGAGATGCTGTCGGTTTCAAGCAAATCGCCCAGTTCAGTATCGCGCTCTTTGCCCACCTTCGTTTCGAGAGATACAGCCCGCGGCACCCGCAGCAAGACTTCACGCACCTGCGAGGGTTCCATGTCTAGCTCCTTGCCGATGTCCTCAACAGTGGCTGTCCGTCCCTTGTCCTGGGAAATCTTGCGCTGAGCTTTTTTGATCTTGTTGAGTTTTTCGGTGATGTGAACCGGTAGACGAATAGTGCGGCTTTGGGTCGCGATCGCCCGAGTAATCCCTTGGCGAATCCACCAGTAGGCATAGGTGCTAAAGCGATACCCTTTGGTAGGGTCAAACTTTTCGACCGCCCGCTCTAACCCTAAGGTGCCTTCTTGAATCAAGTCTAGAAGTTCAAGACCCCGATTTTGATATTTTTTAGCCACAGAGACCACCAATCTCAGGTTGGCCTTGATCATGTGTTCTTTGGCCCGTAGTCCTTCGGCAATAGCTTTTTCTAGTGCCTGTACCGAGAGCGAAGCCGTTTCAGCCCAGTGTTTCTTTCCCTGGGATAGAGAAGGCTTTAAAGTTTGAGCTTCAATCCCTGCGGTTTTAGCCCAGCGCTCTAGAGAAGGACGGTGACCCAACTGGGCCGTCAAGCGATCGCGGGTTTCCATCAAATCCACATAGGTTTTGAGGATACCGCCTTCTTTTTCAGCCGCTTGATTGCGCTGCTCCAGCAGCTCCATATACTGCTGTACCAGCTGAGCTTCTGCAACTTCCTCATCGCGGCGCAATAAACGCACCCGGCCAATTTCCTGGAGATACAGGCGAACTAAGTCGTTGGTTCGCCGATGGGTAGAGGAATTGACGTTAGCAGCACTAACCCCCTCATTTTCCGACTCAAGGTCGGCATCGTTTAGATTGCCGAGGGCGAAGTTTGTGGCTTCTTCATCAAGATTTTTAGGAAGTTCAGGACCCTCAGCATTAGTGCCTATGACCATGGACTCTGCTTCGTTGAGGTAGGAAGTGGCTATCATAACGATTGCTCTGAGTGGCTCCAGATTGGATGGGGCAAGAAATGGCGTTTCTCTGGGTTTAGTCTTCCCAAGTAGTGAAGACTTATCCACAAGTGGGGGGTTCCGTAAAACTGCCCAATTGACTAAGCTGGCGATTGCGCCAGGGTCATAATCGTCTGGAGTTTGCAGCTCAACCCACTGTGTCAAAAGTATAGAGAACCACTTTGAGGACAGGAGTGACCCAGGTCATCGCCAAACGACTGATTGCTCACAAGTCCTGTGCTCTTGGCATCACACAAAGGCCTGCAAATAGATTTTGCAGCTGCTCTGTGCTTAGGGGTAGGAATCTCTACAGCAGGAGTGATGGAGATTCCTGAACATTTACGAAACTGGCCCTTTCCCATTTCTGCATTGCGCCGAAGGCTAGCCGATGCCAAGTCCAGCTAGGGATAGGGATAGGGAGTTTTCCCGTAGCAAAACTCCCGGTCTGGCCTTAGACAAGGTTTAATGGGCTAAGCGTCTTGAATAACTGCACTGCGATCTAGCATTAATAGATTCCTGAGTTGATCCGCGTCCAGTTCGGTGAGCCATCGTTCGCCAGTCCCGACAACTTGCTCAGACAAGGCCTTTTTGCTTTCAATCAGTTCGTGAATCCGCTCTTCTAGGGTGCCAGTACAGACAAATTTATGGACTTGAACATTGCGGGTTTGACCGATGCGAAAGGCGCGGTCAGTCGCTTGGTTTTCGACAGCGGGATTCCACCAGCGATCAAAGTGAAACACATGGTTAGCGCGGGTGAGATTCAGGCCTACCCCTCCAGCCTTAAGAGACAAGATAAACAGGCGCGGGCCGTTGGGGTCATGCTGAAATCGATCGACCATCGCGTCGCGCTGTTTTTGGGAGGTACTGCCATAGAGAAACAAGGTTTCTGCACTCAGTTGCCTTTCTAGGTGAGTTTTGAGCAGGGTCCCCCATTCAGCAAACTGGGTAAAAATTAGGGCGCGATCGCCCTCTGAAAGCAATTCCTCTAGCATTTCGTCAAGTCGCTGGAGCTTGCCGGAACGATCCCGTTTACCCAAAGATTTCTGCTGTAAAAAGTGGGCTGGATGGTTGCACACCTGTTTGAGTTTGACCAGCAAACCCAGAATTAAACCACGCCGCTGTACGCCTTCGGCATCATCAATCGTCGCTAGGGAATCATCCACTAACTTTTGATAAAGGGAAGCCTGTTCTGCCGTTAAGCCACAAAAAACACTCATCTCTTGTTTCTCAGGCAGGTCTTGGATAATGCTGCGATCGGTTTTGAGCCGTCGCAAGATAAAGGGCTGCACCAGCGATCGCAGGGTTTTGAGCGACGCCGTATCACCGTATCGCTCAATGGGGGTAGCAAACCGCCGCTGGAAAAAGTTGCGGGGGCCAAGGTAGCCCGGATTGAGAAAATCCAAAATCGACCACAGTTCAGACAGTCGATTTTCCACTGGCGTCCCCGTCAAAGCAATCCGGAACTGAGCGTCAATGTCGCGTACAGCCTGGGACTGCTTAGCTTCTGGGTTTTTGATATTTTGAGCTTCATCCAACACAATGCCTTGCCAATCTACCCGCTTAAGATCCTTGAGGTCGCGTTGAACCAGGGCATAGCTGGTGATCACCAGATTCACAGCCGTCACAGCCCGTTCAAAAGCGCTGCCGTGGGGCCGTTTGTCGCCATGATAAATCAGGGTTTTGAGCGGTGGGGCAAAGCGACGGACTTCTCGATCCCAGTTACCCAGTACGGAGGTAGGACACACCAGTAGAATGGGTTGTTCTAATAGATCTTGCTGCTTGAGGTGCAGTAAAAACGCAATCAGCTGGATGGTTTTTCCTAAACCCATATCGTCGGCTAAGCAAGCTCCCAAGCCCCATTGTTCTAGAAAAGCTAACCAAGATACCCCTCGAGCCTGGTAGGGGCGCAGGGCACCTTTAAAGCCGTCTGGTTCACTCAGCGGCTCCAACGCCTGGTTACCTGTGGTCAGGGTGGTAATCAATTCATCCAAGGCTCCGGCGGCTTCAAAGCTAACCACAGGGAGCTTTTCGATGGTCTGGGCATCGCCGGTACTGATGCGTAGGGCATCTTCAATAGACAAGTTCGTTTGCTGTTTACGACTGCCAAAAAAGTCTTGGGCCGCTTTGATGTCTTGGGGTCGTAACTCAACCCATTTGCCGTTGATTTCAACTAGGGGCGTTTTGAGTGCCACCAATCGCTCAAAATCTGCTTTTGAGAGCGTTTCCCCGCCGATAGTCAGTTCCCACTTAAAGTTAAGCAGGCTTTTGAGACCCAAAGATTTACGCTGTTTGCGGCTAGGAGCTTCAGCCCTAACACTCAACCCTAAGCGATCGGCCCAATCCCCGGTTTGATCAACCAGGCTAGGCGGCAACACGGTGCCAAATCCGCTGTCTTGGAGCTTCCAGGCAGTGGATTTAATAAATTCATAGGCCTGCACCGGATTGAGTGAACAAGCTTGAGGCTGTTGCTGATCGAGGCTGGCAGCAATTGGTTCATAGAGTCGAGCGGCCCGTCCCAAACCTGCTAACAGGGTTTCTTGAGGGGTGTCAATGACGCGATCGCCCTGGGTGAGACTATCAACCGGGTGCTGCCAAATCACCCCAGCCCCGACCCAAAACTTAGGGTCATCGGTGGCTTGCAAACCATAGCTGAGCGTCCAATCCAGTTGTCCCTGGGGGGGGGGGTTGAGGCAAAACGCGGCACAAAAGGCAGCGGTTTGCCCTGCTTGCAAATTTTGTAGGGGCGCTGTCCAAGTAGAGAGGGCTTCCTTAAGTCGCAGGGTAGCCGTCAAATTGGAGGCAAATTGGACGTCTTCTGCCGCGAGCGCTTGCAACCAGTCGCGCAGGGGCAGTTCATTACCCAAAGGGGTTGAAGGCGGAAAAGGTTGACTTTGGGCAGTGGCGCGGATGTCTTGGTTTAACAGGGCGGCTAAAAAATTCACCAGTAGGGTCGAGGCAGGGGGGGGGCAATCAAGTTTGGGAAATTCGCTGGCCTTTGGAATTTGCTGCCGTTGATAGGTGCGACATACCTCAGGCATGTGTAGGGCATACTGCCGCAATCGCTGCTGATCGACAGCGCTATCCAGCAGCGGCTGCCAGATCGCGATCGCGCCTTCAGGGGCTTGTTCCACCGTGGGTAAAAATTTACTCCGGGCCATTAAGTCTAGAGCCCATCGGGTCACATGGGCCCAAAACCGCAAGTCTGGCCCAATCAACGACAAGCCGCTACTGCTGTCTCCCAACGGCAAGCTTTTGAGCAAGGCAAAGGCTTCTCGTGGTGTCAACCATAACCCCGTTACCATCCAAGGGAATAGCGTCAACTCTGACGTTGCCACTGGATCTGCCATGGGGGTTGATTCAGCGCTTGCGGCAACGCTGGCTTCTGCAGTAGTCGAAAGCCGAGGGATCAGCGTCGTGTCAGCCTGTTGAGTGGGCAAACCAACCGCCTGCGATCGCCAGCTTTCCTCAGACTTAGCCTTCTTGTATTGCCCTTTAGCTTTAATGCCCCCCTGATTCCTTGAGGGGCGGCGTTTCGAAGGTGTCAAAACGCCAATCTCATCTGCAGCAAATAGATGGGCGGGCAATTGCATTACCACCGATTCATCCGGTGTGGCCCGTCCTGGGGTTTGAGCGTAAGGGCGTAGCAGCTCAATCAACTCGGTTTGTGTGAGTCCATAGGGATAGGGGCCGGGAGGCACCAATGGGGGAAATTCATTGGCCTCCAATCGTCGCCAAGTTTCCCCCCAGACAAAAAACCGCTGTTCGTGAAAAATCCAGCTACCGTGTAAAATTGCCATCGACTCAGACGCTAAACAAACTGACAGCGTTAAGACTGCCTTAATTTCTGTCGCTTGAGCGATCTGACCCAGGATAAACACCACAGGCATTCGCCGACACTCAAGCCTCAAAGCATACCCATGCCAGAATGCCTCAGCAAAGAGGAACCCCTCTCTTACTAAGAGACAGCAACATGGGCCGCGAAGCTGGCCCTATTGTATCGTTTACTTCTCTGACAACAGCGAGAAAATTAGAGTCTGCTTCATCCATCCAAAAATTCGGTTCCAATAGAACGAACAATGTTTGATGCGGGGCATATTATCTTGATGGTGGGTATTGACAGGCAAGATTCACTCCCGCAATGCCTCAGAACCTAACCTGTGTTTTCCCTGCCCTTTGCTCCTATTCTCTTGAACTACGAACAGAAAAACAGCGTGCTTAAGTTGGTCATTGGCAATAAAAACTATTCTTCTTGGTCGCTCAGGCCTTGGTTTTGGCTGAAACAAAATCAAATCCCCTTTGAAGAGATCCGCTTACCGCTCTTTACCGATCAATGGCACCGTGAAATCGGAACCTACACACCGACGAGATGCGTGCCAGTTTTAATCGATGACGAATTTTGCGTTTGGGAATCGGTGGCCATCATGGATTACGTTTTAGAGGCTGTGCCTACGGCCAAGGGCTGGCCAGCGGATAAAAAAGCCAGGGCAACTGCCCGATCTGTGGTTGCTGAAATGCATTCTGGTTTTTTGGCGGTACGCGGAGAATTGCCGTTGAATGTCCGAGCCCGCTGTTCTCGATCGGCGGCGGATTTTTCTGAAACAGCTCAACAACAACTCCAGCGGATTCAAACCCTATGGCGTGATTGCCACCAACACTACGGCCAGCATGGCCCCTGGATGTTTGGCGATTTTTCCATTGCCGATGCCATGTATGCCCCGGTAGCACTGCGATTGATCACCTATGGTGTGCCAGTGATCCCCGAAGCACAGTATTTTATGGACGCAATCCAGGCCTCTGATGCGATTCAACAGTGGAGCGAAGCCGCGATCGCAGAACCAGAGCGACTCCCCTATTTCGATGAAAAGTGTCAGTAAATTGGATTTGATGCCACCCTAACGCCATGACTACTCAATGGCGTTTAATCGATTCGGTAAACAAAGCTTTATGATCTTATAAAGTTTTGTAGATTGAGTTCTGGGAACATCGGGCCTTGATTTGCAGCCATATATCTTAGCTAAAGCTTAGCTTTCAACTTGGCTGGGTGCTGCTGGCCCGATCGATCAATAAATTGGGCTGTTTCTGGGCCAGGTTAGACGTTCTACCAGAGGCTGAGTGGCCTACAGGTGCACTCCCTGCCGTTATCATGAGCCAATTTCTAGACTTTAGTCGTTAATTTAGTCGTTAGGAGTATTGAAAACGCTATGGCTGTTGAACATCGTGGTGTCACCGTTTGGCTGACAGGTTTAAGTGGAGCAGGTAAATCAACGATTACAGATGCGCTAGAGAAAGAACTGCGATCGTTAGATTGCAAGCTAGAAGTGCTTGATGGAGATATCGTTCGCACTAATCTCACTAAGGGACTGGGGTTTAGCAAAGAAGATCGCGATGAAAATATTCGCCGCATCGGCTTTGTTTCTCACTTGCTCACCCGCAATGGCGTAATTGTGCTCGTTTCAGCCATTTCGCCCTATCGCGCTATCCGTGAAGAGGTGCATCAGCGGATCGGCGACATGATTGAGGTTTACGTCAGTGCGCCGCTCGAAGTCTGTGAAGAACGAGATGTAAAAGGTCTGTACAAGCGGGCTAGATCTGGAGAAATCAAAAACTTTACCGGGATCGATGATCCCTATGAACCGCCACTCAACCCAGCGGTTAACTGCCAAACCCATTTAGAAACCCTAGATGAAAGTGTGGGCAAAGTCATGGCTAAACTTAAGGAACTGAAGTATCTGGGCTAAACCACACCCGACTTGAAACCTTAAGTCTTTAGCTTAGGCAAGAGGCTTGAGCTAATAGCCTGCAAGATTTTTGCAATCTCTCCCATTAAAAAAGAGACGTCCTCACCAGGCGTCTTTTTTTTAATGGGAGTTTCACCCAGTGGCGGCTGAAAGCAGGTTCTAGGCAGCTTGGATAGAGCGTCGGCTGCCAACCTGTAGGTTCGATGATCTGTAATATACGGAGGAGACACTCTCAATTGCTTCGGCAATCACGGATAATAGAGTTTTATATTTGACTCCGTAAGCCACTATTGACTGTGACTTCAGTAGATACCGAAGCTAAATTTAGAGAATTAAAAAAACGACCTAAAACCCATTTAAGTATTTCCCGAAAAGAACTAAAAATTACTCGATTTGTGACGACAAAACATCCTATTTTTTAATCTAAAATCTCTCAAAATAAAATCTACTCATATTCTGAAACCTTATTTTTCAAAGGCTTCTAGCAGTTTTTGCAAGCACCATAAACTTCTCCTGATAAGCTTTTGGCCAAATTTTTAAGCTCTTGATATTTAACCAACAACAATTAGCAGCAGCTTTACCCGAATCGTTGAGCGCTGCCATATGATTGGGAAGACTGTTACAAAGAGCACGCTTAAAAAAATCGGTCGAGATCGACTAAGTGTGATCAAAGACACGGCTAAACGTGGTTTTTCCAGGGTGAACGTCTATTCAAAAAGTTCAAGATTGAGAAGGATACACCCCGTGCCCTTTGATACCACCCCATTCAACAACGCAACGTCCATAACACAACCTATGAATCCTATGAAACATCTTCTGATGAGCGCAGCTGTTGTCCTTGGTGCAGGAGCGATCGCCGTTGCGCCAGCCGCCGCTGACACTTACAGCACCTCCGGTGACACCACCGTATTTGATTCCAACGGCACTGAAACCTTCTTGGCGGAGCCGGGTTACAACTTGGGCGATATCCTAGACGGCAATGCTGGTGCCCCTGGTGGTAACGTTGAACTCAACGATGGCGCGGCTAGTGCTGACTTGTTTGCACCTGCTAATACCTTGACTGCTAATCTCGACAGTGGTCGAGAAGTAACCTTCAGCAGCTTGACCAATGACGACTGGTTTGGCAGTGGCAACCTGGCTCAAACCTGGTTTGCTGAAGCGATGAATGTTTATGGCAGCACAATTACAACTCGGTTCGAGGCTTATTTGATTAGCCAGGGAACTCCCGCACCATTTGCATCTGCCCTGGCCAGTGACAGCAACAACATCTTTAACGCTTTTGCATCCCAGGGTGGCTTTGCTCGTCTGAGCGATCCCAACGTTGCTTACATTAGCGAGTCCGATGACGGGGTTACTTTTGGTTTGGCTGCTCACAGCGATGCTGGTAACGTCAATAGCCTGTTGACAGGGTTGTACGCCAGTGAAGTGGTGAAGGTTAGCCTCAACGGTGAAACCAATTACTACTACAGCTTTGCTCAGCCCACTGCTTCAGGCCAGGTTTCCAATGATGGCTTTTCCCATGCAGGTAACTATGAGTTCTTCATTGCAGATCCGACGGATTCTGAGTCTGTACCTGAGCCTTCTGCACTCATAGGCTTAGTCACCGTTGGTGGCATTGTTGCAGCTAGGCGTAAGCGTCAATCAGCTTAGGTTTAGGCTACGGTCTACCCGTCAGTACTAAAAACTCTGAAAAGGGCTTGGAGACATATGTCTCCAAGCCTTTTTGGCATGAGCCAAAATTTCCATCAGGTGTCTTGATGATCTTGAACCAAATCATCTAAACCCATCAGTTCATATTTTTCGAAGGGTTGATGAATCCAGGGATTGTCCTCTAAGTAATCGACGGCATAGTCGGGTTCAGAGATAGAGCAGGCTTTGTGCCATAGGACTGCAGTGCGGACTTCATCGATGTAGAAGCCGTATTTGCGATCGAGCCACACCAGCGATCGCTTTAGGCTCATCCCAGAATCAACTAAATCATCTACCAATAAAATATGGCTGCCCAGATTCGCTGTAGTCATACTCAGGTCGCGAGAAAAGGTAATTGATCCCCTGACCTGATTGTTCTCTCCCCCATAGGAGGCCGTTGAAAGAATGGCTAAGGGTTGGTCAAACAAACGACAGAGCATATCGCCAATGCGTAAGCCACCCTTCGCAAGACACACAATTTGATTAAATTGCCAGCCAGACTGGTGAATTTGAATCGCAAGTTGCTCAATTTTGCGATGATAGTCTGACCAGGAAACATACAAGTCGGACATAGCCACAACTGAATGGGAGGTCAAGTCCTTGAATGATACACCGACGGCACCACCATCCTTCTCCATCGCAGCCAAGCTAGCCTATGGTGCGGGGGATATGGGCACAGGGATGACGACCAATTTGATTGCGTTTTCATCCTTGATTTTTTTGACCAGCGTGGCAGGGTTAAGTCCTGGAATGGCTGGAACCGTATTGCTCATTGGCAAAGCCTGGGATGCCGTCAATGATCCGATGATTGGAATCCTGAGCGATCGCACCCGTAGCCGTTGGGGACGACGCTATCCCTGGATGTTTATCAGTGCCTTGCCCTTTGGCTTGACCTTTTTTCTGACCTGGATTGTGCCTGGGTTTGAAGAGCCGCAGTCAAAATTTTGGTATTACGTGATCACTTCAGTGCTATTCCAAGTCTTTTTTACGACGGTGAACTTGCCCTACTCCACGCTCACCGCCGAACTTACCCAAGACTATGATGAACGTACCGAGCTAACCTCATTTCGACTCTCATTTTCGTTGGCTGGGGCAATCGCAGCGCTAGCTTTAGGGCTAGTTATCAGTGGCATCATTACCGATTTGCAAACCCAATACCTGGTGTTGGGGGGAGTCTGTGCCACACTGTCGATAATTCCTATTTTTGCCTGCATCTTTGGCACCTATCCGCGCTTTCGCACCCAGCAGGCTCAGCTGATCCAACGGCATGACAAAGCCGACCTCTCCACTACAATGCCCCTGGGACAACAGCTAAAAGTTGCCCTCCGTAACCGCGCTTTTTTGTATGTGATTGGCATCTACCTGTTTGCTTGGTTAGCCCTCCAGGTAACAGCTAGCGTTTTACCGTTCTATGTCAACTACTGGATGGAGCAAGACAGCTATTTTTTAGCGGCTTTGCTGGTGCAGGGTATCGCGATTCCCATGATGTTTGTCTGTAACCTGATTAGTAAACGGGTCGGCAAACGCGGATTATTTTTTATCGGGGCTGGCTCATGGATAATCGTGCAAGTGGGTCTGTTTTTCTTGCAGCCAGGGCAGTTGGGACTCATGTATGGGCTATGTATGGCGGCCAGTTTTGGTGTGGCGACAGCCTATGTTGTCCCCTGGGCAATGCTGCCCGATGTGATTGAACTCGACGAACTTGAAACTGGCGAACGGCGCGAGGGTATCTTCTATGCCTTCATGACCTTTCTGCAAAAATTGGGGCTAGCGGGTGGGCTTTGGTTAGTGGGGCAAGTGCTGGAGTTCTCCGGATTTATAGCTGATGCCCCAGACCAAGTAGATTCTGCGCTGTGGGCAATTCGAGCATGTATGGGGTTTGTGCCTCTAGGGTTGCTGCTTTGTGGGTTGGTTCTGGTCTATTTTTACCCATTAACCCGTGAAATTCACGCAGAAGCACTGCTCAAGCTGCAGGCAAAACGAGACAACTTGACCTAGTAATACTAAGTCTCAGAAGTGCAGCTACAGATACGGTTTCGTGCAACCCAGAGGGGAACGGTCTGCCACATTTTCAACAATACAAGGGGGCGAATGCAGCCCATATGTGACTTCTCAAACCACATCTCAGATTCCTTCTCTAGCATAGTGCAGATGCCAACGGGAACTTACACCCCTGCGCATGAATCATCGTATTCAGATTTAGTCACTGGATTCGTAGTTTGTGCTTTGGGGTCAAGTAGCAGTAATACAGATTGCCCAAGTCCAAACCTGGAATTTTGTCGATAGAGCAACGCCAGATCCTGAACTGAACTTGGTTTAGAACTAACGGTCAATCTCAATAATTGGAATATTTAACGATGACAAAATTTCCATATTCTTTGAAAAATCCTCTGGGTGATTTAAGCACGCCACTGGAGTCACTAAAGACCGCCTACAGAAGATGGTCATCTACTGTACACCCTAAACCAATAATCATCTTGGGAAATCCCAAGGCTGGTACGACTGTAATAGCCTCGTTGTTAGGCAAAGCAACTAATCAAGCGGTTACGATTGATCCCTTCTACAGGATAGATAGCTCTATCAAGATTAGAGAAGATATGCAAATAGGGTCTCTCTCCTTTAAAGAAGTCATTAATCAAAACAAACATCATTTTTCAACAGCCATAATAAAAGACCCATATTTTATTTTTATGATCAATAGCGTAATAGAAAACTTTTCTGAATCCCAATTTGTTTTTATCGCGCGCGATCCGAGGGATAATATACGTAGCATTTTAAATCGACTCGATATACCAGGAAACTTGGATCAATTGGATAACGATCAATTGAAAAGTTTGCCAGAGCGAACCGCCTGGAGATTGCTTCTCGAAGGTGAATTGCCTAAGGTTGATGGGGATAACTATATCGAGAAATTAGCTTATCGATGGACAACGTCAATAGACTTATATGAAACCCAAAAAGAAAGAATACAACTAATTCGGTATGAGGATTTTATGGCAGACAAGGTTGCATTTATTAGATGGCTTGCTACCCAGCTCTGCCTTGAATATTCAACTGATATTGAGGAATACGTAGATAATCAGTTTCAACCCATTGGTAATCGAAATATATCTTGGATTGATTTCTTTGGCGCTAAAAATCTTGACCGGATCAATCATATCTGTCGCAGCAAAATGCTCTCTTTGGGCTATCAAGAATAGCAAACGAGACCCGGCATATTTCTTCATTTCTGCTTAGCGAGTTCATTCCAGTGCGCTCCAATGCATTGCATTCAGTTGCTGATAACACTGGTGGCAAGGATGCCATCTCCGAGCCTCCCACGTAGAATAATGAGGAGACTATACTTTTCACTAGCAATGCCTTGGCCCCCTCAAGGCAACATAAAGGAGACACTTGAGTTATGCAGCATGAGGTCGCATCAGCGCTAGACCAACACGACTACAAAGGCGCAGCTCAACTCCTAAAACAGTGGCAAGAGCAGTCTCCCAAGGATCCATGGTTAGGGATTTACATTGGGCGTTACCAGGAGGCCACGGGTAAGGCAAAGGCAGCTGAAACAACTTATCGCAACTTGCTTAAAGTGACCCGCAATTCGCGCATCATGACCCAGGCCCGTCAAGGGATTGAACGGATCATGGCAGCACAGGAAGCTGAACGCCAAGATGCGATTGCCCAAGCAAAAGCTGCCCCCGGTAGTGATCAGCCCGCAGTATTGTTACTTGACCCGGTGGCCCCTGATCAACGGGCTGAGGCAGCCCAGGGGTTGGCTACGGTCATGAAACTCGACCCTTACACAGCGCGCATGCAGCTACCGGGCAAAGGGTTTCGCATGTATCGCGTGGGGGGAATTGGGGAGTTGCAACACTACGGTGAGGCGCTGAAAGCAGCGAACACCCCAGTTTATTGGACTAAGCTAGCTGATCTCACAAATATCGAAGTGTTTCAGGTGCTTTTCTTTCGAGCTGTTGCCCCCCACGCTGTGGTGGTGTGTGCCAATGATAGTAAACAGATGGGCACCATTACCTTTAGCTGGTCTGAGGTCAATCAACGGGTCACTGGCCTGTTGCCCATCTTTGAAAGTGTGATCGATCTGGGGCCGTGGCAAAAGCTCGAACGGAAACAAAAAACCCAAGACTACGCCCACTGCTTAGACTTGCATCTATACGGACGATCCACAATTTTACGCCTCTGCGATCGCACCTATGAGTTTCAGCAGGGTGATCCCTTTAGCGATGCTGATGCCGTTCAGCCTGCGTTGTCCCAGACTACTACGCGGATCAACTGGAACCGCCTCACCCAGTACATTGATGCCCAAGTTAAGAGTCCCATCTTGTCAGACTTCACAGCCTTTGGAGAAGGGGCTTTAGAGTATATTGACTTGCTATCAGGCTTCAACCCTTGTTTAGATCTGGCACGGGTTAAACCCAGCAATTGGGATTCAGCCTTTCAGCTCTACAGCAGCCTATGCTTTCGTCGGGGGCAAGCAGCCACAGCGGCCCAGTTTGAGCATTTACTGAATTAAACCTTGACCTCATCTAGCCCCATCTTTTGTGTTGTGACAGCTTCCTAGGGGTTAGGCCCAACCCAATGGCAGCTAACGTCCATTCGGGATCCGCTGATCAGAGGAATCCTGTTGGGTCTAGAGGTCGTCGACGTTTTGAGCTTGCCACTTGAGGACTGAAGCACTAACGCCTTTTTCCTGCTTGAGTTTGGCGTCTTTTTCAAAGAACTCGATGATTTGCTTGGCAGTCAACGCCTCTACTGGGGTATCCAAGTCCTTAGAAATGACCTTAAGTAGCTTAGCGGTAGAAATCGTCAGCCGGGTGAGAAATTTCTCTGGACTGGTCATTAACGACTTATCAACCTCGGCGGATTCTTCTGGCGTTAGAAATTGGACGGTTTGATCCAGCATGGTAAAAGTCAGGTGCAGGCTATCTCAATTTTATGGGACGCTTTGAGTTGCTATGGTCATTTAGAGAAAACTGTTCTTAAGATTTAGCTAGGGCTGCCCCCGTTACAGTTAATACTAGATGTGCTGATTCCTCTGGCTTCACACCGGAATGACGATTCTTTGGCGTAGGGCGTTTCGCTATTCACAAACCTATTTTTTGCTGGTGGGTGCCGGGTTGGGATACCTGACACTACTAGTGTTTACGGGGTTTAAGCCAATTTCATTTTTAATAGGTGGTGTGATTGCCGTGACCATGGTGGTCGGTTGGTTTTGGCAATTTCGGCGAGCACAGGTGCCCACAACCGGAAATGTGTTGGATCGAGATTTATTTTTGACTCGACTCGACGCGATCGCGACCAAGGCCATCAAAGCCGGAAATTCCCCCGAATGGCGTGAAGCTTATCAATGGGCCGAAGCCAGCCACGGGGCTGCCACCCAAATTGCAGCGCGTGATCCGATGCTGATGCCTGACTTGGTGGAAACCCTTGTAACCGTTGAAGCCCTCACTGATCAGGTGGCTAGTGGCTATGAAGCCCTGACCCAGGTGCAAACCGATACCTACCGCAGCCTCACCCAGCAGCATTTAAGCGAAAGCCGCGATCGCCTGCGGGATACCCACAACCAGCTTCAGCAGTTACGCGATCAAGTGGTGCTGTCTCAGCTAACGCAGGAGGCCAGTGCAGACAACGGCAGTTTACCCAACCGACTACAGGTATTGATTGATGCCAACAAAACGGCACTGCACCCGCCAGAAGAGCCACCATCCTGATAACAACTGCACTATTCAATAACCGTGACGGATTGAGATGCGAAAACTTTTTTCTTGGGTTCGATTGGGGTTTGTGTTAGGGCTATGCGCCAGCCTTGCCTGGGGTTGCTTTGGCGGGGGGGTGCCTAATGTAGACTCTCTAGAAAGTGCCGAGGCGCTGCTACGCGATCGCGTCGTACCCAATATTGACCTAGACGAAAACTTCATCGGCGACGAAATCGCCAGCCGCTACACCACCGACTCCATTACTGAACCCCTACCCAATATTGAAGATTTTCCGGTCTACGGGGCATCCCCTATAGCCGCAGGCAACAGTCTCTACTTAGAAATCTACAGTTCTTCAGAAAAAGCCAATGCCGACAAGCAAAATGAACGCTGGCTCGTTGAAGTGGCCGACGCCTTTAATCAGCAGGGCATCACCACAGCGAGTGGCCAAACTGTTCAGGTCGGCATCCGCAAAATTCCTTCCGGCACGGCAGCGCGGCTGATTGCAGCCGGGCAGGTACAGCCCGCAGGCTATTCACCCTCTAATGATTTATGGGTAGAGCTGCTCAAATCTGAAGGCGTCACGCCTTCGGTTGTTGTCCCGCGTCTGGTACCCAACACAGCCGGCTTTGTGCTCCAAGATGTGGCTTACCAGCAGTTAGCAAGCGGCGGTGAGGTCAGCTTTGAACAGATTCTGGATGGGGTGCTTTCAGGCCAATTGAGCGTAGGCTATCCGAACCCTTACACCAGTTCCACCTCGCTGAACCTGCTCTATCACTTATTTTGGCGGGCATCTGGTCAACAGGAAGCTGGCCAAGCGTTGACCGCTGCCGATTTAGAATTGCCCCAGGTGAACTCGGTCTTCAGCACCTTTCAAGACCAAGTGTTGATTACCACCACGACAACCCTGGATTTGCAAGACGTTTTTATCCGTGATCCAGATAAGCTGCAAGGTTTCCCGTTGGAATATCAAAACTACCTCAACCTGAAGCAAATTGCGGGGTTTGAGAGCGTGCAGTTTGTCCCTTTTGGCATTCCCCACAATAATCCCCTGATCGGATTTGACTGGAACGACAGCGAAACCACTGCGGCCCTGCAACAGTTTGGGGAATTTGCCACCTCTGATCCGATGCAGCAACTGGCTACTGGCCAGGGATTTGAACCGACAGCCTATCTCAGCCAAGCCGACCTCCCGCCGGTACCGACTGGTGAGGTACTCACCGCCGCCCAGTCGTATTGGAAAGAACGCAAAGACGGGGGTCGCACGGTGTATCTGATGACCGTGGTGGATACCAGTGGTTCCATGGACGGGCAACCCCTAGAGGCGGTGAAAACAGGACTACAGGTGGCCAGTTCGGTGATTAATGCGGGCAACCAGGTGGGGTTGGTGACTTTCGGCGATCGCCCCCAGTATCTTGTCCCTTTAGCCAGCTTTGATCAACTCCAGCACCAGCGTTTGTTAGCTGCTATTGATTCCTTAAGGGCAGATGGCAGTACGGCGATGTACGACGCGGTCATGATTGGGCTGAATGAACTGATGCAAAAACGCCAGGCTGACCCCGATGGGCGATTTTATTTAATGTTGCTAACCGACGGTGAGGCCAATCGCGGCTACAACTTTACAGACGTCCGAGGCATTTTGGAATACAGCGACATTCGGATTTATCCGATTGCCTATGGTGATGTGAATGAAGCAGAACTACAAGAAATTGCCCAACTGCGCGAATCAACGGTGAAAGAAGGTAATCCTGAAAACGTTCAAGATTTGCTCAAAGGGATTTTCCAGACAAATTTATAGACAATCAATTCTTGCAAGGTGTGCCAATAGGTCTGGGTTACACAAGCCTGTTTTTGGAAGTGTTCAAGGTTCATGAGTTGATTGTGCAGATCTGGAAGACGATAAAAGGGAACATGGGGATAGAGATGGTGCTCTAGGTGGTAGCAGATATGCCGAGGAACAACAAAGATCCGATCGAACCAGGAGGGTAGCGTTGTGCGGGTGAGGCCATAAAATCCATGGGATGTTTCAAGCGCATCAGAGGTTGCGATGGCACTATGCTCTCCAGCAATACGTAGGATATTAGTAAAAATAAACCAGGTGCACAAAGGAACAAACCAGTACAGCAGCAATAATTGCCCGCCCTGGAGCCAAAGAATGAGGCTCAAAATGCCGACATAGTAAAATAGATTTGCTAATCGATAGCTCACAGAGCCCTGGGTCAGGAGGCGACGGAAAGAACGCAGGATGTAAACAAGGCCACCAATGCCAAAAAGGCGAATGATGAGCCAAATTGCAAACTGCTTTTTTGCTTTAGGAAAGGACCAAGTAGGTCGTAGTTCACCTGCGGGAGTATGGGTTCCATATTGGGCTCGATTCCCATCTTTTTCAGTCCCTATATAACGATGATGGGGAAAGTGATACGAGCGAAAATTTTGATTGGATAACAAAATTGGCCATGCCAGCAGCAGTTCTGCTACCCCATCATTCCAGTATCGATTGGGAAGCAAGTGGTAGTGAGCTGCCTCGTGTTGTAACACGGCTAGGGCGTGCTGCCGACCACCGATGAACATGACGATAACAAGGTACAGCAGCGGATGCCAGAAAAAATGGCAGAGGGCGATCGCGCCAAAAATTGCGAGCCATTCTGAGGCGATCGCAACCACCGCTGTGATCACATTGACTTTCGCCAATTCTTGCAGAACGTTAACGGGCAGCCCAATCGTTAGATTACCTGCATAGTCATCTTCGCCAGTCTTGGGTAAGGATGTTACGTGCGTTGTTGATTGAGCAGTCATGGCGTCTTCAAGGCTTTAGCTAAGTGAGCAGTAAACAACTCAGGGGTTTCAATCGGAATAAAGTGACCTGTCTCAAACAGTGAGTGCAAGATGTTGAAATAAGTCCAGCACAGCCAGCGAGTCTAAATGGCGATCGCGATAATTCATCGCCCAATAGCTAGTTTCGTAATTGCTACGGCCGACGGTTGTCGAAACTTTTTGATCCGTCGCTTCAATCACGTAAGCTCCCTGAGAATGAGGATAAACCGTAGATTCTTGAGCCAGGGTTTGCTCGAGATCAGCCAGCAGATCTGCAGCCTCGGCGCTAGACATCAGCGTGAATGGCCCCATGAATCCATTCTCAGGTCAAACGGGTAGAGAATAGCCAAATTCAGACAACGCAAAGCCCCAATGCTGTTCGACTTTTTGTTTGGCTTCAGCAGATAGGCTAAAGTTATTTTTTTGATAAGACTTTTGAGCTTCTAAAAAAGCCTCAAAGATAGGAATATTCTCTTCAAAGCTGGGCAAATCGAGCTCGCTGTAGATTCGCTGGATAATATCCATAGGACGACTCTCTAGGTCTTCGTAGCGCACTTCAACCAAATTCCCAGCCGGAATCAGTGTGCGATCTTGAAGATATCTCTGCATCATCTCTTCATAGAGAATAAGTACGGTTTCATCGGCTCGCTGAGCATCGATGGTTTGCAGCGTTGTCAACACGGATAGTTTCTGGTGTAAGTAGCTAGCCGATTTAAATACGTCATAGGGCGAGCGGTGAATATGGACAAACTTGGCATCGGGAAAGAGTTCTAATAGCAACCGGATTCGCGCTGTATTCACAGGGTTCTTGAGGATGAGCGGTTTACCATCGGCTTTAATCGTGGCGACTTTCATCAGTTGTAGATAGCTGCGTTTAAATTCATCAGCATCTTTAGCCGAAGCCCCTTCCATCAGCACAAACTTACGAAACAAATGGCGGGCTTTACTCGGAAAAAGAAATTGGGTGTAGAAACCAGTCGCCATGACTTTTGCCAGGGCTACTTCGTCTTCCTGTGGCCCTTCCATCGGCCAGAGCACATTGTCCATGGGCCGTTTAATCGGCATAATTTTCGCAAGCAGTTGCCGCAGCCAGTTGTGGCCAATCAGTGAGCAGTCAGGAACCACGGCTTGGTACATGGACAAGTAACCAAAGTGAGGGTCTTGAGTCATAAGATTGTGCAAATAGGTGGTGCCGCTGCGCCAGTGACCAATGATAAAAATAGGCGGATTTTCAATCTGGGTTTGAGTGATTTTGCGACCATAGAAGATCTTTTCAGCCAGCCGCAGGGGCAGGCTCACCACACTAGAGCTCACCACCAACAGCAGGCGCAACAGATAGCGGGGATGCATCCCAATGGCATAGTGGCTCAGCCGGATGATGTTACTCAGACGAGTAAAGCCAATTAGGCCAAGCTGATAACCCAGATTAAGAAGAGGTTGTGTAGGCTCAACAACTGAAGTCATGGTATGAGGGGGCTCAGGGGAGAGTAAGGCGGTTCCAAAAAAGTCTCTATTTTGAAAAGACAGGGCGAGGGAAGGCTTTTTCAATAGCCGTGCGATAGAGGTAACCATTGAGGGCTGGCGGCAGGAGGTTAAGGAGCCCGACCAGCTGCGATTGCCAAAAGGGAAATCGATAGAGTCGGCGTTTTTGCGCGATCGCACGCACAATTTTCTCAACCGCTTTATCGGCTTTTAAGCACCACACTTTAGGCACTTGCTGCCCCAGGGTCATTTCTGTTTCAACAAACCCTGGGCAAATGGTGGTGACCTGGATGCCATAGGGCTTAAGGCTCCAGTAAAGGCCTGAAATTTGAGCATTGAGTGCGGCTTTGGTCGCGCAGTAGGTGCTGATGCGGGGAAAGGCATGAAAGGCCGCTAAGCTAGAAATTGCCACCACCTGACCGTGACCTCGCGGCATCATGGCCTGCGTTGCGGGCACCAGCGTATAAAGAGAACCCATAACATTGGTATTCATCAGCTGCTCGAACGCGACCAAATCCAGCTGGGGGGTTAGGTGTTGGGTCGTGACGCCAGCATTGGCGATGACTAAGTCTAACGGTCCCACGGTTTCTTCAATTGTTGCGATCGCGGCTTGCATCTGAGCTTTGTCGGTCACATCTGCAGGAAACAGCTTGAGCTTGTCAGGATTGGAAACCGCTTGCCGCAGATCCTTTAGCTTGTGTTCTCTGCGGGCTATGGCAACGACGGTATGCTCCTGCTTAAGATAATGCAACACCAGCTTGCGGCCAATGCCTGAAGATGCCCCTGTAATCAGAATAATCATCGTTTAGGCAGCCTCTTGAAGGGGCTGGGCTAAGGTTTCTGGTTTGTTTAAATAGGGATGCACAACGTTTTCAAACACACCGGGTAAGAGAGAAAGAAGATACATTACCGAATAGTTATAGGGATACTCACGGGTGCGGTTGTCGTGCTCTAGAAACGGATAAGGCCGCTGAGGATTGACATGATGATCACCGTGGCGCAATAAATTAAAAATCGCCAAATCATGAATAAAAAGGCCGACAGACCAAGCATGGTGATGCTGAACAGGCTCATACTTTCCCTTAGCATCTAGCTTTCGGGTAAGACCATAATGTTGCAGATAATTGGTCCAGTCCAGCTTAAGAATGGCAATGAATGATTGCAGGCCAAAGAACAATCCACCCCACCAACCGCCCAATCGAATGGCGATCGCAAACCAAAGCAAACTCAATACCGTCCATAGCAACAGTTCACTTTGCCAGAATTGTCTCCCCTGTTTAGCCAAATCCTCCCGCTCACAACGGAGTGCCTCCGTTATATTGGCGACCCTATTGATCCACCAAAAGTGATAAATGCTCTGGCCTTTTTTAGCCGTCGCAAAATCATCAGGGGTACACACATACCGATGGTGAATGCGGAGATGGGCAATTTTGAAGGTTCCAAAACAAACCGTTGACAGTAAAACACCTCCCAAAGCGCAATCAACAGGCTGGGAGTGATGAATAAGCTCATGCCCAATGGTGATAGCAAACATGCCGCTAAAGATACCAACCGAGAGGATATAGGCGAGGCTACCCCAAGCATTGAGCAAACCCAAAGACCAAAAATGCAGAGCGATGCACAGCATACCCAACTGAATCGGGAAACTCAGCCAAAGCAAGGCTCGATAATAGAACTGCCAGCTGGTCACATTCCATTTCTCAGTTGGCATGGGCTGAATACCATAGGGCCAAATACCTTCAACAATAGGCACTAGAATATAGGCGATCGCCAGCGGCAAAGCAGCAAAAACATTAGGATGCCCCACTATCTGACCCACCCAAATGCTGATGAGAGGGACGGCCGGAACCATATATGCAATGGTGAACCCAAGGCTAGTCAAGAAAACTCGTCGGGGTTGAGTCTGAATCGGCATTGCAGTTCGCCCAAAATAGAGAAAATGAAAATAGAATTCTTAAAAGATAAGCTGTACCACCGATGAAACAAGCCCAGCACTTGCCGGAATTAACGCAATAGGATCGCCTCGCTTTATCTGACCAGCTTTGGCGGCTCTACTCAGTCCAACCGGGATACTTGCAGAAACCAAATTACCAAACTCAGGGTAAACCTCTAAGTAGATTTTTTCGGCAGGAATTCCATATTTTGGCATTTCTTCCTCATAGACTTTTTTAGAGGGTGCATGGGGAAAATAAAGAACATTCTGTTTAGCATCTTTGATGGTGTCCTGAACTAACTCACCCAAACAAATAACCCCCTGCTGAAACAGCTCTCTGCCATAGGAAACAAAGCGATAGATGCCGTTGTGGCTAATTTTGTCACTGGGTTCAACAAAGTTTTTATGACTCGGCAATGGAATCGTGCACAAATCTGAAAACTCAGGTTTAGAAGAATACGCAAAGGTCCAGTCGTCTCCTCCAGGCTCTAAGATTGTGGCTGTCGCCGCTTCACCAATGGTGTACATCGGAAACGAATACTCTAGGGTACGAATATCTCTAATATCCCAATTGTCATGAAAGCCTAAGTGAAATTCACCATTGATGATCATAACCCGCTTAAAAGCGCCTGAATTCATCATTAGCTGTGCGATTTGGGCCGCGCGAATCCAGCTCATACAGGCATCAGTAACATCAAAGCAATTCGCGGTGTGCATGCCACTGGCATTTGCATAAAAGTAAGCATTGGCCGGTTCTAAAAAGCCTCGGCCCACTCCGCAGTAAATGAGTAAATCAATATCTGTAGCAACTAGATTCGCTTGTGTCAACGACTTCTCTATTGCTGATAGAATCAAATCTGAAGCTTTTTCCTTAATATTGGGATCTCGCCAGTATCTAGAAACAGCACCTGTTTGATTGAGCAGCTTTTCAACTATTTTGAGATAGGGCTTCTTCTTTAAAGGCGATACTTTAGGATTGCTTTTATCAATAAAAGTGAGTAGGTCTTGATTACTGACTTTCCATGAGGGAGCACTATAGGCAACAGAGGAAATTTTCATCGTTGTGTTCCTATGGGAGGATACTAGATATTTATAGAGATAAAATTGGGCGTGCCGCCACCGTTAGTGTCAAAGATTGTCTGCCCCAGGAGAAGTTGAGTAGCGATAATGTTACTACGCCTCATTTTATAAGTCATGAATCAGTAAAGCGTGGGATCTGAATTTATAAAGGGTTCTGGCCTTTCTTTGCTTTTGGTTAAAAATATCTGTCTAAAAGAGCCTGAGCGGATGTGATAGATTTCCCCATATTTCTCTACTGCACAACCGGAAATTGCTAATATTATGAGCTGAAAGCCCCTTCCAGAAAGTGATTTAGGCTTTAAAGTAAGGTGATTCTTTTGCAGGTTTGGGGTGATTGTAGTAGCAGGTTCTGTTGATGCAAGTCACATGTAGCTACCCACAAGAAAAGTGCCAGCCTTGGGAGCTGATGCAATAGTGCAGATGAACCAGTAAATAATGCACCAAGCTTGAACAACAACCGCTTCCTCCATCTACCTTACGGCTGTCTATGGGCTGAACCTAGAAAAAACAGACTCTTTTGGGTGAGGTCGTTTAGTTGTGGGTAATGGTTTTGCTACTATCGGATTCAGAAGATCCGGTTGAGATAGCTAATGCTTTCTCAGAATGATGTTTGTCGGTTTCTCTAAGGCGTTGGCTGAGGAACCGACAGATTTCTAAAATGATATGGGGACGCTGGGTAATCAGGCTGAGGAAGCGGCTCTTTTCTAATTTGAGTAAGGTGCAATCTTCAAGCGCAATGGCTCCATCCCAACGAGGTGCATTGTCAAATAGCGCCACCTCGCCAAAATATTGGCCCTGCTGAAGCTGCTTGAGTTTGCGGAGGTTACCATCAATATTTTTGACCAGCTGCACAGTGCCATCAGCAATAATGTAGAGGTGGGAGCCCCAGTCGCCTTCGGCGAAAATAGTTCTGCTTGCTAATACCTGAGTTTGCTCCAGGCTCTTGTCAATCAGCAGCAACTCGTCAAGGGAAAGGTTCTTAAAGAGCGCTACATTTTTGAGCAGTAGCAATCGGTTCATAGCAGTATTCGTGGGTAAGGTTGATTGATCAATTGCACCAAAAATCTGACTGGCAACCTGTTTAACAAACGGATCAGGATCATTCACCAGGGCTGAAGGTACCATCGATAGGGCAATCAAGGCACCGATTTTGATCCATCGATCCTTCGATTCTAAAGCCTCAAGCAAGAGACGATAGCCCTTCGTTCTCAGCCATTGGGGAGTTGCTTGAATGCGACTAGCGGATGGCTCAGGGGCACTCCGTTCTTCAAACAATGGCATTAACGGCATGACAAAACGTCGATGGTTGAGCGAGGCCAGCACCTCAATCGCATTTTCGAGTTCGCTTTGGTCATTAATTGCCAGCAATCGATTAACCGTATTCACGGTACGAGCGTATCCCAGGGCCGAGAGGACATACAAGACTTTTTGAATCAAGCGCTCGTGATAATCAACAATAGCAACCCTGAGCGGTTGCCATCTGGGGTCATTTGTAGGAATTTGCTGCTGCCATTTACGCGTCTGGGCAAGTTGTTTATAACTGGGAGCCAGATAGTCGAATAATAGATTGCTGGCATATTTGGTTCGCACTAGGCCAATGGCGATAATCGCAGTGTTGACGACTTCGACTTTTGAAGCCGTCAGACTTGCTTTGGCCAGTGCTAGACCCGACCGACCATAGGCGGCTAAAGCAGTGGCAGCCCGTTGACGCACCCGTGGATCTGCATCCCCCAAACCTTGGCTCACTGCTGTCAGCTGTTCTGGGCAGCGGGTTGCCCGCAGCAGGTCAAAGGCTGCCATTCGCACCATTGGATCCGCATGCTCTAGTTTGGCTTGAGCGATGGTAGCAACGGTCTGATCAGCGCGCTGAGTCAGGGGTAGTAGCACTTCTAACCCAGCACAAATAATGTCTGAGCTAGATTGAGTCAGGATGACCTGAGGAATCAGGGGGGGCAATGTGGGGTTGTTGCTGTAGGCAACTACACGAGTCACAATGCGCGCAGTAATGCTATCAAGTTCTACAGGCCAGGTTGGGGCAGATGAGGGGTCAGTGATGATTTGGGCAATAGCTCCCAGCACTCGCAGCGCTTTTTGCGGACTGCCTAACCAAGTGTCAACCTGTCTTTGACTCGGGATGTATTGGTTGATCAGCAAAACTTCTAAGGCAAAGGCATTTAGGGCAGGCGCTTGCAGCCGCTGTTTGAAGTGATTGAGCAGGTCGGGGCAATTGGCAAACAACGCGATCGCCGCTTCATAAACTTGAATATCTGCGCCCGGAACTAACGCCTCTACCTCAGTTAAAAACTCACTGGCCTGGTTCATTCTGGCTGCTAGCTCCAGCCCCTTAAGCTGGGTATAGCGGTCTGTATCAGTCAATAGCTCTCTGACGGCTTCTCCAGACTGGGGCGACAACGGAATCGGGTAAGCATCAAATTCATCTAGATTGATGCTGTTAGAGCGAATCATCTCTTCAAGACCGCTGGCATAAAACCGTCCCATCGGTATCCGCACCAACATCAGCAGAAATGCTAACCCTGCCACTATCCAGGTAATTTGTAACAGGCTCAAATGGGTTTCGCAGACCCATAACAGCACCCCAGCTAGTGTTAGCCCGATAGCGTAAATGAATCCGTCACTGAGGGCTCGAATCCGGCCAATAAATTCACGGGGAATGGCATTGTAGTTGAGCTGGTGGACTGGCAAATTAATCGCTTTGTAGAATGCATCCCCGTTGATATGGAGGCCAATCGCCGCAGGCAAACCAAAATGAGACATCAAGCCAACAAAGCTAATCAAGGTTGTGAGGGGATAGACTGAATTCATCTGAGCCACACCCACTGTTTTTAACAAAGGTCGTGTCACCCCATAAATCACGACCATCTGTACAACGCTAATGACAATTCGCATTAGGCCCAAAAAGCCAGTCAGCGCCTGGTCGCTGAAATAATCGCCATAGATGTTAAACCACAAAAACTCAGAGCTGATATAGATGATCACCAGCAGAAAGCTACTGCTGGCTAGAAACAGCGCCAATGGATAACGCTTAACCAACTCAGGAAACGTTTGCAGAGATTCTAAAACGCTGACAACAGGTTCTGATTTGGTTACGGTCAACTGGCGTTGAGAACTTTCTAAAAGTAATAGCTGTGCAATGCCCAGGGCAAACACGATGGGTAAACACAACAGTAAGTCTCGTGTTCGGAGATAGTGCGATAGCAGTGTCGTTAACCCGCCGCCTACCAGCATCCCCACGGCCTGGGCAATGCCAATGTAAGGCGCATACCGCTTGTATTCCTGCGTTGTGAAATAGTCAGTCAGCAAGCTGGGATACAACACATTGTTATGGAAGTCCCACTGAAAGAAGACGGCGATCAGCAGAATGTAATAGGCATAGGGTGCTTCTTGCAACAGCAACAGGCGCAGCCCTAATGCAACAAAAATTGACCCCAGCAGCACATACCGAAATAACTGAGGACGACTATAGCGATCGACAACCTGAGAAAACAGCACATAGGCAGGCATTGAGCACAACCCAATCAGCAGAAATGCCAGTGGCAAGTGTTCAGCCCCGACATAGCTCACAAATAAGGAATTACCGATCGCCATCCCCAGCACGCTATAGATCAGCATTGTTGCTGCTAGCAGCAAGAGCTGATTTAGCCGATCTGGCAGGATTTGCGTCCACTGGGGTTTAACAAGTTGCACGTGTCTTGCTGATGTGTAGCGTCAGTTTGCGAACCGATCACCGATCCATGAAAAAAGCAGCTTTTGCTTTTATAAAGATGATGGAACCGATTGATCGATTGCCTCTTCCTGCGTACATAGTTTGCCCGATTCAGTCGTTTTGACATCAGTAGAGGCACTAGCGGGTAAGCTGGCTGGTGTCTGTACCAGTAGGTTCAGCGCAGCTGCTATCAGCAAAAAAACACCCCCGATCACAACCGCCGTCAGCCGATTGTCGTGCAGCAGATACTGCATCACCCAGCCAAAGGCTAGGGAAATTCCAATTTCAGGTAGCACGATAAAGAAATTGAAAATACCTTGATAAATACCACGCCGTTGGGTGGGAATTGCGTGGGTCAAAATTGCATAGGGGATCGATTGTGCACTGGCCCATGCCATGCCGAACCCCACCATCGATAACAACAGCCATAACGGTTGGTGAATCACTAGCAGCAAAATTAAACTAGCGCCACCCAAGGCTAAACAAAGACTATGGACAACTTTGCGGCTAATTCGGCGAGTCAGTACCGGCAATAGGAATGAAAAACCGATGCAAACTGCATTGAAGACAGCAAAGCAGAGTCCTGCCCACTCAATCCCTTCGTTATATAGAGACGAATCAAAATCCACTGCTCCAAAAATATTCCGCGCTACCGCGGGTGGAAAGTAGATAAAAAAGCAGAAAATACCCAACCAGGTAAAAATCTGTACCCAGGCAAGCTGCCGCATGGTGACTGGCATTTGTTGCAGTGCCTGCAACGTTTCTTGCAGGCTGTTTAGAATGCCACCCCGCTCCTCTTTGAGCTGTTCAAATCGGTCGAGGTTTTTGGGAGGGCGTTCGGGGGTTGTGATAATTGTCCATAAGATGGTGCTGAGAAACAGGGCTGCGCCGAGGTAAAACGACAGCTCCACCGTCAGTGGAATGCGACGGACCATATTGGTAGTGGGATCGACTGCAAACAGATGATTGAGTAGCCAAGGCATGCTAGAAGCGGCGATCGCACCGATGCCCACCATCACACTCTGCATGGCAAACCCCCGTGTCCGCTGTTCCTGGGGCAACAAGTCACCCACAAAGGCCCGAAACGGCACCATGCTGACGTTAGCGCTCGTATCTAGAATCCACAGGAGCCCCACAGCCATCCACAGGGCTGAGCAGCTAGGCATGAGTATCAACGCTATGGATGCCAGAATTGCCCCCACTAATAAGTAGGGTCGCCTACGACCCAAGGGGCCCCAAGTATAGTCGCTCAGATTACCCACGATTGGCTGTACCACTAGCCCCGTCAGCGGTGCTGCCAGCCACAAAATCGGAATTGCATGGGCACTGGCCCCTAGATGTTCAAAGATGGAACTCATGTTGGCCATCTGCAGCCCCCAACCAAACTGAATGCCTAGAAAGCCAACATTCATATTCCACAGCTGAAAACTAGAAAATTCTGGCTTAGGCGCTTCTGCCCTGATCACTTCCGTACATTGAGGCTCAGTCAAGGTATCTGAATCCATTGTGGGCGTTACTTTGCTACTTAATCGGCTGGTTATGTCATCGCAGTTAGCGTTAATCTAACCCGAATCAAAGGATTGACGCTAGTCTGCGCTAACCCTAACCTCAATGCAGGATTGAATCGCGGCCAGCTCGAAGTATAGTGTTTGCCATGATTAAAACTCCAGTTTCTGGGGTGGAAACAATTTGATTAGGATAAACAAGCTGCGTTTGCGCGCTAAATCAAACTCTCAAACCCAACCCATAAGATTTTTAGAACCTCAGAACTCCCTAAGATTGAGAACCAGAGATGATGGTTTAGGCAACAATTAGCACGCTGAAGTAACCGCTTCTATTTATCCCTTACATCCGTAGTTACTCGGTCAGCGAATGATCATAACGTTCCTGTAAACATCTACTCCGGCATTAGCATAGCCCACACCATATCTGAAAAGATCAGACTAGCGATAGAGGCTAGCAAGGGGAATTAGGGTGCAACAGACATGTTGCGTTCATTGGGAAAGAAGCATGATTATAATGATGCCCCACAAGCTTTTTTGATACAGAAAACTAGATTGAATTTTTCTATCTTAAGGCAGATGATTTTCCTTTAAAAGGCATAAGAAGTATTATTCTTCCCAAAAGTACAGTTGCTAAGGTATTGTTATGTTGAAGTCCAAGAAATAAGGCTTCTCTCCTAGCTCAAAAGATTTGTATTCTCAGATACGAAGTCCGAAGAACTGAAAATTTTCTATTGGTTCAATTGAATGTTTAGAGGGTTGGCATTATGAAATCATCACTAATCATCCTTTATCATCGAGAACCCTACGACGAAGTCCTTGAAAATGGACAGCGGGTTTATCAATAAAAGAAAAGCTCGAATGGGATTTTGCCGACCTTGAAAAGTTTCTGCTCAAGGGCTGAAGCGAGTACTTGGATTGCCTGGAAAAAGGCACAGCCTTTACACCCAGCGGTACCGCTTTGGCTGATGCCGGGTGCGATTTTAGTTAATCCTTACTCTAACCGTCAAATGGATACTGCGATTGACCAGGCATTAGTGATGCCTAAAGTAGAGCAAAAGTTACTAATGCAACCCATGTATGAAGCGCTGTGCTGCTATGACGTGCAGCAGTGGGCCAATCATCTGTTCCGGGAAGCGCGGGCACGTTCAGCCAATTTCGACGCACGGTCAGCAGAGAAGATACCTGCTCTGGTTCAAGGTTCTGTCGCAAAAACGATTGGTTACTAAGCAGGCACTGCCAGCGGACAAATTTCCCGCCTGCCCACAAAATTTATTAAACTTCATATTATGGATGCCCTGTAGGATCATTAACACCCCCTCCCTGAGCAACCTTTATCAACGTGGGCAAAGGACATGGCAAACGGTAACACTCCTCTATTTGAGCGTTTTCTGGCACCTGTATTCAGTCAATTTATTGATCGGGAGGCACTGCTGGCATATTCCCGGCGTATCGACTGGGATCTTGCATGCGATCGCATGCAAGATCCCAGTCTCGTTTATCCCAATTACTACCGGAATCAAAATTTTCACGGCATTCAAGGTGGCTATCTCACCAGCGATGCCGCCGTCACCTACGACCCCATCACCCAGTATGTGCTACCGCCCAATGAAACCTGGGTTCGCCGCAGCTTGATTGATGCTGTTCAGTGCAAGCCTCGGCGTATTCTAGATTTGGGTTGTGGCACAGGCACCAGCACCCGCATGCTCAAAAGGACCTTTCCCGAGGCCGAAGTCATTGGTCTCGACTTGTCGCCCCACATGCTGGTAGTCGCTGCCGATCAGGCCCAAAAGGCAACCCTAGATATTCAGTGGAAACATGCCCTGGCTGAAGATACCCACCTCCCGTCCAACGCCATTGATTTGATTACCATCAACTTGTTATTTCACGAAACGCCACCGGATATTGCCCAGCGAATTTTACGAGAATGTTTTCGCCTCTTAACCACAGGCGGTGAAGTGTTAGTGCTCGACGGCAATCAAGATGTCATGCGCCAACTGCCTTGGCTGATGGATATTTTTGAAGAACCCTACATTCATACCTATGCTGAAGCCAGCATTGATGCTTGGATGGGGGCTGCCGGATTTGATGCCGTGCGCACCCAAACCGTGTGGTGGATTCACCAAATGACACGCGGTGTGAAGCCAATCGTAGGGCAGAAACCCATCTGGTCCGTGGGAGGTGCGCACGCTGTGGCAGTCGGGTGCTGACATGCTCAAGGCAGTTTGCTTCGGATTTAACGGCGTTATCGTCAAAGACTTAGCGGTTCATCGGCGGCTGATTGAGCAACTCGTCTTAGAAGAAAATATGCGGCCCGACCCGGATGAATACACTCAGGTGTGCTTGGGTCGTAGCGATCGCGCCTGTCTCAAAGATCTATTTATGAAACGGGGGCGCGTCATGTCTAACCAGATGCTCGACAAACTCGTGCAGAAAAAGACTGCTCGCTATCAGGCGGAACTCTCAGAGCTAAAAAAGCTCCCGCTGTATCCCGGTCTTGACGATCTAATTTTCAAAATTCGTGCTGCCAAACTCAGGATGGCTATCGTGACTGGCGCTACTTTTCCTGAGGTCGAAACTATTCTTACCCAGGCTAACCTAGCAGAACATTTCTCAATCGTCGTCAGCGGCAATGACTTAACTCCTGAGGCCAGCAAACCCGAACCCGACAGCTATCTACTGGCGGTTCAAAAGCTTAATACTGCTTTTCCCACGCTGAATCTTAAACCCGAAAACTGTCTTGCCATCGAAGATTCCTTTATTGGTATTAAAGCCGCCAAGCAAGCTGGAATGCAGGTCGTCGGTGTGGCTCATACCTATCCCTTTCGGATGATGCAGCGACGGGCAAATTGGGCGGTGGATTATCTATTTGAAATTGACCTCGATTGGATTCGTCGGGTGTATGACCCTGCATTGGCTCTACCTATATCGGAGGGGTAATGGTGAGGAGGATTAGCGCATGGCTAAGTCTGGTGAGTGCTGTCATGAAGGAGAAAGTTCTGCAAGCTTTGAGCAGGTGGCTTCGATGCTGGCTAGGCTACCGGGGTTGACTAAGCCAAAATAGTCAAAGGTGTAAACCTGATTGGTTTGAGTGGCAGCTAATTCTCCCCAAAAGGGATCGCCTTTAAGCTGCTCTCGGAGTGTGTTATCCGTTTCGACGACTAATAACATATCTGGATCTGCGGTTAATACTTTCTCTTCCGATAGGGTGATGTAGCCATCAAAGGGGCTTTCTCCTTGCAGTTCGGCGGTGACATTTTGAATGTTGAACTGTGCCAAGAAGTCCCCGGCCCAGCTCGCTTTGTTGGGGGATAGCAAGGGTTGACGACTGACTAAAACTAAGGCGTCGGGGGATGTCTCGGGCGCTTGGGCTAGGCAGGCGTCGTAGCGGGCGAGCAGCGAATCTGGGTTGGTGTTTGTCCGTTGGGCAAGGTCTTCAGTTAACGCTTCGAGCGCCTCCCAACTGGTGACGTCTACGGCTAGGGTGTCGACACCGTGCTCTTGTAGGCGTGCTAGAGATTTGTCGTGAAAGCCTAATGCGCCAATTACCAAGTCAGGTTCGAGGGCAATAATTTTTTCTAAATCGGGTTCAGTGCGGCCTTCACTGACAATTTCTAGGGTTGCAAATCTAGAATCTTGCCGAATTAACGGACTGCCGGGTACCCCGACCAGCTTATCTTCATCCAGGGTTTGGACGAGGTCGGCGGTGAGGGGGGTGAGGGTGACGATGCGGTCTGCCGTTGCAGTAGGTGGGGCATCTGCAACTTCTGCTTCAATCGGTTCAGTTGATTCGGCATCGGATGCGGTGAGATTGGGGTCTGGAGCGTTAGAGCAGGCGGCGATCGCGCTGATTAACACCGTGATCGCCGCCCAACGCCAGATTGAAAACCAACGTTGATTAGGTTTGTGATTAATTTTTTTACCCATAATGAAATGTCCTGAGATAATTTCCAAACAGTAACGATAAAGAGAAAAGTTCAGGATCTGGCAATACATAACATTGCCAGATCCCGAACTGGAGACCCATCCGAAAGCTTAGAAGTTGAAACTCACCCCCAATCTGACATTGGTTCCGGGTTGACTAAAGCGGGCAATATCCGGGCTATTCGCTGGCTGCGTCCGCACCTCCGAATAGTTGTAATACTCTGCGTTGAGTAGGTTATAAATGCCCAAATTGAAGCCTAAATTAGGGGTTACGTTGTAGCTGCCAATCAAATCAAACACCGCATAGGACGCCGGTACAAAAGTCGTGCTTCTATTCGGCACCCGTGCTGTCCCCACCAAAGTACTGATCAACTCGGCTCGCCAAATATTCTCAGGGGAACGATACCGTAGACCCATCACCGCTGTGAAGGGATCAATCGTGGTCAGGGGTTGATTCGCCGTGAGATCATCACCGACAGTGTAAGCCAAACTACCCAGAATACTAAACCCGTAATCTTCCGGACTAAAGCGATATTCGCCACTGACTTCTACGCCGTAAATCCGGGCGCTAGAAATATTTTGAGTTTGGAAGCGATCAACCTCTTGGGTATCGAAGCTAATAGGCGGATTAAAAGTTGGACATGGATTAACTGCAACTAAACAACGGGTACCCGCGTCTGTGTTGGGTTGGATGAAATTATTGTAAGTATTATAAAACCCCGTTATCCCAAAATTAAACTGGGAAAAATTGCCGCGTACCCCAATTTCAAAACTGTTGCTGGTTTCAGGTTCCAAGTCTGGGTTTGACAGGGTCTCATACTTAAAGAAAGGACTGGTCAGGTTAGTAAACCCGCTGTTGATTTCGCTGTAGAGGGGTGCCCGAAAGCCCCGAGCATATTGTCCATAGAACGAAATCTCTGGCGTCAAGTCGTAACGCAAGCCGATGCGCGGCGAGAGGGCCGAGGCGTTAAGATCCACTGACTCAGCACCGTTTCTAGAAAACTCAAAATCTGGAGAGGTGGTGAGGTCGTAGTAATCAAACCGCAATCCGGCAATGACACTCAGGTCACCAATCTCAATTTCATCCTGCAAATAAATCCCCAATCGCAGGGTGTTGCCGTCGGGGAAATCTTTGACGGGAAAAATATCCGGCGGAATTTCACGGGTCGAAACGCCTGTGGTTAAGCTGGTTTGGATGCGATCGCGGGGTCTAGAATTAAACGTATTGGAAATATCAAAGCCATAGGTGAGGTTATGTTCAAGGCTACCCGTGGCAAAATCGCTGCGCAATTGCACCTCACCGCCATAGCTATCACTGATAAACTGGTTGTCGGTATTGCGGATCACGGGTTGCCCCGCCAAGATGCCTGAACCAGAAGCACGGGTTTCGACGACCTGTTCGGTGGTGACAGCACTTTGGTAAAAGAGTTGCGTCCGGAGAAACTGCAAAAACGAGGGACTCTCAGGATTGTCATATTCATAGCTGAGGCTAAGACGAGTGCGATCAATCAAAATATCTTCGCTTTCGCTTAAGTTGAGGGTGCCGAGGTTGCCCGCAGATTCGGTACGCGACGTTCTCCGGTTAAAGTCTTCAACGATCAAACCCAGACGGCTAAACTCATTGAGTCCGTGAACCAAATTGCCGTACAAGGTGGTGCCCTCGCGATCTAGGCTATCGACAAACTGACTTTCCGCGAAGGAATCCGCTTCTCGACCATCCCGACGGCTAATGACAAAAACTACCTCGGATTGATCTTGCCGGAACGCAGCTCGGGCAATGTTTTCAACCCCACCCGTAGCGCTCAAGAAAGTGGTGGAAAAATCAGCCGCAAAATTATCGTCGCTACCCAGTAAATCACTCGGTTCTAGAGAGCGATAGCTGACTACGCCGCCGAGAGCATCGCTACCGTAAAGGGTGGAAGCGGGGCCGCGGAGTACTTCCACCGCCTGTAGGGTGGCAAAGTCAACATAGTCGGCACGCCCAATGTTAAACGGGCCAAACTCAAAGCGCTCTGGCAACCGAATATTGTCGATTTGGAAGAGGACGCGATTGCCCTCAATCCCCCGAATATTCACATCTTGGGCACCGTAGCGCAGATTATTACGTACTGAAACGCCGGGTTCATAGCGCAGCAGATCTTGCAAAGTCTGGACTTGGTAAAACTCAAAGTCTTCCAACTCAAAGACGGTCACCGTCGCGGGGACGTTATCTACCGTCGTCGGGTTGCGGGTGCCTGTCACGGTAATGCGCAGGGTATCTCCCAGTTCGACTTCGGTGACATTTGCTTCTGTTCCTGAATCAACCTCTGTGTTTTCCTGCGCTAAGTGATTTGGCGGAGCTGCTTGACTCAGGGAAGGGGACTGCGCTGGAGGGGTTTTGGCGACAGTTGTGTTTTCTGGTGTTTCTCTGTCTCTTGAGACCCCGGAAAGACTTGATTGAGAATCAATATCATCTGGACTGATTGGTAGTGGATTACGCTGAAGGTCAATAAACTCTTGAATAGGTCTGTCACTTGTCACTAAGCTACTGATTTGTAAGGTTTTTTGTGGATTAGGGGTGGTATTGTCGGGTACGGATGACGTTTCCGCCAGAGCAACCATTCCCCATCCTAGGGTAGCCAGTGGAAGACCATTGATAAGAATAATTCGCATTAAAAAAGAAAGTTTCATGGGAGCAACACAACGAAAGATGGATAGTAATTGGGGGTGAGGAACAAAGGCTAAGGGTGGCAAGCCAGGACTTGATCGCGCCTAGGGGACACTCGCGGCTAAATCAGGACTCAGCGTAGTGCTGGCAGAAAGGGGGCAAATTTGTAGTCCCACCGGGGTTTGCAGCAAAGTCACCTCGACCTCGAAAACCTGACGGAGGAGGTCTGGTGTCAACACGTCATGGGGTGGGCCTACGGCCCAAAGTTTGCCCTGGCGCACCAGGGCGAGGCGATCGCTGTAGCGCGCTGCTAAATTGATATCGTGGAGCACGGTGATGATAGAGAGGGCCTGCTGCTGGTTTAACCGCTTGAGCAAATCCAAAAGCTGGAGCTGGTAATGAATATCTAAAAACGTGGTGGGTTCATCCAGCAGCAGCACTTGCGGATCTTGGGCCAGGGCTAGGGCTAGAAATGCCCGTTGGCGTTCACCCCCAGAGAGAGCGGTCACAGGGCGATCGCGGTAAGCGTCTAATTCTGCCCAGTGCAGCGCCCGTTCGACCTGCTGGCGTCCAGCGTCATCAAGTTCCCACCGCCACCAGGGTTGATGGGGCGATCGCCCCAGACTCACCAATTGATAAACTGTTAAGCCATCCGGGAGGGTTTGTTGCTGGGGCAACAGGGCCAGCCGCCGCGCCATGGCCGTGGATGATAGGGTATGGATGTCACGACCCGATAGGAGTACAGTGCCCTTTTGGGGCTTGAGAATGCGGCTGAGCAAACGCAACAGTGTCGATTTTCCCGAACCGTTGGCCCCCACCAGACTCAACCATTCCCCCGCTTGGAGAGATAGGTTGACTGCTTCGACAATGGGGCGATCGCCATAACCCCCAGAGAGATGACGCGATTCTAACGGCATGGCTATACACCTCCTGTAGCGCGACGACGGTGCAGCAGCCAAATAAACACGGGGGCACCCAGCAAAGCAGTCACGGCCCCAACGGGCAACTCCACTGGCCCTATCCGCGCGGCTAAGTCTGCCGCCGACAGCACCAATGCGCCACCCAAGGCTGAAAAAGGCAACACCAAGCGATAGTCAGTACCCACCAGCAATCGGACACCATGGGGCACAATCAAACCCACAAATCCCACCAACCCGGCAATGCTGACTGCGCCAGCCGCCAGCAGGGTGGCGACAGCGCCGATTAAACAGCGCGATCGCACCAGAGATGTGCCCAATCCTGTAGCCAGGTCATCCCCTAAACTGAGGAGGTTGACCTGCCGCGCGAGCGAACAGCCCACTAATAAAGCGACCAGAACCCCTGGCCCCACCAGCTTCACTTCTGTCCATCCCCGACCGTTAAGACTACCAATCAGCCAATTCAACGCCGCCTGGATTTGACCATCGGCAGACAATAACAACATCAAAGATTGAATCGCGCCAAAAAACGAACTAAAGGCGACACCGCCTAATATCAATCGTTCGACTGATAGGGTAGTGCCGGCACGGGCTAATAAATAGACCATCATTGTGGTGGCAACTGCACCCAACCAAGCCCCAAAAGGCACCCAGATTTGGAGTAGCCCTACGCCTACTGTCAGCACTACCATCAGCCCTGCGCCAGCGGAAATACCCAGTAGGAAAGGACTCGCTAATCCATTGCGCAACATCCCCTGCAACAGCGCACCCGCCAATCCCAAAGCTGAACCCACAATCAGCGCTGCCAACACCCGAGGCAGTCGCAAGTCCCAAAAAATGGTTTGGTGAATCCGATCGCCTTGGCGCAACGCCGCCGTGGCCAGTTCTGGCCAGGTCAACGCCACCGAGCCTTGGGTGAGGGAAAGAAAGATCACTAGCGCTAAACCCAAAAGCAATAGCCCAGTGGCTAGCACCACTCGCTGCCGTTGCCGACTGGGAAAAGATGTATGGGGCGATCGCGCTGTGGTCGTCATTAGCTCAAACACTCAAACTCAATAATTTACCGATAGCCCTTCGATACGCGTCCAAAACAGCGTCGACAAAGTGAAATCACATCAATCATCGGCAGAATATTAATTTCCAATTTCTCATCCGATTCGTTATCCCAAACTCGCATAGACTGACTCCGCTGAAGCTTGACTAGTTGGCTGACCTATTAATCCATCGCGGTATCGCCACTCATAGAGGATTTCGAGTTGGCTGCCATATTCCTGAAGCAAGGCAGACTCACCCTTGCTCCATGTAGGTCTTACTGGATGAAATTAAGCTTATTGAGAGTATATGTCAAGTAAGCCGCCTTGTTTTTGATACATTTCTATGATCATGGGATGTGTGATATTCCTTAGGAAGTCACTCTGAGAGTCTTTGAATTAGAATTGCTGGACTTAGCTCTTAATGCGAACAAATTGGGGTTTGATAGTAGCCTGTTGTCGTTAATGACAATAAACCACATTTGGATGTCGCATTAGGTGTTTAGATATGGCCCTTTCCCCTACTTGCCTTCATCGACACGATAGAGAGAATGCCCTAGCCCAGCGCTGGGCTGTTTCGGGGATGTTGGCTGCAACCGGGTTGCATTCAAGGAAGAATGAGTTTACGATTTGCCTGCCAACCAATCTCCAAACTCTACTGCAAACCGATCTGCCAAGATGGCATCGCGAATGCGTTGGGTGAAGCGAATCAGCTCGGTAATGTTGTGAATCGAGAGTAGGGTAAAGGCCAACAATTCATGGGCATGAATGAGGTGACACAGGTAAGCCCGCGTAAAGTTTTGGCAGGTGTAACAAGGGCAGGTATCGTCTAAGGGTGAAAAGTCTTCTCTGAAGCGGGCATTTTTGAGATTCCAGCGATCGCCTGCTACCAAAGCTGCCCCGTGGCGGGCAAATCGGGTCGGAATCACGCAGTCAAATAGGTCAATGCCTGCTGCGATCGCTTGGGCCATTTCTCGATAGGTGCCAACCCCCATCAGATAGCGGGGCTTTTGCTCCGGCAACAGCGGCGTGGTGGCCTGAACAATTTGCTCAATCAGTTCTGGCGGTTCCCCGACACTCACACCCCCGATTGCATACCCTGGTAGATCAAAAGTCGTGACAGCTCTAGCAGACGCCTGGCGTAAGTCTAAATGAACACCCCCTTGCACAATGCCAAACAGCGCTTGTTCAGGGCTTTGGTGGGCCTTGACACAGCGTTCTAGCCAGCGGTGGGTGCGGTCATTGGCTGCTGCGATCGCGGTTTTATCAGCCGGGTAAGGGGGGCATTCGTCAAAGGCCATGATCACATCGGCCCCTAACCGATTTTGAATCTCCATGGACTTTTCAGGCGTGAGGTGAATGATTTGACCATCGCGGGGTGATCGAAATGTCACGCCCTGATCGTCAATTTGCCGCATTTGGCTGAGGCTAAACACCTGAAAACCGCCTGAGTCCGTCAAAATCGGGCCGTCCCAAGCCATAAACTTGTGGAGTCCCCCGGCCTTAGCCACAATGGTGTCTCCGGGTTGCAGGTGCAAATGGTAAGTATTGGCTAACACCATTTCTGCCCCGGCGTCTTTCAAATGGGCTGGGGTAACGGTTTTAACGTTTGCCAAAGTACCCACCGGCATAAACCGAGGCGTATGCACTGGACCATGGGGTGTCGTGAATACGCCAGCGCGAGCTCGGGTAGTGCAACAGCGCTTTTGGCAGTGAAACGAGAATGAATCGGTCAACGAGGCTATGTCGGGAAGTTGTTATCGTCGTCTAGGCAAACATCCCAACTTGCAGAGAGTGCCTCAGCCACCATCGCTTCTAGGGCAGCCGCGTTGAGATTGCGGTTGGTCTGCTCTTGCAGTGGATTAGACAACGGGACTAGTTTGAGGCGTCGATTGTCTTGTACTAGGGTAAGAGAAGCTTGGTTATCGTCGCCTTGATCAAGTTCTAAATAATCGAAGCTCAAAACGTTGAGATATAGCGTATGATTGGCGACGAGCGTTGACTGCTGGGGGTCGTTGAAGACTTCGATCACAAAGCCTTCGCCACCGCTCATGGTTCGACCGTCTTGCTCATAGCTGTACTGAACTCGGCCCAAATCGCTCAAGAGTCTTGCCATGTCGGCTTTAGCAACAACAACGCCAGTATCAACTAGGCAGGGAGCGGGCAGGCTTGCGTTTCCGAACTGCTGATAACTCATAGACCTACAGAGATAAACCGCCAGGCAAGTCAGGTGTCTAATGGATGAACGACTCGTAACAGGCCTAACTATCACGATAATCGAAATTCACGATATTGATCCGCTTAGGCAAGTTTTTGGTCACTTGGGATACGATTACAATTCTCACAATCTCCTGAGGCCATGGATTCAGTCAAATCACTGAAATCATGCCATTCAGGGCAAAAGGGTTATCTGTTTCCCAAATTTTTAGGTTGAATGGCTGTTTAATCGCCGATCTGGTTAACGGATTGGATTGACTAGGGAATTGGGTTTTGCTCCTATGATGCCGCCTCCAAAGCCCTCGGATGATAATTTAGGCCCAGCTGATTCTGGGCCTCAGGCTGCTTCGGGTTCAGCAGAGTTGCCGATCGCGGCTCCTCCCTTATCCATCTTTGGGCGGATTCAAGGACGTTTGACAGGGGCGATCGCGTTTTACACCATACTGCCCATTCCGGAGAGTTGGCCGCTTGCATTTGACCGAATTGCCAGTTTTGCACCCTTAGTTGGGGTGATGCTGGGGGTCAGCTTGGGAGCCTTGGATTGGGGGCTAGGGGCATTAGGGATGCCGCTACTGACCCGCAGTGTGCTCGTTGTGCTGGTTGGCATCGCTTTGACCGGCGGACTCCACTTAGATGGCGCTATGGATAGTGCCGATGGTTTGGCGGTGCTAGATCCAGAGCGGCGACTGACCGTCATGGCTGACAGCGCCACGGGTGCCTTTGGCGCAATGGCAGCGATCGCGATTCTCGGTCTTAAAATAGCAGCCCTTTCGGAACTCAATGGGGGTCGATGGGTGACCCTGATGGCGATCGCCGGTTGGGGACGGTGGGGACAGGTGGTGGCGATCGCCCGCTATCCTTACCTCAAAGCTGAAGGCAAGGGCGCGTTTCATAAGGCTGCTATTCGCCCTGGTCAAGATTGGATACCTGGTGTGCTTTTGCTGGGTGGCGTCAGCGCATTAGCCTGGGTATGCAATCCTGACGCTGGCGGGATGGCTTTGGGGATGGGGAGCGGGGGTGCGGCGATCGCACTTTCAAGCGCAGCCTGGTTTAATGACAAACTGGGTGGGCACACAGGAGACACCTATGGCGCAGTCGTAGAGTGGACAGAAGCCCTGCTATTAGCTTTGCTAACGATGTTGCAACCTTAAAATTGCCTGACAGCCAGGATTTCACAAGCCAAGATCGAAAATCCAAAAGCCAAAATCGGAAATTGACAGCACAACCATGGCTGACGCATTACTCCTCCAAGTGGCCGAACAAATCCTGCCCCGAGCAAAATTTCTACTGGGATTTGTAGGACTCCTATGGCTTTTAGAACTAGTAGACTCCCTATTACTGCGCGGTGCTCTGAATCGCTACGGCATACGACCCCGGCGATTGATCGGTCTGCGGGGCATTGTGTTCGCCCCACTGCTCCACGGCGATCTAGGTCATTTAAGTGCCAATACGCTGCCGCTGTTGGTGTTAGGCGGATTAATTTTGCTGAGCGGGGGCCAAACATGGGCGTTAGTTACAGTGCTTGTTTGGCTAATCGGCGGATTGGGTGTCTGGCTAATTGGCCAACCCCGCTCAAATCACATTGGGGCTAGCGGCATCGTATTTGGGTATTTAGGCTTTTTACTGATGCGGGGCTATGTTGATCGCAGCCCAGGCGCGATCGCGTTGGCTGTACTGGCCGGATTGCTCTATGGCAGCACCCTCTGGGGCCTATTGCCCCTGCGACGGGGTCGATCTTGGCAAGGTCATTTACTGGGGTTTGTGGTGGGTGGACTAACCGCACGGGAATTACCGCTGCTTCAGCAAACGCTGGAGGTCGTCTTGCAACGGTGGGCCGATCTATAGCACCTGTAAACTTTGCGCTAGGGTTGCTAGGGCTGGATCAACTTGAGGAACGCCAGCTTCTGTGGCTGCGATCGCCAAGAGATAAATATCGCTATCGTTTTGTCGAGCAACAACTTTGCCCTGCATCGGTTGGGTCAAACCGCCGTTAGTCAAACGCCCTGCCCAGGCAATTTGAACTCCGCCCCCATCAATCACCTCGAAGCCTGTGGTTTGGAAACCTTCGCCACGGGTAAAGGTATTTTTGACTGCCTGGGCCAAAGCTGCATCGGTCAGTGGCGCATCGATTCCAACATCACCCCCAGTCGGCAAAACCACCACTGAGTAGGCCAAACTGCCATCTCTAGCCTCAAACAGTGGACTGGCTGCAACTGAATTGACTGAGAACCCCTCTAAAATGCCAATCTGAAAACGACCTTCAGGATCTTGATAATCACCGCTAATTTGCACCCCTGCAGGGGCTACTGTTTCTGATTCCCCTGCTGGTGCCTCTGCTTGAGCCACAACTGTTGGCGCATCGGGTGCTGTGGTCAAAGACCAGCCCTCAGGGGCCATCGCCACCGCCCTAAACCCATGGACTTGGCTAAAAAATAATGTTGCGATTAAGCCCATCAGCGCCAAACCCGCAACCCAGATAGATTTCTGCTTCATCTTCTAACCCCAGGAGATGACTTCACAATTGACAGGTCAAGCTTACCGATAGTAACGGCATTCGCTGATCATCCGTTGTGAAACTTTAGAAGGGAGGCGATAGGTTTTCTAATCACGCGCAAAACTTCTCAACGCAGCGGACAAACATTTCAACCCCCATCCCCAATGCCGTTTCATCAAAATCGAAGCGGGGATGATGGTGGGGATAGGCTAATCCTTTGGCTTCGTTCGCTGCGCCTAAGAAGAAATAACAACCGGGCACTTCCCGCAAAAAGAAGGCCATATCTTCGCCGCCCATGGTTTGGCATTCAGGCACGACCCCGGCCGGGGTTTCGACCACAGAAAGGGCCACAGAACGAACCAGATCGGCCATGGCGCTATCGTTAATCAGAGGCGGATAAAGCGGTTGGTAGTTAAAGGCATAGGCAGCGCCATGACTTTGGCAAGTCCCTGCGAGGATTTGCTCAATTCGCTGTTTAAAGAACTGCTCATAGGCGGCATCAAAATAGCGGATGGTCCCTCCGAGCACGGCACTATCTGCAATGACGTTTTTGGCGGTGCCGGCTTGAAATTTACCCACTGTGACCACTGCTGACTTGAGCGGGTCAACATTGCGAGCCACAATTGTTTGTAGGGCATTCACGACTTGAGCGCCCACCACAATGGAGTCAACAGTCTGATGGGGAATCGCCCCATGACCGCCTTTGCCTTTGATCGTGAATTCAAATAGTTCAGTGGCTGCCATCATTGGCCCCGTGCGCACACCGACGCTCCCTAGGGGTAAGTTATTCCAAAGATGCAACCCAATTATGGCGTCTACCGTAGGGTTTTCGAGCACCCCAGATTCAATCATGGGTTTGGCACCACCCGGGCCTTCTTCTGCGGGTTGAAATAAAATTTTGACGGTGCCGGCAAAGCGATCGCGGTGGGTTGCTAAATAGTGAGCTGTGCCCAACGCAACTGTGACATGGCCATCATGACCGCAGGCATGCATCACGCCATCATTTAAAGACCGATAGGGCACCTGATTCAGTTCTTGAATCGGCAGGGCATCCATATCCGCCCGAATTCCCAAGACTGGGCCTAGGCGTTCACCATGAATCGTCGCCACAATGCCGGTTTGGGCTACGGCTGTTTGATGCTCAATGCCCCACTTGGTGAGCTGTTGACTGATAAATCGACCTGTTCCAATCTCTCGAAATCCCAATTCGGGGTGCTGATGCAATTGTCGTCGCCAGGCTACCAGTTGGGGTTGTAGGGTACGAATGCTGAGGCGAATGGCAGAAGTCTGATCTGCAGAGGTCGGCGGAAACGCGGAAATCATAAGCTTAATCACCAAAAGGTGAGATCGTCAGGGGTAGGCAGGGGAGATTACATCCTCATATCCACCTTAGCCAGCTCAATCCGGACAAGCTGGGTGAGGCTACAAAGTAAAAGATCATAAGGATATCTTTTATTTGCTGTGCAGCGAGTAATCACACTATGGATAGAATGGATAAAGAATCTATGAATCCTCCACACAATCAGGAAATCACAAGAAGTCACTCTTCAGTAAGATTCCTAACATGACTAAACGGAACTTCAAATCATTATGAAGATTCGTCTACGGAAACGTTGTGATCTGAGTCGCCCAATCGCGTAAAATTTTGTTTTTTCAAATGGGTCTGATACTCAAGTCTGTGCCGGAAGAATAGCGCTGAGTTCTAAGTGACCAGCCGCCTGGGCCAGAGAGGGTAGAGAGGTACTGTCTGAAATGGGGGGTATAACCCCTAGTATCGGCACTTGAGTCAGGGATTCGAGCAGCGCAACAGGGGCCCACTGTTCTACGTTGGCCTCAGCTTCTGCACTCAGGCAATTCAGCACAATGCCTTTCAGTGGAACCTGGTTTTGGCGTGCCAAGGCAACATTGGCTACGGTTTGGGCGATCGCACCTAGTTTTACTGGCACTACTAGTAGCGTTGGCAACCGCCACTGAGCAGCCAAATCCGCCACCGTCAGCTCATGGGTCACAGGCGACCCCAACCCGCCTAAAGCTTCAATTAAGACAAAATCGCGTTCGGCTAAAAGCTGAGTTAAGGGTCGCCAAACCGCTCCCAAGTCAATGGTTTGGCCTGCCAAATCAGCTGCCAGGGGCGGCGCTAAAGGGGCTTCAAAGAAGAGTGGATTATAGGTTTCCAGCGTTTGGTCAAGGGCGAAGTATTGCTGATAATACTCGCGATCGCCCACGCCTGATTGAATAGGCTTCATTAGCCCCAAGCGTTGAGGCTGGCGATAGGTTTGCCAATAGGCCGCCAGCGTTGCAGTGACGATGGTTTTACCGACTTCGGTATCGGTTCCGGCAATCAATAGCGCCTTTGCCATTGTGCCAGCTTGAATTGTCGTTGCAGTCATATGATTCAATCTCCAATCAGGAGGTTGCGCGATTAATCCGATGTAATCCTATAGTCACAACCTCACCACGGGCTGCCTCACTCAGCGCTGCCACCGGTGACACTGATATCCAGAGTAAACTCTGCGGGCGTGGGTGAAGACACATCAATCCAGTAATCTCCACCAAACTGGAGTTGCCCCTGCCAGTAAAGCACTTTGGATGCGTTGGGAATCACCTCACCCGTAGGCAAGAGAACTTCCATAGTCACAGGGCCGCTCATGTTGCTCAGTTGCACCGCCATCACTTGGCCTTCAGATGCGTTGACGACATAACGACGGACCCGTCCACGGCCCACGTCGTTGGCCAAGCGAGTTTCTGTAGAATCTTGAGGAAACTGAACCCGTTGCCGTTGAATATCGGTTTGAGTGACCTCCGGTTCGGTCTCTGCATCAGTTCCTGGCTCGGTCTCTGCATCAGGATCATCCGGTTCACCGTCGGCCCCATCCTCTGTGGCTGCCAAACTCACGGTCAAGCCATAGTTGCTTTCGTCAACCCCTTCAACGGTCTTGAGCTGAACAGTGTATTCTCCTGTGGTAGGCAACGTGCCTTGCCAGGTTGTCACCCGTTCGGCATCATCTATCACCTCGCCATCTGGCCCTAAAACTGTCAGCAGAACGCCATCCCCTTCTAGAGCAGCTTCCAGGGTTTGACCTTCCTCTCCCGTGACTCGGTAGTTGATAGTTTCTCCGGTCTTTAAATCCCCGTTGACAGTGGTGTTACGCCCTGGGCGAATATTTAAGGTTTGGCTGTACTCAACGGGTTCACTGGTAGGCGGCGTGGGATCTGGATCTGGGCTCGATTGCTCTTGACTGGGTGGATCGAGGGTAATAGATGGGCCGGGCACCTCTGATGGAGCGGGTTCAGGACGGTTGCTAAGGGCACTGACAACGGCCCAACCACCCGTGCCCGCAACCAATGCCAAACCAATTCCCAGCGCCGTTACGGCGAGGGGGTTTTCCCAAATCGAGGTATCTTGCTGGTTGGGTGGGAGTTTTTGACGAGCTGGTGCAGTGCGCGCAGGGGTTGTCCGCGCAGGGATATTGCGGGCGGCGGCTGGGCGGGCAACGGTGGGCTCATAGCGGCGACCCACCGCCACAGTTTTCATTTGCGAGACGTTGGGAGGACTAACCGACGGTGGGGATGCTGCATGACTGACCGGCGGTGGGACGGCGCCAGGTTGGGCAAAGGCCGAAGGAGTTGCATAAGCAGTTGGGCCAGCAGGCGCTTGATCTAAAGCGCCCAAGGCTTGAGCCATCTCACTAACGCTCTGGTAGCGATCGCCGGGACGATAGCTCAATGCTCGATTGAGCACCTGAGCAAACGGGGAACTCACCCGGGCAATATCCTGCCAATGCCAGATCAAATTGACATCGTCAAACATGTCTTGGGGTTCTTTGCCCGTCAGCAACACAATGGACGTCACGGCCAACGAATACAAATCACTACTGGGGTAGGCTCGTCCAGTTTGCATTTGTTCGCTGGGGGCATACCCTAGCTTACCGACAGTGGTAGCCTGAGTGGCTGTATCGGGGAGCTGAATTCGGGTGACCACCTCTTTCACCACCCCAAAATCGATTAAAATCGGCAAGCGGTCGCTGCTGCGCAAAATAATATTGTCTGGACTGATGTCACGGTGAATGATGCCCTTCGCGTGAATGTGGGCCAATACAGGTAGGATCTGGCGCAAAAACTGCCGAACCTCAGTCTCTGAAAAAGCATTACTCTGACTGCGGCGCTGATTGAGTAAATCCCGATAGTTGATGCCATCGATATAGTCTTGCACCAAGAATAGTCGCTGATCTTGCTCAAAAGTGGCCCGAAACTGGGGAATCTGGGGATGCTGAATCTGGTACAGGATCGACGCTTCTCGCTGAAATAGCTGAGTTGCTTTGTCTGAGAACCGATCTTCTCCCTGCAGGGGGACAAATTCTTTCAGCGCGCAAGACTCATTGAACCGCCCCTGATCTTCTGACAGGTAGGTTCGTCCGAACCCGCCCTGACCCAGTAGGCGAACGACATGGTAACGACTTTGCAGAACCGTTCCAGCAGGAATAGGTGGTTGCATAATCCACGATTTTGAGGTTAAGGAACGAAGATGACTTCAGGAGACAACCTTCCAAGTTCATCAGTGTAAACCACATCCGATTTGAAACCTTAAGTAAAGACATAAGGCCCTAAAATCCTACAGGGAAAATCATAGGATCTGGATGTGGCCAAGGTTTAAGACGAGGTCGCCGCATTTAGCAGAGACCCAATTCAGCTATAGCTTAGGCTAATTCTGAAATGCTCTTCATACTCGTTACGGTATCTACAACAATCTTGTTCATTTTTTTTGATTTTCTTCACTAGAAGGCGGCCCAAAAAGGCTCAAGATTGGGCAGCTTAGAGATAGCTCCTAAATGCCTCTCCCAGTTCAGAATTGTCGATGCTTACGGGGAAATCTCCAGGTGTCGCATTGGACTTGGGTTCGACCTTGCCCACTACGTTGTCCTTCAAACAAACAGCGCTATGATTTCTGAGTTTTTGCAATCCCACTCCTATTCACTTTTGATTTCTGCTAGCAGTGTTTTGCTGTGCAGCAGCCTGTGTTGGGCGATGGCCTATCGTTTGAGCCAGACCTACTCTCGCTAAATCCTGATAATGATTAATCCCGATTCGCCATCTGGGGCGGAGGTATCCTTTGCTCAAGGTGGCGATATCAAAGCTTAATGCTAGCTCAAACCATTTCTGTTCTAGATTTTCAAGATTTTGTCCAGGGTAATGCGGCCCAGCAGGCTGCTTTTGTCCAGTCTTTGGGGACAGCGCTCGAAGATATTGGCTTTTTTGCCCTAGTGAATCACTCAGTTGAACCTGAGTTGATTCGTGCGGCCTACGCGGCAGCTACCACTTTCTTTACACTCCCCGATGATATCAAGCGACAGTACGAGCAGCTTGAGTTAAAGGGGCAACGGGGGTTTACTCAATTTGGACGAGAGCACGCTAAGGATCACCCCCTGCCAGACTTAAAGGAATTTTGGCATGTAGGGCGGGAGGGTACTGGCGGAGTTTATCTCCCCAACCTTTGGCCCCGAGAAATCCCAGAGTTCCGCACTACACTACTCCAGCTCTACAGCCAGCTTGAAGCCTGTGCAGATGTCTTGCTCGAGGCCTGTGCCCTATATTTGGGGCAGCCACGCCCTTGGCTCAAAGCAATGGTAGATCAGGGCGATACGATTCTGCGGGTGATTCACTATCCGCCAGTTGCTGAGGATGCACCCAGGGCTAGCTTACGGGCAGCTCCCCATGAAGACATCAATTTCATTACCCTCCTCTGTGAAGCGACTGAACCTGGTCTAGAACTACGCCAACGGGATGACACTTGGCTACCAGTACAGGCGCTACCAGGACAAATCATTGTAGATACGGGGGATATGTTGCAGCTTTTAACCAATGGCTTACTGAAAAGTACAACCCACCGCGTCAGCAATCCCGCTAGTCCACTTGACGCCGCGCGCGACAATAATACAACACGCCCAATCGTTGGCAAGGAAGCTGAGGAAGCCCCCGTTGCCAACCCCCAGCACAGTCGATTTTCCATGCCATTTTTTGTCCATCCTCGGCGTGAGGTAGATCTAACACCCATAGCTGGCTGTGTTGAACGAACAGGAGGCGTGGCTAAGTTTCCCTCATTAACCGCTGGGGAATACTTGCAACAGCGACTTCAAGAAATTGGGTTAGCTTGATGCAGAAAATGCCTAATTCTCGATAGACTGGGGAACCCTGGTGCTAAAGCACTGCGTCAAGGCAGATATAGCGCTGGCCAGATTGCTGAATGCACCGAGTACCGCTGGGATGCTTAGTACACAAGCAATCTGGCTCGCAGTAGCGGACAAAGCTTTGTGGCTACTGCTATAAATCTTGGCTCCATCTAGATCCATACTGAGTTACGAATGCACCGCCATCACTGCCTTTACTGCCAGACTCAAGCGCTCCAAGCTCAGACGGTTGATGCAGAATCGTTGCCAAATGGGAAGCTGACACGCTTAGGCATCACATTTCTGTTGGCCAGCCTGTATTCTGGCTTTGAGCTGTTGATGGGCCAGGCGAGTCATAGTTTGACGCTACTCGCTGATGCGGGCCATATGGTGTCAGATAGTTTTGGGTTAGCGATCGCCTTGGGGGCAGCTTGGTGGGCACAGCGATCGCAACTGAATCGCTCAGCATTACAAAATGCCAGTCCACAAAGCCAGCAATCTCAAGGGCAACCCTTCGAAATTTATGCTGCTTTGGTAAACAGCGGTGGGTTGATAGTGATGGCGGGCTGGATTGTCTGGGAAACCTTAGGACGCCTTCAGGCTGGGAATCCAGAAGTTTACAGCACGCCTATGATACTTGCCGCCGTGATTGGGCTACTGGTGCATGGCATTAATGCAGCGCTGCTTTATGGCCATAGCCGCCTCGATCTCAATTTACGCGGAGCCTTTTTGCATGTATTAGCCGACGCTATTGGTTCTGTGGGGATTTTATTGGCGGCGATCGCAGTGGCTCAGTTTCAATGGGTTTGGGCCGATGGTCTAATTGGCCTACTCGCGTCCGGGTTAATTGCTCTGAGCGCAATTCCTCTCATGGCAGATAGCCTCAAAGCCCTACGCTGGCAGCATTCTAGACCTCTAATTACACAACTCACACAATCTGGAAATGTGAATTCCGCTGCCCCTTGGGATGTCGCTAATTTTTCTCAGCAGCTCTTACCTCAACCCGAATCGGTCGCTGATGAGTTGACCCAAAGCGACTTAGGCAACTAAAACTTTACTGCGATCGCGGGACTTTACTGGAATCGTAGGGAAAGCTAGTGAAGAATAAAAAAAGTGCTTTTCGACCAATGATGGTTATGGGGAAAGCCAACGGCTCAAAGTTGTAGCGTTCCTGTAACAACTTTCCTGTGACGACTACAAGAGTGTCCTGGACATGAGTCATTTCAAAGCCGCAAGGTTTAGAACAGTATTAGTAATCGAACAAAAGTATTACGATGTTATGTCCTCTAACCATGAAACAGCAATCTAAATGCCCTGAATGCGGGCATAACAAACTCCAACGCATTCGTGTTCGAGGCATCAAGAAATGTGCCCACTGTGGCGCTTTAGTTGACGTGCGCCGGCGCAACTGGCTTGCCAATTTGTTGTCGGCATAGTCTGCTATCGGTATGCACGAGACGAGTGGATTTCTACATATTAATCAAGTGAGATGACAGTGAGTTTCAATTCGGCCTGGTTGCACACTTATTTTAGTGGCTTCCAGGCTATTTCTTTCCGAGCCGATAGCAGCTTTCGTCATTTCGGCTACTCAATAGTATGGCCGTAGCCACAAAGCTTTGTGCGCTACGGCGAGCCAGATTGCCTGTGTGTTGAGCATCCCAGCGATACTAGGTGCATTAAGCAATCTGGCCAGCGCTATACACAGGCGGAAACTGCGTAATCAACCTGATTTAGCTAGCTCAGATCACCTAAGGACATCAGTGTTAGTACAGAGGCTTGATTTATCCTCGCTTTACAAGATTGAGCTTGAGTAAAAAATCTGTGAAGGTTCTAATTTGATGGCATTTCAGCAACAACATATCGACTGATTTAAGCGATGATCATTAGCTTGGATAAGTCTTTGCCGCTATCCGCTCGGTGACATCAGACAGCTTGAGAATAGGGTTTATCACTGATGTTTTGTCTGTCTATCTTGTCTAAAGTGGAACAGTAGGTTCAGTGCAGAATTTATTCTAATTCTTTTCTAATTCTTCCAGGGGGCATTACAAGAAACCTTCTGAACCCCGTTGACTAAAAGTTCATTGTGCAGTTCTATGATGTCTATTACAGAGGCTGTTGAAAAAATATTTGCGACTCGTCGTATTACCCGCTACGACCAACGACTGCTGATGTCTCTTTACAGCAGTGGTTTGAGCGATAATGATGCGGCCTTGCTCAATCGGGTATACGAAGAATTGAACCAAGGCCGCCTGCGAGTGGTGGAATGAGGCGCTTAACGCTTAACTCTCAACGGCAGTTTTGAGATTTTCAAGGCCTTGTTCGTAACTTTCGCCAACCATTGAATCCATCAAAAAACCAAGGTAGGTATTAACGGGTTGTAGCCATAAAGGTACGCCTTCTCTCATATCCGTATCCAATGACCATGTGACTTTAGTTTGGTCATCTGCGGGTGTGAGTTCAAACAGGGCATCGGCCATGCCGAGCTCGCCAAACTCTAAATGGGTTTTCAATAAGCTGGGTGAATCGAGCTGCACAATTTGTTGAGAGCCGATCCCGACATCAGGATCGGTACTAGTCCAATTCATCGTTTGACCCAGGCCAGACCCAGTAATCTCCATCGTCGCTTCAGGATCAAGATCGGCCCAGGGTGACCAGGCTGGCCAAGCTTCAAAATCGCTGATGAGCGCAAAGACTTTGGCTGGGGGGGCATCAATAACGATGTCCCGCTCAACATGCACCGTACTCGGTAGTAAAAAACCGGCGGCAATAACCAGCACAACAATGCCGACTAAGCCGCCTACAATCTTCTTCAATAGCGCCATCTTGGTTGAACTCCGTTTGGGATAAGCATGTAGTTTAAAGGGTGACTCCTTGTAAGGCTGACGCCACCCAATGTTGCAATCACTGGTGTTGCAATCATCATGGTAGACACTGACCCGTGGGTGTCGGTTCCGGATTGCAAAGGTTCACTACGCCAGGATTTGTCTTCTTCATAGGGTAATTGGGAACCCTATCAGCATCCGGTTCTTTACCCCTTGAGTACTATGAGCGACTTCTTCAAAGGCTTTGAACAACTAATTGAGCTGGCAAAAACCCTGGAGGAAAAGGCAGAAAAGGGCGAACTTAAGGCCGATGTGCGGATTAATTCTCGCACGATGAGTAATATTCCTCGTCAGGGCAATATTCCTAATGATATTGGGGTGAGCCGCATGGATCGGACTCCTCAGCCAAAGCAAGACCCTGCTGCTGAAGACGTGATTATTACCCCACCACCAGCGGATGCCGTTGAGAGCACAGCGGCAGGCAGTGAAGCCTCAAAAACGCCTTCACTCAAAGACGTGGGTGGTTTGGCAGATGTGCTGCAAGAACTGCGGGAACTGGTAGAAATTCCGCTGAAACGCCCAGATTTACTGGCAAAGCTGGGGTTAGAACCCACCCGTGGCGTGTTGCTCGTGGGGCCGCCGGGGACGGGGAAAACGCTAACAGCGCGATCGCTGGCGGAGACCCTAGGCGTCAACTACATTGCCATTGTTGGCCCTGAGGTAATGGGCAAATACTACGGTGAAGCGGAAGGGCGACTGCGCAGCATCTTTGAAAAGGCAGCTAAGGCATCCCCCTGCATTGTGTTTATCGACGAAATCGACAGTCTCGCCCCCGATCGCAGCAAGGTTGAAGGGGAAGTGGAAAAGCGGTTGGTGGCGCAATTACTCAGTTTGATGGATGGGTTCGCCGAAACGCAAGGGGTGATTGTCCTCGCTGCTACCAATCGCCCCGATCACCTGGACCCTGCCCTACGTCGCCCCGGTCGGTTTGATCGAGAAGTGCGGTTTCGCGTACCGGATCGTCAGGGCCGCTTGGAGATTTTGCAGATTCTGACTCGGCAAATGCCGCTGGATGGAACGGTGGATTTGGAAGCGATCGCGGATCAAGCGGTCGGTCTAGTGGGGGCCGATCTCAAAGCTTTGTGTCAAAAAGCGGCTTATACAGCCCTGCGCCGACAATTCCCTTCCCTGGATCATCCCACGCCGGATGAGATGAGTTTAAACCAAAGTGATTTTGCCCAGGCGATCAAGGCGATCAAGCCCTCCGTATTACGGGCAGTGGAAGTGGAATCGCCCCATGTCAAGTGGGACGAAATTGGCGGATTAGAGCCGATCAAGCAGACCTTGCAAGAAGCAGTGGAAGGGGCATTACTCTATCCTGAGCTATATCAACAGACTAAGGCCCAAGCGCCGCGCGGGTTGCTGCTGTGGGGACCCCCAGGGACGGGTAAAACGCTGTTGGCTAAGGCGGTTGCTTCGCAAGCACGAGCTAATTTCATTGCCGTCAATGGGCCAGAGTTGTTGAGTCGTTGGGTGGGTGCGGCAGAACAGGCCGTGCGTGAACTGTTTGCGAAGGCGCGGCAGGCGTCGCCCTGTGTGGTGTTTATCGATGAAATCGACACATTGGCTCCAGTGCGGGGACAGTTCTCTGGGGATTCTGGGGTGAGCGATCGCGTGGTGGGTCAATTACTAACTGAGTTGGACGGTTTGCAAGCCGCGACAAATGTGTTGCTGATCGGTGCAACCAATCGCCCCGCAGCGTTAGACAAGGCTTTGCTGAGGGCAGGACGCTTAGATTTGCAGATTGAAGTCGGGCTACCGGACACCAACAGCCGTCTGGCGATTTTGCAAGTGCATAATCAAGCGCGGCCTTTGTCGGATGTGGATTTGGCGGTGTGGGCTGTGCAAACCCAAGATTGGAACGGAGCCGATCTGGCATTGATGAGCAATCAAGCCGCGTTGGAGGCAGTGCGGGATTATCGGGCTCAGGGGGGTGAGGATCCCACGCAGATTCAAATTACGACAGACCATTTTCAGCGGGCGTTTGCAGCGTTGCAGTTGCAAAAGCAGGCAACGGGGTTGAATGAGTAACCGTACAGAAATTTCCAACACGCTTTATGCTTAATCAACTTGATTTTGCCGCTCCACTAAAGGCACCAATCCCGTCTTACCCAATATCTGTTGACCTTCATCCGTGGTCATCATTTGCACAAAGATAGGCCCAATCGGTAAACGACTATTATCTGGCCGATAAAGCACCGCTAGGGGGTAGGCCAATGGATACGTTTGATTGGCAAACAGCGATTGCGCCGGGCCATAGTTGCCCTTATCGCTACAAAGATCAGCGGCTGGCGAAATCGGGGTGCCATCCTGTTGGTACAGGGGTTGAACCCCATCATCATCATCATCCGCTGCGATTGCCAGGGGATAGACCGAACATTGGCCATAGACTTGGCTGAGGCTGGCAAAGCCAATACTGCCAATTTGAGCCTCCGCTTCAAAGTCTTCTAGGGTTTGTGTCAACATCTCCAAGGTAGGGAGCATTTCGCCATCAGTTGTCTCTATCTCTGGACGACTAATAAAGCTGTCGGCACGACTAGAAGTTTGCCCCATCTCTAACCCCCACAGCCGTCGGAACGTTTGAATCGCCTCTGGCGTTTGCAACACCCGCGCTTCAAAAATTTCGATCAGCTCAGGTTGGTTGGGCAGATAGAGCTTAACGGGTAGATTTGGCCCACCTAGGGCTTGCCAGTTGGTGATTTCACCCGTGTAAAGTTGGCGCAGTTGCGTCAGGCTAATTTGCCCCTGTAGATGGTGGGGTAAGCCCTGTTCACGTTCTACGTAGCTAAAGGCCACAAAAACGGCTAGCCCATCATAAGCAATCGGTTCAATGGTGACATCGGTTGGCCGGTTATTGGGTAAAGGCGCGATCGCAAAATCAACCCCATCTTGCCCCACCTGATCGATCGCCACTTGACTGCTCGCCACTGGCGTCAACTGCAGATTTAAATCCGATTGTTCCGCCTCTAAGACTTGCTCTAACGTTTTACCCTGAACCACTAAATTTTTGCTGTGCCACAGGGGATACCAGATTCCTTGGCGAGCGGCAGCATAATTAAACTGACCGGGTGGCACAGCGGCAACCTCGGCAATACAGCATACTGACGGGGGCTGACTCGCGATCGCCCGACGGCGACTCAACCACCATCCCAGCAATCCGGCCCCTATTACCCCCACCAACCCCGCTAGCAGTATGAGCCAAACCCATAGCGGCAACCGCCGGGTGCGGGTGGGCTCAGCGGGAGCCACTGCCTGCAACGACGTCAATGGGGTTGTAGGTAGTGGCGGCAGTTGCAACAAGGCCTGTCGAGCCTCAGTGGCACTTGCAAAGGTAGGCGCTTCGATATCCAGCAGCTGTCGTAGAAATTGTTCTAAGGGCAGATCTTTGCCGGGCCACACTTGAGCACTGCGGGGCTTGAGGGGACGACCATATTCGTCGTTCCAGTGTCCAACCAGCAAAGACAAACCAATCTGCCCCAAGGCAACCCGGTCATCTTTGGCTTGCGAAATCTGGGCGGGGGCGGGGGGCGGGATAAACAGTGACTCCCAGAGTGCCAAGTCTCTGACAAATGCCAGGAGTTGGGGCTGTTCATAATACGAATCAGCATCCGGCAAGATCACGATGCTGTCTAAGTTCAGGTTGCCATGCACCAACCCCTTTTGAATTTGCCCCGCGGGCAACACATAGGTCTGACCATGGAGAGATTCCAGGGTTTGCAACACTTGGTTGAGAATCTGGCGTACTTGGCTAGGTTTCAGGGCACCTTGCTGAACCAACACAGACCGCAAGGTCGGGAAAGTGTCGACGGCACCCTTGGTAATCAGATAGCAGCGCTCTGGGTCATTGCGATCGCCAATCACGTCCCAGGGCTCCATCAGTCGAAAATCCTGTTCTCGACCATCTGCTAACTTGAGTCCGGCAATGGTTTCAAAGGTATTGCGAGTGAGATGCTGTTCGGCAGCGTTGAAGTGTTGAACCGGCAGCAAGTATTCCCGAATTACCACGGGTTGCTGACGATTCACGTCTTGCCCAGTATAGAGACGCCCCAGCCCCCGACTGCCCAGAAAACGACCCACCCGATACCGCCCCTGCTGGCCTCGAATTTCAGCATTTTCTGGCAGTAGCCCTGGAAATCCACACTGTTGGCAATGATTAACCGCGTCCCCTGCTGGCTGCGTTTGGTCGAGCTGGGAACAGGTTAATGGATGGTCAGGACAGCGATATCGCAGATAGGGGGATGGTTCCTTTTGAATCAGGGTTTGACGCTGCCTATCCACAGCCTCGGATGTCGAGGTGTCTGTTTCAGTCGCCTCATCGGTCAATTTCTGACGGCCCCTACGCCATTGCAACTGCCGAATGAGCAGCTTGCCATCCTTATGGATGAAAGGCAGCACCATAATCACCGGGTAGGGCAGGCGACTAAAGAGCATGAAGAAAAGCTGACTGCGCAGAATCCCCATGCGGCTATCAACCCGGCTCGCGCCCATCTCTTGCAGGGCATCAATAGTGCTTAAATCGTCTTCACCGTGGCGTGATGACAAAGTTTCTGCCCGCTCGTCAACGGTTTCCAAAGCTCTATCAGACACTGTTGATAGCGTTTTGCTCTTGCCGAGCACCTTCAAGTTGGCGGGCAGGCGGGGTGGGGTTGGCATGGTTCTTTAGGCGGTTGGCATAGGTCTTTAGGGAGCAGGGGAAGAAGCTCGGGGGAGGGGGAAATAAGGAGAGGGGGAGCGCGGGGGAGCAGGGGAGCGGGGGGGAATTGTCAAAACTCTCTTCGGGAGGAGTCAGGCGCTACAAAATACAAAGCCACGGTCTATCCCCCCATCACGTCATCCCCTCATCACTTTGCTCGACCCTGGCGATCGCCTCAGTTGGACTACACTGTCCCTCCAGGACGGCCATGATGCTTGGCAGATAGGTATCGAGGGTTTGTACGTTGGCATAAACCAGGCAACGCATGAGGGCTGGGGTGAGGCGATCGCCTTCGACGTCTAGGCTGGTTTTGTAGCGGATTTCGCCTTGGGCAAAATCGAGTTCAAAGTTACCGATAATCAGGCCGTCGTTAGCTCGCATAAGCAGTTCTGCAATGGCCCCGTAGTTGGCTTCAGGGACAGTGATCGGGCAAAGAGAATAGAACACAACTTGGGCGGCGTCGTTGTTGCACTGGGCAAGACAGGTCCAACGACCGGCACTCCCTTGGAAGGCGAGTTGCAAAATCGACGGGTCGGAGAGTTGCACATAGGCCCAATCGTCTTCGTCAAAAAACTGCTTGACGATTTCTGAAATAGGTGGCGGTGGTTCTGCGTCTTCGGCTGCTGTTTCAAAGGACTGCATGACGGTTTCCCAGTCCACGTGTTCGAGGGCCGTCATCAGTTGATCTGAAAATTGCGATAGGTTTTGTTGTAGCTGGGGCAGTTCTTGCTCGACTTCGGTTTTCACAGCGTCGGTGGTTTTTTGCAATAGGGACGCGATCGCCTCTAGGGCTGCACTGCCGGATGCCATCACCGGGTCGGCTTGCTCGGGGTTGGTGTAGGCCCAGAGGGTGGCATAGCCTACGGTCTGATCTGCCTGGCGCTGCTGTACTGAACGACATAACCAGCCATCGGTCTTTCGCCAGGGGACAATCGTGTCAGGGGCAAGATCATCGGATAAATCGTCTAGTAGCGTCTTCAGAAAGTCACTGGCGGAGTAGTCAGGTGCTGTGTTGACTGGCGGTGACTGCTCTGAAGGTGACTGCTCTGAAGGTGACTGCTCTGAAGATGACTGCTCTGAAGGTGATTGCTCTAAAACAGTGAGGAGTTCAGTCACGAGAGATGTGGTGTATTTTCGGTTTTCAGCAGGATTCTCAAGGGAACTGGCCAGGGGCGGCAAATCATCCTCGATGGCATGGGCATCCTCCCCAGGGATGAAGAGATGGGGCTGTAATCCCAGTTCTAAAAGAATCGGCAGGTCAGGCAAAAAGTCAGCCTGCTGGAGAGGCCCCCGCACTTCGGGCTTGAGGTGAAAGAGGGATTGATCTAGGATTTGCTGATATTGCGCCAGGGACACTGACAAAATCAAATGACAATCCTTAGGGATGGGATCTTCTGATGCTGTGGCGATGGTCAAAGAACGGCCTTCAAGGGCCATCGTGCTTGGCTCCTTGATCACTGTCAATTGCACCGCGGTTCCTGTAAATGGCACCATCCCCTCGACATTTGCCTCAGCATCTGGCGGCGTATATAGCGTAATGGGTCGATCTAGGGGCAGTGTGTAGCAGTTGTCGGTGGTTAGCTCGAGGGGAGGATCAACAGAGGACAGCATCATAAAAAGTTATCTCCCTAATCGGTTTTACGCTTGCTCTGAGGCGTTGCACGGATCGTCACGTCCACAGTATGGGCGTCAATACGCCGTACCTTGGCGTTGATTTTGATCTCGCGTTCTTGAGCCTGCTCCACTTTAGCCTTGGACTTGCTGTCTTTTTTACTAGACGAAGGTTTGGCTTTTCCTGGAGAGGTCTCTGTAGTGCGGCCTGAATCACCCGTCGTTGATTCAGAACTGAAGTTGGCAGCAGTTGATTGATCAGAGTTAGCTGTCTCAGTGGGTTTAGCCGTCTCAGCAACACCCGGATCCTGGGGAAAGGATGACTTTGAGGGGGTGTCCATAGGGGTAGGAGAATCGCCCATGGCAGATGCGGCAGACTTACCTTGTTTCGGCTTGGTCGACCTGGCCGCCCCCGTTTTGGGAGCGCTCATGCCCAGCCGTTTTAAGAAGTTGGCAATTTTGCTAGCCCTTAGGAATTTGGCTTGCCCTTTAATTTTGATGATGTACTCAAACTTATCGCCCACTTCGGCGTAGCCCACCAGCTTCACCAAATCCACGCCGAACATCACTCGCACCTTATCGAGCTTGCGAGCCACCGTATCATCGTCAGGATTTTGGTTGACGATGTCTTGAATCACCTTAACAATGCTGCTCACAGTGCTGTCGGATAGACCTTCCTCATCCGGCATCTCATCCTGCACTTCAGATTCTGTCCTTTTATCCAGGCTCCGTTCCTCCACCGTCACAAACATCGCCATGTAGGTATTGTCCCGAGTAATGCTGGACTTGATTTTGGCACCGGGAGGGAGCGCACTCGAAATCGCCTCACGACCCGCTGCCATGCCCACATCGGCAGCAACACTCCCTCCGACAACTGCAGCAGTTGTCATCACCGTAGACATGCCATCGTCAACCTCCCGTTGAATCCACAGGTTTGGAAGCTGGGGCGATCGCTGGATCGGTGGCGGATCTGCCCCTTCTCGCGGGACTGGCCGACTCATAATGTCAGGCCGTTCTCCAGACTGTTGCACCACGTGGGTTAGTTCGTGGGCCAACAGGTGTTTGCCCGAGGGGCTGTCAGGCGCATAGGCTCCTTGACGGAAAAAGATATCGGGGCCAGTGGTGAACGCCTTAGCCTGTAGCACATTACTCAGATGGTTACCCTCGGCACCAGCATGGATACGCACGGGGCTGAAATCTGTCCCAAAGGCCTCTTCTAGGGGCTCACGAACCTTAGGTACGAGCGGTTGACCTTTGCCCGCTGCCCGTTGAATGCGCGCCTCAATGGCATCACCGTGTTGCAAATGACCACCAGCCCCTGGGATAGCCTTCCGTTGGGCAGTGCTCTTGTTCTTATCAAGTTCTCCTTCGATGCGGTAGTACCCCCCATCGGGCTGGAGTTTTTGGAGCTTCAGCGTCTTCAGCTTATACTGGGCCTTCAGCGTTCTGAGATAGGGTTCAACCTTTTTGGTCCGAGCATTGAATTTAATCTTGCGCTTGAGTTTCTTCTCAACTTCCTTGAGGATTTTATCTTGCTCAACCAGCTCGGCATCAACAGTAAAATCGCCCCCCTTCTTCTTCTTATGATTGAGCTTTGTCTTAACCGCAACCTCATTACTCTTATCGTTCCAGTCATTCTTTTTAGAAGACTTTAGCTGCAACGTGGGTACTCCGGCAGCCCCCGACAGCGGTTTGCGACTAACTGTGGTTTTCTTAGAACTTTTCTTAGAACTTGAGGTTTCAGCTTTGGCCTTACCGGTAACGGTATACTTCTTCTTGCTAAATCGTGATTTTTTTAACTTTAATGAATCCAGCTTATGCTTGCTCTTGACCTTGGAGAGTTCTTTCTCAACTGAGCTCGGATCGCGCTTTTGCTCTGTGATTCGATCGACTTCTTGCATTCCCGCGCTCAAGCGCTGCTTCGAATCATCTGCCTCCTCTTTAGTTTTCTGCTTATCGTCATCATCTTTTTTCTTCTTTGTATCGTCATCGTCTTCTTTTTTCTTGTCTTTGCCAGTTGTTTGATCTTTTGGATCGGTTTTACTCGTTTTCGTAGTACTAGGACTATCGGCAACAGACTTACTATCTTTCTTAGTAGAGGGCGTATCGGTCGTTTTACGATCAGACTTTTTATCGTCATCGTCCTTATCAGTTTGAGTCGACGATTGCTTATCGTCATCATCTTTAGACGATGATGTGCTGTCTTTAGAATCGGTATCTTTACCTCTCTTCTTATCCCATTTGCTTTTTGCCTTATCCTTTAATCCTGAAACGCCGCCAGCCACGGCCCCTATCGGGTCGAGCAGCACGCCCATCTTATCCAGAACTTTGGTTAAGCCCTTATCGACCGGCTTTCTCAGCTTCTCCATCACCTTGCCGATACGTTTGGGAATACCCCCCAACCCGATGAGGCTAACAAATAACCCCAAAGCTAGCGGAATAATATTAGCGAGGGCTATTTCTACCGCCATGGCCACCGGTGACCAAGACTTAGTAATCAAGGCAGAGAAGGCTTTACCGACAGACTTGAGCACCTCAAAGATCATGTCCTTGTTGTTAAACAAGAAAATGACCACATCCACGATGGCCTTCACAATTTTGAAGATGCCTGCCGCCGGGTTTAACAACCCCATGAGCCACTGAATCCCTGCAATCACCACTTCTGGGATAATCATGTCAGTAATCAAGGTGGTGAGGAATTCCCCTTTAAGGCTGGCAAAGACAGTTTTGAGAAAATCCCATAGGGCCATAATCCCTTTTTTGGGCAACTCTGCCATTGCCTTAAAGAAGGCGATCACATAGCTAGGTACCCCCAGTTCTTCGAGGGTCCCCATGATGTTAGACAGCACACCAATGCCCTGATCCACGATCATCCGCAGCAATTCACCCGCCCAACTTGGCAGCAGGCTATCGACTAGTGCAAAGATAGCGTCCTTCGAGACCCCCAAAATCTGTAGCAGAATGTCGATAATCCCTTGGAGGTCAAACTTTTTCGGAAAGACAATGGGAATATCGGCCCCTAGTAACCATTCAAACAGACCGTTAATGAGGTGCTTTTTAATATTTTTTCCAAAGTTTTTGAAGCCTTCCCCTAATCCCTTAAATAGGGTCTTCATGATGCCACCGGGATCATCAACAAAGGCATCCAAGAACTGCCCAATTTTTGATCCAATGCCTGGGATTAACTTCAGGGGGGGTTCCAAAACCTTCAACACCTGGCGGAAAATCCATTTGGCCACATCGGCAATGGCGCTGGCGATTTTACTGACTAAGCTGGCATTGGCGGCTTTGAGTTCTGAAATCCGGTCATCAATTTCTTTTAAGGACGCCTCATATTTGGCTTTGAGATCATCCACTAAGGCCGCTTGTTTATCGCGAACCGACTGTTCTAAACTGTCGAACTGGGCCTGGACTTTGGCCGCCGCCTCTGCCCCAACCGACTTTAGATCATCCGGCAGAGATTCCACATAGGCATTCACCCGTTGCCGACCATTATCGACTTCCTTTTTAGCCGCATTCATGCCTTCTTCAACAATGTCCGCAATCCGATGCACCCCTTCCCGCTGAACGGCGAGATAATCTTCCCGGGCGATTTCATAGATTTCGTTAACTTCTTTGGGTAGGCCTGTGAAGACTTTGTTGACCAACCACAACGGCGTGTTGAAGAACTTCTTCATGTAGAAGCGAACCTTGACATAGGCCCAGCCCGTTTTCACTTCCATCCATGGAATCCACAGGGGATGTTCTTCTTTGTAGTATTTTTGCTTCCATTCTTTGAACAGTTGTTTTTGGCGTCGTTCAAATACGGCCTTGGCCCGTTTGTCCGTAGCGGCAAATTCCGCCGCCACGCGGGCATCCATATTCCCTAGAATGGTGTTGACGTTGACCTTAGTCTCGTCATAAATCGCCTGAATTTCTTGGGTAACGCGGCCCCGTTCGCTCTCGTCTTGGGTGGTGGTTTCTTGCTGAGTCGCCTGGACATTGGCAAATTCCGCCTGCCGGGTGGCGAACATGTCTTCATTTTTAGTGGCAATGGAAGCAGTTTGGGATGCTTGGGTATTCGTCTGCTGGGTTGCCTCTGCCTGACGGAATTCGGCTTGGGCATCACCACCAAAGTGCTGCTGCCCCTCTTCGATCGCCCCCGTTGCGTTGACACCCGCTTCCTTTTCGTACATCTCTAATCGATGCTCGTCCAGGGGAACTGGATTGTCGTCCTGGGTTAGGGCTTCGGCTTCCAGGGTGGCTTGACGTTGCAGAAATAACCCCGGTAGCAGCTGAATATCCGGCAGGTTGATTGGCCCAGGCTGGCGCTGAACGGTTTCTGGAGGAGTCGGACTATCCGCTGCAGTGATTTCTGATGTGCTTTGGTCTTCGACTGCGTCTTCAGTCTCACTATCTTGAGTCTCTGTCGTTTGGGGTTGAATGGATTGAGCAGCAACACCGGGTGTTTCGGCAGCAGCTTGAACCGGGGATTGCTGATTCGCTTTGGGGGGGGCTGAAATTTGCTTGGCATCGGGCATGGCCATCACGGCATCGGCCATGCTGTCTGCTTCGCGCTCGTAGCGATCGCCTGGTGCCCCTACCATCAGCTTCAGTTGAATAGGGGGCAAAGGGCTACCCGTTTTGGGCACTAAGGTGTCGATCGACTGCTTGGTTTCAGCCAACGGTGCCTCAACTTCGGATTCAGTTTTGGCTTTGGGGGTGGCCGCGACCGGATCGATCAGCTCGTCAGGGGGCTTTTCCCCAGCTTCTGTGATCGCCTCTGGGGTGGGCACCACAGTCTTGGGCGCTTCTACCGTTGGATCGGGGGGGCGAGTGGCAGCATCTTGGAGGCCGCCCCCGGCACTATCCTTGGCCTTATCGAGTTCTGCGGTGACTTGATCAGAAGCACCGCCCATGCCTTTGCCCTTTTCAACATCTCCCTGGGATTGGGGCTTATTCGATTCGAGTACCGCCAGCAGGGCATTAATGAATCCTTCACGGTCAAAGATTTGGGGTTCTTTTTCCCCGGCTTCCTCGGATTGGGTGGACTGGGCACTGCGCGTTTGTTGATTTGGATCTGTGGCCGCGGCTTGGGCTTCTTGGGCCTTTTCTGTAGCCGGTTTATGGGTGCTTTGTTCAGCGGCGACCTGTTCAGTCTGGGTAACAGCTACTGCGAATGCTGGATCTTCCTCTACTGAAGCGGGGGATTTTTCAGAGGTTTGTTCTGGGGCTACGACCATTCCTGGGTCAGGCATCCCTTCTGGGGCAACGTTCACTGCCTCATCCCCTGGGGCGGCCTCAGCATCGCCTTCTAAGCCTTCTTCAGCGGCTTCCTCGGGTGCTTCTGCGTTTTCAGCCGTTGCGCCCTCGGCCCCTTCTTTTACCCCTTCTGCTCCTGGTACAGGTGCTTTAACCACTTTACCCGCTGCTTTAGCTGCTGCCGCCATTTGAGCCGCTTGAGCCGCTGCTTCTGTTTCTTGAACTTGCTTCTCCTGTTCGACTACGGCTTCTTCTTCAATCTGGGCATCATCGGTCTCTTGCTTCTTGGCTTCGTCTTCTTTAGTCTTTTCGCCTCCATCTTGAACATTTTTGGATTCCTTGTCGCTTTTTTCTTCTAGCTTTCCGGCTTCTTCCTTGGCTTTGTCTTCATCGTCGGTGTTGGCCATTTTGCCTTTGGCATCATCGGCCAGCTTGCGCCCTGACCCGGCTGCTTTTTCAGCCCCAGCGCTACCTTCTTTGTCTTTTTTCTTGCTGTTGACTTCTTCGTTGATGCCTTTGACCGCATCGGCGACGTCGCTTTTAATGTCGTCTTTTTTATCCCGTTGAACGACCCCAGATACTGAAGAGATTGAGGTGAGAGGCTTAAGGGCGATCGCGTCTGGGTCTGCCTTGAGCTGCATATCTGGCTCACTGTCAGCCTCGATGTCAAGCGATCGCGCCACGTGGGAGTCTTGCATTTGCATGACGCGATCGGCCATCTGATCGGCTTCTTGCTCATAGCGATCGCCCACGGCACCCACAACCAGATCAGGCTGCACTGTTAAGGCAGAATTTTCCAACAGACCAGCAGATTGGGTGCCAACTTCAGAAATGGCAGCAGTCTGCGGCGGCTCAGCCATCGGCAGCCGTTGAGCCAAGGGGGTCACTTCCCCCTTGGCCGCCTCAGCAGGCTTTTGTTTGTTGGCCTTCTCCGCTTTTTTCGCCAGCCGCTTGGGGTTAACGGTAGACGGCCCGGTTTGTTGAATCGTGTGAGTCAGCTCGTGGGCTAGGAGTCGCTTGCCCGATGATGATTCAGGTTTATATTTACCAGAGTTGAAATAAACATCATTGCCGTGGGTAAACGCCTGGGCCTTGAGGTCTTTGCTCATCTGCACCGCTTCAGTATTGGTGTGGACGCGCACGTTGCCAAAGTCGTTGCTAAACCGCGATTCCATAAAATCGCGAGTGCCCTCACCCAGGGGCTGACCGCCCCCTTTGCTATTTTGCAGGCGCTTTTCAATATTGCTACCCGCACTAAAACTGCCGTCCCCATCTTTAGCCTGAATTACGGCTTCTGGGGCATCCGGACTCCCTTCTGCTATCTTCTCCGGCGACGACGATTCTGCCTTCAGGGTGACCATGCCGTTTTCCCATTTCTCCCCAGAGAAGGAAGAAACCTGGCTGGCTAAAGGATTTTCGGCTTTGAGGCTAACAGCCCCGCCTTCCCATCTTTCTTTAACGGTTTCGCTAGCTTGGCGCTGAATACTGGGTTGCGCCGTTTTGCCAGGTGAGGGGGTTGCAACCCCCTCACCTTTTTCCACCGGGTTCGCGGTATCAGTTGGGGTCTGGTCAGCGCCTGGTTCAGCCTTTAAGCTAACCGCACCGTCTTCCCATTTTTCCCCAGTAAATTGGTTGACATGGCTACGAGAGGAAGCGCTTTGGCCATAGTCGAAGGGAAAGGGGGTGCGGTTGATGGCCCGCCCTGTCTGCCGTTCTTGAACAGATGCGTTGACTTGGCGTTGGATCTGCGATGGCCCTTGAGGGTCGATTTTTGATCCTCGTTTTCTTTTGGCCGCAGCTTCTGCCGAGATCGGTGGCGTTGCCGGTTTATAGGTGGCAATGGCGATGTCTTTAAAGTGATGGCCCTGTTCCTCCGCGCGCTGGAGTCGCTTTTCAGGCGGATCGCTGCTGCCCACAGACATATAACTACTGCCATAGTCGAGGGCATCATCGCTGTCGGATTGAGCATCTTGGCTATCAAACAGAGACTGTCCCCCCAGCTTGCCAGCGGCGGCAACAGGTGTGGGGGTAGCACTCACCTGAGTTTTAGCCTTCATGCTCAAATGTCTAGCCTCCTACGCACATGGTTTCAAGCGCTTTATTGAGCCAGCGAGACTTTTGCGATCGCTGGTAGGCGAACAGCTCATCGACGTCGACCTCGCCATAGTCCAACTGTTGAATCAAGTCTTTGCAAAGCTGAATCGCCACAGATTCTTGACTGGGACTAGACGCTGCGATCGCCTTGTCGGCATCTAAATAACGGGCGTCTACCCAGGTTGGTGACACTCCCATATAGGCTTTTACCAGCAGCGGATGCCCTGGTCGATAGGTAAATTTTAAGTAGGCCAACCGCTTCACCAGTAAACATTCGCGGTAGGGAGCCAACTGGGCCGACCAACGCGCCAGCAATTTAGGAAACGGCGCAACGGCATCTTGGGCTCGCACATACCCAGGATAGGCCAAGAGGGCTTGGGCTCTCTCGGGCGTACAAAACCCTGTAATCATGAGTCGGTTGAGGGCACTTTGCCAACCCGCCCGATTGGGGAAAGCACATTCGATTGCAATCACGGGCGAGAGGGTGTCTTGAATCTCCAACTGGAGCGAACAGGTTGCTTGCCCTGGGCAGACCCGTGCCAGTAATTGGGTGAGTAAGTCTCCATCCCCCGACCAGGCAAGGCGGTTTAAGAGCGATGGCACCTGAGCTTGCCGCAAATCCTGGACATAGAGACGCAGGGCTGGGGCACTAGACGGTGATGCGACTCGCCCGGATAGCGCACCGATTTGAAACACCTTGGCCGATGCTGGAATTGCCGCAAAACAGCGGTGTAGCGTTGCTGCTGCCTGGGGAGATAGGGGGGTGCCGAGCAACATGGGCAAGGCAGTTTGACTCACCCAGTCGAGGGACGGCAACCCCGGCGACTTGACCCCAAAGAAACTGCTGGGGATAGGCAGATGACTGGCACCCGGCACGACATCAAACTCTAGCCAAATATCGTTAATCGCCTTTTGGAGCAGAGATGTGGGCTCGGCCCACCGTTGGGCAAATTGCCGAATTCGCTGCCAGGTCGGCACGTCCCAAAGGCACGCAAATCCGGGTGGACACAGTTCGGGCTGCGACTGGAGCTGCTCTAAGACAGGGGGTGGCTGCGGCTGACCTGCCAATAAAGACTGTCCCCAAGTGCCGCTGATGCGCAGGAAGAAGTCTGCGTTAGCGTCCACTGCTGATAGGGGCAACGATAGGGGACATTCAAACCCAATGGTGGTGCCTAACGTCATCGGAAACTGCTGCGCCACCGCATTAATGGCCGTCAAGGCATGGGGGGCAATCAGATGGGGGGGAATGGTCGGCGCGATCGCACTCACCATATCCTTGAGAGAAGCGGCCATGTTTACACTCCCTGACCAAGTAGCTGGTTGATGTGGTCTACCCAGCGCTGACGCTCTTGATGTTCTAGCGCCAGAATATCCTGACGAGACCAGTGAAAATTAAAGGCAATAAAGGCTATCTCCTGATAAAGCAGTTCTAGGGGATAGCCTGAATCTCCCCCAAGAGTGACAGTCCATAATCAGGAGGATTCAACGCGTTGTACAATTCCAGCAGATATTTCAGATCGGGCATAAACGAATTTCCCAAATCATCGGGACTCAGAACATTTGGGCCCGGCCAACCCGTCATTGCTACGACCCGTGACAGCCGTACCAAAACGCCGTAGGCCTGGTTTTCTATCACCTGAACCGCCCGTTGGGCAATCAGCTCATCTGCCCCGGTGGCTAATCGCATCTGTCCTTGACGACAAACCTGCCCCGTTTCCGTTTGCAGGCCTTGGGGCAACTCAAACGGTATCGCGGTGATGGCGATATCTTCTGAAACCCCAGGCGAGACTAAGGTTGGCGGCGAGAATGGGGCGTTGATCATGCCGATACCAACGCCTCGGGTAGGGGCTCTGTTTCAGCCTCCGTTGGGGGCATCGGTTCTGCACCGTCTGGGTCACCGGTTTGACTATTCTCTGAACTATTAATCTGGCGATAAAGCATTTGCAGATAGCCCAAATCAGAGGCAAACATATTTTCAATGTGCTGGGGTGTCACCTCAGCAATCGTCCCCAGTCGCACAATCACCCGCGCCAAAATAATCACCGTGGCATAGGCTGGGTTGGCCTGCACACGAGGATCTTGCATGGGCAGGATTTCATCCATTGCCCGCGATCGCCGCATGATACCCACCTGATGCACCTGACCCACGTCATCTACGTAGCCCGTGGGTAGGGTGAATTCAAATTCTGTTTTCATTGTCCCTCCCCTGTTTCAATTCAAAATTGAGAATTCAAAATTCTCATCCTGACAATCTCACTCGCTTCAGACTTTCACAGGCCAGTTCTAAGTCTTCAAAGGTTAAATCTGTCCCGGTTACCATACTGTCTGACACGGTATAGCTAACTGGCCACGCTGCTTCAAACTGAAACCGTGCCCCCACCGACCCGTCTTGGCGATAAAGGGTCAAGGAGCCATCTTTACAGGCTTGGGGCCAGCCCCCGTCTTGAGCAGTTTCTATCCAATTCCAAAGCGTTTCAGAGGCATTCATCCCCCGACGCAGATTGATATTATCGATCTTCTCCAGCCCTGGAATTTTGCTGCGATGAATCAGACCCACTGAGGCACCCTGACGCCCCCAACTCTCTGGGAATGACTCGGCAAACTCGATGGTGTCTTGGTAATACTTAATGCCCTTGCATTCCATAAACAACCCATCGACATCGGCAACACTGCCATTTAGATGGAGTTCAACATAGAAGCGAGAGGCGGTTAAATATTCGTAGAAGGTGGTCGTGCCCGTTGCCCCCGAAAAGGACGATGCCGCGTTAACCATGGCTCACACAAATTCTTCTAAAGGGATTGATGGCGAGTCTACCGGCGACCGATTCTGGTATTCGCAGTAGGCACGCGAATCAAGCCAGCATGGGCGACTTCAATGGTTTCTTTGAACAAATCCGTGCTCTCACTTTGTACCTGGGTGGTCGTGTACTTAGCCGGAATTGCATCCCGAATAGACCAACGCGCCCCTTCAGAACCATCTTGTTTGTAGATCACCAGCCCACCTGAAAACCGATTAACCATCGTCGGGCGACCGCCACCAATGGCAGATTTGGGGTGTGCATCTAAATACCAATTGAGCAAGATGTCATTCTCTCGGGAGGTAACAAACTCTAAGGTTAGATTTTCGTAGCTCACCCCACTGGGTGTCGTTTGGGTCTGGGTAACAATGCCTTTACCAATCCCGATGGGCTGACCCTCTGCAGCCGGGTCAATTGTAATTGCAACGCCACTACATTTTGAGATCAGTAGTCGGGTGCTGGCATCATATTCAAAATAAAAGCGGCTGGTCGTCAGATATTCCATCCGACTGGTGTTGTAAGAGAAATTGGCGGTATTGACCATGCTTGATGACTCCTTGAACGGGGAGAGATTGGATGAGTGAGAATTTTAAATTCAGCGTTCAAAATTCAAAATTTTGAATTTTGAATTAGGTCAGGAAACAGTTGGCTAGTGCCAGGGATAAGACACCAGTTTCTGGCTCCTGACACCAATTACACGCCGGTCACACTAAGCTGTGCGCGCTGAGTAGAAGAACTGCTATTAGAGCTAGAGATAGAAACCACCTTATCGATGTGCTCTGCGGTCAGTTCATAGGTCTCAACCGCTAAATCTTGGGCGGTGACATCCGCATCTGAGATGGAGTATTTCTTGACCCAGGCGCGGAAGAGGTTCCATCGTAGAACTTCCTGACCTTGGGGGTCATAGACCACCACGGAGCCAGTTTTGCGGTTGTTGGCCCAGTTGCCCCGGCCACCATCGCTGGGCGGTAGGCATTCCTGGAACCAGTTGTAAAGTTGGGAGCTAGCACTCCGGGGGTCATCGCACATATAAACTTCTAGCGTCATTGAAGGGCTAGAATCATACCCACCTGACGTGGTTTGACGAGAGGTTTTGCCTCCCTTGGTGCTGGCGATGGGTTTGGCATTGCCCGTCACTTTGCCCTCATAGGAAAGCTGGGCCATACTTTTAATTTCAGCCTCCGTAATGCCGTCAAATTCGACGTAATAACTGGAGGCGGTCGTGGTGAAAATGGGTTGGGCCATAGGACTAATCTGGGTATGAGATTTTGCAATCGGCGTTGGCGGAATTCAAAATTCAAAATTAGGCATTCAAAATTTTGAACTTTTCATTTTGAATTCTGAATTCTGACGACCAACGCTTGACGTTTCTAGGGATCCGGGCTGACGATTTACCCTTCGTCTTCCCCACTCCACTGGCTGACACGGAAGATCACAAATTCAGCCGGACGCACGGGGGCAACCCCGACTTCGATATATAAACGCCCGAGGATCATGGTGTCTGGGGTGTTGAGATCACCATCACATTTGACGTAGAAGGACTGCTCTGGGCTGCTACCCATCAGTGCTCCCTGACGCCATAGGTCGGTCAAGAAGTTGCTGACCACCCGTTTAACCCGCTGCCAGAGATCTTCGTCGTTGGGTTCAAAGACGACCCACTGGGTGCCGGTTTCGATCGATTTCTCGATGTAGCTCATCAGCCGTCGGACGTTGATGTAGCGCCACTCGGTGATGTCGGGTTCCACTAGGGTACGGGCTCCCCAAATGCGAATACCGCGATTGGGGAAGGAGCGTAAACAGTTAATACCGATTGGGTTGAGCTGTTCTTGCTCGCGGAAATTGCAGTCGTAGGCCAGCCCAGTTACCCCCCGAGGAATAACGTTAGCCGGGGCTTTGTGAACCCCTCGGGTCTCGTCGGTGCGGGCCCAAACTCCCATAACATGACCACAGGGTGGTACCGCGATCGGGCGACCGGCATTGCGGGGATTGGGGACTTCGATCCAGGGATAATAGAGGGCGGCAAACTGGGAGCGGCGATTGAACTCGTTAGAGAGCCAATTGCTGACATCCTCAGGTTTCACCCGATCCGGGGGGGGATCAAAGACCAGCATCCGATTAGGTGGGTTGGGAATATCGCCAGCGGCGGCGGCTTCGCACATGCTGAGCATCAGATCCATGACGGAATGGACTTGATCGATATCCATCAGCCCCGCTTCATAGACCCGCATCAGATCGGGACAGGCCACAACGGTGACTTCGTCAATTTCAAACAGACCACGAATACCGGTGCGATCGTTGCCGACCCCCTCTAGATGACCTGGGAGTTCTTCTTGGCTAGACACCACAGGTGGCGGGCTGATCTCGTAGAGTCCATTGGCGGGGCGGCGAGCCAGAATGCTACCCGTATTAGCGAGATCGGTGGCGATGATAAATTGGGACTCGCGCAGGGCGGGAACCACATAATCTGCTACCTCAGAACTGACCTGAGCATTCATGGTCAGATGCTCAAAACGCTCTAGGGTTTCATCACCCTGGCGCACAACCACGGTAAAGAATTCGCCGGTATTGATGTTGACGGTGGTGGTGACGGGGCCATTGCCGCCTTCTTCACTGTCGCCATCATCACTTGCGGTAGCGGGGGGCTTGGGTGCACCATTCAAGACTTGCACTTGCAGGGTACGACTCCCCGCCCCATTCGAAGCACTGCCCAAGCGTCCGGTAGCTCCCCTAGATAGGGAGAATCTGAGCGTCGGGCGATCGCGTCGATTTGATAAATTTGTGCCACTTTCTGTAATGTCAGGAGTGGCTGTACCAGGTAAGCGGGTGCCAATACTGGTAATCCAGCACCGTCCCCCACCATTCAAAAACCAGCCATACACCGAAAAGGGTAAGTATGCGCCAAAGTCAGTGAATCCATCGGAGTTGGGCTTGCCAAAATACTCCAAATATTGATTCCAGGTGGTGACCATCATCGGGCGGTACAGTTCTGCACCCCCACGAACATCTTCTGTAAAGCCAACAAAACCTGCGATCGCAGTCGGCAAACCCTCAATTGGGCGGCTACCACGATCGACCTCTTCAACGTAAACCCCTGGCGCAAAATAATCTAACCTTGCCATAGGCTTTACCTCTAACCTCCAATTTCAATACTGTTTTGCAAATTGCTTAGGGATTGCTGTTGGGTACCCAATCGATCGCTCTAGCTGAAGGGTAAACCCGGGTCGCTAATCGAAACTCGTCAATACGACCAAGACAACATAGTCATAAGATTAGCGACGATAATTAGAGACAGGAACTAGACTTCAGTTGGGTTTTAAAGGGCCAGAATTCAAAACCGCTTGCCTGACACGAGATCAACATTTTGATAATCATTGACTCTCGCTTAATTCCTGAAAAACTCTGATCCAACTATCTTAGACAGATCTCTATTCCTAAAGATATCCCACTCAAGTCGGATTCAATTAGAGCATTCGGCACAAGTCTCCATCACTCAAAGTCAAGGCTAAGACTGTTCCGCACAATTCTTTCAGAAGCCGTTAGCCCAGTACACATTGGCAAGTCACTTCCATTTTGAGCTTCTCGCCAGGCTAAGCCATATTGCTTAGGCAATTTATTGGAAAAGTTGTCCAACAAAATTGATAGACCCCTTATTATAAAAAGGCTTATGGCATCGAGCCTGCGAAATCTTGAGGATAAAAACCTCACAAATTACGCACATATGCGTACTCTAATTTTCCTTGGTTGTTTTTTTAAGGCTTGAATACTCATTGCTGTCACTATTGTTTGTATAAATTTCTTGCTAATCTTTTTTCTATAGATGGAATGCCATTAGTCTGGAAATTGAGCGGCCTATTTAGACCCAATCGTCACAGCTCAAATCATCTCCAAACTAGCCTTTATTCACCAGGACAGAACCCTAAATGAGAACTATTAAACGTTAATTAAATTTCGGCAATTTGGGAGCAGTTTGTGGCGTCTACCTCAAATCAAACTCAAACGCTGTCGATTGTGTCATTGGCTACTCAGTAGTTCGCGATTCATCTGAATGCGGGAAATTATTTGTGTACGAGAAACCGCTTTGAGCAGCGCCAAGTCTTTCGGAATTCGGAAGATGCGCTGATGCCTAGCCTCTAAACTTTTCTCCCCGTAGAGGTTTTCCGCCTTCAATCCAGACGCCTGGCGACTGACTTGTACTCGTCGGTGTTTGCTCAGCACAAGAAATTGTGACGTGTTAAAGGCATACCTGAATAAACCTGAATTTAAACCTGAATAAATCTGAACATTTCGGGATTTTTTCTGCCGTACATTTTCGCGATAGTAGTGACAACTCAAGTAAATCGCTCGCAAGCAACTAGATCGATGAACAGGGTGTTGGCCGTGGATCCGTTAGAACAGCAGAACATCGCTTGCAGCCCATAACAGGATCAAGAAAGCGAGTGACTTGGGCACTACAGGTTCCTGTTACCTCTAGCGGCAGCAATTGCCTTAGTGGATCTCACTTTAGATACGTTTGGCCACGTAGCGTTTACAGGTATGAGATATGGCTATTAGTACAATATTCTTAGCAGAGCAGATGTCTGAAGCGAGTCAGATGGAGCATCAGTGCTCCGTTGTCTTGGCGGATGGTAACCGTGAATTTCGTCAAGGATTACGATTGTTATTAGAGTTTTATAACGCCCATAGCCCAGCCAACTGTGTGGTCGTGGGGGAAGTGGCTTCAGGGGCTCAAGCCCTGCATTTAGCCATGAGTCAGCATCCTGGCCTGGTGATTTTAGATGTCAACCTAGACGACAGCTGGGAGTCAACAGTCGATACGGTGGCGCAACTGAGACAGTTAGAGCCTGCCCCTAGCACGTTATTAGTTGCCGACCAGCCAAAGCCAGAATATCTCTTTGAAGGGATGCAGGCCGGGGCAGCAGGCTACATTACCAAAAGCCGCATGGCCACTGAACTGTTGACGGCCATCCATACCATTGAGACCGGCCATGTCTATCTCAATCAAGAGACGCTCACCCAATTCTTTTGTCTGTTTCAAACCCATGAAAAGCAAGCGTTAGAAAAATGCGAACGGCTGCGACTGAGCAAACGCGAGCAAGAAGTCTTAAAGCTGCTAGCACGGGGAGAGTCAAACGAAGCGATCGCAAACAGCTTGTTTATTTCAATTGCCACAGTGAAGTCTCACTTTACTAATATTTTTGAAAAGCTGGAAGTGAAAACCCGCACCCAAGCGATTATCCGGGCGTTACGGCTGGGGTTGGTGTAATGAGTAATCATCTGGCGATCGCCACCGTGACTGCCACCCTGCAACGCCTTTTGCAGCAGTCGGTACAAACCAGTGTAGAAGGGGCGCAGGTCACCGCCGCCCGCCCCGACAGCCAGGGGGGCAAGACCCCCGAGACCGGCATTGCCCTCTATCTCTACCATCTCCGGCGCAACGACGTTTATGGCAACGCCGATACCCCCGGACGGCAGCGCCGGGCCGAAATCTCCCGCCGCAATCAATTGGGCATCGATCTGTACTATTTAATGTCGTTTTATGGAGATGAGGCATCATTAGAACCCCATCGCCTATTGGGCAGCACACTGCAACTGTTTGAAGATCGCTGTGTGCTTTCCAGCGACATGATTCGCGATACGCTTTCAGACCCGACCTACAACTTTTTAGCCGATTCCGATTTGGCCGATCAGTTTGAAATGATGTGGTTTGAGTTACTGCCCCTATCCACCGATGAACTGTCAAAAATTTGGTCGGTGTTTTTTCAAACTCCCCATGCTTTATCGGTGTGCTACAAAGTCACGGTGGTGATGATCGAAGGGCAAGAACCGGGCCAGCGGGCACTCCCCGTGCGCGATCGCCGGTTGGGTCTATCTCCTTTTGGCCAGCAGCCCTTGGTTGAACAGGTGGTCGCTGCCAGCGGACGCTATGATCCGATTTTGGCCAATAGTGTGATTCGCATCCATGGTCGTAACCTGGCGGCAAATGCCGTACAGGTGAGGGTTGCGGGGATAGAAGTGAACCCAGTCCAGGTTAGCGAAACTGACATTTTGCTGTCCCTTAGCGCTGTTCCCCGTGCCACCCTAAAACTGGGGGTGCAAAGTTTACAAATCATCCATCCCCGAGGTCAACAGCAACCGACAGACCGTCGCCAGCGTCAAGGTAGGCCGGCAACGGCAGCTACCGACCGCAGCCTACTCACCCTAGCCCCGGTTTATCGTGGCGTCGAGTCTAACGTTGCCCCCTTTGTGGTGCGGCCTACCCTGCAAGCGGTGGAGTTGAGTCGAGGCCCCGGCCTAGATGATGACCCCCGCAGCATCACGTTTGAGATCACCACCGACATCCCGGTGCAACCCGGTCAACGGGCGATTCTTTCTCTGAATGAACGCAGTGTGGAGGCTCCCAGTGCCTACGTTTTTGAATGCGATCGCGTGTATGATGCCACCAATACCCTCACCTTCCAGGGTAACCAGCTGAAGCCAGGCACCTATTTAATTCGCCTCCAGGTCGATGGTGCCGAAAGCATACTCCAGGTCGATCAAAATCCCCAAAGCCCCACGTTTGAACAGTACATCGGGCCGATTTGCACGATTTCATAACCTGTAGCCCATGACAGCCAACGCCTCTGATATCGCCTGGCAGGAAGCTAACCAGCAATACTTATTAGCAGCTTTGATCGATGTCAAACAACGCCTGAGAGAACAAGCCGGGAAGCCCAGCGACACGCCCGCCAACGCCGACGAGGCCCTAACCAAAGCTGCCGAATATTTAGCCGACGGATGGGGCTCCATCGCCACCCTAGAGGAGCTGTGCAAACTCTTCGGGTTGTCCAACTTTGAGCGTAATATTTTGTTACTCTGCGCCAGTTTGGAGCTGGATGCCAGCCTGGCCTCCCTCTGTTCTATCATCCAGGGCGAACCTCAAAAGACTTTCCCCACCTTGGGTTTAGCCCTAGGACTATTCCCCGACAGCCACTGGAGTGCCCTTACCCCCCGGTCTCCCCTACGGCGCTGGCGGTTAATCGAGTTGGGTAAAGGGTTGGGGTTGATGCAGCGGCCCCTGCAATTAAATGAACGGATTTTGCACTATCTGGCAGGCATCAACAATTTGGATGAAGAGCTCAGCAGCCTGGTGGAACCGGTTCGGGGGACGGGGGCTTTAGTGCCCTCCCATCAGCAAGTAGTCTGGGAATTAGCCAATACCTGGATTGAAACAACTGAGCGCAACCGACAGCCTATTTTACAGCTGACTGGGGCGACCCCCACGACCCAAGCGGAGATTGCCTGGCAGGTCTGTTCTGTACTGGACTTGAAGCTCCATTCTATAGCTGGGCAGGACGTGCCCACCACCGTTGCCGCGCTCAATCAATTTGTGCAGCTCTGGGAGCGGGATGGAAGGCTTGGCCGCAGTGCTTTGTTGCTGGACTGTACGGAAACTAAGCTGGAGCAGCACGGGGACGCCATCGGCAGATTGCTAGAGCAGATGAACGGCCCGTTAATTATTAACACCCGCGATCGCCTCCACTCGCCTAAACGACCTTTGCTGAACGTCGAAATCAGCAAGCCCAGCCACCACGAACAACAAATCCAGTGGGAATATCATCTCAATGATCTTGACTCTGACTTTGCCGCCGTGATTCCGCCCCTGGTGACCCAGTTCAACCTGAGTCGGACTGAGATCGAGACGGTGTGTAACAGTGTCTTGAGTCAGGTGGATGCGGACGACCTTTCCCCGAAGGAGCTGCAACATCAACTGTGGCAAAGTTGCCGCACGCAGGCCCGCCCCCAAATGGATGATCTGGCCCAGCGGATCAACGTCAAGGCCACCTGGGATGATTTAGTCTTACCGGAAGCCCAGTTCCAAACGCTACACACGGTCGCCGCCCAGGTGCGCCAGCGGGTGAAGGTCTATGAAGAGTGGGGTTTTTCGGGCAAAAATATGCGCGGGCTGGGCATCAGTGCCATGTTTGCCGGCCCCAGCGGTACGGGTAAAACCACCGCCGCCGAAATTTTAGCCCAGGCTCTAAATCTAGACCTCTACCGCATTGACCTGAGTGCAGTGGTGAGCAAATACATCGGCGAAACCGAAAAAAACCTGCGGCGGGTATTTGATGCGGCTGAGGGCGGTGGGGCGGTGCTGTTGTTTGATGAGGCCGATGCCCTATTTGGCAAACGCAGTGATGTGAAGGACTCCCACGATCGCCATGCAAATATTGAAGTCAGTTATTTGCTGCAGCGGATGGAATCATACCAGGGGTTGGCGATTCTGACGACGAACCTGAAGGGATCGCTGGATAGCGCCTTTATGCGGCGGATTCGGTTTGTGGTGCAGTTTACCTTCCCGGATGCCAGTCAGCGGTTAGAAATTTGGCGACGGATTTTTCCGGCGGCAACCCCTACCCAAGATTTAAGCTTTGAGCGGCTGGCGCGGTTACAGGTGGCGGGGGGCAGCATCCGCAATATCGCCATGAATGCCGCGTTTTTAGCGGCGGATGAGGATCAGCCGGTGCAGATGAAACATTTGCTGATCTCGGCCCGCAGTGAGTACGCCAAGCTGGAGAAAAATTTAACGGATCAAGAGATTCGAGGATGGGTGTGATTAAACCGTATCGGGGTTAACGCCTAACTCCCGAAGCTTTTGGGCGAGTCGCTCGCTACGCTGTTGTGCTTGGTGCGCTGCCTCCTCTGGGGTCGGCACCAATTGACCCTGTGGATCAAAAAATCGCAGTTGAGCGTTATGAATTCCTAGATATAGGTTGAGTTGTCGACTCCAAATTTGGCCTGCTTCATTGGCAGTCATTGCCTCGTAGGTTCCCCCTACCAATAGGAACCCGGCAAATTCTAGAGTGTCTGGGTCAAACCAAAAGTACTCTGGTGTGCGAAACGTATCTTGATACAGCTGTTTTTTCGTTCCTCGGTCTACCTGAGCCGTGCTCTCCGACAAAATTTCGACAATCAGATTGGGATATTTGCCATCTTCTTCCCAAACCACCCAACTCTTTCGAGATCGTTTTTCGGTGCCTAACACAATAAAGAAATCCGGGCCTCTAAAGTCTTGGGACTTAATTTGTTTGGGGCTGAAATAGATGGTCAGGTTGCCAGAGGTAAAAAAGTCATCGCGATCTTGCCAAAGCCAGTCTAAACCGCTGATCAGCAATAGCATCTGACGCAGATGGGCATCTGTTTCCATAGGCGGCTCATTGCTGTATAGCTCCCCGGTGGGGAGACTCAAGGTAATGGCAGATTGGGGATCTTGAGTGGTGACCATACCAATGACGCTGGCAGTACACCTATTCTATACGACGAGTTGGCTGAGTCTGCTTGTGTGGGTGCAGCCTACCCATCAGCTTTAGGCGATGAGGCGTGCTCGTCTGCAAACGTAACCGCCTGCCAAAGTCAAGGTTCAACAACCCTACTTTAGGAGGATCCTACTTTAGGAGGATCGTTTTTCAGTTATAGGACAGGATACCGTGATGGAATTAGGTCTCCACAAACCATTTCATTTTCAGTTGCATGATCTAAAAATGATCAGTTATGTCAGCATGCACGTAACCCATACCTTTCATTGTGGGTGATCTTTAGTCGTAAAAAACTAGATCGCGAGGCAAAATCCCATGGTCTATGAACGGAAAAAGCGCACCCACGAGCAGCGGGAGCAGCTGCCGATAAACACGCCGCAAAACAATCTGTTCGCCTCGCCAGATCTGGAAACAGATGAGGCCGACAATTCTTTTTCCGTGGATAGTTCTAAGCCAGCTCCCACCCTTGAAATGCGCTGGCAGCAAGCCGACAAGCCATTCTACAATTTTGGCAGTCCGGTGCCGGCTACGACGCATGCGGTGCAGCGACAGCCAAGTTCACCGCTGGTGCAGGCAAAGCTGAACGTGGGGCCAGCAGGCGATAAATATGAGCAAGAAGCCGATCAGGTTGCATCCCAAGTCGTCGATGTCATCAACCAACCGAATGCCGGCCAGCCCGTCCCCGGCCAACCTGCTCAACGAAAGGTGGATACACAACCGGGTGGAGAAAACGGCGTCCAGCGGATGGAAGACGACGAAGATATACAAATGAAGCCTACGGGTTCACAGGTGGGCCTAGCAGGTGGGCCTGTACCTACAACTACAGCCACTGAGATTCAGCGCGCTAGGGGTGGAGGTAAGGCATTAGAACCATACTTACAGCGCACTATGGGCCAAGCAATGGGGGCAGACTTTAGCAGTGTCAAAGTTCACACTGATGTCCAAGCCGATCGATTAAACCAAACTATTCAGGCAAAGGCCTTTACGACCGGATCAGATGTCTTCTTTCGCCAGGGTGAATACAATCCTGGCATGCGCAGTGGCCAGGAACTCATTGCTCATGAGTTAACCCATGTAGTGCAACAGACTGATCAATCAATACAGCGACAAAGCAATCATCTAGTACAGAGAACAATATACAACGAAGCATCTGAGACATCGGATGTTAAAGACGGATTAAAATATGCAGAAGTACTCCAGGAACTAAAGAAAAGGGGCGTCAAAGAGACTCCTAAATTACAAAAACTTATTTTGAAATATCTAAAATCCCATGAGGAAATCAGCGTACAAGACCTAATTGAAGAGTTTGAAACAGGGAAAAGAGCTGCCCAAGACAAATTCAAGTCTGAGCAAAAAAAGCAGAAAAAGCCTCCACTTGAAAAATCTGCACCTAAGGAAGTAAATGTTTTTTACACCGAAAAAGAGGAAAAACGAGTCCCCGTAAAGGAGGTTATAGCTAAATTGCGGAAAGCGGCTATCCCCGACAAAATTATCTCTGGAATCTTCTATAAATATGAGGTACATGATTCTAATCATCAGTCTTGCACGCTCAATCACCTGATCAATACAGAAGGCCCTAAGAAGTGGAAAAAATATAAGGCTAATAAAGCTCAAAACCTGGAAAACCCTTATACCCATTTACCTGAGAAAGAGAGAACCAAAGCGTTCCTCGATGATGATGAATATTGGGCAATGCAAAGAAAGCTTGACTTCTTCAAAGATACAGGTCTGCATGACGATGATGCAATTACCGCTGTGGTTGAAAATTACTCTCCAAAGGAAGTAGAAGACTTAAGAGAATCAAGAAGACGCCAAGGGCTAAGCCCAGAGGAACGTGAGAAAGAAGATTTTGATAAAAGGCAAATTAAAAAGATTGAGGAGTATCGCACAGGTGATAAGTTTGTTGCCAAAGATAAGACCAAGAAAAAAGAACTTCAGAAAAAGCATGGTAGCTTCAGGAAAGCATTCAAGGATAAGATAAAGACGATTAATACTAATGCCCAAATAGCAGAAGGTTCAATCGAACAGGCAAATAACTACATCCAGGGAGATGCATCTATCAATGCCTTCTTTTCACAACAGTTCAAAAAAGCAAGTTCTCGTAAAGGCTCAAAAGGTGGGATAACTTTAGCTGACGTCAATGCCCATGCCAGCAAAGTTTATTCAAAAAAATTCAAGGCAGAGGTGATGCCCGATGGAAAACTGGATGGCCAAAAGCTGAATGCCTATAAAGACCATTCTTTATATATAGCGCGGCAGAGCGACAAACGAGTTAGAGAAACCGCCGCAGATAGGTTGATCTTAGAAATGTATTTCAACCAGGTGGAGAAGCTTGCTGAGAGTAAAGATGATAAAAAAAATAAAAAAGAGGATATCGCTAGTATCTACAAATATGCAAAGAGTCGTGCGTATGATGTCAACAAACGTCTGGAAGCTCAAAAGAAGGAACGGAGTAAATTAGAAGATGAGGGTCGAATTTCCACGACGTTCTCGAGGGGGCTACAAGCAACTGACTATGCCATTCGGGGTGGCATCGTTAAAGTCTTAACTGGAGGGCTACTCGCGGTCAGAAAAAACCGCGCTAAAACAGGATGGGTTAGCGAAAAAGACTACAACCTAGATCTGGAAACAGGCTTAGCTGAGATTGAATACTTTTCTGATCGAAAGAAAAAATATAACATCAGAACCCCGCTGGATCAAATTAAAGATATCCTCAAGGAGTTTAATGCAAAATGGTCAAGTAGAAAGGGTTCAGGGATAAACAAGTGGACCACTTTCTTTTCAGCATTGTCTTTGGGGCTTGAAGCCGGCAAAAAATTTATTGGGATGATAAAAAGCGTTTTGTTAACGCTCACACTCATCTGTAGTGCTATTAGTAGTTTAGCCCCAGTTACCGCACCAATTATGGGCCCTATCGCTGCCTTTTTAGGCACCGTAACGTATTGGTTAGGCATTACTCAAGCAGGTATCAGCGCATTAAGGATTGTGTTAGATGGTCTGGCCCAACTTGCCAATAATAATCCTGCTCTATTTGCTGAATTACAGGGAGAAACGCGTAAGTCTGCTTTAAATACAGGTACAGAGTTAGCCTCCCTAGGGGGTCAGGTTGGGCTTGATTTTGGGACTGAAGCCATTACAAATCAGGACTATGGAAATCTCGATGCTAAGACCAACCCCGTTAAGACATTGGAGAACAAAGTTGAGCTTAACCAAGGACCTCCTCTATCGCTTGATCAGAAAATCGGAAAATATGGGTTACAGTCTACATCAGTAATTAAAGATGGTGCTTTGGCAGGTATTAACGCGGGTGGGACTGCAATTGGGTCGTTAGATAATAACGATATGAAATTCACCCAAACAGTTAATAAAAACCGTCGAATAGGCAAGCAAAAGCAAGGACAGACAAAAGCTACCCCTGAAGAAATGAGATTTATTAAGCAGTCCCAAAGAACTACGATGAATAAGGCTAAAAAGCTGGGAGCGAAATTAGTTCCCAGCGTGAGTAAACTCAGACAGAAACCGCCCAAGACAGAACTAGACTCAAAAGCATCGAACAAAGTACCCAAGGATGATCTAGAGAACATGGATAGGATTTCTGATGCAACAGACAATACCCGCAAGTTTGCTGGATCATTAATTGATGGACTCAATGAATTGAAAAGCTTGAAAGAGGCTAAAAAGAATAAGGATTAAAGCTATTATTAACAATCAGAGAGCTTCGTAAGCTTAGGGTTTTACAAACATGCAGATCATTAACCCAACCATCACGCATAAACATGGTTCCGCCGAAGTTAAATTTCCCATTACCCCTGAAGAACTACGGGAAATTCAAGAGAAACAGCTGTTCAACTATCAGGAGATGTTGTTCAAGCCAGCGCTGCCCTCCGATCCTTTTAGTGAAGGGTTAATTAGTATTGTTGGAGCCTCTGAAAAAGCAAATAACTATCAGACTGGCCATTCCTTTTCGCTCAATGAAAAGGAATGGCAAATTCTTTATATCGAGCTAGATCAGCAGCGGTATCCTACTTTCTTTCATCTCAAGCGGGAGGGGGAAATCAAGGGCTCTCTGGTTGATGCTATGGTTGAGTTTGCAAGCAATAAAGCCATAGAAGATGAACCCGAAGTAGCAAAATCTGAAAATTTTCAGCTCGTAAAAGACTTTCTGGAGAATTTTATCAATCTTGGCATCCAAGGGGAGCTGACTGAAGCAGATATCGCAAAAGCAACCAGTGATTTTATCGCTCAACTGTTTGAATCAAATGATGACTTTAGCTTAGAAGCAAGCATCCAAGCCTGCTTAGAAGATAAAGGCATTCCCATCGATCTAGAGGATGGATCTTTCTACTTTACAGTTCAGAATAAAGAGATAGATTGGGATGTAAAATTGATATTGATGGAGCCTGAACGGCGCGTCCTTGCTTATTCTTATATTTCATTGAATATAGATGAGAGCTTGGTTAACGACATTCTCCGCGATATCAATGCCCTGAACCTGACATTTTCCCACGGCAACTTTGAGCTTGACACTACTCAGGGCTTTACCCTGTGCTTCAAGAATCATATTGATGTCAATCCGATAGATTTGGAACGGTTATTTGAAGGCCTTCTCACAGAGAACTTTGACTCGATGATAGCAATGATCCCAGCCTTGACAGAACGATATGGTTTCATTGTTCAAAGTTAGCGTAATCGCTTCAGCAACTCATCCCCAACTGCTGATTAGAGATAGTGTGTGCTGCGTCACTAGCTGTTTTCTTCGGTGCGTTGGCCGAGTCTGCTTTTGTGGGGGCAGCCTACCCATCAGATTCAGGAAATTAGGCGTGCTCGTCTGCAAATGTAACCGTCTGTAAAGGGCAGGGTTCAAAAACCCTACTAAAAGAGAATTGTCACAAAGGTAGGGGATGCGAGACCCTAGAAATACTAGGAATTTCTACCCCATTTTTATATGGATGGGTCAGCGTAAACACGGTAGTTTACACGGATATCCCTCGATAACCACGCTGTACCCCTCAGGTAAGTTCTAACAGCAAATCACTTGGTCGTGAGGCGAAATCCCATGGTCTATCAACGGAAAAAACGTACCTACGAGCAGCAGGAGCAGCTGCCGATAAACACGCCGCAAAACAATCTCTTCGCCTCGCCAGATCTGGAAACTGATGAGACCGACAATGCTTTTTCCGTGGATAGTTCTCAGCCCGCTCCCACCCTTGAAATGCGCTGGCAGCAAGCCAGCAAGAAGCCATTCTACAGTCTTAGCAGTCTGGTCTCTCCACCCAGTAGCGCCGTCCAGCGACGACCCGTGTCGCCATTGATGCAGGCGACACCAACTGACAATTACTGGCAGCGTGTAATAGCACGCCATGATACCCCTGGACTGATGCCTCAGACGGGTAAACCCGCAGTCCAACGCGACGTGATGGCAGATGAAGCGGCAGTGCAAAAGGCTCCGGAGGGGGGAGCAGACAGTGCCAAAGGGATTGAACCGTTAGTGCAAGCGAAACTGACCGTGGGGCCAGCGGGCGATCGCTATGAGCAAGAAGCAGACCACGTCGCTGCCCAGGTGGTGGACACCATCAATCATCCCCATGGCCAGCCAACAGTGCAGCGAGATAGGGATGGGGATGATGCAGATCGACAATCGCGAATCAACATCTGGCCTCCAAGGCTGAAGACAGGCCACACACCGATGCAGCCGACGCTACAACGGGTCGGTGAGGCAGGGGGTGGTGTGTCTGATGAAACCGCCTCGCAGATTGCTCAGGCCAAGGGAGGTGGTCAGCGCTTAGACGAGGGTTTGCAGCGCAGCATGAGCCAAGCGATGGGTGCTGATTTTAGTGGGGTCCGGATCCACACCGATGCCCAGGCCAACCAGTTGAATCAGACGATTCAGGCCAAGGCGTTTACAACCGGGCAGGATGTATTTTTCAAGCGGGGGGCCTATGACCCCAACAGCAAGGGGGGTCAAGAGCTGATTGCCCATGAATTGACCCATGTGGTGCAGCAAGGGGGGGCTGCCATTCAAGGCAATAGCGTTGTCCAACGGCGCACGGATGAGGTGATCCAGCGGGACGATGATGATGATTGGGATGACGATGTGCATCCAGCCATGAAGGCAGGTGTGGCTGAGGGCACAAAAAACCTGGAAAACCAGGAGCAGCTATACGAATCTGTCAACCAACAATTAGGGCAGCCGGATAATTCCCCAGATTTATATGACGATTACAACTTTCATAAGAATGTACGTTCCGTTAATCAGAGCATAGGCCCAGTCAATGTAATGGGGGATGCCAGCCCGGTCATACCACCCACACCCGCCACTAAGACCCATACCTATAAAACCAATTGGCATCGGCAATATGAAAACCAAGACCAGGATAAAACACAAGGCTTCCAGACTCATCATCAGTCTTTAAACTCAGACAAACAGCCAAAGCAAAAATTTGATCATCGAACCTTTATTGCCTCTAGGAAAGAGCGCGAAAACTACTACAGCTCAGAAGCTGCGAATACAGCCACAAAGGTTGCTGAAGCAATGAAGTTAGATGAGCTGAAAGCTTATTTGCAACACATCCCGCTCAAAGAACTGAGCGCTATTAATGAATATCAAGGGATGAGCTATCAATCGATGAACGAGAATTTGCGTAGTGGGAGTGGAAAAGCGCAGAAGGTCAAACTGGCTGCTTCTGGTCTCAATCGTCTGCCGCCAGTTGTTGGGAATGTTTATCGAGGGGTGAAGTTTAGCTTTGCCTCCTGTGAACAGTACGGCTATTTGAATGTCGGGGGAATTAAAACCGAGAAAGCCTTTATGAGCACCACCATTGATAAACGATATTGGCTTGAGGGTAGTAAATTTGGAAATGGCAAGACCGCATTCCAAATTGAGTCAAAAGGTGGGGCCAAAGATTTGCGGGCGATTGCGGGATCGGGTGTCGAAGGCGAAGATGAACTCATTTTCACCCCAGGCACTCAGTTTAAGGTGCAAGGAGTTACCCCACGATCTGAGGTGATTACCTCTAGCAATGTGGGAGATATCCCAAGCCGTCCAACCGTTACCCAACCCGTGAGTGCGAAGGATTTGGAGACGCAAAATAAAGCAGCTGTGGTGATGTACCTACAGGAAATTCCCAGCAAGGAACAGGCGGGAATGTATGAAGAATTAGGTAAGAAATATGGAACCGTTAATATTAACAAAGCTACAGAAATGAGCAAGCAAATGCAAGCGATAGAGAACAATATGTATAAGCGTGAAAATTTTAGTGAATTGGATTCACTTTCAGAGAAAACTCAGGAAAACTTCCACGTGCATGTCCTATCGGCTATTAAGCAGATTTCTCAGAATCTCGACCTCTCAGACGCTGTTATCAACAAGCTAAAATCAGGCAGCGTTTCTGGTTTAAAGGAATTTACTCAAACAAACCCATCCGTCAAAGCGCTCTTGAGTCGATGGAAAATCCATATGGATATGGTGAATGAACATATTGCATGTCTTAAAGAAAATAGGCAACAGAAAGAAGAGCAAAAGAGGCAACAGAAAGAGCAAGAAGAAAAAGCAGCCTACGCAAAGATTTTGTCTTTCCTAAACAATGACATGAGCATGGCTCAAGATCTAATCAATACGCTTGAGCAAAAAGGCTATGGCAGCAAAAAGGGTGGGAAGATGTTCGTTAGAAAATTCATCAAGGAAAAGTACAATATCAAACTTAAGACTGGCAATGTGTCCGCTATATGGACAGCCATCAAACAACTTAAAGGGTGGAGTTAGCGCTGCTTGTGTTGAAGTAGCAGAAGAGATCAATCAACGTGCTGCCTGTTAGTCTTGACAAGACTGCATAGCGCACGGGCTACATTGAGAAGTGTGAAACCCCTCACCTTAGAGGGGTTTCACACTTTATGGGTCTTAATCAGAAGCTTGCATATATGCTGCAACACGGAACCCAAAATCAATTCAAAGAAGTTGAGATCGATTTCAAATTTTGGCTTTCCGATTCCGAATCTCAGACGTGGGACACCAGATGTTGGAGATCCCCCGCTGTCGCCGCCCCCTTGCAAAGGGAGCTATTCCAACTGGGGTCGGACTTGTCCACCTTTGAAAGGTAGGGTTGATTCTCTCACAGAAGAAAATCTCATTAGCAGGTTTTTGGAAGGGAATTCAAAGGTGATCCAGGCCTCCCTAGCCCCCCAGTCCTGGGGGGACAAGACTCAAAGCCCCCAATCTTGGGGGTTTGGTCTGAAGCCTGAAGCATACGATTTGCATTTTCAGATGTCATCTCAATCCAAATATCAATATCTTTGGTGTAGCGAGGATATCCATGCAGTGCAACTGCGTAACCGCCAATCACCAGGTAACGAACCTGATTATCGTTTAGTAACTGTATAAACTCTTTGAAATCTTGGTTGAGCACTGTATTTCCAACCAATAAAATCCTGACGAATTTGCTCTAATGCGGCAAGGCGTTCTTCATAGGGTAATGTCCGCCAATAAGCAGCATCCGTCTTTCGCGATCGCATACTCATTTTGGTAACCGTGATCTGACGCCGAGCAGGCAGTGATTGCATCGGAGAACCAACCCCATCCGTGAGTAAGCGTATGCAACTATTGTAACTTGTGGCAATTCCAAAAATTCTACTACCCGATAATTCCCTTTTAACCAACAGCGCATCCAGTGCGATCGCGTTTCTCTCTTGTAGTGCGATCGCGCTACCATACCAAAGTCAAGTCATTGTGCAGATAATAGTTAAAGGACTATGAACCATACCATCGCCCAGGGTTAGAGACATGATTGCGATCGCACCGATCAAATCCCTACCAGATGGCTCAGTAGCCACCATCCCAATGAGTTGGTTAGAGTATGCGCAACTCATGACAGCCCGAGGCAATCAAAGTATTCCCCGTCTGAAATATGCCAACGGACAGTTATCCCTCAAAATGCCAACCTTTGAGCATGGCCAACTAGATGCGATCGTGGCTGATTTGATCGTTGCCATCCTCAATCAGCAGTTGCGCGATTACATTCGCACCACACCCGTTACCCTGCAAATTCCTGAGCAGGCAGGGATTGAACCCGATCATTGTTTTTGGCTCAATCATTGGCAAGCTGTGAATGGCAAACGTCGTATTGACCTGGCAACCGATCCGCCACCTGATATTGCAGTTGAAGTCGATGTCACCAACTTTACGAATATTGCTGACTATAAACCTTTCAAGGTTGCTGAAGTGTGGCTCATTCGAGGCGATACCCTAGACATTTTTGTCCTAACGTCTGGGGAATATATGCAGGTTGATTCTAGTCAGTTTTTCCCTGATGTTGATGTCCCCACGCTTTATCAACAGGTCGTCGCCGCGATCGCCAATGGTGCTAGCCCGCCCAGAGCAATTCGGTCTGTTATCTAAGGCTACAAAAAACCCTACTTACCGACGATACCCAACCCATCGTAACTGATACAAACTGGGTACTAACGTTCTGTGGTATTGCGTGCAATGATTGCTGATCAAGAGCCTTTAACCGAGCCTGGCCCCACCCTCCTCGATGCCAACCAACGCTTTTCTCAATCGCTGATTTGGCAACTGCAACGCAACTACTTTAACCAACAAGGCGTCCAAGCCTGGAATACGGGCACCGTACCCCACTATGTCACCAGCAACCCCTTCATTGCTAATGCTTACAGCAAAGTAATCTTTGGCTTTCTGCGCGATTGCTCCCAAAATCAGCAAACGCCCCTAGACCCAACCCAGCCCATTTATATTGTTGAACTTGGGTCTGGCTCAGGGCGGTTTGCCTATCACTTCCTCAAGCAGTTTTTTGAAACCTATCTCTGGTCAACCCTGCGGCACATCCCAGTGACCTATGTAATGACCGATCTGGCCCAGCAGAATCTAGACTTCTGGCAAGCCCATCCCTTCTTACGTCCCTTCATTGAGCAGGGCGTCCTTGACTTTGCCCAGTTCGACATTGAGCAGGATCAAACCCTAACCCTGATGAATCGGGGCGAAACCCTGTCTGCTGAGACGCTCAAAAATCCGCTCATTGCCATCGCCAATTACTTTTTTGATAGCCTCCCCCACGACATTTTCCACATTCAAGGTGAGGAACTCTACGAAACACAAGTGACCCTCACGACCTCGAATGCAAACCCCAACAATACTGACAGCAGCCCAGATAATCCGATAGACAACCCAATCAGCATCGCCTACAACGATGTAGCCACCGTGGCTGAGGGCTACTATGCCGACCCAGCCATGAATCAGGTATTGCAAGATTACCAAACGCAGCTGAGCAATACCTCACTGTTATTTCCTAATGTTGGCTTGCAGGGGCTGAATATCCTACGCCAAATCAGCCGCGATCGCCTGTTGTTTTTATCCGCTGATAAAGGTCACACTAACCTGACTGACCTGGCGGGGCGGAGCAATCCTAAACCGACCGTACACGGCGCGTTTTCACACGGCGCGTTTTCGGTGACGGTGAACTACCACGCGATCGCCCGCTATAGTGAAATCCAGGGCGGCCAAGCCCTGATGCCCGATCATCTGCGTCGGAGCATTGCCATTTGTGGGTTTCTCTTTGGGACATCCTCCCACGATCATATTGAAACCTACCAGGCCTACCAAGCCGCAATTCTACACGCCAGCCCGGATGACTTTTTTGCCCTCAAAAAAGCGATCGAACCCCATTTTGATACGCTCACCTTAAAGCAAATTCTGGCGTATCTCCGCTTTAGTCGATGGGATCACAAAATCTTTTTGGGCTGCTTTGACAACCTGATGGAACAAGTCGAAACCGCATCTGACAGCCTCTGCGACGAAATCTATCAAGCAATCCACAACATTTGGCAAACCTATTACTTCATTGGCGAAGAGAAAGACCTGCCCTTTCATTGCGCCATGCTGCTATATAAGATGCGCTACTATACCGAAGCCATCAACTATCTCGACTGTTCCCTTGAGTTCTACGGCGATCATCCGGGGGTTCTTTATAACCAAGCCGTTTGTTATCTACATTTGAAATCCCCAGAACAATCGCTAGCATCCCTTGACAGGGCTTTAAACGTTGATCCTCAGTTTGAAGCCGCCCAAGCTTTAAAGGGTAAGGTAGAAAAGCAATCCAAAATTCAAAATTAAGCATTCAAAAACAAACTATTCCAATTATTCTTTGGGGTTGCGTTTCGTTTTTACAACTATTGACGCAAGAATTTTGACTAATTCTTCTGATTCTTTCAGGAGTGGGCGTAATCGATCCTCTGCAATCAATTCCGTAGCGATCAATAAACGTAATCAGTATCGGGTTTCTCTGGTTTCCTTCAACGCAATTTCCAGTTTATGGACAAAATCAGCTGTACTTTGAGTTGCTTGAGATTCCTCCACATTTGCCCCAATCGACGTTCCTGATCGGATTAACTGTCTGGCCAATGTTCGACTCACCCCAGGATTACTATCCAAAACCTTGCAAAGATTAACAATTCGTACCGCAAAGTCAAACGTCCTACTCGTAATCGGCACCAACTCACTCATCGTGGTCGTTTAATTTTGAATTTTGAATTCCTAATTTTGAATTCCCAATTCTGATTTAGTGGGTGCTGGGGTCTCAGGTTTAGCAGGCGGCTGTTGCGGAACGCTAGGCAATGGAATTTCTGGTCTTGATGGAGAGGGCTCTGGTCTTAACAGCTCCTCCGCTGATGTTGAGGGAGGCTCTGGGGTTGATATCACTTCCGGCGGCGGGGGTATGGTGAGCATTGTGTCAACGGTTGCAGGCGGTGCCAGGGGCAGGCTGAATGATGGCTGTAAGTTTTCTAGCACCACCGAACGGGTGATGGTTTCGCCACTGACTGAGGTAACGGTCAAGGTCACCACTTCTTGGGTATTCGCCGTGACGGGATAAGCCAACTCTCCAACCAGTGACACACTACCGGGAGTGGGACTCAGTTCGACCTGAGTGTAAGGCCCACCCACTACTCGCCAAGCAAGTTGCACATTATTTTCAGCGGCATTGTCTTCAGCAGCGTCATCTGCTGCTTGGGGTTGCACCTGGAATTTGGCGGGTGCCGGTTCCCCATTAACCGTAAAGGTTTCAATCTGTATGGGTCTGGCCACAATCTGGATCGGATCGGTTTCAAGTGTGGCAATCGGCTCATCACTGTCTGGGGCAAAGAGGCTGAGTTCAAACACATAGGCCCCCACCGTCTGGGCAGATGTGGGTAGTGCGTTGCAGGTGAGGTCAGTCGGGGTCAGTGTGCAAAACTCTGCCAATTCTTCGGGGAGTCCTTCACTCAGGTCATACCGCTGGGGGGGGCTGAGCACCGTATCATTGCCACTTAAGCGCCCCACCAACACAAGATGCGAAAGCTGATCGACCCCAGTGACCTGCCAGTTTAAGGCCACAATATTGGACGGTTGAGCGGTTGAGTCTGAATCGGACTCCTGTAAACTCGGGGCAAGGGCTTCCCAATAGCGCGGCTGGGTCGCGGCAAACCTGAGAATTTCGGGCGGGGGGGTGGGCAAAATCTCGATTTCAGCCGTCTCTGCAACAATCGGTTCTGCCTGATTGCCTTTGGAGATAACCGTTAGGGTGAACTGATAGCTCCCCGACTGACGGGCAGCGGTCAATACGTTATTGCAGTTGAGCTGCTTCTCAAGCACGCAGTGATCCGCGAGCTCTGGGGGGAGCCCATCGCTAAAGTCATAGGTGATGGGTTGGGGAGCCGTTGCCCCTTGGTCTGCCTCGCTTCGAAGTTCTAACCGTTGAATGCGCTTGGGATTTTCGATTTGCCAGGTGAGGCGGACAAAGTCATTGCGTTGTTGATAGTAGGTCGGCGCAGTTGAGCCGAAGTCCACCACCTTGGGGGAAGCCGGGGGACGAATCAAGACCCACCAAAGCACACCTGCGATCGCCCCCACAAAGCCTGCCGCCATCAAGATCACCAGGGCCAGATGCCACCACGGGCGTCGCTCCCAGACAACCTCTGCGGTGGTTGCCTCTGGCAGGGGCAGGCTGTGATGATCGTCCACGACTAGGCGAAAGGCGACTGTCTTGCCCTTGCCAAACCAGGCTCGCCGTCGCCGCTCGGCTGGGTTGGCGGTGAGGGTAGCCTGGGCCGTTGTCATGGCGGGAACCCGCAACTGCAAGGGCTCAATTTGATAGGTGAAGAGGGGGTCTTCTTGATCTTCTTGAGCTTGGAGGGTGATCTCGCGGGCAGTGTTGCCTGCATTGGTAATGTGCAGATGAAATAAGGCAGACTGGCGCTTGATTTTGCGAATAATCGCCTCAGGGCTGACTGCCAGGTCATAGCGGGAGGGCACCTCCAGATACAGCATGTCCATCAGCACCAGATCGCGATCGTTGGCAGAACGCAGCCGCAGCGTTGCCAAGTATCGCCCTGCCAAGGCTGTCGCAGGACACGCGATCGCTAATCGAATCATGCCTTTAGCGCTAGGATTGAGCGCTAGGTGATCGGATTCTACAATCAAACCCAATTCCCCAAGCCCTTCAGGGTAGATGGTTTGATACCAAGCCTCAGGCAAATCAGTGATTTCTAAGCGAAATTGATCCACCCGATCTGAGCGATTATGAACGATCACCTGGACTTCAGTCGGAGTCGTTGGCGATAAAATGAATGGCTGCTCTGAACTGGTTTCAGGTCGGGTGGCAAAGGTGGCGTTGTTGAGGGTAACCGCCGATTCGACCGGGGGCAAGACCTGTACCGTTGCCGGGTATCGCAATGGCGTATCTTCTGGGTAGTGGTTTGGAGCGTCCACTACGATCAGGTAGTTATAAGTGCCTGGCAGGGTTTGAACCGGAATCGTGACCTTAAAGCGCACCTCATCGCTTTGACCCACTTCCAGCGCCAGCCGCTCATAGGGGTTACTGCACCACTGACAAAATGACTGGGATGTCTCGTCAATGTAGACATCAATCACTGCCCCCCGTGTGCCCTGATTGTTAAGCGTCAGGGAGATTTCAAAGGTTTCGCCTGCCTCGACCGCATACTGACCTGACGGACTCAGCAGGACAGAGAGTGGCCCCATCGCATGGGGCGGTTCTACGATCGCCTGGTTAGCTGTCAAAGACACCAAATTGCTCATTGACTACACCTGACTCAACAATTTGGGGAAGTGCCCAATGGTGTTGTTATAGCGCCTGGTGAATTTCAAAGTTAGTAGACCGACGTCTACTTTTTAAACGGCTCAACCCAACTTTCGTTGGATGGTACCGACCCATCGCACTGTCTTATAAGAGAAAGGCACCACCATCAGCGAGGGCCAATGGTTAATCTTGCCAACAGACAGCCGCGAATGCGCCATCTCGGTCAAGGCTTTGCGTTTCCCTTCGGGATCAGCCAACAGGGGGGGCTAGCCCTGAGTGCAGAAGGGCAAAGCGTACGGGAGTCCATTTGGTTGATTTTGCTTACAGAACCGGGGGAGCGGCTGTATCGCCCTACGTTTGGGTGTCGGTTGTCTGAACTGGCCTTTGCCCCCATCAATGCGGAAACCCTGATGCTGATGAGAATTTGGGTGCAGGAGGCCCTAGAACAGTGGGAACCGCGCATCGAACTCGAAAATGTCTCAGCTCAACCCCAACTCTCTGAAGGCAGGGTCTACATCATCATCAACTATCGGTTACGGACAACCTATGCGCGTCAGAGTCTGGTGTATCCCTTCTATCTGAGCAGTGAATTGGATGGAGAGGCCCCTCAAGGCAACGTTATCAATGCTTACGTGGAGAGTCCCTAATGGCCTTAGATTTTTTGCCGAATTTGCCCAAGGCTGATCTGGACGATCGCCGCTATAGCGATTTGCTCCAGGAATGTTTGCTGCGAATTCCGCGCTACTGTCCCGAATGGACTAATTACAATCCCAGCGAGCCGGGCGTGACGTTGCTAGAGTCTTTTGCCTGGTTGACCGATCAGATGCTGATGCGGTTTAACCAGGTGCCTCGTCGCCAGTACATTGCCTTTTTAGAATTGCTGGGCATTCGGCTCCAACCGCCCCAACCCGCAACGACTGAAATCGCCTTTTATCTGGTGTCAGAGTTGCCAGAGACTTACCGTATTCCGTCCGGTACTCAGATCGCCACAGAGCGCACGGCTAGCAATGAGGCCATTATCTTTAGCACCGACCAAGCGTTGGAAATTGGCCAGCCTCGCGTCCGCCATTTGTTGAGTGCCCCGACGGTAGAAGCCCCGCCGACACTGCTGCGCGATCGCTTCAGCAACTACTGGAATCGTAATTCTGATGGCGATTGGAATGGCCCCGAACTGCCGCTCTTCAATGCACAGCCTGCCCCCGATAATTGCTTTTACCTGGTGCTAGACGATCTGGGAACTTCCCTTTACGGCAATATCATTGCCCTCACCTTTCAGGGGCAAGCGGCAACGCCAACGGGCATTAACCCAGCGTTGCCGCCCCGTCGCTGGGAAGCCTGGGATGGCAACCAGTGGCGATCAGTCTTGCTGAGCGAAACGGATGATCAAACCCAAGGATTTAGCTTTGCTGCCTTGGTAGAGCAGGGCGGCAACCCAATGCAGGGGGCTGATGTCGTGCTCCACTTACCCCTGAATTTGCCCGTCACCCAGTTTGCGACCTATCGCGGGCATTGGCTGCGGTGTGTGTGCAATACGCCTAACGCAGGGCAAGCGCCCTACAGTCAGTCCCCGCGCATCACCGGGCTATCGGCGCGGGCCATTGGGGGAATTGTACCGGCCAGCCAGTGCGAAATGGTGGTTCAAGAAGTCCTGGGGGAAAGTGACGGGAGCCCGGGTCAGGCGTTTCAGCTGCAAGGGTTTCCAGTGCTGGCGCGGCAATCCGGGGAGGCGATTACGATTACCTTGCCTAACCAAGACCCTGAAATTTGGGCAGAGGTCTCTGATTTCTCAGACTCTGGCCCCAATGATCGCCACTATGTGATTGACACCATCACTGGGCTTATCCAGTTCGGCCCACGGGTGCGGGAACCGTCACAATTGCGCCAGCGCAGCGAGCTGCAAACCCATTTTTTAGCCCGCAGCGGCGATGCTGAACCGCTTATGGCGCAGCTACTGGTGTCTCCCGAAGCGGGGCGGCAAGAGCTCAGCCTGAATTCACTGCAAACGGAACTGCGGGCCCTCAATCAATTAGAGCGACAGTATGGGGCAATTCCCCCCAAAGGTGGCGTCATCCGCATGAGCCAGTATCGAACCGGGGGCGGACAACGGGGCAATGTGCAGGCTCAGTCGCTGACGGTGCTTAAGTCTACCGTGCCCTACGTTGCTACCGTGACCAATCACATCCCTGCTCGCCAGGGTGCTGATGCAGAATCCATAGAACAGGCCGCGATTCGGGTGCCTCAATACCTGCGGACCCGCAACCGAGCCGTTACCCCAGAAGACTTTGAAAGCCTAGCGCTCCAGGGCGCACAGGGGGCGATCGCCCGAGCCCGCTGCCTCCCCCCTGATCAGCCAGGCGTGGTGCAGTTGATGTTGATCCCCCATGTTGATCTTGACCTCATCCGTCAGGGGCGGGGGCTTGCCCCCGAGCAATTTGCCCTAACCCCAACGCTCGAACAACAAGTGATGTCATTTTTAGATCGACGACGGCTACTGGGTACCCAAGTTCAATACCGCCAGCCGGATTATGTGGGGGTCACCGTCCAAACTGAAGTGGCGTTAGATTCGAGCTATCGTGAACCCGATGCCCAGGCTGAGATGATCCATCGACTCCGGACGATGCTCTATACCTTTTTGAACCCGATTACCGGGGGGCGTAGCCAGCAGGGGTGGCCGATTGGTCAAACCCTCTACCAATCCGACATTGTGTCACTGCTGCAAAGTACGCCTGGCATCCGTTATCTGGGTGCCGTGCAACTCTTCAAGCTGCAAAAACAGGGCGATCGCTGGCTGCGCTTGCCCCCTTCTCCGAGCATCAATCTGGGTGCCAACGGCGTGATTTGCTCCTGGGACGACCCGGCGATAAATTCTGGTCATGCGATTAGTGTTGTGATCAGTGCATAGTCCAGAATTCAACGTTGTTAAAAGTTCAAAACCGTAGTTGCCGCTGACTAAGACCTTCCCTTTTGAATTCTGCATTTTGAATTTTGAATTGATCTAACCACCATGGTTCAATCCCTCTCCCCCCCCTCCCTCTCCCTTGCCCTAGTGCCCAGGCGAGTGCCGAATGTCAGTTTGACTTACGGCACCGCCTTGTCTGCGGCATCGGACGATACGGCGGTCGCGGTACCAGAAATCACTAACTTACTGTTAGTGCCGGGAGAACCCAGTGAACTGCTCTTGAGGCTGGCAAACCGAACGGATCAACCCCTGCAGTTAACGGTGAATATCAGCGACAGCATTCCGTTGGCGTGGTGTCTAACGTCGTTGGAGACCTATGAATTAGCACCCCAATCACGTCAAGAAATTGCGATCGCCTTCCAGGTGCCTGTCGATTTTTTTGAAACCTTAACGGATGCTGCACCAGGGGAACGGCGACCCCTCAACTACTCGGGGCGGATCGATGTCTACAGTTACACCTTAAACGGCGATTTAGAAGCGATTAATTCTGACCAATTGATCCTGGCGGTGCGTCCGACCAGTCCTTACTTATATTTACTGCCCCAGGTCTATCAAGACATTGATGTGTTGGGACGGTTGCTGGCGATCGCTGAGCGCACGTTTACCCCTGACGTTGAAACCTTCAATAGCTTGTGGGCCTATTTGAATCCATTGCTGGCCCCCCAAGCCATGCTGCCGTTTTTGGCCCACTGGGTTGGCTGGCGTCATCTGCCTGCCCTGACTTGGCAGCAGCAGCGCCGCTTGATTAACCGGGCGATTGAATTATATAGCTGGCGGGGGACAGCCTATGGTCTGCGCCTATATCTGCATCTGGTAACCGGTCTGCCTTTGGACGATGACGACACCCCCGCGCTCCAGAAACACATCGACATTGTGGAACCCTCCCGCCAAGGCGCAGTGTTTGGCGATTCAGAATTTAGCCCCCAAACCGTCTTTGGGGGCGGGCAGGGATTTCACTTTGTGGTGATCCTGCGATTCCCAGATGACATTGAAATTGACGAAACCCTGGTGCGCGCGATTATTGACCAGGAACGGCCTGCGTTTTGCACCTATGAGTTGTATACCATCCCGATGATATGAGCACTGCCCCGCTTACCCCTCCCATGCCAGCGGTAGAGCCCCTCGAACTGCTCTACGTCACCAACGGGTCATTACTGACAGCCGATCGCTGGTGGCAAGCCCATCACTATTATCAGCATCGCCAAAACCTGCATTACCAGTCGTTGCATCAGCCCGGTATTGTCCATGGGTTAGGGGTGCGCTGTATTCCCGCACCGGAAACGATGCCCTCAGAACTGCGCGATCAGCGCTGGATTGAAATTCAGCCCGGCATTGCGATTGATCTGGTGGGCAATCCGATTGTGGTGGATCAACCCGTTACTTTTCGGATCACCTCAACGGTGATTGAGCGGCCGATCACGGTCTATGTTGTTTTAGCCTACGTTGATCCTCAGAGCAAGCAGTGGTCGGGTATACCCGCTGCTGTCGTGAGGGAAGAATTTCGGATCAATGAGCGGACAACCCCGCCAGGGCCAGAAGAAGTTGAACTTTGTCAAATCCGATTGACCAGCAATGGGGAGCCCTTACAGGATGCCGCTAACGTGCTGAGTCCCGTCCCCCAAGAACTTGATCTGCGCCATCGCCAACGGGTTCGAGCCCGATCGCAGCAGCCTGTTCAGGTGGGGCTGATCAGCGAGCAGCAAGATTCTCCACTCCGCGATCGCTTAACGGCATTACTAAAGGCAGTCGGAGGGCTCTATCCCCCCCTGGCAGGGCCGACCACCGTCCAAGCGATGTCCCTCGTCAGGGATGAAACGGCTGCCCAGGCCAGGGAGGAAGCGGCCAACGCGGATGTTGATTTACCAGAAGTGACGTTGTTGGTGTTGCCCTATGCCGAGGCGATCGCCTTAAGCGAAGCCGAAATTGAACGCTTGCAGACCTACGTTGCCCATGGCAGTACTCTGCTGATCGAATATGCAGAGGCAAACGATCACCTATCGCGCATCCAGGAGTTATACACCGTGCAAGCCGAACTGCAAACGGCGATTGACGATCTTCAAGGCGTCCAAACCGGCACAGAACTCAGTCGTATGCGCCAAAGCTTGCTCGCAGAGCAGCGTGCGTGTGAATCGGCCCTGGCAGAACAACTGGCTGCCATCAGACGACCCATTCAGCAATGGGGGCAAGGGGTTAGCGCTTGGGCAGAAACCCTATCTCAGCCACCGATTGACTCGGTTGATGCCGACCTCACCCAAAGCCCCTTCTTATTTGACGAACTGCCCCACCTGCCCACAGGCCCCGTGCACCTAATGAGCTGGGGCAGCGTTGTGCTGGTTGTGGGTTCCCTCTCGGCCGCCTGGACCCGTCAACAATTCGATCAACCGCTGCCTCGTTCCACCTTGCGCAGTGCCCAAGAACTCGGGATCAATATCCTCTATCAAGCCAGCCTGCGACAGCAGATGATACAGGCTCAACACCCCTAAAATGCTCAAGCCCTGCCCGTGGTTCTGGGTCAATATCCCCCCCAACTGTCCAATGCCCCCCTGCAAAGCTGAGGCTCCTAAGTGGTAAACATGTTCCAGCGAATCAACTTCTTCCGCAAAAGCCTGCTGATCCAGCTGATTAGCTCCTTCTCAGTGTTGTCCTTAGTGACCGTGAGCTTGGTGGCCTACAGCGCCTATGTGCAAGCCCGCAATGCCCTTGAAGACTCGTTATACAACCAACAATTGAAGGCGACGGTCGCCGTCAGGGAATACGAACTGAATCAGTGGTTCGAGCGGCAGCGTCAAGAGGCGATTGTCTTGGCGCGATCGCCTCTTGTGCTCGATACCGTTGATGAACTGCTGGTTGCGGTCGGGCAAAGCGATCGCGCCACCGAGTCGATCACAGCCCTGCAAAACTACTTCGAATTTATCTTAGAAGTTAAGACCGATATCCAAGGGATTGAAATTCTGACCAATGGGGGAATTGTCGCATTTTCTGAAAATTCGGAAGAAATTGGCATCTATATGGGGTTGGGCAATACGACGACTTATTTTGAACCGGGTCAAAAAGTCGTTCCCAATATTTATTTTTCGTCAATTACGGGCAAGCCCACGATTCGGTTTGCAACTCCAATTAATGAAGGCAACGAACGTAAGGCGGTACTAGCCGTTACCCTCAGTCTAGATGCCATCAATCGCGTGATTCGGCAAACCACAGGGCTCGGAGAAACGGGACAAACCTATCTGGTCAAAGAACTGGCTGGGGGCAACGTTTTTGTTGCGGGTGCACAAACTGCAATTGCCCTAGAAAACGGGGAGGTGCTAGACGACGATGACGATGATTTAGACAATCAGGCACTCTCCAGTCAAGGCATTGATCTGGCGATACAGGGGCAAGATGGTCAAGGGGTGTACCGCAACCACGACAACATTCCCGTCGTTGGGATTTACCGCTGGCTCGACAATGGCAATATGGCATTGTTGGCTGAAATCCATCAAAAAGAAGCCTTTCGGCCTGCCGTTAACCTGGCCCGGAGAATTTTTGCCATCGGCATTAGTGCCGCAGGGGTTCTGCTCGTCCTGGTGTATTTGCTAGCCCGGCAAATTGTTCGCCCCGTGGTGAGCATTACCGATGCGGCAGAGGCAATTGAGACCAATCAATTCAAAAAATCGATGCTGGATTCTGTCGTCAGTCGCCCCGATGAACTGGGACGATTGGCTCGCGTTTTCCAACGCATGGCCGACCAGATTCAGGCTCGCGAAGCTTACCTTAAAGCCCAGGTCGAAGCAGGCAGTCAGCAGGCTTCAGGATTGGAACTGGCCTATTATCAGGCTTTACGAAAGAAAGCGGCTTGGCTGAGCAAACAATTAACGCCCTAGACCTTGGGCAAATCACCCCCAAGCGCATGATTTAAACCTTTTGATTTTGAATGAGTACCATGCCTGCCTTTTCCATTCGCAAAACTATTCCAATTCTGATCGTTGCTCCCCTACTGGTGACGATTGGGTTTATGAGTGCCCTCTCGATTGTCTACGGTCGACGCTCTGCTAACCAGCTGGCAGAGGAGCTGATGCAAAGTACAAACGACCGGATTCAAGATCAGGTGATTGGCAAGCTGCAAGAGGCACTCTTGGTTAACCGCCTGAATGCTAGTGCGATTGAAACCGGAGAGCTGCAGCTATCAGAGAGACGGGAATGGAGAAGCTTTTTCGCCAGTCAGATCCAAGTGACGCCGTCCATGAACTATATCTTCTTCGGCGATCAACAGGGGTATTTTGTCGGCAGCCGGATTCAGGATGGCCAACGGTTCACAGTTTTCTCTGGCGAAGACACCGGGGGTCGCACCTATCAATTTGACGTGAATGAACAGGGAGAGGTCTCCCCAACCCCCACACGGGATTACGAGTATGACCCCCGTAACCGCCCCTGGTACATCGCTGCGATCGCAGCCAATCGACCCGTCTGGAGTGATGTTTATTTAGGATTTACCGTCAAAGAACTGTTAATCACAGCCGCCCACCCGGTTTATGACCGCACCAATCAGCTGATTGGCGTTTTAGGCGTCGATGTGCTGATCGGTGAGGTGAATCGTTTCCTCGAAACTCTGGAAATTGGAGAGACCGGGGAAATGTTTATCTTGGAACAAAACGGCATGCTGGTGGCCAGTTCCTTAGGACAAACGATCGTCTCGGGGAGTGATCCGTCTGTAGCTGGGCAGGCAGACACTCAGCTGGCTCGGGTTTCAGCCTTTGACAGTGCAGACATCATCATTCGCGAAACAGCCAACCACCTTTTGCAGGAATATGGGGATTTATCTCTGATTCAAAACAACATTCGCTTGACTCGACTGGTGGACGATCAGCGCATGTTCATTGCCGCGCGACCCATTACAGATGAGTTAGGGCTGGAGTGGCTCGTGGTAGTAGTCATTCCAACCCGCGACTTCACTGGGCCCCTGTGGACTCAGTCCTTGATTATCTTAATCTTCACCTGCATCGCGTTACTCGCTGCCTTGGGATTAGGTTGGTTGGTTGCTCGTTGGGTGGCAATCCCGATTCTGAACTTGCACAAGGCCGCAGTCGACGTCAAATCACAAAGCTTTAATCCCCATGACATTGAATACTTGAACGAGCGCGAGGATGAAATTGGCCAGTTTGCCCATGTCTTTTCCGAGATGGCCGAGATTATCGGTGAGCGAGAAGAAAGTATTGAAGAGCAGCTCAAATATCTCAGGTTGCAAGGCCCCTTGGGTGTCCGTCGTTCCCTAGATTTATCAAGTCTGCGCAGCTTGCAGCAGAAGGCAAAGGTGATTCGTGATGTGCAAAATCAGCGTTAGGGATCTCGATTGGCGTCGGTATGTTCTGGTCAGCAAAGTAGTCAGAATTTTGAATTTTGACTCCTGAATTAAAGAAGGAGTATCTATGGTTGTTAGTGTTATTCAAAGTCAAATCTCGACAGCTGATCTAAACCTCCGCCCCGGCTATTCAGCGGCGACCTTAGATGTGGAGGTCGTTAATAATAGCGATCGCCAGGCAAGCTTTCATATTGTGCTAGCCGCCACAGGTGCCGATGAGCAAGAGACTCGTCGTTGGTACCAGATTACCCCCATGACCTCTTCTAAGGTCCCCCCCGGTACCCGCAGTCACTATACCGTCAACATTATCGATACGCCCCTACCTGATTTTGTGGGGCTGGCCAATGTCACCGTGCGGATTATCTCGCCAGAACTACAGTCAGAAGATCGGCATATCCTGCGGTTGCGAGTAGAACCGGGCATTGATCGGGTGCCGTTTAAGGTAGAGCTAAACACCAAAAGCGTTCAAGACTACCCAGGGCAAATTGTCGAAATTGGGGCTCGAATTCACAATACGAGTCGCCATACACTCTCGGTGATGCTCTCTTGCCCCGGCATTGAGGCATGGATAACCCAGAGTAGCCCGACGAGTCTGCGCTTGCGCCCTAACCGCTGGCACAATATCTTGATGGTTTGCCAAATTCCAGCCGATTTATCCCTATGCCATAGTCAAGACTATCCGTTCCAAATTTTGGCTGTTGATGCCGACGGGCATGCTGCCGCCGCCAACGGCACGCTCGAAGTGTTGCCTATGGGCTACTTTGAGCTGACGGCAGAACGTACCGATCTGACCATTCCAGACACGCGTCGATGGCTTCCTGATCGCCATACCACCACGACTCAAGTTGAGTTTCAGCTCAACAACCAGAGTAATCTCAAAGAGACGCTGCAGATCAGGCCCTTAGCTCCCCCCGGTGATGTTGCGCGTCCAGATAAGCCTGGCCGTGTCTCGGCCTCTCAAGTGACCCTGACCCCAGATACTGTGCCACTGGAACCGGGGCAAACACGTTCGGTCGAAGCCAATATCCAGGTCACCCGTCCCTTGTCAGGCTGGGTCAGAACATCACTGATCGAGATTCAAGCCCGCTCAGAGAACTCTTTTCTAGAACTGCGCAATGATACCGAGACGCTGCAGGTCAAAGTCTTTCCCATCATTCCTCGCTGGCTACAGGCGATCGCGATTTTGTTGTTAGCCGGAGGAATCGCCAGTTTGTGGCTCTTCCAAACCTATCGGCAGCATCACCGTCAGCTCGTCAGTTCGGTGCAGTTCAACGGGACTGGTTCACGTGTCATCAGCGGTTCCAGCGATCAAACCATCCGCCAGTGGCAGGTCAATGGTCGGCGATTACGGCCTACTGGAGACATCATTCGGTTAGACAAAGCCGTGCGGGTGCTACAGTATCGCCCCGTCGACAATAATCAACTCGCCGCTGGCCTAGAAAATGGTGAAATCCAACTCTGGGATTTACTCAAACCCCCGACCCAAGAGCCCCTCACCCTAATCAACCCTGCTGGTCAGCAGCAAGGCGATCGCGACGACCGGGTGATGGCTCTCGCACCCACGACTAATGCCCGTTATCTGTTCAGCGGTTATGGCAGCGGCCAAGTAACCCAGTGGTACATTGACCCCGACAGCGCCAACCGCGCTGTCGATCCCCTACAACCCATCCGCCAGCTCTTTATCCCAGAATTGGCGATTTATGATGTTGCGGTTGTTGACCCCGAGGATCAAACCCTTGCCGTTGCGGGACGCTATAACAAGCTGCTGCTCTGGCGGTGGCCCCAAACCGACGCCCAAAATGCCGAGCGGGTCACCCTCTCAGATGTTCAGGAACCATCGACTGATAGGGATAGCTCAGCTTTGATCCCGGTAGACTATCCTGCTGGGGGTCAGGATGATTACATCACCAGCCTGGCTACGGTTGAGCAGCAACCCTACCGCCTGGCCACTGCTGACAACCAGGGACGCATCACGATCTGGGATCTGGAAACATGTCTGAATGACACTGAACCCTGCGCCGTCCTCGACCAATGGCAACCCGATCCAGACACCGCCATTCGATCCATCGCCCTTACGGCTGACGGGTGCTATTTAGCCAGCGCCAGCGATAGTGGGCAACTCACTCTCTGGCCCCTGACTCGCCAAGGTCGGCGTCTGACCAAGTATCTACAAGGTGAGTCCGTCAGACAAGTCAACACCCGCCTCAACAGTGTGGATATTAAAGCCTTAGAAACAGACCTTTTGATCGTCAGCGGCGCAGACGATCGGCGCGTGCGGTTAAACCGAGTTAAGCATCTGCAGCGTATCTGCCAGTAGTCAATTGCCAGTGCCTTCCAGTTATAGCGGTAGCCACAAAGCTTTGTGCGCTACCGCGAGCCAGATTGCTTGTAGACTCAGCATCCTGGCGATACTCGGTGCATTAAGCAATCTGGCCAGCGCTATATTTATTGCCCAACAGTCAGATGAGGCGACGGTGGCATGCCCTATGCCGAGAATGCCTGAATTGCATCGACCCTAAATTCTTGATTGGCAGCGATCGCGAAGCGTTGCCATCAGCAGTCGAAATCCAATAAGCTCACAATCTCATCAAATTGATAATTTTCTGCCAGGGTTTGCAGTTGGGTTGCGATCGCGGCGTTTCTGCCTTGATGAATTGCCGCTTGTTCTAACGGCATTGCTTTAACCAGCTGCAAAACTTGTTTCCCCTTCAGGTGGCTGGCAGCAGACCGCAGCTCATGTAACCATTGAGCAGGCATACCCTTAAAATCAGCTGAAGTTACTGGTGCTTGAGACTCAATCGTCTTTTGCAGTCGTTTGATATTGGCCTCAGATGACGGTTGATAAATAAACTCAACCCCCAGGGACTGACTCATCTTCTCCCAAAAAACCGCCTCCTGAAACGGTTTAACCATAAAATCATCAAACCCAGAAGCCAAAGTTAAATCTCGCTTCCCCTTAAACGCACTCGCCGTCAGTGCAATAATAATGGGAAATTTAGACACGTCCTTGCGCCCCGGCGCCCCGGCCCCCTCGACCTGCCTTGCCACTGCCGCCCGAATCCGCCGCGTCGCCTCATATCCATCCATCTCAGGCATCCGCAAATCCATCCAGATTAAATGGGGTTGCCAGTCTTGCCAGATATTGGTTGCCTCACATCCATTGCTAGCCTGCCGGACTGCAAACCCAACTGGCGTCAGTAATGCGATTAGCAATTGGCGATTGTCCGGCTCATCATCGACCACCAAAATACGATAGTCGGGTTGGTTCGGTGCTAACCCAATTACCTGACCCTTCGATGGGTTGACGGGGGCAACGTCACCTTCGCCAAGACGAATGGGCATAGAAATGCGAAAACAAGAGCCGACGCCGACTGTGCTGCTAGCAGAAATCTCGCCCCCCATGAGCTTAATAAACTTATAAGTAATGGAGAGCCCCAATCCAGTGCCTTGTTTGATTTTGCGTCCGGCTGTCGTTTGTTCAAAGGGGATAAATAACTGATTGAGCTCTTCGGGGGGAATCCCTGGTCCAGTGTCCTCGATGTCTAATTTGAGGTGATGCGAGTTCGTGTTTTCATCCCAGTCAACTTTAGCGCTGAGTGTTATCTCACCTTGATCTGTAAATTTAACTGCATTACCAATCAGATTAATCAGGACTTGTCGTAGTTTCCCTTCATCCGTATAGATATGTTGGGGCAAATTTTGATCGGGGTCTAACCTGCATTTAAGTCCCTTATCTTGCACTTTGAGATAAAACATCTCTTGCATATCTTGAAGACTGGCATAGAGATCAAAATATTTTTCATTCAGGATAGTTTGGCCCGCCTCAATTTTGGACATTTCCAAAATATTATTGATCAAAGAGAGTAAGTGTTCACCGCTGCGGTTAATAATGCTTAGGCGCTGCTGTTGCTCGGGTTGAAAGGAAGCGTCTTTACTGAGAATTTGAGCAAACCCAAGGATACTATTGAGCGGTGTTCGCAGCTCATGGCTCATATTCGCTAAAAATTCTGATTTGGCTCGGTTTGCGCTTTCAGCCTTCTCTTTTGCGCGTTGAAGTTCGACTTGCGTAGCGTTTAGCTTTTGTAGTGTTTCTCGCAATTCCCGGTTGCTTTGTTCTAGGGTTGTTTGACTTTTGGCTAGAGAGGCTGTCCGTTCTACGACTTTGTGCTCTAAGACTTGATTTGCTTCCGCTAAGGCTTTTTCAGCCTGCTTTCGAGCCCTAATATCACGAACCATGATCAACACTTCGTTGGCACCCAGCACCATAATGCGAACCTCTTCATACTGGGTTTGCCCTTCGAGGGTGAGTTGATGCTCGTAGACTTGAAGTTTGCCCGTTGTCAGCGCTTGCCGAATGTGGTGCATGCGCGTATCAGCCAACTCGGGAGGTAATGAGGCCTGAACAGTGTTTCCAGGGCTAAACTTTTTGACACCATAAAGACCCTGTAAGCGATCGCCACCGATGATGGCTAAATAATGACCCTCCCCGTTGGCGCGAATCATCAAATCGGGAATTGTCTCGACGATTGCTCGATTAGTTGCCTCACTCTGCCGCAGTGCATCAAAAGATTTTTTAAGTTGCGCTGCCATCTGGTTGAAAGACCCCGCCAGGGTATCTGTTTCAACAATGGTGCTGGGGTCTACCTGCTGATCGAGATCGCCTTGGGCCATTTTGTCTGAGGCCTGGGCAACCCGCACAACGGGGGCAGTAATCCAGCGAGAGGTGAACACCCCCGACAGCATCGCCACGGCTAAAGCAATGCCGCATAGGACAATCGTATTGCGAGTATTGGCCTCGATCTGCGCCGTAAAGTCCGCCTCTGGAATCACCACAACCATCAGCCAATCGAGTCCTCGACCATCTTGCAGTGGGGTGACCTCCAGGAATTTGATCTGGCCTTCGATCTCAACGGTAAATTGCTGGCTCGTGTCAATCTGATCAAAACTGCCAAACTGAGTCAGCAAGTTCTGGGTCGCTGCTCGGATTAAGGGATCGCGGCTTTGCACCGCCGCCAGTTGGGTTTCCTCGGTATCAGTCTTGAGAAAAGGGGGCTCTGCTGCCGAGGTGGCAACCATATCGCCTGACCGTTCAATGATAAAAACCTGTCCAGAGTCACTGACGTCGAGCTGTCTCAAAAACTGGCTAATGTCAGATAGGGTGAGATCCACCGCTAACACCCCAAGCAGTGACTCTGAGCCATCATAAATGGGCACCGCTTGGGTAATGCCAAGGCGCGGCGGATTGGCAAATACGTAGATTGACGACCAGGTTGACTGCCCCGCATCAACTGCTGTCTGGTACCAAGGGCGCGATCGCGGATCGAACTCGTCTTGTTTAATCAGCGCTAAGGGTTTTCCCTGGCGATCGAGCTCGTAAATTTCCCGTTTCGGTGTCGTTGAGGGATCCCTAAGCCGCAGGGTTGTCAGACTGTCGGTTTCCCGCCAGACCCCGACAAAATCACCTTGTGGGTTGCCGAAGTAAACGTAAGGCACAGCATCAGAAATTTGTGTTTGTTCCCAGAAGAAACGGGCCATGGCCGGATAGTCAGTCAGGTTGAAATGACCGGTTCGGATGGCTGCCACATTGATTTGTAAAAACTGATAGGGCGTATCGCTAAATGTTCTGATGTGCGTCTCAACGCGGGCTGTGACTTCATCGTTGACTTGATTCACCAGTTCATTTACGGCCCGCTGCCCGTTGCGGAATGAGAGCCATCCGGTCAACCCGACAGCCGCGACAATTTGCAAAACGAACGATACGACTAGGGCCGTCTGGAGGCTGAGGATAGGAGATGGGCTTGTTTTTCTAAGGGTCATCGCACTCAAGCCTTACCCGTCAAGCATTAACCCCAAGGGTTTCATTGGCGGTATGATTCTGAACTATGACAAAAATCTCCGGTAGAGAAAATCCTGAAAAGTTCAGGTTTATTCAGGTATTTATTCAGGTATTTAAAACTTGCAGGGCCTTACAACTGATCGGCATTGCAACCTCAAAAGCTATTTCCCTAATATTTATGACCTCTCCATAATCATTGCTACGGTTTGATAGACTCGGACTAATCAGGTAAGGGGTAGAGGTTAAAAGTGATCGTGATGAATGATACTGATGATATCTTGAACTTTGCTGAAAACCTGATTCATACTAAAACAGACACCTACTGTAGTGAATTGCAACGCCAGATTTTAATTACAGCTTTACAGGGAGAACGTAAAACCTACGATCAGCTGGCGGAGGACTGTGGCTACTCAGCCAAATATGTGAAACAAGATGTTGCCCCGAAGCTCTGGCAACTCCTCTCTCAAGCCTTAAATCAAAAGATTATGAAAGCCAACGTCCGCAGCGTCCTGGAGCAAGAGATGCGCAGTGCGCAGGCGACCCAATCGGTGTCTTTGTCTAGTCCAGTACTATCTGTGAAAAAAGAGCTGACGGACCAATTCGCATCGTCACTGCCAGTCATTAGCCCCCTAACCGCCGCTAATATTTTATTGGTCGATGACCAGCCCAAAAACTTACGGCTGCTGTCAGATCTGCTGGAAGAGCAGGGGTATGAAGTTCAACAGGCGATTAACGGTACGGTTGCATTGCAAGCAATCGCGTTGGATCGGCCAGATTTAGTTTTGCTGGATATTCACATGCCTGAGATGGATGGCTATACGGTCTGTCAGCAGATCAAGGCTGATCCGAGCACCCAAACCATTCCGGTGATTTTTGTCAGCGCTTTGGACGAAGCTTGGGATAAGGTCAAGGCTTTTTCGGCAGGGGGAAGCGACTACATCACGAAGCCTTTTAAGGTGGTTGAGGTGCTGGCCCGCGTCGAAAATCAGCTCAAGATTCAACAGTTGCAGCAGGCCCTGATCGCCCAAAATGCTCAGCTTCAGCAGGCAATTCAGGAGCTACAGCGGCTGGCTGCCATTGATGATTTAACGCAGGTCGCCAGTCGGCGGCGGCTTGATGCATACTTGCTGACTTGTTGGCAGCAGGCGGTACAGACCCAAACCCCCCTCGCCCTGATGCTAGCCCAGGTGGATAATTTCAACTTTTATGGTGATGGGGGTGATCCTGAGGTTGGCGATCGCGCCCTGCATCAAATCGCTCAGGTGATTAAACAGACGGTGCAGGGGACCCATGACCTGGTAGGTCGCTATGGCACGTTAACCTTTGCCGTGGTTTTACCTAACCCTTCGACAGCAGAGCAGATGGCGCAGGACCTGTTGAAAGCCGTGAGCACAACCGATCACACCTTGAGCATTGGGATGGTGACGGCACAGCCCAGCGCAGATGTGGGCCTAGAGGAATTTTTGGAAGGTTGCGATCGCAGCCTCCAACAAGCCAAAAGAGACGGCGGCAATGGCCTGATCAAGGCGTCATTGTAGCGCTTGAGTCAGCCATCGACCTGGTCTGCAATCAACTAACAACATGTGGGGAAACGTTAGCGCAGCAAGACCAATAAACACAAGTCGAATCAAGGCAACATCTTGACCGAGGGAAATATTAGCGCGTAACGCCCAAACGGCTAAAGCCAATGTGAGGCATAAAGTAGCAACGATTTCCCAGATTAATCCTCGTTGACCAAACGGATGAGCCGCAATAGCTCGGGGCATCGTATGGCGCACATGTCTGGGTGCATGAATGGTTGCACCGTACACTAAAAAGCCAAGTTCTGGCGTCAGAATAGCAAACGTAAACACCAGCACCGCTACTTCCAACAGCCTCTGATAGTTCTTATCTTGGTGAACGGTAACTATGGCTAAAAATATTGCCCCAACAAACCAGAGATATCCACTCATTTTCAAGAGATGAGCAGCAACGTCCGCAGTGTTGGGCACCATTGCAGTTACGAGGAGCATTGCTTCTGTTTCATGCCAAAATCCTGATTGGATTAACGGGAGTGTGCCACAGACTAAAAAAGAGAGCCACTTCACCCACGATGATGACGAATGCCAGGTATCATTATGCCCAAAATGCACGATGCTCATGAGCCAGAAAATGCTGAGGCATAGTGTTGGGGCATAGGGCCAAATTATCCAAAAGGAAATGGCCATAACTGTATAAATCGTCAAAAATACGCCCAAGCGGCGTGAAGAATGCTTGACCCAGCGGAGTTCTCTCGCCAAGGATAAATCCAGTGCGCCATGGGGAACGATCAAAAGCCCAGCTAATGCTGTAACGATAATCATTGTTGATGAGTGTTCATGCGAGACAAGCGAAAAACACCACACCAAACATGAGCAAAGCAGCAATTCTAAGGGTTTGAGTTCTCGAATATGACTCGGGGGCGTTGCTGATTGGTGTGATAGTTGATCATCGGTTGGACTCCAACCTAAATGGTTTGATATTAGGTGCCAAAACCGAGTAGGGGCGTTGACATGAAGGGATAGCGTGCGCATGATTGTTGTGAAGGCAATTTTCGAGGAGGACACGTTAAAAAGGAACTGCCTAAATTGGCGTTGAGTCCCAATCTCTACAAGGATTCAATGACTCCACTATGGCGAAAATTTCCGCCCGAAGAAATCTATATTTGTTCAGGTTTATTCAGGAAAACGTTCAGGTTTATTCAGATGTTCTGGTACAGAGTGACCGCGATCAGGATATTGAGTTGATAGGGATCACACATCCTTGATTTTTTTTAAGTGGGAAAAATTCGAGAAAAATTCACTTGAAACCTGAAGTTTTCAGGATTTTTTTTGCTTAAGACTTCTGCCATAGTTGAGACATCACTGAGATGCAAGATTATGGCTGAGGCTGATCTGGCAGCTGCAATCGAACCCTTTGCCGAAAAACCTTCCAGTGATGGCATCGCGGCTGACGGTCAAGGGCGGGTTTACATCACGAATGTAGCTGAGAATGCTATCAGCATTGCCGATGCAACCGGCACTCGCATTTGGGCACAGGATCATCGAATGGTCTGGCCTGATGGTGTCTATGTCGCCCCCGATGGCAGTGTGGTGGCCACAATCAATCAGCTCAATCGAGCGGCCTCCTTTAACGGAGGGACATCCGGTGCCGAAACACCTTTTCTCATCCTTCGTATTCAGGAGGAATAATGGCTTGTGAGTTGAACTGGAGGCAGAGGGCCTAGCGCCATGAAATCGTCTCACCAGCGATGACATTATCATTGCCACTGCATCCCCAATACCTGAATAAACCTGAATAAACCTGAATATTGACTTGGACAAAGCTGAATTTTTCGGGATTTTTTCTGTCAATCTATTTTGACACTATAGGGATACCTCAAACAGCGTGAAACCTTTATATTGAGAGTATCTACTATGCAATTTATCGAAAACTATCTGAATCGAGCCAAGGAATTAGACCTATATCCAGAAAGGTATTTGATTCATCGCAAGAAAGGCATTCAATATAATGTCACTGAAGAAAGCTCAAGTAAAACACTCAATGTTCTGAATTTTTCCAGTAATGATATATTGGGCCTTGCTCAAAACCCAATAGTCAAGCAAGAAACGATTAGGGCCATACAGCAATTTGGGTCTTCTAATTCATCTGCCAACTTTTGCTGTGGGCGTATCGATCTTCATCAGGAATTGGAGCAGGAGATCTCTCAATTTAAGCAGATTCCTCATACCCATTTATTTCTAAATGCTTGGATGGCATTACAAGGATTTACTGATATCTTTTGCCATTTGAGCATGAAAATGCCTGGCTACAACCCAGAGCTAAAAACGCTCATCATGGTAGATGAAATGAATCACTCGTGTCTCACCGCAGCCGCTACCAGTGCAAAGACGGGCACCTCTGGCACACTTTTCTCACGGAATTCGAACCCGGTTGTGGTTAAGCCCTATCGTCACTGCAATGTTGAGAGTTTAGCGTCTCGCATCAAGCGATTTATCAAACCAGGATGGCGAATCTTGGTCATGACAGATGCGGTGTTCTCGATGGATGGCGATATCGCACCACTCCCAGATATCATTAAAGTCCTCTCGAATTACGAGGGTTCTGTGTTGTTGACTGACGAAGCCCATAGTAGCGGCGCATTAGGCTCGTATGGAGGCGGCATTTACAATCATTTCAATATCGATCCTAGGGATCTCTTGTCCCAGGGAATTCACCCTGTCCTGCTGACCACATTTTCTAAATTTGGAGGGTCGGTCGGTGCATCCATTAGCAGCTTTAGTCAGGGCCTGACAGATTTGTTATACGCGGCCCGCACCAGCTCTGGCACAGCTTCTCTAGCAGCACCTCTGACGGCTGCTGCCTTAACCAGTATTCGACATCTTAGACAAACGCCAAACTTAGTCAAACAACTCCATGAGAATACAGACTATCTCAGGTCCCAGTTACAACATTATGGGTTCCAAGTCCCTGGGCAAACTCACATCATCCCTGTAGAAATTGAGCAATTTCCAAAAGAGTTTGCTCACGTATTAATGCATAACTATGGAATCTGGGTCACACCAGTCTGGTATATCTCAAACCCCAAACTCCGGATCATGGCTAATGCCACTTATACCTGCGCGCAGATGGATACCTTAGTCAAGGCTATGGTGGCGGTACGAGATGAGCTAAGTGAGGCAACTACTATTGCGTGTTGATCGTAAGGCGAAAAATAGATTTGGGTGGAGAGAAGATTTAGAAGAGGCCATCCTGCGCCATATTCCCTGATCGATATGGCGCAGATTACATCACTCAAGACGCTGTGTACCGCCTAAGTGAATCTGAGATCTTATCTCAATAAACCTGAATTTTTCGGGATTTTTTCTGCTTAGGACTTCTGCCATAGTTAAGACATCACTGAGATGCAAGATTATGACAGAACCCTCACCGTTTGAGTTCTCTCCGTCTGACCTAAAATATATTGAATTGGACATGCTCTATACGCTTTTGTCAGACGAAGCGCCTTATCCCTGGGATCCGACCGACCCGGACACTGATCACTATTGCGATACCTTAAGTTCTCCTACTGACGCCTGCGACTCATTAGAGGATGGTGAATCTCAAGAAGATGGTGAATCTCAGTGGCTGCAACTCCTGCGACAACTGGATCAACTTTGGGAGAGTTAGTCGAAAGTGATTCAAGCTGGTATCAAAGGGTCAAGGCTTAAGTGGGCTGCATCTTTTGCTGTGTTACCCAATAAATATGACGCAGATTGCATGATCCACGACTATATTTTAACCCCTGAATAAACCTGAATATAAACCTGAACAAACCTGAACTTTTCGGGATTTCTTCTACCGAGAATTTCCGCGATGGTGAGTTTATGATTTAGGAACGCTACCATGCAATTAGCCCCCCTTGACAAGCCTTGTACAGTCAGCCCTCTGGTCACGGGCTACACGGCATTAAACGGATGGCCACATCCAGTTGGCGATGGCAGAGCCGCTATTGTCGAGAATCTCGGAAACCCTAACCCCCCTCTGCATCAGACGCAGGATATTGTAGTCCTCCCCTCAATGGAGTTGCCCCCAAACAGCCTCAAGCACATCAAAGGCGTCAAACACAATGACGAACAACTCCGTTGTTGGTTGATGCAGCTGCTCAATCCGGGTATCCGGCTGATCTATATCACTTCACAGCCGATCGACCCCGATATTATCGACAATCACCTCAAGCGCCTATCCGCCTCAACGTTGCTTACCCTCCGCGATCGCCTCATCCTGCTGTCAACCTACAGTTCGTCCTGCAAATCCCTTGCCGAAACGATCTTGGAGCGCCCATGCTTAATTCACCAGATCAGGCAAGTCTTGCGACCTCACTGTGCGGTGATGGCTAGCCAGACCTCAACTAGACCAGAGCGCGAACTTGCGATGACCTTAGGTATTCCGCTCTGCGCTGACACGCTTGATTTGCTGTATTAAACCTTGACTATTTTCCGGCAATAAACCTCAAGCAGAAATCCGAGTTCTAACTGATGTAAACGAATAATTCCCTTAACCTTGAGAAGGTTTTAATCATGAAAGATGATGATGATTGCCCCAATGTTGCTTTTGAGTATGACTACATGGGATCTAATTTTCTGATCGATTTTTACTCGCTCAACGCAATAGAGCTATTAATGATGAAACATGATGAGTATTGCTCTACTGCGTCTATTCTGTATGGTTGTTCCCCGTTTGATCTAGATATGGGCAACCCGTCAAAACTGTCTGAAGTAGATGATGGGCAGTCTGAGTAACGATAGCTTGAAAAGCAAAAACTTGAAAAGTAAAATTTCTCGCTATTGCTAAGTCAATAAAACTATCCATATATTTTGTACGGGCGTGGGAAGTTAACACGCCCGGTCTCAATTGGTTCAGAAACCAGTGTCGTTGAGGATTTCAGAAATCTGGATTAGATAATAACCATGAAGCCCGCCTTCTGACTTGGCCAACTCATGTAACAATGAGGTAGCAATACCGTCAGGATCTGAATTGTCTGAAGCAATCATGGCTTCTCGCAACGCATCATACCAATAGCCCGCTTCAGCATAGATTTCAGCTTTTTCTAAAGGGGTCTGTGCCACGGTGAGTGCAGCCGCGATCGCAGTAGGGGGTTCTACGATTTCTAATGTAGATACAAATGATTGGTCATAGCGTGGCGAATCTGCCACACAAGCAATACTAACCTGCCATTGATAGTGCTGGCCTGGGCTGAGATCAAATTCATCTGCAGGTAAGGTGAAGTTGACAATTCCTGAAGCGCTTTCGATAGACTCCACTTGATGCAACAATTCACGCTGCTGATCTTCATTCACTGAATAGAAAGCAAGATTGATGCGGTAGGGGGATGTCGCTGGGATAAACCATACGAAAGTTGGCGTGGTGCTGGTGGTGCGACCCACGTGCTGAGTTGGTGCCAAAGCCGTTAAAGGTATGCCATAGGTTTCACCACATCCGTCACGGGTTCCATTTGACCCCCGAGGACCGACAGGGGGCTCGCCAGCCGGGGGCTGATATTGTTGAGCCCAAGCAGCAGCGGTCATCATTGAAAATGATGTGAGTGATAATAATGTGAGGAGTAGGCCAGCTGCTAACTGATAGCAACCCTTGATTGGATTCAGTGGCCATTTAGGATGCTGACGAATGGAGGCATAGTGTGTATTATTTTTCATCATTAGATTAGCGAAGATTAACGGATTGAACAGTTAAAATACAGGTTTTTGCAATACTCTTCTATGTTATTAAAAAAGCTGACTAGTCTGCCATATTTTATTATTAAAGGCAAACCAGTTGATGTTTGAAGGTTTAATAAAGGAGCTCTGTTTGGAGGCACAATCTATAACGGGGCTAGGTTGAAACTTACACTAGATGTGGTTTGAATTGATGTAAAGTTTGGTTGAGTTGAAGCTGTCAAGATTTCGGAGGATTTTGGGTTGATTGTCGGGGCCTGGCGCAGAATTCGGAGACAGATCACGGTTCTACATGTCGGGCTGTTGCCGGGCTTGTTGTTTCTGGGACTGATCACCAGCGGAAGATTGGCAGGGGCCTTTCAGTTATTAGAGTGGCGGGCTTTGGATGCGTTTTTGCGATCGCACCCTGCAGAAGCCTTAGATGATCGCATCTTATTAGTGAGCATTGATGAGCAGGCAATTCGCGCTGTGGGTAGCTACCCCATCCCTGATCAGCCATTGGCGACGCTGTTGCGCAGGCTGCAACGCCATGAGCCTCGAGTCGTTGGCCTCGATTTGTTCAGAGATTTACCCGTAGAACCCGGCTACCCAGAGTTGGTGGCCACGTTTCAGGAGATGGAAAATCTAATCGGCATTGAGAGAGTATCACCGCCGGCGGTGTCACCGCCCCACACCTTGCCACTAGAGCGGGTCGGTATGGTGGATTTCCCCCTTGATGGAGACGGTTATCAACGTCGAATAACGCTGGGTACTCAAACAGACAATGGCTTCCGATTTTCCCTGGCATTGTTGTTAGCAAAAGCCTATCTAGCGGCAGAGGATATCCCGTTACAAAATGGCCTTCGAGATCCGTCTACGATGCGATTTGGTTCTGCAGAGCTGCCCCAGATCCAACCCAACTTTGGTGGCTATATCAAGGCTGATGCAGGTGGGGGAGAGGTGCAGGTTCTGCTCAATTTTCGTCAGGGGGCAAATGCCTTTCGGGTCGTCACGTTTCAGGATGTTCTGTCGGGTAATTTCGACCCTGATTGGGTGCGCGATCGCATTGTGTTAATCGGCATGACTGCCCCCAGCGTACGAGACTATTCCATTGTGGCGACCACCTCTCTGATTGACCAAAACACTAACTTTGTCTATGGGGTTGAGATTCAGGCCCATGCTGTGAGCCAAATTATCAGTGCAGCGCTGAATCAACGACCGCTGATTAAAAGCTGGCCAGAGCTGGGCGAATATCTGTGGATTTTAGGCTGGGGGTTGGTTGGCATTGGGTTTGCCGGGTATCTGCGATCGCCGCTCAAACTCTTGTTTTGGGTTTCAATCAGTGCGGTTGGAATCATGGGGATGAGTTATTTGGCACTGTTATCAGGATGGTGGATCCCATTCGTCCCGACAGTTGCCAGCTTGCTCTTAAACAGTGCGGGACTAGCCGCCTTCTATCAATACGATCGCATTATTCAAACAAAAATGAGTGCCCAACAACAGGCAGTCGCGCTTCTGGAGCAAGCCAAGTTAGATCTAGAAATCAAGGTGGCCGAGCGCACGGCTGAATTGCAACAGTCCAACATGGAGCTGCGTCAGGCCAAAGAGGTTACCGAGACGGCAAGTCGGGCTAAGACTAACTTTTTAGCGAACATGAGCCACGAGTTACGAACGCCGCTGAATGCCGTTTTAGGGTTCAGTCAACTAATGGCCCAAGACGAAGCCCTCTCCGACTTAAACCAAGATCGCGTCCACTTGATTAACCAGAGTGGAGAACATTTATTAGGCCTCATCAACGATATTTTGGCCCTAGCCAAACTAGAATCTAACAGGCAAACCTTGCGTGAGTTGCCGTTTAGCTTAAGTGCGTTAACTGAGACGATTGAAGCCTTATTTCGGCTGCGCATTGAGCAAAAAGGGGTGCAGTTTTTGATCGAAGTTTCCCCCATGATTCCACAGCAGCTGGTTGGGGATGCCCAGAAGCTGCGGCAGGTGTTGATCAATTTGCTGGGTAATGCCTTCAAATTTACCCATAGGGGGTATATTGCCCTGCGTGTGGGCGCACTCCAACAGCCGGATGCGATTTATCTCCAGTTTGAAGTTGAAGACACGGGGGCCGGTATTGCTACCGCTGAGTTGCACAAGCTGTTTGTGCCCTTTGTGCAAACTGAAAGTGGTGAAAAGTCTAAAACAGGCACGGGATTAGGGTTACCCATTAGTGAACAGTTGGTGCGACTGATGGGAGGCACCCTCCAGGTTTCTAGCCAGTTAAAAAAGGGGACCACGTTTTCTTTCACCGCTCGGGTTCAGGCGGCCTCGGTGGCAACCACTGTGGATGCCTCCTCTGAGCCGACAGTGCCTCCACTCAATGGGAATGGGAAACTCCCCCAGGGTACAGCCCAGGCGGAGGAATTAACCCCAGTTTCGCTGGGTTCAGCTGAGCTGAGTTCAGAGGCGCGTCTCTCAGGGGGGGACGCTACCATCGCATCTGCATTAGCCGCAATGCCGCTAGACTGGCTGAATGAATTACACCAAGCGGCACTGCGGCTCAATGGTCGGCGAGTGACGACGCTATTAGAAGATATCCCCCCAGCTCAGGCAAAGGTTGCGAAACAGTTGATGGATCTAGCCGAGAACTATGAATATGCCAAAATTACGGAACAGGTTGTGGCGCTGCTGAACGCCCGTGATGAAGTGGCGGAGTGATCGGCTCCCGCTAGTCTTCGTGGAGTTCAACAATGCGGCCATTGATCGGTTGAACCGGACGAGCATTCACGTGATATAGGCTCTCAAAAGTCGCGATTTGCGCTTCAGACAGTTGAATCGGTTCTGTCAAAACGTTCCATCGTACGTCTTCATGGCAAGGGGGGTTCGAAGGAGCGCCATTCTGCGAAGGGTAGCGTTAACTCGGTGACTCAACATTGATTCGACCTCCCAATAGATTTTGTGGTTCGAGTTCACTGCTTGCCGATGCATTGCATTGCCCTAACCATCTCTTAGCGCCATACCTGAATTTGAACCTGAATAAACCTTATAGTTTTCCTGAATAAACCTTATAGTTTTCCTGAATAAACCTTATAGTTTCAGGATTTTTTCTGCTGATGATTTCTGTCATCGTTGAAGCCAAGCGAGGCTGGGTCATGGGGATGTTCGCGTGACCAGCCTTTTTTGAGGAGATTCGTCGCAACAACCCACTCGTCAGCGAGGCAAAAATCCATGGTCTATCAACGGAAGAAGCGCGCCTACGAACAGGAGCCACTGCATGTGCCACAGCCTCAACCCAGTCTGTTCGCCTCACCCGATTTAGAGACCGAGGAGGTCGACAATCCCTATGTCGCACCTGAACCTACAGCCGCCCCCAACTGGGAGGCAGTACAGCGACAGATCGATAACCCAACCTTTGACTTTGGCAAGATTTCGATATTGCCACCGGATAGCGCTGTCCAGCGCCAGCCAGTGGACCCCTCAACGTTGTCCAAGCAGGAAAGGTTCAGGCAAAAGGTCTTTAGCGTCCAGCGAGACGCTGAGACATTGAGTGGGCCACTGCCTCAACCGTTGATGCCCGTTGCTCCGATCCAGCGAGACGCTGAGGCATCGAGGGTGCAGACTGGCGCGATGAGTCCCTTGTCCCAGGAGATGAGTGCCAGCCATCAGCGTGATCAGGCCGCATCACCACTGTCGATGGCACAACCCTTACTCCAGCTGCGCCCCCTCAGCATGCAACTGCCCATTCAACGGGATGTGCTCGCTGGAGAGAACGCAATGCCCCAGCCGGCGGGCAGTGCGGGGGAGCAGTCTGTAGACCTGAAACCCAAGGGCAGTGGCAGCCCGTTGCCCAAGCAGGTGAGCGACCCCTTTGTGCAATCGGGTTACCCGGAGGTGAAACAGGCGCGGGTGCATGTGGATGATGCCGCCACCCAGAGTATCCAGGCCAAGGCCTATACCCAGAAGCACAACATTGTGGTGCAATCGAGTGGGGCGAATGACCCGAAACTGTTGGGCCATGAAGCCACCCATGTGGTGCAGCAAAGCCAGATGGCATTGAAGCCCGATGTGAATGGCACGCCAATTAATGCCAACCCGGCGTTGGAGCAAAATGCCGATGACAATGGCGAGCGGGTGGTGAGGAATGAACCCGTGAGTGTCGTTGGCGTGAATATGCAACAGCCAACTGTTGGGGGCGGGGGAGCTAACGTGATGCAGAGAAAAGAGCCTAATCAAAGGACAGAACCCATCGTCAATCCTAAGGAGAAAGACCTTACTCGCCTCAAAGAGCAGCAAGTTAAGGACTTATTACACTCCAGGTATAGGCTCCCAAAGGCAGATGTAGAGACCTTCATGACAAAGTGGTGGGGGGGTAAGGAGTCCTTGGAGGGTGTATGGACGCTCAAGGCTGTTTATCTTGCTGCCAAAAAAATAATCAAGCCACAGGCCGCTGGTGGAAACAACAACTTTGAACAGGATGGAGGTGATCAGAATCCACAACAGGATGTTCAGGGAGGGCAAGTTGCTAGTGATCAAAAGACTCTAGAATATAGAGAACTATACAAGAAATTCGAATCTAGCAAAGAGTATTTTGAAATTCACAATAGTGAGATTCCTGATTATTTTAAGGCAATTTATGCTCTAAAACCAGACCCTGCTTATTTGAATATGACGCCGGAAAAGCTAGTAACGCATGGCAACAATAGTTACCCAAATTTAATTGATAAAAAACCTCGTTACTGGGCTAGCGGGTTCGACAATATCAACAGTAAAGCTACATCTTCAGGGAGACTACATGCTAGAAACTCACCGGGATATCTTATACCTGCAATATTCCCAGAAAATGTCCCTAATACAGTTGATGGCCCTCTTTTTCGAGGCGACAGTCGCTCCCCTTGGGATCCAAGCTTAAAAACAGGCTTTAAAGTCAGAGCATATGGCAATCTTAATCGATTTAGCGATAATATATTAAGACATGTACAACCAACACTCTCGCCTTATGATTCAGCCTATATTTCTACTGCTAGATCTAAAGAAGTTGCAGTGAGATTTGCTGAAACTGGGGGATCTGTGTATGAATTTAAAGATCAATTAGGCATCTCCGTTGATACCTATGTTAGTACAACTTACAAAGAAGAAGAGCATGCTATCTTGAATCATATTCCTCTCTCTGCAATAGAAAGCGTATCTATTATAGGAACTGATAAGAATTCCCCTGGCTCTTGGATTGAGAACTTACATAAACTCAATGCTTGGGATAGCCCTGTACGTGACACATGGGAGAAGGTTATACCAGAAGAAGAAAGAGGTAATATGGGCCTGACTGACCCCGACATTATTGGGGATTCCAGCTATACCTGGAAAAAGTTCTACCTTGGTGAGAAGGCAATTAATAAAGATAAGCTATTCAAGGAAGTGCAGTCAGAGGAAAATTTGAAGGAGCTAGAAGAAAAAACCGATAGCCGAATAAAATCTGACGAGAAAAAATCTGATAAAAAATGGGAGCTCATTGAATCGATGGGCAACAACCTAAGCATGACAAATGAAGAATTTGTCGAGTTTTTGACATCGACAAAAGTCATAAAAAGATCTTATGCATCCTTTATACGAGAGTTGCAGGAGCAGATAGAAAGTGGCAGGGAAAATCCACGCGAATATACTAACACTGGTCTATCAAACTGTGTAATAGCTCTGCTCCGCAAAAACCATACTGATGGCATAATTGTGAATGGGCAGTCAATCAAGATTTCTAGTGTTGATATTATTGGCCTTAAAGATTCTGAGATTCGGAAGGCTTGGAGACGAATTTTTAATCCATTCTTTGCCAATTGGTGGAAATCTCTTTCCAGTCAGGAAAGGGGGAAATTCAGTCAAATTGATTAATTGTAATAAATCTCTATTTTAACTAACTATAGAAAGTTGCCAAATTATAGCCATGGCATTTGCTTGATCAGAGTCTTATCATCAACTCTTCTAGGTGGTAGTGGAACGCATCAATTTAGCGCTCAGAAGCTATTGGTAGAACAGGGGCGATCGCGAAAAACCTGACTAACCGATGATTCTTTTGACTCAGGATCTATCCCATACTGGATAGATGACTCTCTTTGGGTTAAGGTCCGATGCCCATTTCAACTCCTGTCACTCACGCTGACTCAACGCTATTCGATACTCAAAATTAGCCATTCAAAAAAGTCGAAATCAATTTAAAATTTCGGCTCTCTAATACCAAATCTAGAAGTACGACACCAGATTATGATTCTGAATTCAAATGCAATGGTCAAAGACCAACCATCAACGGCGATCGCGTCAATTAACCCCTCGACCCACTACGCTTTAGAGATGGTTTTGGATGTGATGCGGTTGGTTATGGGCTGCGATCGCGTTATTTTAGCGAGGGGCGATCGCCTTTCGCCGTAGGTTGGGATCCGCGTCTTATTCAGTCTTGAGTTAAAGATCCCCCGCTGTCGCCGCCCCCTTGCAAAGGAAGCTATCCCAACTGGGGTGGGACTTGCCTTCCTTCGTAAGGGAGTAAGGGGGGATCTGCTCAGCCTCTAAACAGAGTTCAGGTTTGAAGAAGTGGTGTGATCCTGAATTCAACTGCGATGGTCAAAGGCTGGTCCTCAAGAGCGATCGCCTCAATTAACCCCTCAAAAAACTACGCTTTAGAGATGGTTTTGGATGTGATGCGGTTGGTTATGGGCTGCGATCGCGTTTGAGAGTCAGGTGTTACCCATCTTAGGAACTCAATGGCGTTGTAAATCGGGGCCAAGGGTAGCACTTGGGTATGGTGGCAATTGACAGCACCAAGCAGTCTCTTGGTTCACCATTCCAAGGCACCATAAAGGGCACTCTATCCATTCAAAGATAGATCAAACTGAAATCATTCCAATGATGAATTCGCCCCAACGCAGGCTAGCATTAAGGTTGGCAAGAAACACAGTGGATTGCCTCGTCCGTGAGGCGCAAATGTGATGGTACAAGCAATCCCACAATTTATGGGCTTTCAGGAGTTTCTCGACTGGAAACCAGAAAACGGTCGATACGAACTCCACAATGGAGTCATTATTGAAATGCAGCCAACAGGTCCTCACGAACAAGTCGTTGGCCTTCTGAACCGTAAACTTAACGTCCTGATTGATCAAGAAGACTTAAACGCGTTTATTCCCAATACCGCTATAGTGCAGCCATTAGGGGCAGAGACGAGCTACAAGCCAGATGTATTGATGGTGAATCAGTTAGCGCTGGCTCAGGAACCCTTATGGGAACGCGAATCAGTGATTACGCTCGGCACCTCAGTCAGCCTCATCGTAGAAGTGACCTCTACAAATTGGCCTGATGATTACGCACGTAAGTTCGAAGACTATGAAGCCATGGGCATTGGCGAGTATTGGATTGTCGATTACCGAGGACTAGGCGGGCGACGCTATATTGGGAATCCCAAGCAGCCAACCATTACGATTTGTCAGTTAGTCAATGACGTCTATGAGACTCAACTCTTTCGCCGGGGTGAGAAATTAGTGTCACCAACTTTTCCCCAGCTAAAGCTGACAGCAGATCAGCTCTTTGATGCGGGAGCGTAGTCTACACAATCTTTTATATCCTCGACGAACAGATGGAACGCGCGCCCTGACTAACTGCACATGGGGAAGGAGGGATCTACCCAGCCTATCAACGTAGTTCAATTTTGAAAAACTGGTATGGTTCTGATTTCAAACGCGATGCTCAAAGACTTGCTCTCAAGCGCGATCGCGTCAATAGCCTGCTCAAAAACTACGCTTTAGAGAGGGTTAAGGATTCGATCGCCCGCCACTGTTGCAACCTACTCATCAAATTGCGATCGCTTTAGCCAACTAGCTGTTAAGCTCCTGATCTACTTCAAGGGGCCCAAAACCATACAAATAGAGGATTGCCACAAAGGCGGGGATGCGAGAGCCTAGTGAATCTAGAAATTACTCAACAATTGCATCATCATCGATAAAATTTGAAGAGGCTAGGTCATGCGGATATTCGCGTGACCCAACCGCCTTTTGAGGAGTTTGGTCACAGTAGCCCACTCGCAGGCAAGAGGAAAATCCATGGTGTATCAACGCAAGAAGCGTACCCACGAACCGGAGCCACGGCAGCAAGTGCCACAGGTGCAAACCAGTCTGTTCACCTCGCCCGATTTAGAGACCGAAGAAGCCGACACTGTGTATGCCCCGAATGGGCCTACAGCAGCCCCCAACTGGGACGCAGTACAGCGACAGATCGATAACCCACTCTTTGACTTTGGCAGTATTTCGATATTGCCACCGGATAGCGCTGTCCAGCGCCAGCCTGTAGACCCCTCGACTTTGTCTAAGCAGGAAAGGTTCAGGCAAAGGGTCTTTAGCGTCCAGCGCGACGCTGAGACATTGAGTGGGCCACTGCCTCAACCGTTGATGCCCGTTGCCCCGGTTCAGCGAGACGCTGAGGCATCGAGGGTGCAGACTGGCGCGATGAATCCCTTGTCCCAGGGGATGAGTGCCAGACATCAGCGTGATCAGGCCGAATCACGCATGTCGATGACACAATCCTTACTCCAGCTGCGCCCCCTCAGCATGCAACTGCCCATTCAACGGGATGTGCTCGCTGGGGAGAACGCAATGCCCCAAACGGCGGGCAATGCTGGCGAGCAGTCTGTGAATCTAACCCCCAAGGGCAGTGGTCGCCCGCTACCAAAGCAGGTGAGCGACAACTTTGTGCACTCGGGTTACCCCGAAGTGAAAAATGCTCGGGTACATGTGGATGATGCGGCGACCCAGAGCATCCAGGCCAAGGCGTATACCCAGAAAAACGACATTGTGGTGCAGTCATCGGGGGCAAATGACCCGCAGTTATTGGCCCATGAAGCCACCCATGTGGTGCAGCAAAGCAAGATGGCACTGAAGCCGGATGTGAATGGCACGCCGATTAATGCCAATCGGGTGTTAGAGCAAAATGCCGATGACAATGGCGAGCGTGTGGCTCGCAATGAACCCGTAGAGGTTGAGGGCGTGAATATGCAACAACCAACCTTTGGGGAGGGGTTGGCTAATGTGGTGCAGCGCCAAGAAGAAGAAACATACTGGGGGAAATTTAACACTAAAGAATACAAGATCGATGATACGGATACGGCAATGAAGGCATCTATGCACTTGGAATTTAAACCAGGATCTCAGATCAACGCCAAGAAAATCGGTTTTGTGCAGGCGGTCCGAGCAACCACAGGAGATGGAAAGTCCGTTTATGTATCACCTATGCAATCGTCACGGACGGTTAGTCACGGGTCATCTAAAGGCTTTTCTATTGATCGGACAAGAACTAAAAATAGTCCGATTTATGGTACGAAAGGTTTATCGAGCGATGAAGGGCTTGCAGATGTAAAATCGATGTTGGTAAGCGCACAAAATTTAACCGAATTTGGGCACCGTTACAGGGCGCAAAACGCAGAAAACTGGGAGAGCAAAAATGCGGAAATGAAAGATAAGGCGGGTGCGGCAAAGATTCCGGGTATGAAATACGAATTTGAGACGACGGCTTTGGCATTAGAGGGAGAGCAAAAAGATCAATATTATGGCTCCGTATCGTGGGGATTCGAAAATAATGAAAATGGTAAAGCGCAGTTGTATGACTTTAAATTGAAATCAGAAGATAGCGTTCATGATGATCTTAAAAAATCAGTACAGGCATGGAACGAAGCAGAAGTTGGAGTAAAGGACAAGATAAAATATGGAATAAAATCTAACGCAAGTGTTTATGTCTTAAAAGGCAAAGCTGATGCCAGAAAGATGGAGAAAATAGAGAACACAGGGTTAGAAAATAAAGCGTTTAATTTTGCGGGAATGCGCCCTAGTCAAGGAATACCATACTACGGGATAACTTTAGAAGACGACATCAAAAAGGCTAAAAAGCAGAATAAAATCTATTATGTGAAAAGCATAGAAGATTTGGAGAAGGGAAGTGCTACTGAAGAAACAAAGCCCTTACCTATGCCACCACCACGACGGGGTTTAACGCGTTCACTATGGAAAAAATTGTTATTTGAGAAAGTTAAAGAAGAAGCAGCTCAAGGGAATCAGCAACTCTTGAAGCGAACCGAATGGGCACTGAGGCGAACATTTGGAAAAGATGTGGCAGCGGAATTTAAAAACATATGTGTAAAAGATGCCGTAACAGGTGAGCAGAGTTCTCTTGATGAGCAGAGTTTGTTTGATGAGATGAACGTCAAGTCAGTAAGTGAAATGGAAAAAGGCTACGTTTTTGGTCGGCTAATCAAAAAATATGCACCTGACCAGCTATCGATGCTAGCAAGTAAGAGCCCAAGGGGATTAACGCATTTCCTATGGAAGAAGTTGTTATTTGAGAAAGTTAAAGAACAAGCAGCTCAAGGGAGTCAGCAACTCGTGAAGCGAACCGAATGGGCACTGAGGCTAACATTTGGAAAAGATGTGGCAGTGGAATTTAAAAACATATGTATAAAAGATGCCTCAGTAGATGAGCAGAGTTTGCTCAATGAGATGAACGTCAAATCAGTAAGTGAAATGCAAAAAGGCTACGTTTTAGGTCAGCTAATCAAAAAATATGCCCCACTAAGCATCACTAAATAGTGGGAATGTACATCTTTGAACAAACGTATTAGAGAATAATTTCTAGGGGGGAAAGTTAGCGATCGCCACTGTTATGCCGCTATTTTCAGGTTCTCTTTTTCAACAGCAGTGCGATCGCCCGATCTTGTAAGATGCATGACGACGCATAATCCAAGAAACGCTAACGACACTCAGCCATAATCCGTTTCAGCTACGTTTGAGAACCCACAAACTTAAATGAAGTGGATCGACAGGCGTTAAGGGATCTCGCCTGCAAATGTAACAGCTTGTAAAGGGGCAAGGGGCCCAAAATCATACGAAAAGGGGATTGCCATAAAGGCTGGGGATGCTAGACCCTAGAAAGACTAGGGATTACTCAAGAATTTCATCGTCATTTGAATGACCAGAAAATATATGAGGCACGGGGATGTTCGCGTGACCCAATATTTTTTCCAAAAATTTTTGGAAATTTTTTTTTAGGTGATCCCTAGCGGCCCCCCACTTGTAAGCAAGGCAAAAATCCATGGTCTATCAGCGGAAGCAGCGCGCCTACGAACAGGAGCAACAACGACCCGTGCCGCCAGTGCAAACCAGTCTGTTCAACTCGCCAGATCTGGAGACCGATGAGGCCGACAATTCTTTTTCAGTGGATAGTTCTCAGCCAGGTCCCAGCATAGAGGTACGCCACAAGCAAGCAAGCAAGCCACTCTACACGCTTGACAATCTTGTTGGCAGTGGGCCGGTCTATCCATCGGGTAGTGCTGTCCAGCGACACCCGATGTTTCCGGCGGAGCAGGCGCAACCCACTGGGTCGATGGACGGTGACTTGCGGCGTTCGGCAGCCCGTCATGATTTCTTTGGGCGGATGCCTCAGAGTGGGAAACCCGCCGTCCAACGCGACGTGATGGCGGATGAAGCGGCAGTTCAAAAGGCTCCGAAAGGGGGTGCAGGTGGTGATGAGGCGGTTGAGTTGACCCCCCAAGGCAGTGGGCGTCCGTTGCCGAAGCAGGTGAGCGACAACTTTGTGCAGTCGGGTTATCCCGAGGTGCAGCAGGCGCGGGTGCATGTGGATGATGCGGCGACTCAGAGCATTCAGGCCCACGGCTACACGATGAAGAATGACATTGTGGTGCAGTCATCGGGGGCCAATGACCCGAAGCTGTTGGGCCATGAAGCCACCCATGTGGTGCAGCAAAGCCAGATGGCGTTGAAGCCGGATGTGAATGGCACGCCGATTAATGCCGATCGGGCATTGGAGAAGAATGCTGATGACAATGGCGAGCGAGTGGTGCGCAATGAGCCTGTGAGTGTCCAAGGCGTTGGCATCTCTGGTCAAACAGTGGAAAGCCAAACGGGTGCAATACAGTCGAAAACGATGACTGAATCCACCATGGATGGTACGCCAATG
>JBCBZT010000038.1:0-79326 GCA_039815185.1 Cyanobacteria bacterium P01_A01_bin.123 | reverse complement strand
CCCCGAGGGGCTGCGTCTATTGAGCGGTGATGCGGGCGGTGGCGGAACGATTTCCCCTTCCTTTCCCACCTCCCGCCCTCCCCACTTCCCTCTCTCGACGCATGTCCGCGAAACGTGCGAAACAGGGGACGAGTACGGCATCGGTACCGCGCGGACTCTTCGGTCCTTCGCAGATCGTATCGGGGTCGACTTCCGGACGGCAACCGTCACCTCCCCCGAAGCCAGAAATGCTGGCAGGCCTGTCGGCGATTTCAACGACAGCATCGCTTCGGGGCTGGAGGGGATACTGGGGCTTGTTCAAAGGACCCACCTTGATCAGGACCGCCTCCCCTGAATACCTCTCCGCAGCGAGGAAGATAGGCAGCCAGGTAGCGACGGCAATGAACGCAGCCTACTCGCAACAATAGTCTAGAGAGGGCTTGGCGCCTTTGACTTACTTGGCAGGATGAGGCTTAGCTTGGCTGGCTGATGGGTTGAGATAGGCCGGCCTGATCTTGCGAAGCATGAGAAGATGAGGAGCTTTATCCCTGTCAGGCTCCTCTCGGTCGGGTTAGAGTCGTCACGGTCGCTTCTGCCGCAGTGGCCCCAACAGCGGAATCGGGTTGCCGTGCTGGGAACAACGAGCGAGTGTCGTTCGATCACTTGCGGGGCGGGGGGTGGGTGTCGTAAACCCTTGGAGTGTTTCTTTCCAGAAGGTAGCGGCGGTGGCTTCGTTCTGTTGTTTGAGCCAGCGCAGGTAGGTTTGGTAAGTCGGTGCAGGCTTGTCCGCAGGGGGTTTCCCTTGATGCAGGGTTTCGTAGGTGTTGAGCACCTGGTTGAGCACCAATGCACCAGACCAGCCGTCTAGGGTGAGGTGGTGGCAGCTCCAGATCAGCTCGGAGTCGGTTTCGCTGAGCCGAATTAGAGCTAGACGGGAGATCGGGGCTTGGGTGAGGTCAAAGCCGCGATCGCGATCGTTGGCCAAAAATTCTGTTAACGCTTGCTGCGGGTCTTTATGATCTCGCCAGTCAAGCTGTACCCAAGGCAAAGTGACTTGTTTGGCCACGACTTGTAAGGGTTGCTTGACGGCCTCCCAGTGAACGGAGGTGCGTAGGACGGGATGTTGGCTAACGACAAATTCCCAAGCTTGTCGCAGCAGATCGGGGTCAAGCTCACCGCGTAGCGTACAGCGCATGTGCAACAAGCCAGCTTGCGACGAAGCTTGTAGACTGTGCCACAGAAATGCCTGCTGCAGCGGGGCTAGGGGATATAGCGTTTCAATATTTTGCTTGTCCATATCAAGCCTCCTGGGTGAGCTGACCGATGAATGCGTCCAGTTCTGACTGACTGAAATCGGTATCGGGGAAGTCAGAGGGGGTAAAGCCACCGCTGTCAGTGGTGGTGCAGTGAGCGATGATGGCTTTAAGAGTAGTGAGATAGCGGTTCGCGATCGCCGTTAGGGTATCTGGGGCGTAAATCTGCGTGTCGTATCGCCAGTTGTGCTGCAACCGTCCGTCGGCGACCCAGGCATTCACCTCTAGCAGGTAGCTGCGGCGGTTGCGCGGATCTCTGAGCTGGCCCATGTCAATGTCGTGAATGGCTTGAATGCCACCTCCTGCGCCAGCCGAGTTGGGTTGAATCGAACTGTGCTGGCCCAAGTAGTTGAACAACACCTCGGACGGTGGAGCCTGCGCTAGGCGACGACGGGTTAAGTCATCACCGAGATAGCGCAACATGCCGTAGCCAATACCGCGATTGGGAATCTGGCGGAGCTGTTCTTTGACGGATTTCAACGCTGTACCGCAGTCGTTGCCATCGGTCAGCGTTAACGTCACGGGATAGGTGGTGGTAAACCAGCCCACTGTGCGGGACACGTCTACACCAGCCGCGATTGCCTCACGACCGTGGGCTTCTACCTCAATGCGAACGCTGCCTGAGCGGGCATCCACCCACTGCAATAGCGTCTGGGTCAGTGCTGTTAGCAGGACGTCGTTAATCTGGGTGTTGTAGACGGCGGGTACTGCCTGGAGCAGGGCATGGGTATCTGCAGAATCGAGGCTGATGGTGATGGTCTGCGCAGTCCCTTCAATAGCGGGTGGTGCATTAGGGTAATCGCGCGGTAGAGCAATGGCCGGAGACTCAACTCGCTCAAACCAAAAGGATGCTTCTGAACGTCGCCCAGCTGCTTGAGCAATGAGCGTCTCGGCCCAGGTTTTGAAGGCGGTTGTCTTGGCGGGTAGAGATGGGTTGGGTTGGGTTAACAGCGTGGCCAAATCACTTTGCAAGATCTGCCAAGACACGGTATCCACCCCCAGGTGATGCAAGCTAAGCAGTAGCCAACTGGGTTGATTTGCCCCCCGGATAAAGTGGGCCATCCGCATCAGGCCACCAGAGGCCAAATTTATACTCGCGTGCAAATGACTACCGTGCTGGGCAACCGCTGCCCTTTGATCCGCATCACTCAAATGGGCCAGATCAATTTGCTGAATCGAGGGGGGTTCGCTGGCATCTGCATTGACCTGCTGCCAACCCGCTGAATCCTGGCTGAAGCAGAGTCTAAGGGCATCGTGGTGGTGCCAAAGGGTTGCGATCGCCCTTTCAACAACCTCTCCAGATACCCTAGGCGGCACTTCAAACATCATCGCCTGATGCCATTGGTGAGGCGCTACCATTGCCTGCTCAAAGAACCAATGCTGAATTGGCGTCAGGGGCACAGAGCCAGTCACAATTGTCTGGGTTGCAGCCACCTCAGGCGCGAGATTGACCACAGCCGCCAGTTCTGCAATGGTGGGCTGCTCGAAGAGTTGGCTGGGGGCCAACCGCAACCCAACCTCCCGCGCTCTAGACACAATTTGAATGCTGAGGATGGAGTCGCCCCCCAGTTCAAAAAAGTTGTCGTGGATGCCGATGGCTTCAAGCCGGAGAACATCACGCCAAATCTGAGTTAGCGTTGTTTCCGTTGAATTCCGTGGGGCAGCGATTCGATCAGAGAGGGCTGCGGGTTGGGGGGCAGGCAGGGCTTTCGTATCAACCTTGCCATTGGCAGTGCGCGGTAGCTTCTTTAGTGGCACAATGGCGGCTGGCACCATGTAGTGGGGCAGTTTTGCTTTAAGGGCGTCCCGCAAAATTGGCAGATTCGGCTCGGCAACATCAGCGTGGAGAACCACATAGGCCACTAACCGTTGCGCCGATTGTCCAGAGGGTACCTGCCGCTCAATACCAAGCTGCTGAAGTTGTTGTAATAGGGCCGCCCGTTGATTTGGCGAGAGGGCCGAAATCCGTTGAGACAATTCCTGTTTCGTTGGCATTACATCACTCCCTCTAGCTGTCTGTCTCCCCGGCGATCGCGCTGAGTGCCCAGCAAGCTCTCAACCACCTGTATCGTCCGATCTTCATCGGTATAGCGCCGGAAGCGATCGCGCATCTGAGTTACCCCTGCTTGATAGGTCGGATTAGTCAGTAAGGCTTGGATATGACGACGCATCTGTACCGCATCGTCCTGCCTTAGATCGCCTGCAATCCCCAGCCTGTGATACCTAACTCGAGCCGCATTGCCGTTTTGATCCGCACGATTAAGCGAGTAAACCAGCATCGGCACACCGTAGTGAATACACTCCGTAATACTGTGAGAACCGCTGTTGATAATGGCGCAGTTTGCCTGTTGCAGCACTGTTAACTGAGGTGCCCACCGAAAGGCATACACATTGGGTGGAAGATCGCCTAACTGCTCAGGATCCAGTCGTCCCCCCAGTCCCAAAACTAGATCCCACTGGGGACAACCTGCCACAGCTTCCATAACTCGCCGCAAGAACTGGCCATCCGCCTTCGCCAAGCTGCTACAACCGCAATAAATCAGCGATCGCCCTGCAGAGCGACAGTTATCAAAAATCTGCTCTAAGGTCTTATTTGTAATAGATTTAACCCTTGATTCCTGACGATTTTCGAGCACCATTGGCCCCAAATAACGCATGGATGGATGGGGCTCGTGGGGCAAATCTAGCTCTAATGGATGAAGACAGAGAATGGGAAGGTGCCTGTGGGGATAGGGCACAAGCCACTGGTTAAACCCAAAGCTGGCTCGGGCCGGATAGCCAAGTTGTCGGGCATAGCAGTACATCACCGAGATGTGATCCAGCCCCACTCGCCGCCAGCGATCGCGCTGAGATTCTTTCCATTTGCGCCAGCCATAGCGCAGCCAGTTCCAGGCAATCCCTAATCGCTGACCGCGCCAACCTTCCTCCGGCACAATATTCGTATGGATAGGGGGTAAGTTAGGTCGCCGCCAAATCGACAAAAACGGACACAGTAGGGCCACTGGCAGCTGATGCATCACCGCCGCCATAATATGGGGATGCATCTCGATGTCGATCAGTAGCAAGTCGGGGGCTAGATCTTGCATCACGGGCACAAAGTTTTGTACGCCCAACATATCTACGGCCCACTTTTGGCGCGATCGCAGTGTGCGCAGTTTTTGCCAACGGCTGAGCGGGGGTTCCTGGGGCTGAAATACCCAAGGATCAAGCTGAACATAAGCAATCCCTTGCGATGACACCGGGGCACTCAAATCCGCAGGGCTAGCATAAGTGATGCGATGCCCCGCCTGGGCGAGCTGCTGCACCAACGCCAAACTGGCGTTGAGCATCCCCGTTAGCCCACCCGTAACGCAGACAATGTGTGCCATGCTAGCGCCCCTCCCCAACTGCAGCGAGTAACGCCTCTACCCGCTCGGGTGCTAAGGCCGTCAGAGCCGCCATTAGACTGTCCACGCTATCTGGCGGTGGAGCCATGGATTGGGCCACAACCACCGCTTCCCGCACCGCCCCATCCTGTCGCAGCGCATCCTCAATCTCACCCAGCTCAATCCGATAGCCCCGAATTTTCACCTGGCGATCGCAGCGCCCAAGCCATTCCAATGTGCCATCAGCGCGGTAGCGGGCGAGGTCTCCGGTTTTGTAGAGGGGGGAGGGAGGGGGGGATGGGGAGAGGGGGGGATGGGGAGAGGGGGGGATGGGGAGAGGGGAATTTTGGATTTTGGGTTTTGGATTTTGGATCTTAGATTCTGCCTTCTGCCTTCTGCCTTCTACCTTGATAAACGCTGCCGCATTTCGCTCCGGTTGGTTCAAATACCCTTGGCTAACGCCTTTACCACCAACATAGAGTTCGCCAATCGCGCCGATGGGGACGGGCTTTAGCGTTGGATCTAGCAGATGGATTTGGGTGTTGGGGATGGGGGTGCCGATGGGGATAGGACCGGGGGTTAGTTCGGGGTGGACGCGGTGTGCCGTACACCAGACGGTGGCTTCGGTGGGGCCATATTCGTTGTAGAGGTCGGTGGCGGGGAGCTTGGCGTAGTGCTGTTGGGCCAAGCTGCGGGGGCAGGCTTCGCCCGCGACGATTACGGTATGCAACTTGGCAAGATGCCGGGGTTCGGCGGCATCCAGCAGCAGGCTATAGAGTGTGGGAACACATAGCGTGTGGGTGATTTGCTGCTGGGCAATCAGGGTGGCAAGCTGTTGTAGATCTTGTTCGATACGGTCAGGCGGCAGTACGATCGTGCCGCCTTGGCAGAGCGTCCAAAAGATCCCGGCGACGGAGCTATCAAACGCAATGGAGGAGAGCAGCAGAAAACGCCCGACGGGTTCAGGGTAAACCTGCGATCGCGCCGTGGTGGAATGCACTAGGTTGCGATGGGTGACCATGACGCCTTTGGGTTGGCCGGTGGAGCCGGAGGTGTAGATGATGTAGGCGAGGTTGTCGGGATGGGGGGATGGGGAGTGGGGGAGTGGGGGAGTGGGGGAAGCAGGGGAAGGGATTTGTAGGGACGCGATCAATCGCGTCCCCTTCTCATCCGCATCATCGAGGTACAGTCGGGGAATCCCGGTATCTGGCAGCGCCACCGAGTGGTGGGTCAGCACCACCTGAGGAGTCGTGTCTCGCAAACAATAGTCAAGTCGAGCCGCAGGATAGGTTGGATCTAGTGGAACGTAGGCGGCTCCGGTTTTGAGGACGGCCAGGATGCTGATGATCCGGTCTAGGGAGGGGTTGAGGCAGAGGGCGACGCGATCGCCGCAGGTCACCCCCTGCGATCGCAGCGCATCCGCCAGTTGATCGGCCTGCTGATTTAACTCGCTGTAGGTTAGGGTTTGGTCTGCAAAGGTGACCGCTGGGGCACCGGGGGTGCGTTTGACCTGTGCTTCAATCAAGTGGTGGATGCAGCCATGCGCTTCATCATCTGGTACATCATCTTGGGGATAGTTAGTTTGCTGCCAGGTAACGAGCTGCTGTTGGTCAGCAGGGCTAAGGCGGGGCAGATCGGCAAGGGTAGCTTGGGGGTGCTCAACAAAGGCGATCAGTAAGCTCTCCAGATGATCCAGCAGGCGGGCGATCGCAGCGTCTTCAAATCGCCCCGGATCGTACAGCAGCAGGAATTCCAATGTGTCACCCGGAACCACCAGCAGTGCCAGGGGATAGTTGCTTTGCTCTCGATAATCGCGATCGCGAATCTCAAACCCCAGATCCGGGGGCGCATTAGTCGGGTAGTTTTCAAACACCACAATGCTTTCAAACAGCGGGCTACCAGCAGGGACATCACTCCAACGCTGAATGTCGCTGAGGGGAGTAGCTTCGTATTGACGTAATTCGAGGAGCTGCTGCTGTCGGGCCTGCAGCCAGGGGATAAGCAACTGCTCGGGCTGAATGGAAACGCGTACGGGCAGCGTGTTGATGAATAAGCCCACCATAGTTTCGACGCCTTTGAGCGCGGCGGGTCGCCCCGACATGACTGCGCCATAGGTGACCTGATCGTGACTGCTGTAGTGACTCAGCAAAAGTGCCCATGCCCCTTGAATTAAGGTGTTTAGCGTTAGGCGCTGCGATCGCGCTAGGGCTTGCAAGGCATCATCAAGGGCTGGCGTGAGAGATTTAGTCTGTTGGCGATAGAGTTGAGACCCAATGTCGTGGCTAGTGCTGGCTGCAGGCAGGGGGGTGGGGTCTGAAAAGCCTTGGAGCTGCGATCGCCAAAAGGGTTCAGCCGCCGTCAAATCTTGGGCCTGTAGCCAAGCAATATAGTCTCGATAGGGATGCAGGGGCGGCAGGGCTGGGGACACTCGGTGACAGTTGGCCCGATAACAGGTGAGTACGTCTTGCCAAATGATGGGGATAGACCAACCATCGGCCAAGAGGTGATGAAAGCTCCAGATGAACTGGTGCGTGTCGTCCCGGAGCTGGATCAGTCGAAAGCGCGAAATCGGCGCTTGCAGCAGATCAAAGCCCAATCTGCGATCGCGCTGCAAAAACTCAGCCAGACGTTCCACCTGTTGGGTTGGAGGATGCGATCGCCAATCTTCGATTTCCCACGGAACCTCCACCTGCTGGCGCACCACCTGGAGGGGGTCATCTAGGCCTTCCCACAGAAAGGCAGTTCGGAGCACGGGTTGACGATCGATCACCTGTTGCCACGCCTGCTGAAACTCCGGAATTTTCAGATTACCCTGGAGCTTGCAGCTATATTGCTCGACGTACACGCCGGAATGAGGCGCACTCAAAGCATGAAATAGCATCCCCTGCTGCATCGGGGAGAGGGGATAAATATCGGCGACGTTATCTAGCTGCATGGCTATCCCTCCCGGTTGCTGATAAGAGGCAGAAATCAAATAAGCCATTGGCCGATTCCTGCTGTTCCACAATTTCCAGCCCTGCCGCGTTAACTTCTGCCGCCAGTTCCCCCGGCCCAAAAAAGTGATGGAAAATGCCCACATAGAAGCGATCGCCAAACCGGGGTCGCCACGCGCTGCCAGACAGGGTGGCCGCACTCAAAGCAAGCCAATGACGCGCTTTCTCCCACAGCCGATCGGGTTGTACGAGGTGAATGTAAGACATGACAATCACTCCCCCAGGGGCAAGCATCGCCCCACAGTGCCGCAGCAACTGCATTCGATCTGCCGGATCGGGAAACGTGCCATACATCCAGGGCGACAGGTAGATCACGTCATAGGGCGTCTCTGGGGTGTACTGCAAAAAATCAGCCCGCTCAAACCGGGCGTTAAATCCAGAGGCTTGGGCATAGGCGATCGCCCCGTCGATCATGGCTGGACTCGCATCAATTCCGGTGACCTCAAACCCCTGATCGGCAAAGACCCTGGCCTCTCGTCCCTGACCACAAAACGCGCTCAAAAGCTTACCGCTGGCATGATATTTCGACAGATACGGCAGAATCTTGGCCTCGCAATCCAGCTGATAATGGCTGGGATCATACGCACTGGCGTGGGTTTCGTAGACATGCTCCATGTACTCGCCTAGGGCTTTTTTGCCGAGTATGCCGACCGCGATCGCTTGAGTGATCTGCCGCAGCCGCCCTGCCGACTCATCGCGCCCCATGAGGACGGTCTGGGCCAGCTTGACGCGCCAGCAGGGTTTGGGTTGGGGAGGTGGGGTGATGGGGAGGGTGGGGTGATGGGTGGTCATGGGGGGAGGGGGTAAAGAGTGAAGGGAAGGGGGAGGGGGGAGGGGTGTGTAGTGCTTTGCGCTGCTTTAGGGGCGATCGCGTTTGTTCAACAGGGCGGCTATTTTGCCAAGCTTCTGAGCATTGAGATTGGCAAGGGGGAAATCGACTGGGGTGTAGGTATTTTCTTGGCTAGATTCAGACGACAGATAATAAGCCATCAGCGATCGCAGTCCGGTCATCAACCCATCCGCCCAACCCTGAACCGTCTCGCGCGAGTGAACTCGTTTACTGTAAGACCAGGCCACTTGCAATTGCCCGTCAACAACTGCTGCGTTGACTTCAAGCTGGTATCGCCGTTGCCCTTTGGAACTGCGAGATAAGCACAGTTCACGGGCCAACTTAAACCTGGAGTTTGGGGGGAGTAACCCTTCCAAATCACCGAGATAGTTAAACAAGATTTCTGCTTGGGGCAACGCCTGTAACTGTTCCTTAACCCTGACATCGTCATCCAAATAGCGCAGTAGTCCGTAGCCGATGCCGTTGCTCGGTACACTGCGTAACTGTGCTTTGACGGCTTGGAGCTTTTCGCCCAAATCTGACTGCGGTGATACGCTCAACAGCAGCGGAAATACCGTGGTAAACCATCCCACCGTGCGGACTAGATTGACGCCAGGGACGACGGATTCCTCGCGCCCGTGGCTTTCCATATCCACCAGCAAAGCGGTTGGGTCTGATTCTTCACAGAATGTCAGCATCAGCGCCGTCAACAACACTTCGTTGACTTGGGCGCGGGCAAGCTTGGGAATCTCTTTTAGGAGCGATCGCGTTTGGTCGCTATCCAAAATAGTGGTGATGGTTTGGGTTGAGGCAACGGTGTTATCACCTGCAGCAGGGGCATCCAGCGATAAAGACTTCAGCGTTGTCTGAGCGGATTTTAACCAATAGTCCAATTCTGATCGGAACGCACCTGATGAGACTGCTGCTACCAATCCTGTTGACCAGGTCTCGAAAGGTGTGGTGGGTAGCGGTAGGGAGACAGCTTCCCCCTGTAGCTGGCGGTAGAAGATTTCCAGGTGATCCAGCAGTGCCAGCCAAGAGACCCCATCAACCACTAGGTGATGAATAATCAACAGCAGACGGTTGGGGCGATCGCCCCCGAGGTTAAACAGCGCGACTCGCACTAAATCACCCACTGCCAAATTGAGGCTGGTTTGCAGCTCAGCTTCTGCGATCGCGATCGACTGATCCTGTTCCGCCGTTGATTGATGGGAGAGATTTAAGTACTGGAACGATGCCTTAGAGGGTGATTGCAAGGTCTGGGCTGCCCCCCTGCCACCCAATTCTGGATCCGACGGCAACTGCTGCCACCCAGACTCTCCCGACACGAACCGGAAATTCAGAACAGCGTGGTGTTGCAACAAACGCTGCACGGCAGCTTCTAGCACCTGCGGATCAAGGGGGTACGCTACATCCAACAGCAGGGTCTGGTTCCAATGGTGAGCATCGGTGAGATTTTGCTCAAAAAAGGCTTGCTGTATCGGGGTTAGGGGGATAGTGCCCGACGTATCGGCATGGGACTGTGCGGTCGCGATCGCGGGATTCATCTGCGCTACTAGCCTGGCGATGGTGGCCTGTTGCAGAATTTGCTGGGGCGATAGGGCAAGACCCGCCTCCGTGGCCTGCGCCGCAATTTGAATCGCCGTGATAGAGTCGCCCCCCAGGTCAAAAAAGTTGTCGTGAATGCCGACCGATGCCACTCGTAGGCACTGACCCCATAGCCCTACCAGGTAAGTTTCCCACTCGTTTTTGGGAGCCACATAGCCTGCATCTGCCCCGAGCCGTTCCCGCTGGGCGTAGTCTGTAGAGGACAATCGACGGCGATCGACTTTGCCATTAGGGGTCAGCGGCAAGGCATCCAAAAGGATGAAGACACTCGGCACCATATAGGCTGGCAGCTTCTGTTTGAGCGCATCGCGGATCTCGCTGCTAGTGGGTGAGGCGTCTGGGGCCACCAAATAGGCTACGAGGGTTTGGCTGTTTGAGGTGGTTTCCTGGGCAATCACAACCGCTTGCTGAATGTGAGGATGCTGATTTAACGCGGTTTCTACTTCGCTTAGTTCAACCCGGAAGCCCCGCACCTTCACTTGGTGGTCTAGGCGTCCCAAAAATTCCAGGTTGCCATCGGGCAGATAGCGGGCCTGATCGCCTGTCTTGTAGAGTTTCCCGTGGCCAAAGGGGTTGTCAATAAACCGCTGGGCCATCAACTTCGATCGATGCAAATAGCCCCGACTCAACCCTGCCCCTCCAATGACGATTTCTCCCTTCACGCCGATGGGCACCTGTTGTCCCTGGGAGTTCACGAGATACACCTCATACCCTGGTATTGCCTTGCCGATGGGGGTATTAGCCTGGAGATCTGTGGCTGTCTCAAATAAATGAAACGTGGCGCAAATAGTGGTTTCCGTGGGGCCATAGCCATTGACGATGCGCAACTGGGGAATCCGCTGCCGATAGCGTTGTAGTAGACCCTGCTGAATCGGTTCAACACCAACCAAAATGCGATCTAGCGCGATCGCGTCATTTTCCTGCTCCAGCACGTCAATGACGGTACGCAGCAGGGCTGGGGGAATGTAGGCGCTGGTGATGTCATGAGCCACAAGATACTGAGCAAAGCGATCGTGACTGGTGACCACATCTGGGGGCACCAGATGCACCGTGCCACCAAAGCACAGATTTGAAAACAGCTCCCAAACCGAGACGTCAAACCCATAGGAACACATTGCCGTTCCCCGCAACGTTTCTCCGGTAGGGGCAGTCTGTTCAAATCCGCCCAGCATAGCCAGGACGTTGCGATGCTCCACCATCACCCCTTTCGGCTGCCCCGTTGACCCAGAGGTGTAGAGGATGTAGGCCAAACCCTCAGCCCGTAAGGCCACATCAGGCGCTGTGGTGGATTCTTGCGCGATCGCCTGGGAATGTGCTTCAAGACTAATCACCCGTATCTGCAGGTCGTCCACGTGAAACATCCTCTCCCTAACCCTCTCCCTGGGGGAGAGGGAAACAGCATTGGATCGACTCCCCTCTACCCCAGGGAGAGGGGCCGGGGGTGAGGGCAGCAGTTCACTTACCTTCTCCACCAATGCCTGCTGCGTCAGCAAAACCGCTACCTGACCGTCTGCCACCATGAACGCAGTCCGCTCTGCTGGATACGCCGGATCAATGGGTAAATAGGCCGCACCCGCCTTGAGCACGCCCAAGATGGCCACGACCATCGATAGAGAACGCGTCATCAACAGCCCCACTGTGGTGCCTGGACTAACCCCTTGCTTGACCAGGTAATGGGCGAGCTGATTAGCTTCAGCCTCTAGCTGTGCATAGGTCAGGTGTTGCGTTTCACATACCACCGCCGTTTGGTTGGGGACATGGGCAACCTGCTGTTGGAAGCGTTCGACTAAAGTTTGGGGCCGGGTTGAAGTAGTGGCCGCTGCGATCGGTGTTGGATCGGGAGCTGCAATCAGCGATCGCTCGGCGTCAGCCAAGATATCCACCGTGGCAATCCGCTGCTGGCCGTTGGCTAACCAGGCATCTAGCAGCTTACAAAACTGCTCGGGTGCGCACTGTTGTTGAGCCGCAGAGATCAGATCAGCGTTGAAATCGAACTGCACCGTAAAATTACCCGTGGCATCAAAGTCATGCACTTCCAGTCGCAAATGATGTTGAGCGTCGCCAGCATCTGCATGAACCCAATCCGTCTGGGCAGGCATATCGTGGAAATCGGGGAAGGTGACGTTGATGTAGCTCATCACCACATTCAGGTTGCGATCGACGGCGTGATGGCTAATCCCCGCCTGGGCGTAGCGCAGAAATGCCGTAGACTCCCGCGCCACTTTTTTAAGTAGGGACGCAAAGGTTTCGTCGGGCGTAATCTCAACCTGGAGCGGAAACAGCTCAATAAACAGCCCAGGGGTTTCCTTAAGGGCCGGGGTGGGGCGGTTATGGGACGGGCATGCGATCGCCAATGCAGGTTCACCGCTGATGCGATAGAGATAGGCGAACAGCAGGGTCAAAAACAGATTGAACTGGGACTGATGTACGGAAAGCGATCGCGCTTCGGGAGTCGCCGCCAGAGCTCGCAGGGCTTGAGATCGGGCCATCCCCAATTCGCAGTAAGTACGTTGGGTGCGGGTCGAAAGGGACTTGGAAGTTTGACCGTAGAGGGGGACAGGGGGCGGTAAATCTTCTCGCTTTTGTTGCCAATAGCGGATGGCTTTTTGCTGCCGGGGCGATGGCGGTTCTGCTTGGGCTGCTGCATAGGGCAGGTAGGCTGGGATTTTGGAGGCAATGGCTAGGGTACCCGCCAGCGATCGCCCGTAGTCAGCCTGTAACTGCCGATAAATCAGCGATACTGACCAGTTATCAGTGCTCAGGTGGTGCTGATTGAGGTACCAAATGAACTGATTCGACCCAAGCTTTAGCAATGCCGCATCAAACAAGCTGATGGATAGGTCTAACGCGCAGGTAGCACGATTGCGGATCCACTGCTGTGCCAAGGCTTGCGGATCTGCTGCGGTCGAAAAATCTAGACAGGGGAGGCGATAATCCAGTACCGGAGACACGGACTGATGGGGTACCCCGTCAACCTCAGTAATTGTCAGCCGTAGCACATCGCAGCGGTTAACCAACGCCTGAAACGCCTGCTGAAAGTGGAAAGGGTCAATCTCGCCGCCAATGGTGAAGCTAAACACCATGTTGTAGAGCGGATCCGCCGGGTGCAGCTTTTGCCCCAGCCAAAGCAGGAGCTGAGCCACGGTCAAATTAGACTTTGAAGCCAGGGCTTCGATCTGCTGACTGATAGGCGCAACTGTGCCGTTTCCTCCAGACGCAGATGGATGGGAGGTTGAGGGGGGGGATAGCAGATGATTATCCAGCACCATGGTTCTCCCTCCGCTGCACGTAGGCTTGAATCGTCTCGATGGTGCGAAAATTCTGGATCGTAATGTCTTCTAGAGGAACGCTGACGCCGAAAGTTTCCTCGATAAAAGCAACCAACCACATCATCCCCAGCGAGTCGATGATCTCGCCACCGAGCAAGTCATCATCCACCTCCACCTGCATGCGCCCATTCAGCAATTCATCGGTGATGTACTGCGTGAGAATCTGCTGATGATCTAAACCTTCTGGAGGCGTTGCTTGGGGATTGGCAGGGATAGGCTGGGTTGGGGTCATGGGTTGCTCCTGGGGAGTGGAAATTTTGGAGTTTAGAGTTTGGATTGGAGATTAGCCGACGGGAGTTTCTACGGGGGGTGACTGTTGGCGGGCTAGGGCTTGATTTTGTAAAGTTCGGCGATCGATTTTGCCGCTGGTGGTGCGGGGGAATGTCTCTGCGATCGCGATTTGCTGAGGCACCGCGTAGGCGGGCAGTCGCTCGGCCATCTGGCGTTTCAGGTCGGCTTCGTCTAAAACGACATCTGGGGCGACATCCGGTTTCAAAATCACAGCGGCTTCAATCTGGTGGCTGCCAGCTTCGTAGGGCACGGCGTAGACCGCCGCTTCTTCCACGAGGGGGTGTTCAACCAATGCTGCTTCTACCTCGTCCAGCTCAACGCGATAGCCCCGCGTCTTAATCTGGCGGTCTTTGCGACCGATGAACTGATAGTTGCCGTCGGGTTGCTGCAGCACTAAATCCCCTGTGCGGTAAAACACGGCAGTTTGATTGGCAACTGGGCAACGGTAGAAGGCCCGCTCATTCAGGTTAGGCTGCTGCCAATAGCCCGCCATCATGGTGGGGGTACGCACCACCAACTCACCGATTTCGCCGGGTGATACGGGCTGATCCGCATCGTCTAAAACCCGTTCTTCAGCGTTAACCCAAATTTGACCGATGGGGGCAACGTCTTTAGGCACCGGGTCGCCCGCCGCTAGGGGAGGCACATGGAAATAGCTGCACTGATTGATTTCGGCTGGGCCATAGACGTTGCTAAAGCGGGCCTGGGGTAGCTGATCCATCAGGGCATACATGTATTTAGCCGGGTAGGGTTCACCGCCAAACAGCACCCAACGCAGTGAACTCAAGTCGCGTTCTGCTAGCACCCCGCGCAGCAAGAGCTGAATCAAGGCAAAGGGCACCGAGTACCAAATCGTTAGCGCTTCGTCTTGCACCAGTTGGGATAGGCTAGCGGGCATTTTGGTGTAGGCTTCCGGGATGATCACCGTAGTGGCTCCCACCAGCGGCCCTGAAAAATAGTCGAGGGTGGACATGTCGAAGTGCAGGGGCGAGTGGTTCCCCAAGCGATCGCTGTGATTTAGGCCGTAGATGTGAGCAGCCATTTGGGCATAGTTCAAGCCGCTGCGATGGGTGTGCATGATCCCCTTAGGTGTGCCCGTGGAGCCAGAGGTATACATGATGTAGGCCAAGTCTTGCTCCATCACTCGCACGGCTGGCGGCGTATCGCTGGGGGGAATCGCCGCCCAGTCGCAGCGGGTAATCGGATGATCCAGTTCAAAGCTGTCGGGCAGTCCCACCACATACCGTAGGGGCGAATGGCCATTCGCCCCGGCCTGCAATAAATCTGGTAGACGCGATCGCTTCGATCTCTGCGTAATTAGATGACGAATGCCGCAGTGGTTAATGGCATAGGCGGTACGGGCAATCGGCGCACTGGGGTCTAGTGGGACATAAGCCGCCCCAGCTTTCCAGATGCCATAGACCGCGATCGCCGTTTCTAAGCTCTTGCTGAGATAGATGCCGACGCGATCGCCTCGCTGTACCCCATGCTCAATCAGCCAATGGGCCAGTCCATTCGCCCGCCGTAACAGGTCGCCATAGGTAATCCCCTGACCGTCGCAGCGAAAGGCATCATGGTCAGGAAACTGCTCAGCCGAGCGATCGAGAATTTGTGACAGCAGGTAAAGCATGGGTCTAGTGCTCCTTAAAGTCCCAACGATCGCGCAATGATGTTGCGCTGAATATCTGAGGTGCCGGCATAAATCACCCCGCCAATGGCATCGCGCAGGTCGCGTTCGACCTCATATTCCGTGAGATAGCCGTTACCGCCGTGAATCCGCACCGCATCTAGCCCGGAGGCCACAAAACATTCACTCAGGTAAAGCTTCAGCAGCGCCGCCTCCATCATGGCGGGTTGTCCCCGGTCTTTCAGCCAGGCCACTTTATAAAGCAGCAGTCGCGCCGTCTCCAGTCGTAGTTTCATATCGGCCACCCGATTCGAGACCGATTGAAACTTACCAATCGGCTGACCATACTGCTCTCGCGATTTGGCGTAGGCCACGGTTTTTTCTAACTGCCGCTCCATGGTGCCTAGCTCACTGGCCAGGTTAAAGCAGCGGTCATATTCCAGCGAATTGTGGGAAAAGCTAAAACCGGCCCCTTCTGGGCCCAAACGGTTCTCTTCGGGTACAAAACAGTCTTCAAAGAAGATTTCTCCAAAGGGAGTGGTGCGTAGCCCCATCTTGTCTTTGACTGGGCCAGTCGAAAACCCAGGGGAGGTGCGCTCCACTAAGAAGGCCGTCACGCCCCACTTCCCCAAACTCGGGTCAAGGGTGGCAAACACCAGCGCCAAGTCACAGATGGGCGCACAGGTGACAAACTTTTTGCGCCCGTTGAGGCGATACCCCCCCTCACATTTATCCGCCTGGGTTTTAAGACTGTACACATCAGACCCGGCATTCGGTTCTGATAGCGCGTGCACCCCGATCCATTCCCCCCCACAAAGCCTTGACAGATAGCGCTGTTTTTGCGCGTCCGTACCAAACTGCAACAGCAAAATCTGCACCGTCCACATTTGGGCGTTGAGGGCCAGCGTCAGGCCGTTGTCTTCACAGCCGTAGCCCATCCCCTCCATGGCCAGCACCGCCGTCATGATATCGAGGGCGGGGGAGTTGCTGTAGTCCTCTGGCATACACATGCCCTGAATGCCAAACTCAGCGCATTTGCGCCAGTTCTCCCAAGAGAATTTGCCGTGGTAGTCCCGTTCGAGGGTGTCGCCATTCAAGTTTTCCTGCGCAAACTCAATCACGCGTTGCTTAAAAGCGAGTTGTTCGTCTGACCAAGAAAAATCCATTGCGCGTTGGGGGAAGCTAAGGGTTTACAGATGGACTGGGGGAGTTGTCATGCTTTGTTGCGACAGGGTGACGACCGATGAGCATCCCTCCGCCTGCGGCACCTCCCCTTTAGAAAGGGAGGATGAGATCCCTTCGTTGACAAAGCTGTAGGGATTTTTGACCTCGGCTGAAGCACTCTCTAAACAAAGCCAAGTACCAATTTGGAGTTCAGTGGCATAGTCCAGCAGCATGTTCATTGCCACCTGATCTTCCAGGGCGAATCCGGTGGAATCAAACACGGTGAGCTGATGCTGGTATCGCTGATACGCGTTAGGATGCTGCGCTACTTCAAACAGCTCAGGCCCAATCTCAAGCTCGCTGAGCTGCTGACACTCCCCTTCTTGAACGGCCTGCGCCCGGAAATCAGGGCAGACAAAGCTGCGTTCCAACAAACTCAACGGGATCTCAAACTTGCCGGGGAAGTCAGCGCCTACGGCATTAATGTGCAGCCAAGGCTTTGAGGTTTGATCGGCAAAGACTGGCCCATCCCCCACATCCACAGATGTGGCTGTGCAGAGAATATCTGCGGTGGCTATAATCTCAGCCCTATGAGCCCGCCGAATCGCCAGAGAACCCAGATGCAGATCGGCCACCCGATTGGCAAAGGATTGGCTGACGGCTGGATCGCGATCGCAGATGAGTATCTGCTCTAACTCAAAGCAGCGAGAGAGGGCATGCACCTGGGTGACGGCCTGCGCCCCGGCCCCAATCAGCCCCAACACGCGACTATTGGGGTTGGCAAGATACCGACTCGCGATCGCCGAAGCCGCCCCTGTCCTTAGCGCTGTCAGAAATGTACCGTCCATCAGGGCAGATAAATGGCCCGACGTCGGGTCGTAGGCTGAGACCGTTGAAAGCACCGTCGGTAGATTATGCAAACTCGGGTTTTGGGGATGGTAGCCCACCGCCTTTACGACAATTTGTTGATGCTTTTGAAACAGCGGCATCCACTCCACTAGCCCGACATGGGGTTGCTCGTAGCTAAATCCCGTACGTACGGGAACAACAGTCTCCGACGGATCAAAGCACTCAAACGCCTCAGTCAGCCGTGCAATCATCTCATCCATCAGAGCATCTAGCCCCACGTACTCAATAATGGAGCGGATATCTTCAACGGATAAGACTCGCGTTTGTAAAGGCAGCGAGGCGGTCATAGCATTGCGAGTCATGGGAGTTTGAGTAAAAGTCAACATAGAAATAACGCAGTCCGAAATCGGGCTTCAATGCCTAGAACAACCCCTGAATAAAAGGTAAAACTCGAATATTGACGTTAAAGGCATACTCAATGAACCAGTAGAGCGACATTGCTCCCAGCAAGGCACCCCCTGCCGGCATCGCATATCGGGGATACAACCGCTGGGTACGCAATAAATAAAGCAGCGGTACCGCCACAGCGACAATCACGATTTGACCGATCTCAATGCCTAAGTTGAAACCCAGCAGCGAAAGCGGGAGATACTGACTCATGGCTCCGTTCTGAATCAATTCATCCGTAATGCCAAGCCCATGGAATAGAGCAAAGGCAGCAACAATGAACCATATCCAACCCTTAAAAACGGGGTAAAAAATCTCTACAGCAGCTAAGCCAATAGCCGCAGCCGTGACCGACTCTACTAAACGCAGCGGCACCGCAACCACTTGCAGCAAGCCCAAACCCAGGGCCAGGGTGTGAACCACGCTAAAAGCCGTCACAAGCTTGAGCACCCGCACAAATGGCGTACCCAATTTGCCCACAGGTTTCCAATCCGCTGCTTCTCGCCAGAATACCGACGGCAGCAGCAGCGCCGCCAAAAACAGCACATGGTCAATGCCACTGAGGATGTGTCCTACTCCCAGCCTCACCACACCGAAAACCCCCTGCAGCACACTGCCACCAGAAATATCTAGGGTTTGGGCTTGACCAGGATCGGCATAAATCAGCGATGCATTCGATTCATTGGCAAACGTACCCGTCTTCCAGTTCTGTTCAATTAGCACCAGATTGGTATGCTGCGGCTTCTCAGCTAAGAACACGTCATAGGTGATCCCCAGGGAATCGGGTAAGGCTTGAAACCCTTCCACGACATAGCGCAGCTGCAAAAACTGAGCAAACGTGGTGTTCAAAAAACTATGTTGCTGAAACACCAGGTCATAGGTTTGGGATTCGCTACCAACCGCCAAGTTGTCTGATACGTAGGCTTTGATCTGCTCAAGGTGGGGCTCAATGTCACTGTCGCGAACCTTCTTGTTGGCAGGCCAACCCAGCCCTAGCACCTCATTGAGATCGCGGACGGTCATCTCAACGCGCGTCTCGACAGCCGTTTCCCCAATATGAAAATAGAGGTAGCTTTGACCCAGCGCATGGGCGATCGCACTCGACACAAACGCCGAACTAAAGATGCATAGTAAGCAAGTTAGGGCTGCGATCGCGAATCTGGAGGCAATAGATCGAAACGGTTTTCTGAACATAATATGCGGAGGACAGAGGGGGTAGGCGTTCAGAACAAAATATCATTTACAGGCTGTAGAGATAGCTCAGTCAAAAGCCATCTTCGTATAAGTAAATTAGTAATTCGTCAAGGAATTTCATTAGTAGTTAGTGATAAAAATGCGGCAATATCCACGGCTTTGCATGGAGTCAATCTAAAAACTTACGCAAGTAGTACGCACTCTATCAACGATTGGATTTAAAACCCATATAAAGCTTGCGTGAAGCTCGTATGAAGCTCATATGAAGGCCATTTTCTAGCACTCAGTTGCCCCACTGGTCTATTTCAAAATATGCGGCAGCCGGGGGCAGTCGCATGAGGCATACGCCTCATATGACATAGGTCTGAGGACCTAATTTGACCCCTAGAACTTGAGCTTGCTGAAAACGACCATGATTCATGGATGAGCTACGGCTTAGCTATCGTGCGAAAAAATGCCTATTTTCAGGTTTTTAAGTAGATAGTTGTGCTTGTAGGTGATATAGATTACTTCACCCAACAGTTGACTTATTATGATGCAAAAATCTAGGGTTATAAAGGTCTTCGAGAACCCTCAAGATACCCTTTAAACAGTGGCTCTGATGGAAATGAGTTTTTGATCTGAGGCGAGTATGGCTCGCAAAGAGGTTGGGAATCAAATAAGAGTTTAAATCCAGTTTCAAATGATTCCTGTACACAATTGTGAGCTTGTTATTAGCAGTAGCCACAAAGCTTTGTGCGCTACTGTGAGACAGGTTGCATATGTGCTGAGCATCCCAGCGAGACTCGGTGCATTCAACCTCTGACCAACGCCATAGCAAAGCTCTACTGGCATAGAACTTTTTCCTTGCATCCACGCCAAGGTATTTAATCAGGCTCATGAACAACCGCAAGCGCGCCTCGATGCCTATCTGGGACAACATCATGGGGAAGTGGCAAATCATAACCCATGGGGTAATTTTAGCCCTGCTCTGCCTGGTGTTGGCCCGTCCTGCCATGGGTCATGGTGGCAACGTTACCCTGGCAGAGCTACAGGAACAACCAGGCGCTGAGTATCAACTGACTGTGGATTTGCCGAATGCTCTAGCCGGGAGTGCGTTGACGCCCCAATTACCTCCCCGCTGCCGCCTCTCCGAGGCGGCTCCGCCTGACTCATCAGCAACGGTTTTGCAGTTCGCATTTACCTGTGATGGCCAACCCCTAAGCCGTAATGATGTCTTGGGTTTACCTTGGCCTACGGCTGGCGGCATTGTGACGGTTTACTGGCAAGCGGGGACTTCCCAAAGCCAGTTCTTTGCCGCAACAGACGATGGCGTCATAGTTGCACTAGACCAGTTTGAAACCGCAGAGGCAAGCTGGATACCCCAACTACGCCAGGACGTGATCGCGGGCTTGAGTCATATTTTTATTGCTTGGCCCCATCTGCTGTTCCTGATTGCTTTAGCCTTTTGGGCACGGGCAAACAAGCTGGTGCAGTTCGTCACCGCCTTTACGGTCGGAGGATTGCTATCCGTCGCGATCGCGGCTGTGAGCAGCATCACCCTCCCGTTAGCGATCGCTGAAACAGCAGTTATCCTAGCCACAGCAGCGTTGGCTTTATTAGGTACGCGCAGAGATCTGGCAGCGACACCTAACTGGCTCTCCAAGTGGGTAGTGCTACCCCTAGCCATTTTGGGGCTCATACACGGTTTGGGTTGGGCGGGCGCATTGAGTCAGGGCGGGGCTAGCAGTGTTCAACTAGGCATACGTCTGCTGGTGCTGATCCTAGGGATGGACGCCGCCCAGTTGCTGGTGATGTTAGTGATTCCATGGCTGATGACCCTAGGGCATCGCATCCCCCAGGTGAGCCAATGGCGACGGGGCATTGGGTACGGTTTAGCAGGCTTGGCCATTGTGGCGATCGCGATTCCCCAAGCCTATCAAGGGCAATCCCTTTCGGCTGTATCGTCGGCGTCTAGTGCTACCCCAACAGGGGCAGACACTGGAGCAAACGTTGTCTTGAACGCATCTGCAACGGCGCCAGCTATCACACCTGATTCGGGGACTTTTGCGGCCCCCGAATCAGATTTGCAGTCCAAAACCGATGCCTTGTTAGACGACGAATCAGCAAGCTCTGACGAATCCCTCGATCGCACCTTTGCCATCGAAGGATTCGTCACCATAGAGCCGTTGGAAGTGCGCGCTGAAATTTTGCTGGATGTCTCTGCACTGCTCGCCAGCGACCTGATTGAAACGCCACCCAATACCCCCACCTTGGCGGTGGGCGCCCAGGAATCTTTCAAGCAAGCGATCGCCCAAGCTTTAGCCGACGGCCTCGTTCTAACCATTGACGACACCGTTGCCCCCCCTATCCTCGATCAGGTGAACTTCGTCATCGTCGAAGAGACTGGCATCGCCAATCGAGAAACCCCCATCCCTGAAGTGCTTGACGAAGCAACGCTGGGCGTTGTTTTACGCTACCCCACCACCGCCGTCCCCCAATCGGTCACCGTCGAGTGGTCAATTTTCTCGCCAACGATTCAGCGCATTGCAACTACCATCACCGATCCCCAAGGCAGCGAAGAACAGGTGCTAACACCACAGCAGCCCAGCGCTCGCTGGCAAAATGCCCTGGTTAATGTCGCCGTCCCCAATATCGAAGCCATTGGGGTAAACGTTACCCATCGCACCCTTCCCGTTGTCTCCTTGATTCTGATCATCGCAGCGTTATGGCTCGATAAACGGGGATTCTTCTTCAAGGGTGAGCACCCCCGTTTTGCCTTTGCCGCCACCCGTTTAATGCTACCGCTGGCGATTTGGGTATACCCAGTCGGAGCCTTACCGCTGCAGCTGCCGCCGCCCTTTCAACCCCAACCTTCGCCAACCCAAGCTGCCCTGATCGTGGAAAAATTGCTCACCAACATCTACCAATCCTTTGCGTTCAACACTGAAGAAGCGATTTATGACAAACTTGCCGTCAGTGTGGAAGGCGAACAGCTCACAGACATTTATCTCGAAAATCGCCGCGCCCTAGAAGTGGAAAACCGAGGCGGCGCCCGCGCCCGCGTCGATCAAGTGGATGTTACCGAAGTCAGCTCCGTCCACTCCGCACCCGGCAAGCAACTCTTGGTGCAAGCCGAATGGATGGTCGGCGGGGCCGTGAGCCACTTTGGCCATACCCACTATCGCCACAACCTCTACGTAGCCTCCATCACCCTTACCTATGTCGATTCAGTCTGGAAAATTAAGCGTATTGATGTCGTTGATGAACATCGGTTGTTATGACCTCTAATCCCTTAATTCAAATAACCGATCTCGAATTTCAGTATGACCGGGGAGAATTCCGGCTGGGGCTACCCCAGCTCACGGTCAACACGGGTCAGAGCATTGCCATGATTGGGCCAAGCGGCACTGGCAAAACCACCCTCCTGCATCTGATTGCAGGCATTCGGCCACCCCTAGCAGGGCAAATTCAGATCGGAGAGACTGCCATCCACCAGCTCTCTGATGCCGAACGACGGCAATTCCGGATTTCCCATATTGGGTTTGTCTTCCAAGACTTTGAACTGCTGGAATACCTCAATGTGCTCGACAACATCCTCCACCCCTATCGCCTCAACCCAGCTCTCACCCTCAATGCCGCAGTGAAGCAGCGGGCGATTGAGTTAGCCGACCAACTGGGGATTGCCGATAAGCTCAAGCGATCGGTGAAAGCCCTCTCCCAGGGTGAAAAACAGCGCGTCGCCATCTGCCGCGCCCTGCTACCCCAACCCCAAGTGCTCCTTGCCGATGAAGCTACGGGCAACCTCGATCCAGCCAACAAACACCGCATCCTCGATATTCTCTTTAACTACGTCAAAACCCAGCAGGCAACCCTAATCGCCGTCACTCACGACCATGAACTCCTCGATCGCTTTGACCAAGTCGTCGATCTAAAGCAAGCCATGGTGTTCACACCTACCTCAACAACTGGGGCGGAGGTGCAAGCCTTGGCATCGTGAATAGAGCAAGGGGGGTGGAGGGGGCAGGGGAGCAAGGGGGGCAAAATCTCAAAGAACGTAAATCAGGCTTCCTTTTCCATATCGGGAAAAGCTTCTTTCCATAGATGCATTCGCAGAGCAAAGCCAAAAGATTCTTAATCGCGTCTCTCCCTCCCCAATCCATTCCTTCTTTGCTCCCCCGCTCCCCTGCTTCCCCCACTCCCCCTGCTCCCCTGCTTCCCCCACTCCCCACTCTCTCGACTTCTCACCCTCCTATCTCCCCCCCATGCCACCCAGCCTCTATCTCGCCTGGAAATACCTCAGCTTTAACAAGCTGCGCACGACGATTTTGATCGCCTGCGTCACCCTAGTCGGTGCGCTGCCCTTGAGCCTAAACCTACTGCTATCAGCTAGTGAACGGGAACTGATGGCTCGGGCTGAAACGACCCCTTTGATTGTGGGGGCTAAGGGGAGCGATTTGGATTTGGCAATTAATTCGCTCTACTTTGCCTCAGCGCCCCCTGAACCGATCACCATGGCTGAGGCAGCGGAAATCCAAACTTCAAATCTGGCAGTTCCCATTCCCCTGCACACCCACTTCCAAGCCCGCAACTTTCCCATTATTGGCACCACCCTAGACTATCTGGATCTACGCCAGTTGGCAGTGGCAGAGGGGCGTGCCTTTGGCATTTTAGGAGATGCTGTTCTGGGTGCTGAAGTAGCTGCGACGCTGGGGCTAAAGCCTGGGGATAGCATCATTTCTTCACCCGAAACGGTCTTTGACTTTGGCGGCAACTACCCCCTCAAAATGAAGGTGGTTGGCGTTCTCGACAGATCCTACACTGCTGACGATCGCGCTGTTTTTGTCGATATTAAAACCACTTGGGTGATTCAGGGTTTGGGGCATGGGCACCAAGATTTAGCCCAACCCACGGATGAAGATGTGGTGCTCGAACAGGAGGGCAACACCGTCACGGCCAATGCGGCTTTGCCCCAATACAACGAGATCACAGCGGATAATCTGGCGTCTTTCCACTTCCATGGCGCGACGGAAACCTTTCCGCTAACCGCCATTATTGCCGTGCCCCAGGATGAGAGGGCGGCGGCGATTCTCAGGGGGCGTTATGAAGTCAGCGAGGCCAGCAGTCAAATCATCCGACCGACCACTGTGGTTGAAGAGCTGCTGGTGGAAATTTTCAAAATTCGCAATGTGTTGAACCTAGTTTTCATTCTGGTGGTGATTACCACCCTGATCGCCCTAATTTTGGTGTTTAATCTGTCTTTGCGATTGCGACAGCGAGAAATCGAAACCAGCTTTAAGCTGGGATGCAGTCGGGGGATGATTTCTCGGTTAATTATTGCGGAAGTGGCCACTATTTTGGTGATCAGCACCGGGTTTTCATTGGTGGTCACGGCAGGGATGAGCACCTTTAAACAACAAATTACTCGGACGATGCTTTCTTAAGCTGCTGCAATCAATTCTGCTAACTGAGTGACGTTGTCATTGGCGTCTTCCACCTCAATCAAACGACCCACAGCGTCATAGCGATACTCCGTCAAGAAGCCCATCGCATCCGTCACCCCAGTCAATCGTCCCAGGGTGTCATAGCGGAACTCGGTGCGGTTGCCTCGTTCGTCGATGGTGGCCTTGACTCTGCCGTTCTTGGTGTATTCCGTTTGCATCTGGTCGTTGTCGCTCAGATAAGCAGGCGGTGCATCGGAATAGATAATCTCGCTCCAATCGACGGTGGCTGGGGTGGTGCCGGGGGCAATCGCATCCAGTAGCTGGGTTAGGGTTTCACCCTCATCGGGATGGATGGTTGCAGCCAGCTAGCTTACAACTTATGAGGAGCAAGTGCGGAGGATATCTCTGACTATATGCATAGGTTTAGCCCAGTCATACATCTTAGAAGATGCACCATACCGCTTAAGAAGTTCCTCAATCTCCTCATCTTTACGCCAATAGGAGGGGAGCCAAGAGAGTCCAAAATTTGCATAATCTTCTAAGTAATAGAGAGGAGTGTAACCGAACATCCCTGATTTAGCATGGACATCAGCATCGCTAGATAATAGTAGTTCTACTATCTTTATATTCCTCTTCTTATTCATTGCTGAAACAGCCATATGTAGCAAAGTATCGCTGGACTCAGAAGACCCCAACCTCACATTTACATCTGCACCTGAATTAATCAGCAGTCTAGCAATGCTCTCGTAACCTTCAGCAACTGACACTCCCAAAGGAGTTAGGTACATGAGATCTTTTATTTCAAGATTGGCACCTCTTTCTATAAGCAATTGAACCATTTTTTCCTGCCCATACAGGGCAGCCACATGTAGGGGAGTTTTGCCTTGAGTATCTTGAAAGTTAATCTCAGAACCCATTTCGATTAATAGCAATGCTGCTTCATCTTGAGATTTTTGCACAGCATAGAATAGGGGAGTTCTCCCTAGTCCATCTTTGTTATTGGCGCATTGATATTTTTTAAGGATCTGCCTAAGTGCTTTGATGTCCCCATTTATGGTTGCCTGATACATCTTTTCATACCCTAAGTCTTCTGGCGGCATCCTATCTATTAAACCTCACTTTTATATGGATTTAAGCAAGCGTAGGGTGGGCACTGCCACCAACACTGGTGCGCTCCCTCTTTACCCTTCCCCATATAGCTCCTGACGCTTTCACCGGGCACTCTAAACAGACCACACCTTTCACCTGTATGCCCAATTACCGTCGTGCCTACATCCCTGGCAGCACAGTATGTAGGTTGTGGTTGAGGAACGAAACCCAACTTCAACCACGCGATATGCGAAAGGCTTACCCATCATCGCGGTTAATCCCGGATCGATGCTCGGTAGCAAAATGGTGAAACAGGCCTTTGGTGTGGCGGGAGGCGATATCCGCATCGGTGTTGAAATACTGACTCGCGCTGCGTTGTCAGATGAATTCGCGGCGGCTCCGGTACATGCGATTATTCGTCAGCTTCTTGCACGAGTTGGGTGGGAAATTGTTTGAGACCGCAAGAATTATCAAGCGACATCAATTGCCTTTCGTAGAATTCAGTCTGGTGAGTGGCAAGGGAGATTAGATGAATCCAGTTCAAAAGGCGTTGTGGTATGTCGAAAGTCACTCTCGCATGCCGATTACGCTTGAGCAAGTTGCCATCGCGAGCGACGTATCCCCGTACTATTTGACACGCGCATTCTCGACGATATTTGGAATATCGTTGATGCGATATGTGCGTCAGCGCCGGCTTTCCGAAGCAGCAAAACAGCTGGCATTCGGAGTAGCCGATATTTTGTCCCTTGCACTTGACCATGGCTATGGTTCGCACGAGGCATTTTCCCGTGCATTTAAGCAGGAGTTTCAATTAACTCCTGGATACGTTCGTAGCCAAGGGCACGTCAATAACCTGACATTAACGAAGGCGTTTGCCATGACAACAACCCCGACTCCCAAACTGCAGAAACCCCGCATTGAATCTCTCTCGCAGAAGCGAATGATCGGAATCCTCGATCGATACGATTGCAAGTCACCGGCTGGCATTCCTGATCAATGGCAGAGATTTCAGCAGTACTTGGGCGACATCTCTGGCCAAGTAGGTCAGGATGCCTATGGCATCTGTTTCAATTTCGATGAGGACAGCAAGTTTGATTACCTGACGGGTGTCGAGACCTCCGAAAAAGGTATCGTTCCATTTGGTCTGCTTTACATGAATCTGCCAAGCCAGAAGTACGCAGTCTTCGCTCACGGAGGCCACATCGCGGAAATCCGTGCGGTGATCGCCGCCATTTGGAGTGCGGGATTGCCGGAATCTGGGCTTGAAGCGGCACAAGGTCCGACGTTGGAGAAGTACGGATCAGGCTTTGATCCCGAGACGGGCCTCGGCGGCTACGAGATTTGGGTTGCTGTAAAGTAGAAAGTGTTAGCCAGCAACTGGGGCATTTGACAGTGCTGGAATATGTGCAAGCTCAATTCTGATTGCATCAGGATCTCGAAAGAACACCGCATAATATCCAGGCGCATAATCATACTCTGCGGGTTCATTTACAATCTCAGCGCCAATTTCGCTGAGCAATCGGTAGAAGTCGTCAACTTCTTTGCGCGCCGCTGCATGAAACGCGAGATGATGTAGTCCCGGTGCGTAGTCATAATGCCTCGATTCACGATGTTCTTCCTTTGCCTGCCATAGGTTTATGGCAGTGCCAGTTGCATGGGATTCCCATATTTCAACCCCCGGAAAGCTTTCAGTATTCTCATAGCCTAGAAATTTCAGGATTGGCCGGTAAAAACTCATTGAGCGTGCCAAGTCGGATACACAGATTGCAATATGATTGACAGCTCCAAGTTGCATGTACATCAGTTGAATCTTGGCATTTTCATAGAATTAAGTCGTTTCAAGCTTTTCACTTTACTCATTGCATTGGATCCTATACCCAAGTGAATTGAGATCCAAGCGGAGAAGAGAGATTGAGCTGATCAGGTGACGTACCCTGCGTGACTCCCTCCACAAAGCCAATAAGTTCCGAAGTAATTTGTCCTCTGTTATAAAAAATACCTGTGCCTAAACGACCATTGACTTGATAATCACTGAGTCGGTAATCATTCCTAGAACCTCGCAACTGAATGTCATCTTCGCCAATCGTAAAATCTTTAATATGCGCATAGCTTGATCGCCCGACACTTACATTAACGTTGTCGTCATAGAAAACACGAGGAGAAGCTCCTCCAATCCAAGTTGCGCTGCCAGGGGCGCCAACACCTAGAACAAAGCGATCGCGACCAGAACCCCCAATAAGCTCATCAATTTCTGAAGACCCCGTTTGAGCATAGGGGTTGACTCCAATCAAAATATCCCTGCCAGCGGAACCGCTGAGTTCGTCGCTATCAGCACCACCTATCAAAGTGTCGTTATCAGATCCACCCCAAAGACGATCATTGCCAGAACCCCCATCCAGATGGTCGTCTTCCCAGTGACCGTACAGACTATCTATTCCTGCACCACCGTATAATTTGTCATTGCCAGTCCAGCCATAGAGGAAATCATTATCGTCATGGCCATAAAGGGAATCGTTACCAGCGTGTCCATACAAGTTATCGATGCCACCATAGCCGTATAACCCATCATTACCGCTATTGCCGTATAGATAGTTTCTGGCATCATTGCCCAAAATTTGGTCGTTGTTAGATCCACCTTTGGCTCTCTCAATGAGCGAACGGGTGTCACCGTCATACTGCAAGGCATTGAAAATATGTCCCCGAGCATATTCATTGCCATTTGCATTAAGGCGAGCCCGTTGTGAATTGCCGCCCACATCCAAATCACTCCAACCTCCGGGAGCAAGATTTATTCTGAGCTTAGTTGTGTAGTTTGAGAAGTCGTAGGTATCTAAACCATTGCCGTCCCAAATGGTACGAAAAATATTATTGCGTACTAATGGTCTCCCTTGACCAACGCCATTGATTGACATCTCTCCAGTCGTCGGAGAAAACGTGTAAGTTGTATTGCCAGCGTTGTAGTTAAAGTTCGCACCATACATGTGTTGAATCGCCGCAATGTCATACATCATGAGAGACTGTGCAAATCCCCCAGACTCATTAGTACCGCGAGTAGGCCCACCAATATAAGAACGATAGGTCATGATTGAGAATTCCATTGAGTCGCGATTAGAATTCATCGCGACTTCTCGGACCCCAAAGGGTTCATGCCCATGACTTAGGCCCAAAGCATGACCAATTTCATGACCGTATAGCAAATAGTCACCAGTCCCCAGAAGTGGATTGTCAAATGTGACGCCAAACCAAATATCGCCATCCCCTATATTGTCTATGCCTTCGTTACCGGGAGGTACTTGAGTGAAGGCTCCGTTAAGAACGGCTTGTGACCTGCCCATTCGGATAGTGGCATTGCGATCGTTAGCACTTGTTAGTTCAACTAAATCAAGATTCGCGACATTTTCATACATCTCCATCCACGCTCGGGCGACAGCCTGCTGAGTCGCATTAAACATTTCAAACGTGGCTTCATGTGTGGTGCTAAAGAGATAGCCTAATTCGTCTTCATAGTCATTCTTAAAGTCATCCGTGAAGCTGAACGTTATTCTGTTCGAGGCCCAGCGTTTATACCAAAGCAAGCCGTCAATATTATTGTCGTTCGTTGCTGTGTTAAGGGCTGTTGGCGTGATCTGTCCATAAACCATTGTATTTCCTCCTAATATAGGATTTAGACTGTCAGAAATGCTCGCATTCTATGGCAGTTGCCATACTTCTTGCCGAGATACCCACTCTAAAAGGGTTTAAGGAAAATTAGCGCCAAAGATTCTTTCTACAACGCCAAAAGCATTTATAGACACTGATCTCAAAAAATCCAGAGAATTGCCTGTTAAAATGATATTTCGAGAATGCTGCAATGCGGCTGAGATGTTCGACACTTAGGTCGTTATCCAGATGCCTATCGATATACTCAAGCACGTCATAAAATCTAGCTTGATAGTTTTCAGCAGTAGATATGCTCAACCAAGTATCCTCCTCGCCTGTCAATAGACTACGCCTTGAGTCTCCGTGACGCTTGACAGAAATTGCTCACTTGAAAGAATTCTTGGTTTGCGACACAACTACTGAGTCGTAATGCTTAGAGAGCATCATTCCACGTCAACCCTCTACTATAGATGTATAGGTAGGACAGCCTCGTAATAGTGACAGGAGAGTTGACCCAACAGGTTCAACGTTTCTTCCTCAGTCTCTTCGTGGTGTCTTCTTATGATGGGATTTCGCTGGCTTATATTGCTCTATTGGATGGTGGCCGCCCTGGGAATGTTGGGGCTGCACTTTTTTTCGCTGGGCATTCCCGGTGCGATCGCCTATGAAGGCTGGCAGTTTGTCCTCAATGGCTTATTCCAGCGCGAAGTGATTGCTGACACGTCCGGTTTGGGCTCTGGAACTTGGGCGCTGGTGCTTTATCTCGGTTCGTTTCTACCTTGGGGATTGCCGCTTGGCTATGTCCTAACCACTTGGCTCCCCCGATCACAAGTGCAACGCTTTCCGCCCCCTTTTCGTTCCCGCATCACCTGGATCTTGCTGCTAGAACTCGTTTGGACATTAGCTGTCGTATGGTACTTCAGCGAATCTGTTCATGAAATGACCTAGCGCGATCGCCTGCTTAAAACATTCAGCAGATAGTTCAAAAATAATTGCCATTGCAACGCCTTGTCCTCATCTCAACGATGTTTCAAGCTGATGTATGCTCAACTACCCAGAAGAAATATTTTTTTACTCAACGAGCTGTCAGTTCGGGTTGTCAGCATATCGAATAAAGCTTGGCTTGTACATAAGCCGAAAGTCCCAAAACCGCAAGCTTTTGAGAAGACTTTTCAGCGTTTCATGCAAATTTCCAGATCTAAAGCATTATCCTTTAAATCCAATCTTTCATGACTGCCGTACTTCTATGAGAGAGTCAGAATTTTGGACTTTCATGGGTTGCAGCAAGGCTAGCTAGTGTTTTGCTTTGTCGTAACCCTAACCCCTAAGTCAATCCCACCTCACGGAGGACTTGAAAAATGATTTGCCAATTCAATTTACGCCCCTTCTCTCAAGCGACGCTGGCCACATTGGCCACAGTAACTCTACTGCTAGCGAGCTGTTCGTCAGCTGAAGTCCAAGACAGTGCGGATAGCAGCCAGCCCAATGAAGAAATCAGCGCTGTCGATGGGGCTGAGGAGAACCAAGCCCTGGTTTATGTCACCAACTACCCACTACAGTATTTTGTCGAGCGCATTGGCGGCGATCGCGTCCGGGTTGAATTACCGCTGCCAGGGGACATCGATCCGGCATTTTGGGAGCCCACGGCGGATGAGTTGGCCCAGCTCCAAGAGGCTGATTTGATTATTCTCAACGGGGCTACCTACGAAAAATGGCTGGAGACGACTAGCCTACCCCAAGCCAAAACCGTGGATACTGCTGCTCCCTTTAGCGATCGCTGGCTGAGCATCGAAACCGCCGTCACCCATCAACATGGCCCCGAAGGCGAACATGCCCATGAGGGGACTGCCTTTACCACCTGGGTTGACCCCACGTTGGCAATTCAGCAGGCTGCTGCCATCCGCGATCGCCTGAGTGCCGAGTTCCCCGATCAAACCGAAGAATTCGCAGCCAACTTTGCAGCCCTGGAACAAGAGCTAACGGCGATCGACGAACAAATTGCCGCCCTGGTTGAAACCTCAGCCCAGTCCGATCAGCCCCTGTTGGCCTCCCATCCGGTGTACGACTACTTTGCCGAACGCTATGGGCTGAATCTGGAAAGCGTCCTTTGGGAACCCGAAACCTTCCCCGATGATGCCCAGTGGGCCGAACTGGAAGCGATGCTAGCCGATCACCCCGCCGAGTGGATGATTTGGGAAGGGGAGCCCATCCCTGAAAGCGTGGCCCGCTTGCAGGAACTCGGCATTGAGAGTGTGGTGTTTGACCCAGCCGGGAACGTGCCTGAATCGGGAGACTTTTTGACGGTGATGCAAGCCAATGCGGATAATTTAAACGTTGTGTTTGCGGAATAAGTCAACTGAGCGATGCGATATCGTGCGATCGCGACCGACTATGATGGCACCTTGGCTACCGATGGTGTCGTCGATGAGATAACTCTGGCCGCCCTCCACCGCTACCGCGACGCTGGAGGGCGTTTACTGATGGTCACAGGTCGGGAATTAACCGACTTACAGCGGGCCTTTCCAGCTGTAGCCCTGTTTGATGGCGTGGTGGTTGAAAATGGTGCAGTCTTTTTTCGACCGGAAATCGATCAAATTCAACGGTTGGGGACACCGCTACCGGATGCGTTTTTCTCAGCCCTTGAAGAACAGCAGGTTAGTCCCTTGAACCGAGGTCAGGTGATTGTCTCCACCTGGCAACCCCATGGCGAAGCCGTACAGCAAACCCTCGAAGCCATGGGTCTAGATGCTCGGGTGATTTTGAACAAGCGATCAGTAATGGTGTTGCCCACGGGGGGTCAGCAAAGCTACGGGACTACAGGTTGCCCTGGCAGAACTGGGCCTAGAAGCCCGTGAAGTCGCGGGTATTGGCGATGCTGAAAACGATCTCGACCTGCTCAAAAGCTGTGGCTTAGCCGTGGCGGTCAATAATGCATTGCCAGAACTCAAAGCGATCGCCGACAAAGTCACCACCCAATCCCGAGGGGCAGGTGTGCAAGAACTGGTGGACTGGATTTTAGATGACCCCGACCATTCGTCTCGCTGAACCCACCGATGAACCGTTCCTGTGGGAGATGCTGTACCAAGCGCTGTATGTGCCACCAGGAACACCCCCGTTACCCAGAGACATCGTCTTTCAGCCAGAGCTAGCCAAATACGTCGAACATTGGGGACAGCAGGGAGACGTGGGTTGCATTGCGGTTTCTGCTCCCCAGGCCATTGCTATGGGGGCAGCCTGGTTACGGCTGTTCACTCGCGACAATCCGGGATATGGCTACATCGATGACGATACTCCTGAGTTATCCATTGCGGTGCTCCCTGAATTTCGGGGGCAAGGTATCGGCACAAGGCTATTAACAGATTTATTTGAACGAGCTGACAGCATGTACGATGCAGTTTCCCTAAGCGTTTCGCAAGATAACCCGGCCCTGCGGTTATATCAACGCTTTGGGTTTGAGATCATCGAGCAACAGGGTGATTCGTTCACCATGAGAAAACTGCTGTAGCAGTCTTCTACTCCGAGGCAATCAGACTATCGTTTCTGCCACTTTTCCCGGTCTGAAGCTGACGGCTGAACAAGTGTTGAAGGCTGATAGATAATATTGCGACTACAGAGCGCTATTGTTGATTGCAATGGTCGCCTAACACGATGCAGTGGCGGACTGAACTCAAGTCATGGATGAGGTGCAAGATCTGAGGCTTTCAATCTGACTTTCTTTAGCTCATTACGCCAGGAAAGACGCGATCGCACGGCGGAAGCTTTTCTCTTAGGGTTGGTTATACTGAATTGTTCTGCCTAATCGTCGGTATAGGGTGATTAGGCTGACGAACTTCCACCTATATACCCGTTTGGGGTGTATAAGCTGATGCTGTTCTGCAATAGGAGGTTATGTGGAATGGTTCTCTCTAATGAGTATTTAGGCGTCACAAATTAGGAAATCGAGCTCATAAATGTCAGAGGTAAAGGGTCAAATTGTTGCGATGGGCGGAGGAGGGTTCTCAATGGAACCCGACAATCTTCTGCTGGACGACTTTGTTCTGTCTTTGGCGTCACGGACTCCAGCGAAAGTTTGCTTTATTCCGACGGCAAGTGCGGACTCTGTATCATACCTCGTGAAGTTCTATCGCGCTTTTAGTGGCCGGGCGATCGCCACTGACTTAACAATTTTTGATCCTTCGGCAGTGCCAAGACAACCCTCACACACATCGGAGATCGCCAGCTTCGTAGCTGACCAGGACATCTTATATGTTGGTGGGGGAAATACAGCTAACTTGCTTGCAATGTGGCGGGTACATGGATTAGATAACGTGCTTTATGAAGCATGGTGCGGAGGCAAAATTCTGTGTGGTATCAGTGCTGGGATGATTTGCTGGTTCCGGGATGGGTTAACGGATTCTTTTGGTAAGCTTGCTTCTCTTGGTGATGGTCTCGGTTTTATTGAGGCAAGTGCTTGTCCTCACTATGACGGTGAACCTGAGCGCCCTACTGCGTTTCACAAGGCTATTTCAAATGGCTTGATTGGAGGCTATGCAGCAGATGATGGAGCAGCACTTCATTTTCGCGGTAAGGAATTAGTGGAGGTAGTCGCTTCACGAGAAGGAGCATCTGCTTACCGGGTTGAGTTAGTTAATGGTCGAGTTGAGGAAACCAAACTTGCAACTCGTTTTCTTGGTAGTTCAGAAGTCGCGGTTGCAAGTGATGCCTAACAATCGCGCTGCACTGGAACGTATCAAGTTGGTTGGTCGGTTTAGAAGGCTATCTGCGTCCGGTGAGCGCGACCGTTGGGCGACTACGCATGAAAGGAGATGAGGCGTGATGAGATTCTTGATACTACTATTCATTATTATTTCAGTCGCAGGGCTGGCGGGTCATGCCCCTCAACAGGCAACAGGCGATAACTCCAACTCACATGAATCGATCTTTCAATTCTATCAGTTCCCCAGCCACCCTAACCTGACACATCTATGCCGGGAACGCGTGCAAGGCTCTTCGGGTGAGGAAATCACTTGGGATGCCTTCGCCTCACTCGCCAGACCAGCTCAGCTCGTGGCTTACTACCGGCGGAAGTTGGGCGATGCCGGGTTCACCAGCGAAGGCGGAGGCGGCCGCTGGGGGCTCCCCGCCGACGCGCCCCGTCCGGAGCGAGTCTTAGAGGTCAGCGGGGTCGGGGCAGCCAACCCTTCTCGCCATTGTGAGAAGAGGCCGCCTGCTAACTCACGGGCTATTATCCTGCTAGCCAGGATGGAGCGTCGCTAGATTGTTTCTATCAGGCAGGCCCAACAACGGCATGTACCCGACAGCCGACACGAGAGCTGTTAAATTTCAACACTTACCTGGCAGAACGTCAACCGAAAACTTTAACAATATGGCTAATATACTGCACAGACAATGAGTTCTTCTGGAAGAGGAGCAAACACTATGCCCCACTCAATTCAGTGCGATTGCGGCCAACTCAAGGGCACAATCAACAGCAACGCCCATGTGAATAGATGTGTGTGCTACTGTCCTGATTGCCAAGCCTTCGCCCGTTTTCTAAAAAAAGAAAACGAAATACTCGATGAAAGCGGGGGAACTGACATCATTCAGACTACTCCCTCAAATATCACATTTACCGCAGGTATTGAAAACCTAAGCTGTATGCGTCTGACTGAGAATGGTTTGCTGCGATGGTATGCAGCCTGTTGTAATACCCCGATCGGCAATACGCCGCCAAACCTCAACATATCCTTTGTGGGTTTAATTCATAATTGCTTGAGTTCAGATCAAAATTCGTTAGACAGTGCATTTGGTTCCGCCCGTGTGCATGTCAATGTCGAATCTGCGATTGGGGAAGATAAGCCAAAATCGGCAGGCGTTCTATCTGGCAATTTACGTATCATTGGCATGATGCTGAAAGCTCGCATCGATGGCAGCTACAAACAAACGCCATTCTTTCTTGTGGAATCTGGTGCTCCCATAGTCGGCCCAACAGTGCTCAGCGATCAAGAGCTGAAACATGTGAAGGATGTAGTGTAATACACTACCTACCCGCCGACCTTATTGAGTTTTTAGCTAAGAGAGAAAGATGACTAGCGGTTGGTGAAGCGAAACCTTAAATGTCAAGCCAAGATATACATAGGGTAATCAACGATGCTGTCCGGAAGCTGCCTCTGCGGAACAGTCCAAATCTCAGTTAAGGGCCAACTAGAGCACGATCCTGAAGCTTGTCACTGTGTACAGTGCAGGAAACAGACGGGTAGCTTCTTAACCGCAGTTAACATACGCAAAACAGCCCTATCTGTCGAGGGCAAAGATAGCGTTCGCTGGTACCGTTCATCCGACAAAGTGGAGCGTGGTTTTTGTGCCGTCTGCGGTTCTACGCTGTTTTGGAGACCCGATATCGAGGGCTACGAATGGATTAGCATTGCCATGGGTTTATTTGATCAATCCACCGGGCGTAAGCTAGCGAAGCACACTTTTGTCGGGGAGAAGGGAGATTATTACGAACTCGATGATGGAATAATCCAAAGTGATGGCTACTAGTTTCAAGAACAGGCAGCAAGTCAACCCGTTGTTTAGAGCCATTCGTCGATGGCGCTAGAGTGCACAAGCGCCTACTCTAGCCACACGTGAAACTGTAAACCTATTCTTCATAGATATCTCGACGATGCCCAAGCTTAATCACCTTCACAATCAGAGTTGTATCATTAATGCTGTAAATGATGCGGTAATCGCCAGAGCGCAAACGATATTGGTCTAGCCGCCCTTTAAGTTTTTTGCAATTCGGTGGCCTAGGTTCGTCTGTCAAACTTTCGATTAACTCGATTAATCTTTTCTGAACAACTGGTGTAAGCTTTTTCAGTTGTCGTTGCGCTGCGGGCTTAAAGACAACTTGATAGGTCATCCTAAACCAATCTCTTGCTTAAGATCTACCAACGAGATTTCTCCCGACTCTTGTAAGGAAACGTCTGCATCGAAACTGTCTATCTCATCTTCCAGTGCCTCAATCGCGTCCTCTAAATCAGATTGATGTTTGAACTGCAAATATTGCAAAAAGTGATAAAGTTCATCCACAGCAGCCCGAGACATTGGCGGAATGGCCAAGGTGATGGGTTCGGTCAGCGGCAAAGTCGTCATAACTGGCTTAAAGATGATTTGAAAAATTTGATTCTATTTTAACGATTAAGATCGTTTTTCTTTCGAATACGGAACCCCCAACGCTGCAGGGGGTACTGCTTTGCCCGCAATACCCGCCAACGCCAGCAGTGCCGTCACGTAAGGCAGCATGGCTAAAAACTGATAGGGAATCTCCAAGCCGAAGGCTTGAATCCGCAACTGCAGCGCCTCCGTCGCCCCAAACAGCAAGCAGGCAAACAACGTCGCCACCGGATGCCATCGCCCAAAAATCAAGGCCGCCAGGGCAATAAACCCTTTGCCCGCACTCATGCCTTCTGTAAAGAAGCGCACATGAACTAGTGCCAAATACGCCCCCGCCAAACCACACAACCCACCACACAACATCACGCTAAGATAACGCACCCGACTTACCGATACCCCCGCCGTATCTGCCGCTTGGGGTACATTCCCCACTGCCCGCAGCGACAGCCCCCAACGGGTGTGAAACAACCCGTAGGTACTCAGCGGAATCAACACCACCAACAAATAAAACAGCGGATCTTGATTGAAAATCACCCCTAGCACGGGCAAAGCCTTTAAGCCGGGAACACCCAGGGCCCCGATACCAGGTAGTTCCACAGTGCCAGTTTCAAACAGTAGCCTCGCCCCATAGGTCGTCAGCCCCGCTGCCGCTAGATTAATCGCCAACCCCGACACCAACTGGTTAACGCCCAAACTGACACAAAGATAGGCATGCACCCACCCCACCAGCGCACCCGCTCCAAAGGCAATTCCCACTGCCAACCAAACCTGCCCAGTTCCCAAAGCAACGGCTGCACTGGCAAACGCCCCAGTCAAGATCATGCCCTCTAGGCCAATGTTCAACACCCCAGAACGTTCTGAGATCAGACCGCCGAGGGCGGCGAAGGCAAGGGGAACCGTGAGGCGGAGGCAAGCGGCGAGGAAGTCGGTGAGGAAGTCGATGGGAGGCATGGGGAGTGGGGTTAGGGGAAGAATCAACTGAGGCAGAAGGAACGCGATTAATCGCGTTCCTTCTGCCGATATTCCAACGCTAGACTGATCGCCACAAACAACACGGTCAGCCCCTGAATGGCGTAGATGATCGACACGGGGACTGAGGCGCTGCGCTGCATGACGTTAGCGCCGCTGCGCAAGACGCCGAAGAAGAAGGCGGTGAGGATGACAACGGCTGGGTTGCCACGACTGAGCAGCGCGATCGCGACTGCATCAAACCCATACCCCGGTGAAAAATCTTCAAACAGGCGGTGCTTTAGCCCTAAAACTTCGCTGCTGCCGGCCAATCCGGCCAGGCCACCCGATATGGCCATCACACTGAGGATGGTGCGGTTAACGGAAATCCCGGCATAGCGGGCGGCGGTGGGGTTTTGACCCACAGCATCCACCCGATATCCCCAGGCGGTGGCGGCAAAGGCAAGGGTGAGCAAAATCGCGAGGGCGAGTCCTAGAAAAATACCGGCGTGGGCTTGGGTATTGGGCAAAATGGCAGGGAGGCGCGCAGATTCGGCGACTAGTTCTGAGAAGGGGCTGGGAGCATTGGCGGCTTTCAAGGGGCCGTTGACCAGATAGCTAATTAGGTTTTGGGCAATGTAGTTCAACAGTAGGGTGGTCAACACTTCATTCAGGCCACGGGCCACTTTTAAGTAGCCCGCTACGGCTCCCCAAGCGGCTCCCAGACCAAAGCCGCCCAGCAGGGCCAGGGGTAGGTGCAACACCAGCGGCAAATTGGGCAACGCTAGCCCCACCAGCAAACTGCCCAAGCCCCCCATATAAATTTGACCTTCCCCCCCCAGGTTGAATTGCCCAGCCCGCAGGGCCACTAAAACGCCCAGGCTAACGAGTAGCAGGGGTGTGGTTTTGGTGAGGGTATCGGCAAACCCAAAGTAGGTGGTCAGCGCTTGGCGCAACAGGGCTCCATAGGCGGCAATCGGGTTGGCCCCGGCCAGCAACATTAGCAAAGCCCCCACCAGCAGGGCGGCTAACACAGCAATCATCGGCGGCAGGGCAGCGCGTAACCCAGCTTGAAGCGAACTGTGACGATTAAGACCGGATAGACTCACAGGGGCTCCTCAGAGATTGCTTTAAAGGTATTGAGGGTTATTTGAGCCGCCCCCCTGCCCCCCAATTCTGGGGGGTTCTGAAGTTCAAAGTCCCCAGAATATAGCCCTCCGGGCATACCAGGAAGGGGGCTTAAAGCCCTCCGGGCACATATGAAAAGGGGGCGAATGCAGCACATTAGCTACTTCTCATACAGCCTCTAAGGTTACCTGACCGCCTGCCATCAGTAGGCCCACTTGTTCAACGGTGGCGGTGCTGGCATCAAGGACATCGACCAGTTGCCCCCGGTAAATCACAGCGAGGCGATCGCTCATGGCCATTACTTCTTCTAGCTCTGTGGAGATATATAAGATGGCGGCTCCCCGCGATCGCTGGGTGAGCAAACTTTGCTGTACCGCTGCGGTAGCCCCAATATCCAGCCCTCGGGTGGGCTGCATGGCGATAATTAAATCCGGTTCACCCGCCAGTTCTCGGGCCAAAATTACCTTTTGCTGATTGCCGCCAGAAAGCTGGCTAACTTTGAGCTGGCTACTGGTGGCCCGGATGTCAAAGTCTTTAATGGCTGCCTCTGCATTGGCGCTGATCATCCCAGACTGGAGGAGCCAGCGCCGACAAAACGGCAGTCGGGCAAATGCCTTGAGAATCAGATTGCGGGCGATGGAAAAGCTCAGCACCAATCCCTGTTTTTGCCGATCTTCGGGGATGTAGGCGATTTGGCCTGGGGCGGTGTTTTTCGTTTCTAAGATTGTGGTCGTGAGCACCTGAATTGACCCTTGTTGTGGGGATAACAGTCCGGCGATCGCATCGGCAAGTTCTCGCTGACCGTTCCCATCCACCCCGGCAATGCCAAAGATCTCGCCAGCTCGTACCTGCAGCGATAGCCCCTGTAACGCCGCCACTTGCCGTTCGGTATTGACCCACAAATTTTGGATGTCGAGCACTACATCCCCCACTGGTTGTGGGGTCGGACGGGTGTTAATTTCAACATCTCGATCGACCATTAATCGAGCCAGTTCCGCACGACTGGTCTCTGCCGTGGATAGAGACGCCACAACCCGCCCACGCCGCAGGATGGTGACCTGATCGCAAACCGCCATCACTTCATCTAGCTTGTGGCTGATAAAAATAATCGTATGGTGACGACTGGCAAGCTGCCGCAACACGTCTAGGAAACCTGTAATTTCAGCAGGCGTGAGCACTGCCGTGGGTTCATCCAAGATCAGGATTTGGGCCTGCCGATAGAGGACTTTGAGAATTTCAACTCGCTGCTGGATGCCCACGGGTAGATCTTCCACCCGAGCCATGGGGGGCACTTCTAAGCCGTAGGTTTTGCCCAGTTGCGCAATGGTTTCAGAACGCGATCGCAAATCGAGTCGCAACCCGCCAGCACTGCCCAAGATGATATTTTCGGTCACCGTGAGCTGGGGCACGAGCATAAAGTGCTGATGAATCATGCCAATGCCATAGCGAATGGCATCCGCCGGGGTGTGGATTTGCACCGGGCGCTCATCCAGAAAAATCTGACCCCCATCAGGCTGGTATAGCCCCGAGAGGATATTCATCAGCGTCGATTTACCCGCGCCGTTTTCCCCCAGCAGCCCGTGGATGGTACCCGCGCGGACGCTCAGGCTGATCTGGTCATTCGCCGTGAAGTTGCCAAATCGCTTGGTAATCTTGGCCAAGCGCAGATCGCTCATGAACTCACAAGGCGTACGGAAGCCTTCCCATCTTCCTCAACATCCTCAAAAGTGAGCTTGCCTGCTACCATATCTGCGGCCACGGCATCGACTTGGTCTCGCAGCTCTTGCGGTACTACTTCGTTGAATGTGCCAAAGCTGACCAGTTCTGGCGTTTCTAGGCCAATTACGTAGCGCTTGCCTTCAATCTCACCCTTGCCGGCCAGTTCAGCCACCATCGTAATCGCACCACCAATGTCTTGCAGTGCGCTGGTCAAAACCGCTTCAGGAGCCAGTTCCATCTGGTCAACATTGTTGCCAAAGGCATAGATACCCGCCTCTTGGCAGGCTTGCAGCACTGCTGGCGCAGAATTATCTAGATTATGGAAAATGACATCAACCCCGCTGGCAATTAACGCTAACGCTGACTCTTTTGCCTTGGCAATATCGTTGAAGTCACCCACAAAACTCGATACAACCTCAGCACTCGGATCTATAGCCTTTGCCCCCAAATCCATCGCCACCCCTTGCTGCTGGGTTGACTTAAATTCCATCCCCGCAAGATAGGCTAGCTTCTTTGTTTGGCTCATGGATGCCCCCATCATGCCGCTCAGGTAGAGCATCTGGTTATAGTTGGTGCGGACACAGGCGTAGTTGGGGCCTGCGATGTCGCCATTCACACCCAAAAAGAAGGTATCTGGAAACTCAGCCGCGACTTGCTCGATGGCCGCATCAAACTGCCCCCCGTGACCCACCACTAAGGAGTAGCCTTGACGAGCAAAGTCAGCCAGAGACTCGGTTTGGTCGGCGTTGGCCACCTGTTCCACGTAGGCCACTTCAATCCCCAGTTGCTCACCCGCTCGCTTAACGCCCTCGTAGCCCAGCTGATTCCAACCGCCATCGGTGATCGTGCCGGGGAGCACAATGGCAATGCTAGTCTCTGGTGCTGCCGTGCTGTCGGTGGCGGTGGCATCCTCAGCGTCAGAATCAGTTGCGGTATCTTGAGTGGGGCTAGACGTACACGCCTTTAAGAAGAGACTCCCGACAGCAGAAGCTGTCATGTATCCCAAAAATCGGCGTCGGGTGAAGGGGTTCGCCATAGGTCAATGAGCCTTAAAATTTAAGCTTTCTATCATATTCATTACGGTAGATGAAGTCTGTTCCCCAATTCAGTGATTAAATTTACTGAACCCCTTGAGAGACCAGCCAATCCATCTATCCATTGCTGTGACTAAACTCAATAGTCAATTGCCACACCCAGATATGTTTTCAAACCCCGATCCCACCTCGTCCCAAGTTGTGCATCACCTGCGGCAGGCCAACCGGATTGCGAAGCGGGCGGAGTCTTTTGGGCACCATCCGTTCGGGGCGATTCTCGTTGCCCCCGATCATGAAACAGTGTTGTTGAGTCAAGGCAATGTGGATACGGTCAACCACGCTGAGTCGGTACTGGTGCGCACCGCCGTGACCAACTTTAGCCCAGACTACCTGTGGAACTGCACGCTTTACACCACAGTTGAACCCTGTGCCATGTGTGCCGCGACTCAGTATTGGGGCAACATCGGACGGTTAGCCTATGGTCTTTCAGAAGCGCGACTGCTGGCGCTAACGGGCAACCACCCTGAAAACCCCACCCTAGATCTGCCCTGTCGAGAGGTGTTCAAACGGGGACAAAAAGCGATCGCGGTCTGGGGCCCCATCACCGAAGTCGAGTCAGAAATTGCTGCTGTTCATCAGCAGTTCTGGCAAGCAAACCAGTGAGCCTTAGAGCCTATCCCCCTTGAGGGAGCTCAAAATATGTTAGCTAAGCGGACTACTCCACCGCACCCATTAACGTAAACGCAGCCCAATTGATGGGTTCCGGCGAATCCTTCAAAGTCGCTAACATTGCCTGCCGCAAAGCCTGAGCCTTACTCTGCCCCTGCTGAAGCTGACGATAAAACGCCGTCATCAACGCGGCTGTCGGTGCATCGGGTACGGCCCACAGCGATACGATTACGCTGGGCACGCCAGCGGTGATCAGCGATCGCGACAGTCCTACCACACCATCTCCCGTAATCCGCCCCCGCCCCGTATCGCAAGCACTGAGGACGGCGAGCTGAGCTTGCAAATCCATGTCAAGGATTTCAGCAGCAGTGAGCAACCCATCTTCGCCGTCTCCGGAGGTGAGGGCCAGGGCACCGGGTACGTCAAGCACACCCGAGGATTGGGGGTTGCCATATTCAAGCAGACCGTGGGTGGCCAGGTGAATCAGTGGAGCACTCGGGAGTTGCTGTTTGATCTGTGCTTCGGTGGCTTGCGCGCCAATCAACGGCGAAATGTTGAGGAAGTCACCAATCGCCAAGGCTTCGGCTTCGGCGCCAGGTAGGGGGGCGAGTTGGAGTTCTTCTAACCCGTTATCACCCGGAATCCAAGCCTGAGGCATGACTGGATTACCCACGACGAGCCCATCAGAAAATTCGGAACTTCTCCCCTGGGCTTCCTCCCTTGCTGCCAATCCAAAAACCTGGATGGATGGCGCAGTCAATACCGTATGTTTTTCGATCAGGTAGGTGTCGTCGGCATCTTGCAGGGCCGCAAACGGCACCAAAAAGAGGCTGCCTTGGGGCACGAAAACGACGTTAACGTCAGGATCGCTGGGTAGTAAATCGGCGATCGGCTCAATCAAGACTTGATGCAGGTCTTTGAGCCGTTCAGTCGGGATTGCTTCAACCACACCAATACCGGCCCGCGTTTCGGCAACCAGGGTGTCGAGTTCTGACGGGTCTGAACTGCCCCGATAGACTGGGCCATCAATGGCGGCGACCGGGTTCGGGAGACTGCCAGACCCGTCAAGTTCAACCAAGCGAAACTCAATCTCGCCGGACGGTTGCACGACCCAGATATAAAGGGCTTGATCAAAAATCAGAGAATAGGTGACCAGTGTGGCGTTTTGGTCGCGGGCGATTTGCTGAATGTCGGCAATCGTGGGAGGCGGGGTGGCCTCGGGTTCAGCTAAGGTAGCGGATTCTTCCCGGTTTGAAAGACGACTCGCCAGTTGCAGCACGAAGGCGCGGGCGCGGGCCCGTTCGCTGGTTTCTAGGGCTTCGGCTGGTTTACCTTGAGTGATTAATACCTGCTCTAGCAGGGTGTAGGCGGCTGCTTGGGTATCAGCAATCGAAATGAGTTGAGCATCGCTTAAGTCAGTACGCAGTGATTCGTAGGTCTCAATCGCTTGTTTCAGGGTGATTTCAGCTTCAGAAAATTGATTGGTTTTGATCAACGATACGCTTAGGTTATTGAGAGAGATGGCCTCACCCTGACGATTACCAAATTCCCGTTTAATGGCCAAAGATTGCTGATGAAACTCAATCGCCTGCTGATGTTGGCCGAGGGAATCATAAGCATTGCCCAAGTTACCCAGGGTAATGGCTTCCCCGCCGCGATCGCCGATTTCGCGAGCAATCTCTAACGCTTGCTGATGGAACTCAATCGCCCGCTGATATTGGCCCAAGGAATAGTAAGCCGTACCCAAGTTGCCCAGAGAATTGGCTTCTCCTCGGCGATTTCTGAGTTCACGTTGAAGGACTAACGCTTGCTGACGCAACTCGATCGCCTGCTGATATTGGCCGAGATAATCATAGACATTACCCAAGTTGCCTAGCAGGCCAGCTTCCCCTTCAAGGTCGCCGATTTCGCGAACAATCGCCAACGCTTGCTGATGCAATTCCAGCGACTGCTGATATTGCCCCAGAAAAAAGTAAGTCCGTCCCAAGTTGCCCAGTGTGATGGATTCCAGTCGAGGATTCTCGATTTCGCGAGCAATCTCTAACGCTTGCTGATGGAACTCAATCGCCTGCTGATATTGCCCTAGGGAAAAATAAGCAAGACCCAAATTGTCTAGCGTGATCGCTTCCCCACCGCGTAGAGCTTTGCTCGTGCCATAGGCTTCGCCAAGGGTCTGATAAATCGCTAACGCTTGCTGCCAAGATTCAACCGCAGCTCGGAACTGGCCAGCTCGATAGTGTTGATTGCCTTGACTCAAGAGGCGATCCGCTTCTAGTGCCTGAATTTCAGCGGGGTTGGCCGTTGAGACGGTTAATCGATAGTTTCCTTGTCCAGCGTTATCAAAGGCGATGGCGATAATGAAATATGTTCCTGCTTCAGGCAGCGACACCGTCAGGGTTGAGTTCGTCTCTGAGGCGGTTGTATCGTTGTTTTCATCAATGGGTTGCCTCGCGGAATCTACCAACCCGATAAACGTGTCAAACTCATCACTGATCATCCGAATGGTGACGGTTTGCCCGGCTTCTCCTTCAAAAGAATGGATGTCATAGAGACTGCCATTCTCAAGCGTTAGATCGCCCGCTTCTAGAGTGCCCTCAACCTCAAGTAAGACCGTACTACCTGAATCTTGCTGCTTAGTTTGGCGGGTATTATGGCTGAAAGCCGCCTGCGGTAGAGAATGACTTCCCTGATGGAAGGGAGGGGTTGATTGGGCTGACACCGTAACCAACAGCCATGTCGCCACTGCCAACGTTACGGCTATTAAACGCGATCGCCACCGAGATCCGTTTATCACTGCCTTACCTTATGAGACTGCGCATTATCCTTTGCCTACTTCTTATCTCACCGTCAGGATAACTTATGCAATCTTTAGAGGCTGAGCCTACCCATAGCTTTGATCGTTTTGGATTTTATCGTCTTGTTTTTTGCGATCAAAGCTGGGTTGTGCATCACGTGCACTAATTACTGAGCACTCCCGGCCAATTCTGATTGGCTTTAGCAATATTGCCGGGAATATCTCGTTGCCAACGGCTTTGGACACGAGCATCAAAATTTAGGTAGAGCTTGCCGTCCACAATTGCCCAAGCAGTGGGATCAACGGCAGCAGTATATCCTTGGCTCACGGCCCAAGCACAGAAACCGCCATACTGGGGCGCATACTGCTCAGCATTACTGGCAAATAAATCGCGATTTTCGGCACTGGCAAATTGCCAGATGGCATCGCCCCACTCATAGGTGTACTCAGGACTACCCGCAACATAGTTGCCTGCAGTAAAGTAGGCTACTGGGTCTGCCCCACGAATCGCGATGCCGTTTTCCACAAAGACGGCAGCCGGTTCAGTTGCACTGGAGGAGACTTCTGTCGGCGGGGAAGTAGATTCAGCAGTGGGAGCGGAAGCCTCAGTGGGAGCGGAAGTCTCAATATCATCCGTATCGACCGTTGTCGTTTGGAGAGTGGGCTCATCTACCAAAGCATCTGGCGAAGCATCTGGGGTAGAGGGGGCACAGCCCACTATCAGGAACAAACCGAAGGCGGCAGCTAATGTTGATGAAAATTTAGATGACAGGTACATAGTCCTTCCGAATGAATAGTTTTAGTTTTACAAGTACGTTGGATAATTGCTGCTGTCAGCTTAAGTTCGACCGCTTGTATAGCGGTAGTCACAAAGCTTTGTGCGCTACCGCGAACCAGATTGCTTGTGGACTCGGCATCCTGGCGATACCCGGTGCATTAAGCAATCTGGCCAGCGCTACAAATTAGCTTCGACGTGCGCTTCTGTTAAATCTTCTGAGCTCAGTTAGCGAGACTTCACCATCACCATTCAAATCGGCTTTCAAATCATGGAAATCTGTTTGGCCAGCAACGGCCACGGGTGCAATAGTTGCCGTTGCGATTAGAATCGCTGCGCTAGAAAGTAAAAAGCGTTTCATGAAGAACCTCCTGTAAATCAAGTCGTGCGCCTAACGCATTGCTCAATTGTTTTTAGAATCGCTTTCTTTCCTGAAGCGTTGCTGACAGGTTTCTGAGTCTTCGATAAGTTGTTTCTGATTACTCAATGAATGATGCACAGACGATAGAGTTTACAGCTATTTTGCCGCCCCCACTAACGTAAAAGCCGCCCAGTTTAGCGGTTCCGGATGATTCTCCATCGTCAGTAACATCGCTTGCCGCCGACTATGCCAATGCCCGCCCGTGAATCTGCAACCAGGGCATCCAGTTCTGAAGGCCCTGAGTCGCTACGATAGACTGGGCCATCAAGGGTCGCAATGGGATTGTCCCCAACGAGCTTAAAAGCAGAACACGTACCATTAAAAAGCGACGTTGCCAATGCAACGTCGCTTTACCAGTAATCCTATGCAACTATTCAAAGTGACTTAGCGCTTCAAGGCCTTAAACGGCTGATAGGCTTCCTGCGGATGATAAATGTGACACTCACGGGTAATCTCATCCATCAATGCCCAAGAGAAAGTTTCTTCTTTGAGATAGCGTCCCCAATTTTGCTGCAAGCTCTTGTGGGCCAGTCGGAGATTGTAAGACGGGATCGCCACCGACAAATGATGGGGCACATGCACATTGATGTCATGGCACAAAAACTCAACCCAGCGGGGATAGTCACAGTGAACAGTGCCTGCCAGTTGAGCCTCAGCAGAATTCCAGGTTTCCTGAGGATGAAACTGTACATCCAGCGTCGTGTGGTGCACCAGCGTGAACGTGCTCATCCAAAAATGGTAGCCCAGCCAGGGCAGTAGCCAAAACTTCACCACACCCCAAAGACCCACAGTGAAAAAGAGGGTTGGAAAAGCGATCGTAGCGAACCCAATCACCACCCAGGCCGAAAATCGAACTTTATTGCGATCGCGGGCAGCTACATTCTCATTGTTGGGATCAAAATGCAGCGTTGCCCAATGGGCAATAGAAGCCAGCCACCAGAGCCGTCCGCGCAGTACCTGATAGGTCGCCTGCAGCCAAGCAGGGGCATCTAAATAGCTCTCGGGCCGCCAGGGATGCCAAGCATTATCCACATCCATCTTGTTGGTGTGGACATGATGGTGGTCGTGGAGCAACCGCCAACCGTGGAAGGGATAAATCAACGGCAGCATGAAGATGTGACCCACTAGATCATTGACCCAGCGGCGCTTAGCAAAAGACCGATGGCCACAATCATGGGCAATCACAAAAAAGCCCGTCAGGGCAGTGCCTGTAAAAATCCAGGCAAACGGCAAGAGAAACCAGGGTGAAAGCGCGATCGCAACGTAACCTAACACCACAGCGATAATGCTTAGAACTAACCGAGTCCAAGCTTTGCGAGGATTTTTTTGGAAACACTCGGCTGGGATGGTTTTAATAATGTCCCGCAGCTTGAGGCTTGGATCAAAGGCAGGATGCGTAGCTGTAGCAGTTATCTTCGAAAGAGTAGCTGTCATGAAGATGAGTCGTCTCTAATAAGTGGACACAGCCACACTTAGGGACACGCAAGCTACACGACCATTCGACGCTTTCGCTTACCCAACATCGATGCAAGCTTTTAATAGAAGCCACGGAACTCAAACCCAGGGCCACATGCACCGCAGTCCCTAAGGTGAGAGTCTGCAATAAACCTTTACATTTATATCACGGGGTTGTCCCGTTCCAATGGGCAAAATTACTGATGTCTCAAAAGATTACACCTGTTTGCGCTTAACAGGTCTGCGGCCCTACCGAGTTTGCGGATCAAGAGCATCACGTAACGCATCACCCACAGTATTAATACTCAGCACGGTCAAAAAAATAGCCAATCCTGGAAAAACAGCCATGTGGGGTGCAGATTCAATATAGTTTTGAGCATCGTAGAGCATTCGGCCCCAGGTAGGGGTATCTGGCGGGAAACCCAATCCCAAAAAGCTCAGGGTCGATTCAGCAATGATGGCATTGCCAACGGCTAAGGTCGCTGCCACAATCACTGGCCCGATGACATTGGGCAAAATGTGCGTCCAAATTAGTGTGCGAGGACGGGCCCCTAAAGCAATCGCCGCCTGGATAAAATTTCGTTGTTTCACGGTCAAAAACCCCGCCCGCACCAGCCGTGCTACCGACATCCAGTTCAACCCACCAATCACCGCCACCACCAGTACAAAGATGCCGAGTTCTGGGCCAAAGCGCGATCGCGCTTGATCGCCAAACAAATAAACGACTAGTAGCGCCAGGGGTAATTGAGGCAGCGAGAGAAACAAGTCGGTAAAGCGCATCAGTCCGCCGTCAACCCAACCGCCATAGAATCCGGCGACTGCTCCCACCAGGACGCCCCCTGAGATCGCGATCGCCATTGACACGACCCCAACCGCCAGAGAAATTCGCCCGCCCGAGAGGACTCGGGCCAACAAATCTTGACCTAAATCATTAGTGCCAAAGGGATGAGCCCAACTGGGGGGCAAAGTCGCCCGAGCAAAATCAATTTGATCGGTGGAAACGTTATAAACCAGCGGGCCAATCAGCACCGCGAGTGCCAATAACAGTACGACAACAGCGCCTGCTAGTGCCAAGCGATCGCGCCGAAAACGTCGCCAGAATAGTAGAGAATTAGGTTGCGCAATTATCGTATCCATTTGTGGTTTTAGGCAAGCCTTCTAGCAATCCAGCCTTTACGTTAGAGGCATTACTGCAACGATAAAGTTTTGCGCGCCCATACACAAAATTCCGTATGGAAATTTACGGACTAGCCCACGCTTGATGTTTTCATCCATGGCTGGATAACGCTCAGAGAAGTTGCTCAAACGACAGAACAGCTCTCCAGCTGAATTAATCAAGGCTTGGGCGAGCTTAACGCTTGGCTCAGCGTAAGAACTACGACACTAGAACATTTGTTCGAGAAAAGCTTGCCAATTGTTCATGCACCATCTAATATTGGGTACCTGTTTTTAGTTTCGTTGCCGCAACTATGTCTAGTCAGTATTTATCCGTTAGAGAGGCTTCTGAACTCCTCAGTTGCTCTGAGCAATACGTGCGAAAATTGCTCAGATATGGTGAAATTAGCGGGGAAAGAATTAGCCGCCAATGGATTGTCGCTTCAGAGTCCGTCCACGAGTACCGTTGCAAGGGAGAGGATGCCAGAGTACTCGTTCCTAATCATGGGCGAAGATCTTTTAGTAAACCAGAGCTAAAAGCTTTAAGTTTTTTTTCTGGTTGTATGGGGTTGGATTTGGGGCTAGAAAGTCAGGGGATCAAGGTTCTTCTTGCCTGCGAAATCGATCGGGCAGCCCGAAAAACGATTGAAACGAATCGCCCAGATATAGCACTCATTGGAGATATCAGAAATTATTCAGCCGCAGAGATTCGAGAACAGGCGGGATTGAGTCTGACCGAAGAGATTGATGTAATCGTTGGTGGCCCACCATGCCAAGCATTTAGTAGTGCTGGTAAGCGGCAGGGGTTTAACGACGAGCGTGGAAATGTTTTTTTAAAGTTCATCAACCTAATTACTGAACTCCGGCCACAGTTTGCGGTAATCGAGAATGTCCGAGGACTATTATCTGCTCCATTACAACATAGACCCCATGAAATGAGAGGCAAGAATTTCCCACCACTCTCTCATGATGAAAAAAGAGGGGGAGCGCTACTCTTTATCATGCAACAATTTAAAGAAGCAGGATATAGCGTTTCTTTTAACTTATACAATGCTGCCAATTTCGGCTCACCACAGAAGCGAGAAAGAGTCATCATAGCTTGTAGCCGTGATGGGAAGAAACTACCGTATCTAACACCTACCTACTCAGAAAGAGAATTATACGGTTTGCCACAGTGGCGAATCTTGAAAGAAGTTCTAGAAGATCTTCCCAAAGACGGGCATCACTTTGTTAATTTTCCTGAGAAACGGCTCAAATACTATCGGCTGTTGAAACCAGGACAATATTGGCGGGACTTACCAGCAGAGCTACATCAAGAAGCGCTTGGCGCTTCTTATCATGCAGGGGGTGGAAAAACAGGTTTCTATCGGAGGTTGGCTTGGGATAAACCTTCCCCAACGTTAGTAACCCATCCAGCTATGCCTGCAACCGATCTCGCGCATCCAGAAGAAGATAGACCTCTTAGTATTGAAGAGTATAAGCGCATCCAAGAATTTCCAGATGATTGGATAATTGAGGGAACTTTACTAGAGCAATATCGGCAAGTCGGAAATGCTGTGCCCTGTTCTTTGGGAAAGGCGATCGCGAGGATGCTTTTGACTCACTTAAAAGGTGAAACATCTATCATTTATCCAGACTTCCCTTATTCGCGTTATCACAAGACCGACGATGTGAGTTGGATGGCTGACTTCGAAGAATCTGCAGAGAAGCAGCTTTCTTTAAATCTAGCCTGATAATTAAGACAAGAATTGCCAAGGATTGTTTGTTTCTACGGCTAAGGCATCTGGATTTTCTGTTAAGGTCTGCCGAACAAACATGACAAAGTTTTCTTCAGAGAAGCTATCTGTATTGTACTTTTCGTTGAAATATGACCATCGGTATCCCCCTGTCCTAGCATCAACTCTGTACCATCTCTCGATAGGCTGGTTAATTCTTACCCTAGAAGATGAACTATTTTCCGAATTGCTACGGTTTTTCACTTGCAAGAGAGAACCATCAACGTTACAGAAATCAACGTGACGAATAGATTCTCCCCAGCAGCAATACCAACCATACTTAGAAAGTTGTTCAGCAAGAAATTCCTCTAACAATAATCCTTGAATATTCTCTGCCGACATTGACAGTCTATGAGCATATTTAATCTGTTCAAGATGCTCGTTTGTTAGTCCTGTCAATCTGGCATTAATAATTGAGCTGACGATTGGATCAGCGACTGTTCCTGGAGGATTTGAAATTCTTCTTGAGATTCTGTTTTCGAAGCTATTTCAATACTTTCTCAGCCAGGAGCAAGCTAGAATTTCCGGTGTGTTACCTTTCAGTGTTGGTGATAGCTCTGGATTTTTATAACAAGCGGTTAAAATTGTTTGGTGAGGCTCGAGTAATGGCTGCCCCTGTTCAGAAAAAGCATCTTGAAAGATTTGCAAAAAGCCCTCTTCAGAATCGGAATCATTGATGATGTCATCAAAGGTGACGGACATAAAGTTTTCCCTAGGAGAGGAAATCATGGATGAGAAATGCCTAAATTCTAAGTCATGATGCTCGTTTTGCCATTACTCAATTGACCAACTTCTGAGATATAGAACTTCGACGATAAACGGTTGTCTTAACTGATAACCTGAAGCCGTTGAACAAATCAATATGTGTCACCCGTGAAAATCGCCCTATTAACCTATTCCACTAAACCCCGGGGCAGTGTTATCCATACGCTGGAGCTAGCCACAGCACTGACGGCATTGAATCACAGCGTTTCTGTGTTCGCCCTCGATAAAGATGGTCAGGGATTTGAGCAATCTTTGGCTTGTATAGTCCGTTTGGTCCCCGCAAAAGCTGCCTCCAAGGAAGTTGATGCGCTCATTCAGCAGCGGATTCAAGAATTTGCGACGTTTTTAACTGATCAGCCACTTTCCTTTGACATCTACCATGCCCAAGACTGCATCGGAGCTAATGCCCTACTAGAACTGCGCCAGCAAGGCAAAATTTCCCACTTTGTCCGCACCGTTCATCACATTGAAGACTACACCAGTCCCTACTTGCAGCAGTGCCAGGATAAATCCATTCGTACCCCCAATTTATGTCTTTGCGTCAGCGATCGCTGGCAAAAAATTCTCAAAACCGACTACGGCATTGAGGCCCCACGGATCATCAACGGCGTTAACCCACAACGCTTTTCAACTCAATTGTCTGGCCAAGAAGCCGCCTTGAAACAGCGCTACGGGCTGACGGGTTCCCCACTTTATCTCACCGTCGGCGGCATCGAACCGCGTAAAAATTCTATTCGCTTACTCGAAGCCTTTGCCCAAGTACTTGATCAATATCCCCAAGCTCAACTCGCGATCGCCGGAGGCGCAACCCTGTTTGACTACCAGCCCTATCGCGATCGCTTTTTTCAAATCGCCAAAACCCTCAACATCGACGTTGGGCCATCTCTCGTGTTACCGGGTGTCATCCCCGCTGCCGATTTGCCTGCCCTCTACCGCTGCGCTGATGTTTTTTGTTTCCCATCTGTTAGAGAAGGTTGGGGATTAGTTGTGCTCGAAGCGATCGCCTCAGGTCTCCCCATCGTGATCTCCCAACAACCCCCATTCACCGAATTCCTCGAACCCAACCAAGCCTGCTGGGCCAATCCCAATGACGCCAGTACCATCGCTAAGGCGATGATTCAAGCCCTATTTGTTGACCCCAAGGCTTCCCGAACCCAAAACCATTCAGTATTATCTGAATACAGTTGGCATCGTTCAGCCCAGTTGCATCTCAAACATTACCAACGCCTTGATTGAGTCAGGAGCGATAAGAGAGGCGTCAAACCAATCGCTAGCCACCCCACCATCCCGCTACCCCATTACCTCACCATTCACTCACATGCCCGAAATTCGCTTCAAAATCCAATGGCCCGACGGCGCTGAAGAAACCTGCTACTCCCCATCACTGGTTGTCAAAGACTACTTCACCCCGGGTGAAAGCTATGACCTCTCCGATTTTGTTGAGCGATCGCGAACAGCATTAAAAATCGCCAGCGATCGCGTCCAGGCCAAATATGGTATGCCCTGTAGCTTGGCGTTAGGCCAGTTGCAGCAAATCGAAGTTCATTCCACTCAATATGCTGAACTTGAGTCTCCCAAAGTGCGGCTACTACGGTTTTTGGAATGAAAGGAATGCAGAATCGAGGCGTCAGACGTTAACTGGGCATGAATGCTGACGTTCGCATTCTGACTGAATCAGACCTTTTCGCTTCAACAAGTTGAGCGCTGGCCATCATTCCCCATTAGCTTGGGCCAATAGATCGCAAACTTTTCGATCGTGCGTTTGGTCAAAGTGGTCATACCAAAGGCTGATAGATCTTAGCGGAGCAGGCTGTAGCAAGCTGACAACGTGATCGACTTGAGTCTTCAAGCTGATCACAGCTTCCGTTGAAGCAACTGGAGTTGCCACGATAATTTGGGCTGGATTGTGCTGCTTTAAGGCGGCGATCGCCGCCCGACAGGTAAACCCCGTGGCAATGCCGTCGTCGACCAAAATAACGATTTGATCCTTTAAATCTGGGAAGGGGCGATCGCCTCGATAACAGCGATCGCGACGTTTCAGTTCTTGCAGTTCTTGGGCGGCAATCTGACCAATGGCAACGGACTCAATCTCCAGGGCTTGAATCATACCCCGATTGAGAATGCAGATATTTCCGGGCGCGATCGCGCCCATCGCTAATTCCTCTTGCCCTGGTACACCTAACTTGCGCACCACGCAGACTTCCAGGGGAGCACCAAGCGCGATCGCAATCTCATAGGCTACTGGCACCCCACCCCGAGGCAAGGCAAACACCCACACATCAGGTCGATGGGCATAATCTAAAAGCTTTTGGGCTAGATGTCGTCCGGCATCAGTACGGTCGTGAAATCGCATGACCATTGCGTTCACCCCCTTAACCCTAGCTTAGCCTGCGGAGGGACTAGTCTTCGGATACACTGACATCCAGGTCATATAAGTGTCGCGATCGCCACCATGATGTTTGACCTGCACAAGCCACTTCTTCCATATTGATCAACCCAAGTGCTTAAAGGGAATCCTTCTCCCAGAATTAAGCCCTGAAAAGCTTGACAGTATCTAATACCCATCATAAAAGTAAGTAGGTACTCATTAATTGCCTAGATACGCAAGCAAAAAAAACTTACCCTATTACCCACCCTTTCTAGGAAAAAACTGCATGGTACAGATACAACAGGTTGCCTTATTCTGGGTCGTTGCGAGTCTCTTGCTAGGGATGCCTGCCCTAGCGCAGCAAACCGAAGAGGATGAGCCTAAACCACCCCGTAGCTATATTGGCATTGGTGGAAACATTGGACTCAGCGGTGATGACTCTGCCATAGGAGAAGGCGGCTTTGCCATTGTCAATCGAACCAGGATTATTGATTATCTATCTGTACGCTCCTCAACTATCTTTGGTGATGAGACAACCTCTGCGATCGCACTGACTGGAGAAGTACCGCTAACCAATGCTAATGGAAGAATTACGGCAATTCCATTCATTGGGGGGGGTGTTTCGATCCATGGCGAGGTGGATCCACTCATCAGTGCAGGGGTAGATGTGCCCATTGGTAGAACCTTTACGGCGACGACTCGGGTCAATGTAGGGTTTGGCGACAATGAGACCGACGTCGGTCTCATCCTGGGCATAGGCTATAACTTTAGCCTGTTCTAGGAACTGTATCTGGGTCTTTGCACACTACAGGATTGCAAAGCAAGCGCTGCTGCCCAGGCCTGGGCAGCAGCGCTTAACCCCAAACAATATAGGCATATGCGAAATACGCGACATAGCTTAGCCCAACCAGCCCAATCGCAACTTTCCCAACTGCCGAGTCATAGGTCTGAAATAACACTCCGCAGCTTAAGACGACCCCCAATCCCTCAAGCATGGTTACGAATCTGCCATGATACCTGGGATCCCAATAGGAGACGGGGCTATAAAATCGCCAGTTAGACAATGGGAAAAAATGGCGGTGAGCGTCATCGTGGTGCAGGGGCAAATCCCCTGCGATGTGCATCAGCATGCTGATAAACAACAACATCCCCAGTTTGGAATCAGTCCACCAACACAGCCCTAGACCAACCAACATCAGCGGAACAGAATTAAACAGGTCAATAAAATTCTGCCAGCCAGCTTGGTTATAGGTTTTCATCCAAATCACGCTTTCGGGTTGCCGCCAAATCACTTTGGCGATGAAGTACATCACAAACATCGGCGCATCGGGCAAAATCGCACCGACGACCACAGGGGTAATGACCGATGTCATATCATGGCGCCCAACACACAGCAGGTTGAGTACGACATGAGCGGGTGTATTCATGATGCGAGAGTCCTATGCTAACGTCAGCTTGCAATAAGCGCCTGCTAATATCATTCCGTCAAATTTGATTGGGATCAATTCCTAATTCACGCAGCTTGGCAACAGCGCGATCGCGCTCTGCTTGGGCCTGATCACGTTCTTGATTCGCCTGATCACGCTCCTCAATAAACGTCCCCGGATCTTTGAATTCTTCTCCATTGGGATAGAAAACGTGTAAGCCATCGCTTGATAATTCAAAGCGAATCCCTAACGCTTGAGAAACCCACGGTAGGTTTATCGGCATGATCGGGATGAAATCCTCTTCTGCTGTTTCCCGCACGAGTCCCCAAAAATCATAAGAGTCTGGATCGTAAAAGAACATCTCCAGAACACCATATTTTCCGTAGAAAATTTGCTTGGCCATCATTTCCCTGGCGCTATTGCTGGGCGATAGAATTTCGAAGACCACTTGTGGTGCAATGTTTTCTTCTTCCCACTGCTTATAGCTGCCACGGTCGCCGTCTGGACGACCCAAAACCACCATGGCATCTGGCGCTTGAGACGGTGCTGGTGGCGTTTCGACTTCAATCGGGTACCAGAGTAAATCACCTGCCACAAAAGCAGTTTGCCCCTTCAAGAGTTGCTTCAGGTTGGTGACTAGACGAACAATCCAGCGATATTGGATTGTATTGTCGGCTATGGGGTTACCGTCTGAGTCAGGGTACAAAGCCTGGGATACGGCGGGTGTTTGAACCATAGGATCCTCAGTATTGAAGATATCTCTATCCTATCTAGTCGCAGTAGGATAGGACAATTACCCATTGTTTTTTACGGGATTTCTGAGCGATCGCACTGGCCAACGACATCAACTGAGCACTTTATTGCCACACACTACGCTCCTTAAGCTTTTGACGAGATATAGATAAGGCAGAATTGAGGGTTAATTGGCCGCCATAATGATTGGAAAAATAGCTTTTTATAAAGCGTAATCGTATTGATAAACCGCTGTCATGATGTTCATTGAGGTGTGGGCTCGTTACCTCTATATCGGTGCGTTTGCGATGCAACGCACCCTACAAGATCGACTGCGATTGCTGATTAACATCAACAGGTGCATACCCTACAATATAATTTCTTCAAATGGTGCGCTGAAAGATCCAATATTGGCTCATACATAAATGAATTCAGGTGTATATTCTCTGGAGTCATTAGATTCACTCTTTCGAGTAGTCGGATATTATCTCTCTCATCTGGAAAATCAGTTTTATAACGATTTATTAATTTGACTGTTTGGTTGCTAGTGATTCCTTCCCAGAAGGAAGTATCATTTATCTCTCGAATCATAAAAGACTCAATCTTGAGCCTAATCGCAATTGATAGGACTATCTTATCTTCAAGTGAAAGCGTTTCAGTATCATCATTCAGTAAATTATCTGAGACTTGATAGATTACATTTATAACCAGGTCTTCCTTGCTCGACAAATCCAAAGAATCTTGATCATACAATATATGTTTAATTAGAGATTCCAAATCTCCAATAGTAAAATTATCTGTGTCAGATTTGATATGCAGAAGTGATGTCAGCCTGGTATATGAGGAATCATCGCCAGAAAACTCTGCAAGATTACGAAGGAAAGGAATGGATGCAATTAACATTGCATTTTCACCTAGATTTCTCCTCCAGTGAGAAAACGGTGCCGATCTTTGATATACCTCTTCCTGCAAAACAATTTTTCCACTTATTTTACTTGCAAGCATCCTACTTTGGCGCTTTAAATTCAGTCTACTTGAAACTGTACGATAGAAGTCAAAATTATGACTCAAGATTATTTGTTTAAAGAAAGGCTCCTCACTAACTGCCTTTAAATATTCAATAATTGCATATTTATTTTTATAATCAAACGAATCTGCAATATCATCCACGATGAATAGAGTTTCTTGACCTGAAGCTTTTCTTGCTTCTACCTCAAATATAATATTGAGAATGTAAAGAGCTCTTCTTTCGCCATTGCTCAACACTGACTTGAGTATATCTTCCTCAATAGACACCGAATCAGAGTCATCATCATTGAGATCCTGCAGAAAATCAAAACATATACTTGGAGCATCGCTCTTCAATATCACATCCTCTTGATTATCCATGCGAACCACAAATGGGACTGAAAATCGATCGTTAAATATACTGATTACCTCTGCCCATTGTGTTCTTTGACTCGCAGCCTCTTCGACAATTCTATTTAGCTCCTCTTTGCCAGAATCAATGCATTGCATAAGAGCCAAATAGTCATCCTTCAAACGTATTAAATACGATATCCATAGCTTTTGTTTGAGACTATCTGGATTGTTTAACTCAGCCAAGATAACTTGGTGCTTCTCTAGGCATAGGCGAAACTTCTTTAGGTCTGCATTCTTTGTTAGCCGCTTGTCAATATTCTCAAAAGCAGTTCTTAAATCTTCATCTGTAAGAATTTTGTCCTTCTCAACTTGAATAGCTTTTTCTAACTCTTCCAACGAACGTATCTCAGTCTTTTTGCCATCCATACGGATATATACAGAGTGATTAGCGTTGAAGAATCCATTTGAATTCAGATTCTTGGCAATATCCACTGCATTATTATGAGTGAAAACACCTTTCTTGAAAAAGGTAGATTTACTAACTAACTCGTCATATTTTTCTACGTATTCTCTTATTTTTTCTCTAAAACTTTGATCTGACAGTACAGGCTCAACTTTTGGATTGAAAATCGTACTAAACGTTACATCTCCCAGAGGAGTATCTTCTTCATTCTCTACCTCATACTTTACTCGTGCTATTGCCCTTAGAAATTCACTACGATCATGTGTAATCGCATTTGATAACTCTTCACAAATTTCTTTTTTTAGACCTGACAAAGGTTTGAGGCCTTTAACAAGTACTTCTGTTTTTTTCTCTATCTCTAGATATATCTCTTCGTATCTTTCTCTCAAACTATCATTTACTAGAAGTCTTGAAATCCGATCAGATCTGAATTTTTCATTGTAGGGTTCTATTACAAAAATACATTCTGGGGTGAGTGGTTCACCATCTTCATCGGCAATATTCCGCTCTGTATTATTGCTTGGCCAGATTCGGTCAGAAGTGTCTTGGCTTGAACATAAATCACGAAATGTATTGGCAAAAGAAGTTTTCATAACTCCGTTTGGGGCATAGACTGAAAAAACATTTCCTTTGGTATCAAAATCAAACTTTGCACTGAGTGATTTGATTCCATAACAATGTGTAAGATTTACATGCAGACATTTCATACTAACAAAAACTCCTTTGCCAGCAATTAATATTAAACTCGAAGTGACTCCCTATAGATTTGATAGTGCCATCGCCCATCGCTGTAGGGTGCGTTGCATCGCAAACATCAATAACCGTATCGGATTCATGCAATATCATTTCAGGGCGATCGCGCTGCTTTTGCTAGATACAACAGGTCTCATTATAAAGATGCCTTATTCCCACGCCACCAACTTCGCAAAGACTGCACTGCCTCAATTTCATCTACCTTCGCCAACTCTAAAAACGAATACATCCACGCCTTCGGCACAGCAGGAAACGTTGGGCTCTGGTCACACTCAACATATGCCCCCTCTTGCAGCGCATAAATTCGCCAAACCTTACCATCAAACCGCCAAAACTCAGGCACACCCAAGCTCGCATAAAACTGATTTTTGGCAATATCTGTATGGGTAATATCAACTTCAACCACGAGATCCGGGGGCGGATCTTGGCTGAAATTGACATTACGGCCTTTCACCAAGGGCTGATTGTGAATGTAGTATGCATTATCAGGTTCAGCCCCCTTATTCAACTGGGGGTAATTCATCGTCGTGGAACCCATCGTTTTAATCCGCAGCCCCATCATCTCAACCAACGTCAAAATAAACCGTTCGATCAACCGACCATAGAATTCGTGGTCTTCCAGCGGCACGGTGATTTCTAAGACTCCATTGTCATAAGTTAACTTTGCCCCCCGTGATTGGGGTAGCACATTCAAAATTTGCAAATAGGCATCCCAAGAGAGCCCCTGCAAGACAGCCCGTTGCTCACCAACAGCGCGAATGTCAAATTTGGGTTCAGGTGCGGTGGCAACCATGGTTCTCCTCCCAGCTACTGGCCCATGATGCATATTAGTCATAGCGTAATGCATCAGACATAGGAAACAGAATTAACGCATCATCCGGTTACTCCCGCTCTAGCCAACCCCGCATCTTCCCTGGATTCAACAACCCATAGGGATCCGTCTTCGCCTTAAAATCTACCTGCTCAAAGTCAATTGTCTTCCGACCGCCATCTTCCAAGATGTATGTGTGTGGATTGGCAATAAACGCCCCATTTTCCTCGTGATAGCGGATGATTTCATTCAGCCGTTCTTCAGTCGTGTAGCGCACCACCTGCAACCCCGCCGGGATTGCCGTGCCGTCCATGCGCAGATATTCCAAATGCATCATCACCTCATCGCCAAAGTGATTGCACATATGCTCCACCAGCTTCAGATCTGGATCACCCGGAAACATCGTTTGCAAATAGGTGAGGGTCGGATCCACACTGCGGGCGTGGAGTGTGGTGTGGTTCCAGGTGAATTCTGCTAGCAGCGTCCCCTTGGCAGCATCTTTGGCAGCTTTTTCATAGGTAATCGTGCCGCCAAATTCTTTTACCAGTTCACCAAAGGGTTCTAAACAAGGTTCGGCAATCATCAGGAGGGCAGCAGCTTTACCCTCAGGCAAATAAGGTTTGAGGGCGGCAAAATAACCCGGAATCGGCCACGCGTGGACGCTGATTAGCTTTTTGATAATGCCATCTGAGTCTCCCAGTACTTTGCCAAACTTGGCTGCTGCCATAAAGTCATCAAAGCAGACAATTACGTCGCTCCAGGGATAGGCGGGGCCGAGGGGAATTTCTAGCTCGGTAATGATGCCGTTGGTGCCGTAGGCGTGGGTGACGGGAAACACGGCATCCCCCCGCAACTCGATAATTTTGGGTTCATCTTCTAAGGTGACCACCCGAGCGGCGAGCAAACTGCCGCGATCGCGCAGTTGTCCATAGGTAATCGAGCCAATGCCACCGCTGCCCCCACCGACAAAACCGCCAATGGTTGCTGTGCGGTAGGTGGAGGGATACATGCGAATTTCCCACCCCGATTCACGGGTGACTTTGTCAATGGCTGAAAGCTTTGCCCCCGCTTCCACACAGGCAATCCCTGGCTTTACCCACTTCACCGCGTTGAGTTTCGTCAGGTCTAAAATCACCCCCCCTTCTAAAGGAATGCACTGGCCATAATTGCCCGTACCCGCCCCCCGCACCGTCAACGGGATCCGCTGGGCTACGCAAGCCTTAGCCACCTGCAATACTTCCGCCTCAGTTTTTGGGCGCACTACGATGTCGGCGATTTTGTCATCCAGCTTTGCCTTTAATACCGGACTAAAGTAGTAGTAGTCCTTAGAGAGCTTGTCGATCTGGTTGGGATCGCGGATGGTTTCGATAGGGTCGAGGGTGGTGATGAAGGTGTCGAGATTAAGGGGCATAGATATGGCGTGATGGGGCAGATAAGGGGACAAGGGGAGCGGGGGAGGCAGGGGGAGCGGGGGAGGCAAGGGGAGCGGGGGAGGCAGGGGGAGCGGGGGAGGCAGGGAGATTCTTTAACGCCTTACACATCATCCTTTATCATTCATCAATCAATGGCCGCTAAGACACCAACCGAATCAACCACAAAGCCAAAAATCTGATTGGTGTTGTAGATCGTGGCTTGCATGCAGTAGTCGGGGGAGGTGGTGGCGGTGCAGTCTTTCAGGAGGATGCAGTCGTAACCGAGGAAGTTGGCGTCTTGCAGGGTGCAAAGGACGCATTGATCGGCGTTGACACCTGCGAACAGTAGGGTGGTGCGACCCAGGTTTTTTAAGATGCTATCGAGGGGAGTGTCCCAAAAACCGCTCATGCGGTACTTATCGACTTTGATATCTTCAGGAAGCTGCTCCAGTTCATCCACAACGGCAGCGGCCCAGCTGTCTTTTGTAAGCACGGGGGCTCCGTTTTTGGGCAGGGGGTCGGTGAGGCCGACGCCTTCTCCAGTGGGGTTATAGACGTGGCGGAGTCCGGCGCTGATGTTCATCAGGTCTGGGCGGTTGCCCCAGTTGACCCAAAGGATGGGAACTTGCTGCGATCGCAGCCTGGGCAACAACCCCTGGAGCGGTTCGATGGGCGACCTGGCCGGGGTGACATCGACGCCAATAGAAGCCAGCCAGCCGTCAGGGTGGCAAAAATCGTTTTGCATATCCACGACGATGCAGGCAGTTTTGTTGAGATCGACGTGGAGTTTTTTAGTTTGGGTTTGAAAGGTGATGATCTGTTGAGGTAGGGCAGGACGGGTGATGTCGGCAATGTCGGCGTTGACTTGCCAGGCGGTGGGTGGGGTGCCGAGGGTATGGAGGGGGGTGGTCATGAGGGAGTAGAGGAGTGGGAGAGCGGGGAGGTAGGGAGAGTGGGGGAGGCATTTTTTGGGCTTTAACTTACCCCTGAGCCCTTACGCTGCTTCAATTCATCTCAGCTTAAGAGATCTCTGACTGCGATGTTGAAACCGGGGAGGACGGTTTGGGTTTGCACGATGTCTTCTAGGGTGAAAATTTGCTGTTGTGGGTGGGTGACGACAATCACCCAATTGTTGTTGGGTAAGACTAACCAAACTTCTTCAGCGCCGGAGGCGAGGTACTCATAGGCTTTAGCGATGATGCTTTCTGCGAAATCGGTAGGGGAGACAATTTCGGCAATCAGGGGAAAGCTTTGAGGTAAAACGTCTGCGTCACCATATTGGGCGACTAGGTCTGGGGTGAGGTAAGCGACATCGGGCGATCGCCCCTGTTCTTGGGTGCGACAGGGCGCTTCGGTGTAGACTTCTCCTTTGTCTTGAGCCAGCGTTTCTACATGCATTCTCCAGTAATAAGCAAGCTTTGACTGCACCCGGCTGTGTTTTAAGGTCATGCCATTGTCTGAAGTCGATTCTCCCTCAATCAATACATCGGGGTGTTTTTGGACTAACTTGCCATCGACCCATTCTGTGCCGGGTAGCGGGTTTTTTATCCAGTCATCTAAAGACTGAATGGTTAGGGATGGAGAAATGGGTTGAGAACTAACCATAAGATTTTTTGGGATTTAGATTTCATGGACCCAACTTATTTTGCATCAGGTGCAGGTGCTCCCCTCAGCATGCCTGCGGTGCTGAGATCCTCATCCACATCCTCCCAGTGGATGCCATAGCCACCACCACAGACTTGCCAGTTTGCTCGTTGGTCAGGTGTTGCGTTAAATAGCCTTGGATACCAAACCAACGGCACAGTAATGGTTCGCCCGTCTAATAAATCAACGCTGATTGTATCCTGTGTGAAATAGACTTTCTTAACTCTCGCATCCGCTCGAATCGCCAAAGTATCCATACAGTTTATATCAGGTAGCTATCGTCAACTTAAACAAGTAAATCATCAAGCTCGGCGTAGTCGGGCAGGGTGGTGTCAATGGCTTTGCCGTTGCGCAAGACGACGCGATCGCGTTGGGATCTAGCCATCAATTCATTTAAGGTGCGGCCTTTGAAAAGTACCAGGTCGGCAGGCAGCCCGACCCCAATCCGCCCCGCTTCTGGCAAACCCATAATTTCAGCAGGAATCCGGTTCAGCGATTGGGGCCAGTCACCGTAGGGGCGATCGAGGTGGCCGATGCGGGCGGATTGGGTAAACACCTCTAGCCCATCGTGGTCGCCGTAGGCAAAGAAGGCGTCGCGGCAGTTGTCGCTGGCCAGCACCACAGGAATGCCGTGCTGTTTGAGTTCGTGCAGTAGGGTGACGCCACGCACGCGGGGCATGCGGCCCGGTTCGCGATCTTGCAGATACAGGTTGCACATCGGTAAGCTGACGACGGAAACGCCTGCATCGCTAACCCAACGTAGAGTCTCTGCGGCGACCTCTGATGACTGGACGGCGAGGGTGCAGCAGTGGTCGCAGGTGACTTGCCCAGTGAACTGATTGCGGGCTTTGGCTCGGGCCACGTAGCGTAGGGTGATCTCAGCGGGATCCAGGCTTTCGTCGGTGTGAAAATCTAGATTGAGGTTGCGTTCGGCGGCGAGGGTAAACACGCGATCGAGTTGGGTGTCCAAATTATCTGCCATTAGTACGATGCCGCCCAGCAATCCGCCCAATTCCGCCATAGCGTCAGCCAAGGTTTCACCATAGGGAGTGAGGAACTGCTCGATGGGTACTAGACAGACGGCTTCGAGGGTAAGGCGATCGCGCCAAGCCTGCTTAAGCTGCCGAAACACCGCCAGACTGGTCTCAATCTGGTCATCAAACAGATCTAAATGGGTGCGAATGGCTTGGGTGCCGTGGGCGTAGCTACACTTAAGCCCAAACTCCATTCGACGATAGACGTCTTCCGGTTCCCAGCGTTTGAGTCGATCGCTGCCTAGGACTTCCAGGGCAGAGGTGAATTTGCCATCGGGGTTGGGGCGTCGTTCCCAGGTTTGACCTTTGTCAAGGTGAGTATGCATATCCACAAAGCAAGGCCACACTAGGCCTTGTTGCAAATCGACCGCAACGCTGTCTTCAATGCTGCCGGTTCCGGTAGGGACAAGCTGGGAAATATGGCTACCCTGAATCTCAATATTGACCGCGACTAGATTTTCTTGAAGCGGTACCGCGCTCAACCGTGAAATCGGTGTCCAACCCGTTGGGCTATCGAGCAGGGTGAGGGGAATGCGGGCGTTACGCAACCAAAAGCGATCGCAGTTGGGAATGTCTACAAATTGATGGGGCATGGGCGAGTGTTCAATTCTCTCGCTTTATAGCACTCTCGTGCCAATGGCGGAGTAAAGCGTCAGACAATAGCGTGAGCCCCACAAAAATCAGCACTCCCAAACCAGTAATCAGCGCCAGGGCCGCGAACATGCGGGGAATTTGTAGGTTAAGGCCGGACATTAAGATCTGATAGGCTAACCCCGAGCGTGCTCCGCCCCTGCCAGCCACAAACTCAGCCACCACAGCGCCAATCAAGGCTAACCCGCCGCTGATCCGCAGTCCCCCCAGAAAGTAGGGCAAGGCGCTGGGCAAGCGCAGATACCAAAGGGTTTGCCAACGGTTTGCACCGTAGAGTTGAAACAGATTGCGCAGACTGTGGTCAGCACTCTTAAGGCCCAGGGTGGTATTTGACACGATCGGGAAAAAGGCCACGATCCAGGCGCACACCACCAGGGCCATAAACGTGTTGTTTTTCAGCCACATGATGATTAAGGGGGCGATCGCAACGATCGGCGTCGTTTGCAAAATCACCGCGTAGGGGAAAAAGCTGCGTTCAATCCAGCGACTTTGGGTGAACAGCACTGCAATTAACAGACCCGATATCGTAGCTGCAATAAAGGCTACAACGGTAATTTGTAGCGTAATCCACAACGAGCCGAATAGCTGCGGTGCTTCGGTAATCAAGGCTTCTAATACCAACAGTGGCCCCGGTAGAAGGTAAGGGGGCAACCCGGTGAACCGCACCAGCAAATCCCAACCGACTAGCATCAGCACACCGACGATCAAGGGCGCGACCACATCGGCAGTCCCCAACCGCTGTACCCAAGATCGGCGCTGGGGTTGAGCCTGAGTTTGAGTCCCAGGGGTTTCAGAGAGCGATCGCGGTGGGGGAGCTGTCGATAGTCGGGATTTTTCAGTGGTCATCGTCTGCGGTTCTATTTTTCTAAGGAAATCCCCTGTAAATCAATATTGTCGAGTTCCACCCAAAGATCATCCATAAATTTCTCGGCGTCTTTGAGCCCCATGTCGGCTAAGGCTACCATTTCTTCAACGGTGTAGTCGTCGTCCCCATCAATAGCGGCGGTAATCCAAGCGGAGATTTGTTCGGGTTGCATAATCAGCGCTTGGGCCATTTCTAAGGGCGTCTTCCCTGCGATCGCAGCGTCTACTTTGGTCGCTAAGCAGAAATTTAGCAGTTTGCCCAGTTTGGTATCCGGGGTAGTGGACATCAGCAAGGCCATGGTTTCAGCTAAAACGCGCGTTCGTTCAGACATGCAGGGCTCCAAGGGCAGATTAAACAGGGGCTAGTGTGCGCTACCTCAAAGAAACACACCCTCAGTATCGTATCGGGTTTTATTGAACGCCGTCTCAGGGCAATCCAATATCGATTGATTGAAATTCAGAGTCCTGATCCTCGCTCATTGACGATCGCCCTGGATCGCATCCAATATCTGCCAAAATCCGATCGATTTTGGCCCGATGGCTCATTTCCCAATCTTCCAAAGACTGAGCTGCATCCCGATCAGCGCGCTGTTGGGCAATCTCCCAGGTTGTTTCTCGCTGCGCACTCGGCACCACCACAATGCCTTCTTCATCTGCGACCACAATATCGCCGGGAAGCACTCGAACCCCACCACAGGTAATCGGTTGATTAAGGGTGCCTGGCCCTTGCTTTTTACCGGGGATGGGCATCACGCCTCGCGCAAACACGGGGAACCTGCATTCTCGGACTTCTGCCACATCTCGAATCACGCCGTCTACCACAAATCCAGCGATGCCTCTTTTTTGGGCAACGGCACAGACATTTCCCCCAGACACGGCATAGTCCACATCCCCTGCCTGCACCACAATCACAGAACCCGGTGCCGCCCGATAAATTGCCGCATGCAGCATCAGATTATCGCCGGGTGGGCAACTCACCGGGTAAGCTGGGCCAACCAGCCTAGGGATGCGGTGCCACATCTCCCGAATGCCCATATCCATAAACTGCTCACGCCCCAAGGCGTCGGCATAGGCCGTGGGGGAGATTTCACCAAATTGCAAGTAGTCGTTCACGTTAATTGGATACAAGCGTGGTGTCAAAACATTGATTCAGATATGATGCCCTATCCTGAAACCATCGCCGGAGATCGCTTAAACGGCTCCATTAAAATGCCCAGGATTTTCTCTAACTGGTTGATAAAGTACTCTACCCGATCCACGGCAACGGTTTTCTCAGATAGGGTTAAGAACTTCCAGTTTGTGCCTGTGGTCACCGCGCCATAGATCGGCGTCACCTCGTTGCCTTGACGTTGATTAAATAATTGTGCCGCTACCATTGCTGCAATGCATTGTCCCAGGCCGCCGATAATGTCTTCTCGCTTTGCCTCTACGATCATCATGACAGGGGCTGTAATGAAGAGCTGTTCTGGCGAAGCGCTGATGATATAGTCACAAAAACCATGCAACCCCAGTTCTGGATCGACCGGAAATTCATTGCCTGAGAATAGGGCAATTTGATTATTAAGCTGTCGTCTAACCTCGGCCAGAATCGGGGCGATTAAAAATTCAGAGCGAGCTTTTTCGGTCGCGATCGCCGTGGCTAGGGGAATGTAGTCTGTCAAAATCGCTTTTAACGTTTCAGAGGGTGCGATTGGTGCAACCCGCGCAAACAAGTCCTGATTTTCCTCCAATGTTAAACCGAAATCGTCCCTGGCTCTGGCTAAATTGAAGTCGCTGTAGAGCATCTATCCTCCCCATCTATCCTTCTAAAATTGCTGCTGCGGGGACTCCTTGGACTCACATCTTATCCCTTACTTTTGCCAGCCCACAGCTCCTGCGTAAGCTCGTTAGCGCCAATAAATTCTGATTTGACGCTGCAAGAGTAACGTAAAGGCTGGTACTGAGGTTACCTCTACAATAGGTGCAGGCAATTCTATCAGTGCAAATCTTGACGTCTCAAACGACCCATTACGCCCTAACTGCCGAACAGATGGCTCGCTATCGAGCTGGAGCCATGCAGCGAGCAAAACAAAAGCGACAGCAGCAATTGGCCCGTTATCGTCGAGGCCGATCGGTCGCTAAGCAGGCAGCTCACCACCTTAAGACACGTTGGGGAGCCTCAAAGGTAGTGCTTTTCGGGTCGTTGCTGACTCCCGACAACGTTCACTCCCGCTCCGATATCGACTTAGCCGTTTGGGGCTTGCCCGAGACAGATTATTTGCCTGCCCTTGCAAATCTGTTAGATCTAGATCCAGACTTTTCTATCGACCTCGTGGAAGCAGACTATGCAAGCCCCAATCTGTTACAAGCCATCCAAGCAGGGATAGATCTGTGACACCTCTGCATGCCGCATTAATCGGGCAACTCCAGCAGGATTTGGCTGAGCTTGAGCGATTGGTTCGAGAAACAACTCGGCTCTTGCAGAAGTTTCAGACGACTCGGGATGAAGACTATTTGGGGACAATTGCCCTGAATCTGCACAGCTACTACACCGGGGTTGAACGTCTACTGGAAGACATTGCTCGTACTTTGGATGAATTTATCCCTGAAGGCGCAGACTGGCACCGACGGCTATTGCGTCAAATGTCAGCCGAACTACCTGACTTGCGTCCTCCTGTGTTGAGTGTGGCAACTCGACAAGTCTTAGATGATTATCGAGCCTTTCGCCATGTCGTTAGAAACATCTACAGCTTTGACCTGCGCAGCGATCGCATCGAGTCTCTCGGCAATCAAATTGGCCAAATTCATCAGCAGTTCCAGGGGGATGTAATGAAGTTCTGCGAGTTTTTACGAACGGTTTCCTGATTCGGACTCTTGCCATCTCGTAGCGCAGATTACGATCCCTGAGGCCACCTCCCCGTATAACAAGAGGGATTCCGCCCTATCTTCATCCCCATGACAGTCTCTCTGCCCAAGCCCCGTCAACTGCCCAAAATTGACCCCATCACCGCCCAGGTGATTGCCGGTGCCCTCAACGGTATCGCCCTAGAGATGGGGCATAAGTTGGCCCGCATGTCTTACTCCAGCATCATCCGCGAATCGGAAGACTTTGGCGCCGCGATTTTAGATGCAGACTGTCAGCAGCTTGCCGAATGTGCCTACAGCACACCCCTCCAACTGGGGCCGATTCCGGGCTATATGCGGGGTGTCCTCAAGGCGATGGCAGAAGATGGCGAGGAGTTTTATCCTGGTGATGTCATCCTCCATAACCACGCTTATTACGGAGCCTCCCACGGGCCAGACATCGGCGTCGGCATCCCCATTTTTCGAGGCGATGAGCTGATTGGCTATTCTTTTACCACGGCTCACCATTTAGACATTGGCTCTTCCTCCCCTGGCAGCTGCGGCATTGTGGATGCGGTGGATGCCTTTGCAGAAGGACTGCAATTCAAGGCCGTCAAAATCTACGAAAAGGGCGTCAAAAATCGTCAGATCTGGCGTATTCTGCGGCAAAACATTCGCAGTGCGCAGGTGGTGGTGGGAGACATCGAGGCCCAAGTGGCCGCCTGTCGCGTGGGGGAACAGCGGTTTTTAGAACTGGTGAATCAGTATGGGTTAGAAACCGTTTTGGCCGCCAGTGAAGTGTTGATGGACTATTCTGAGCGGATGATGCGTCAGGCCGTTGAGCGTTTGCCTAACGGCACTTACACTGCCGAAGGGTTCATCGATGGCTTTTTGGACGATCCTGACCCCAGCAAAAAAGATCTCAAAATTGCCACCACCGTCACCATCGACGGCAGTGACATGACCATTGATCTCACGGGCACCGCGCCCCAGGTGGATGATCGCCCCATCAATATGCCCTTTGTCGGCACGGTAGACATCGCCATTTTCGTCACCCTGCGCTCCGTACTGCTCGATACGGCCTTAATGGAATACGTGCCGCAAAATTCTGGTCTGACTCGACCCATCCACATCGTTGCGCCCAAGGGGTGTTTGGCTAATCCCATCTATCCCGCCCCGGTAATTGCCCGCTGCTGCCCCGGCAACATTGTGGCAGACACGCTGATGAAAGCGTTAGCTCAGGTGGCGCCGCAAAATGTCAGCGGCGGTATTGGCAACATTAAGGTGGTGTCTTACAGCGGTGCGGTGGATGAAGACTATTGGGTCTACATGGATATCACCGAGGGCAGCTATGGTGGGCGATACAGCAAGGACGGCATGGACGGGGTGGATACGCTCTATGCCAACACCCGCAACAACCCGATCGAAGACATTGAGGCCCATTTGCCGCTGCGGGTCACCCGTTATGAGCTGATTGAAGATGCCAGCGGGGCAGGTAAGTGGCGGGGTGGTCTCGGTTCAATTCGCGATATCCAGTTTCTTTCACCGGGGCAAATGTCCCTAGAAGGGGAGGGGAATAAGTATGCGCCTTGGGGAATTTTCGGCGGCAATGACGGCACGCCTGGTGGGGTGCAAATCTTGAATTCGGATGAGGGCATGGTGCAGGATCTGCCGTCTAAGTTTCCCTGTCGGAAGACGAAGCCAGGGGATACGTTGCGGACGATTAGCCCTTGTGGTGGGGGATATGGGGATTCGCTAGAGCGGGATCCGGCTTTGGTGTTGGAGGATGTGCTGGATGAGTTTATGAGTGTTGAGTCTGCGCAGCGGGATTATGGGGTGGTGATTGATCCGGTGGCGTTGGTGGTTGATCAGGCGGCGACGGATTCTTTAAGGCAGGCGATGAGGGGTTAAATATCAACAGAACTTTTAGATCATTCGCGAAATTGAATAAATTCACAGGCAATCGTACTGGATAATGCAATCGCCAAAATTGCTTAAATCACGAGTTCTATTTGACGTATTGATGCGTCGCAACGCATCCTACGAAGCGAGCGATCGCACTTTCAGCTTAGATAGCTTTCTTGTATATGTCGCAAATCTATTATATCTGCTATTTGTCTCAACCTTGCCATATGCTCTGAATTCCTAATATCTGTAATTTCCTCTGTTGCCATTAACAACATAGCTCCATCATCCTGTTCAAATATTTTTGCCCAAGGTGCGTTGTATATTTTTGCCTTCCCAATTCTTTCTGATACAGAAGAATTCCAATAGTTAATCCACCAGATTCCATTGGGAATCTCAAGATCATTGAATTCATCTATACATAGGAGTTCTGGCAAAGGATCCTCTAGCATACCTGAAGGTAAAGTTGGCTTTAATATATATTGTTGTTCCTCTCTTGGAGTCCTAGAAATACCAAAATTATATTGTCTATTAGAGCGGCCAAACAACAAAGAGAGTTCATAATCTCTTACCCAACCAAAATCAGCTTGAAACTTCGAACATCCCTGAAGTGCCAGACGACAAAAAGAATCAGGATCCAATAATGAGTCGTTATTATCTAATTCGCATATGGGAAAATAGATATCTTGAGCAAGATTACCATGTATGTAAACTTCTGAGAGAAGTAATAATACTCTGGGATTATTAGGGGCATCTGACAGTGAAAAAACTTCTAATTCTCCTGTTTGGTTAGAAGACCTTACATCAGATAGATATTCAGCAATATGCGTTTTGCTGAAATTAATAGGCTTTGCTGGAAAGCCCGCATAGCATAAATCATTTGAGGACTTCCAATCCACCAGTAATTTTGCTAAAAAATATATGCTGTCTACAAGCTCTTGATCATTACATCCTATTCTCCTCATAACAAACTCTTTTTCCATATTTGCGAGGAGATTCGACATTGCTTCGTATATCCAAAGTAGAAATTACGAACTTTCTTTTACACATACGACGATAGTTCCAAGTAATGTCCAGAGCCATGTAGGGTGGGCACTGCCCACCAACACTCATGCTACAAACCAGCCCCCCTTATTTGCCAACATATTCAGATCCTTCCAGAACCTCTCCCAACTCAATTTCCTTCCCTTGACATCGACAGGCCCAATCCGGTCGATAATGCCCCTCAGCTATCCATTTCCGAAAACTGGAATGCGGCCACAGATGAGGACAGCTCACTAATCCATGTTTGACCGGATTGTAATGAACATAATCGAGATAGTAGGCTAATTCCTCCTCTGTATGAATGGTATGTTCCCAAAAGCGCCGTTGCCAAACATCACTTTCGCGATGTTTCCGGCGAGACTCAGTAAGAGCGATCGCAAATCTCCTGTAGGTTGGGTTTACGAAGGAAACCCAACCTACAGGAGATTTGCGATCGCTGGCTTATAGTTTTGTGGTTTACCTGATACAAGCAACGGAGCTGGTCTGGATCCTGGATACGCCTGCTAGAGCTACTAGGTCTTAAGGGCATCCTACTCCCTCACCATGTACAGACGGGAAGTGTACCTATAGGCTAATAATCAGCCTCACAAAGTCTGATTCAGGTGCAATGGCACATTTGCAAATTCATGCTGACTTCTACTAAAGCGCTTTTAGAGAAAGCTCAAACCTATTCCTACGCCGTGGGTGCTTTCAATTTATACAATCTCGAAGGCGCTAAAGCTGTGGTCAATGCCGCTGAAGCCGACAACAGCCCCGCTATCATCCAAATCTTGCCTCACATCCTCAAGTATGGCGGGTCTCCCTTAATTGCACTCTTTCTAGAAGCCGCAGACTCAGCCAGCGTGCCCATGTCAGTTCACCTCGATCATTGTGAAGATCCCGATATCATCGAAACTGCTCTGAAGGCAGGGATTCAATCGGTTTTGGCGGATGGGTCTAAATTTTCCTATTCAGAAAACCTCACGTTTACCCGTGAGATGACCGCGCTAGCCCATGCCAAGGGGGCGACTGTAGAAGCAGAAATCGGCAGAATTAGCGGCACCGAAGATGGCATGACGGTTGCCGAAAAAGAAGCCAAAATGACTGACCCCGACCAAGCCAAGGCGTTCGTTGCAGCATCGGGGGTAGATTTTCTTGCAGTCACCATCGGCAATGTGCATGGCCAGTATTACAGCGAACCCCGATTAGATTTCGAGCGTCTAGCCAAGGTGCGTCAGCGCCTCCAAATCCCTCTAGTGTTACACGGCGCTTCTGGGTTACCTGCCCTGATGATTCAGCGATCAATTGAATTGCGGGTGTGCAAGTTTAACGTCAACACCGAAGTCCGACAAAAATATCTCCAATTTTGGCGAGAGTACGGAAAAGCTGATTCTCAACGCGATCTCTTAGAGTGTCAGAAAGCAGCAACGGGTGCAATGCAAGAGATCGTTGCCCAAAAAATTAGGTTATTCGGGAGTGCTGGCAAAGCTTAGCAAGTGTTTGAAATGATATTGGATGAGATCCGACACGATGATCTCATAGTGCGTTTGCGATGCAACGCACCTTAAAAGATCTGGCGATTGCACTAAACAAGAGTTAGGCAGGTCTCGTAGATTGACATCCAAGTTTCAGGCAAAAATACCTGTGCGTTGCCCCAAGCGATGTTGTCAACAATAATGAGTCGGCTACTTTTGGCGTTTGAGTACAGGTTTAATAGCATCTGCAAGCTAGCCATTGTCATCCCTTACCATTTGCATAGCGCTTCTAAAACCCAGCTTAGTAGCCTCTCTACCAGTCGCTATAAGCATCACAAAACGACTGAATGACATCGTGTTGATTGGGAGGATTTGATCAAATGACGGAAAAATTGGTCGCTGTAGCAGTAACAGACGAGGGCAGCATTGCTCCTCATGCCGGACGAGCCTTGAAGTGGCGGGTATATGTCGTTGCTGATGAAGCAGAAACGAGCCTCGCTTGGACATTAGATTTAACTCAGATGGGGTGTCTTCACGAATGGCATGTTCGAGGCGACGGTAATCGTCATCCCCTGCATTTTGTCGATATTGTTCTCGCGGCTTCTGCGGGTGAGGGCGTTCGGCGAAGACTACAACAACGAAATACAGAGCTGTTGACAACCCTTGAGGCTCATCCAGATAAAGCTATTGAAGCCTATCGAGCCGGGAATTTGCCCGAGGGGTTACCCCACGAAAAACAGGATTGCCATACTCATTAAATTGGGTGAATCTGATTTGGGCGCGATCGCCCCGGACTAATTCCTCATCTCACTCTGCTCTTCGAACCACTCATTCAGTAAATTGACTTTGCGCTTAAGGCATCCTTAGAAATTGATGGAGAAATCAGCAATCTTTATGCTGATTCAATGGCATATGCACTGGTTGTTTATCTCTAGTTGGTTAAGCGGTTGGCTTTGCCAGTCAAGGGTATTTCACCATTGCTGCTCATTGGTAGGTCGTGAGAACCTCCCGCTACGATTTATGAGGATAAATGCTCCCTCTTGAACAATCGATAAAACCTTACAATCAAAGCCTTTCATTCAACCTAATTCTAATGCCTCCACGAAAACGCGCTAGAAAGTTGTAAAACCAACCCACGAGCAATCCCGCTACAAATCCAACAGTGGCATTAAGAATTGGGTATGCCAAAACCAGTCCAATTGGGTCTAGTCTATCCATGAATGTTAGACTTACGAAACCATTTAAGCTAACAGTTCGCCCTGGCCCAATAAATGCAAACGCGAAAATCACGGTGGGTACTGCAACAACAAATCCGGCTGCTCCCAGAAATAATCCTAGATCTTCGGGAGAGATTCTCTTGAGACGTACGTTCATGGTTATTTTGCCAAGCAATTACTTGCCTTGCACTTATCTGGCTGACACCTCTAGTAAAAGTGTCGATGTAAAATTTTATCCGACGCTAAGTTTGTCTGTCCTCACCCAGTTGGCTAATTAGACCGCTTGAATTTTGTTTTGCAAGATTAAATTAGGCGGACAATAGTATTACGCCGAGAAATATATTATTGGCAGAGAAGACCCTGAAAAGCAGAGCCGTTTCCGTCGGTTGGAAGAGTCATTTCGTCGAACTCGGAGGCTGACCCTAACAGGGACAACCAGTTGCGGTGGCTCAGGCTACGGCGGACGCTGTCGGTCTTGATTATCCAGACTTTCCGGATTAAGGGAACCAGAACAGACAGCAGAGATGTCGGGAAAGCCTTTACAATAATTAGGATTTGCCACCTTCAGGATGCTGAATCCCTATGCCCCGCCGCGACGATATCCACAAAATTCTGCTGATTGGCTCTGGCCCCATCATTATTGGTCAAGCCTGTGAGTTTGATTATTCTGGCACTCAAGCGTGTAAAGCCCTACGCGAAGAAGGTTATGAAGTCGTGTTGGTCAACTCCAATCCGGCCACCATTATGACCGACCCGGAAACAGCAGACCGCACTTATGTGGAGCCGCTTACCCCCGAGTTAGTGGAAAAAGTAATTGCCCAGGAGCGTCCCGATGCTCTACTGCCCACCATGGGCGGCCAAACTGCGCTCAATGTGGCGGTTGCCCTCGCAAAAAATGGTGTGCTTGAGCAGTACAATGTCGAGCTGATCGGCGCAAAGTTGCCTGCGATTGAAATGGCGGAAGATCGCAGACTGTTCAAAGAAGCGATGGAGCGTATTGGGGTGGGCGTGTGTCCGTCGGGGTTAGCCAACACCATGGATGAAGCTCGGCAAATTGCGGTGCAAATTGGCAGCTATCCGCTGATCAGCCGCCCCGCCTTTACCATGGGCGGCACGGGCGGGGGGATTGCCTATAACCAAGAAGAATTTGAAGTGCTGGCCCAAACAGGGATAGACGCCAGCCCCGTGTCTCAAATTTTGATTGAGCAGTCTCTGCTCGGTTGGAAAGAGTATGAGCTAGAGGTGATGCGTGATCTAGCTGACAACGTGGTGATCATCTGCTCTATTGAAAACCTCGATCCGATGGGGGTCCACACCGGGGATTCGATTACGGTTGCCCCAGCTCAAACCTTGACCGATAAGGAATACCAGCGGCTTCGGGATGCGTCAATCCAGATTATTCGTGAAATTGGTGTCGAAACGGGTGGGTCTAACATTCAGTTCGCCATTAACCCAGACACGGGCGAACTGGTTGTGATTGAGATGAACCCCAGGGTGTCTCGTAGTTCTGCATTGGCATCAAAGGCAACCGGATTTCCGATCGCTAAATTTGCGGCTAAGTTAGCGGTGGGCTACACCCTGAACGAGATTTCTAACGACATTACCCAAAAGACCCCGGCCAGCTTTGAACCCACCATTGATTATGTGGTGACTAAGATTCCGCGCTTTACCTTTGAAAAATTTCCAGGGTCGGAGCCGACTTTGACCACCCAAATGAAATCGGTGGGTGAGGCGATGGCGATTGGTCGCACGTTTCAAGAATCATTCCAAAAGGCGCTGCGATCTTTAGAAACGGGCCGGGCTGGTTGGGGCTGCGATCGCGCCGAAACGTTACCTACCCTATCGCAAGTCCGGGCTAGCCTGCGCACCCCCAACCCCGAGCGCATTTTTACCCTACGCCATGCCATGCAGTTGGGGTTAACCGTAGAAGATATTTTTGAGCTGACCAGCATCGACCCGTGGTTCCTCGATAAGCTCAGCGATTTGCTGGCTATGGAGAAATACCTCAAACGCACGCCCTTGAAGGATATTCCCAAAGAACAGTTTTGGGCGATCAAGCGTCAGGGTTTTAGCGATCGCCAAATTGCCTATGCTACTAAAACCAATGAAGACGAAGTGCGGGCCTATCGTAAGTCCCTTGGTGTGATTCCGGTGTACAAGACGGTAGATACCTGCGCCGCTGAGTTTGAAGCCTATACCCCTTACTACTACTCCACCTACGAATCAGAAAATGAGGTGCTGCCCTGCGATCGCCCCAAGGTCATGATTTTGGGCGGTGGCCCCAACCGCATTGGCCAGGGTATTGAGTTTGACTATTGCTGCTGCCATGCGTCTTTTGCCCTGCAAGACGATGACTATGAAACCATCATGGTCAACTCCAACCCGGAGACTGTTTCGACAGATTATGACACCAGCGATCGCCTCTATTTTGAACCCCTGACTAAGGAGGATGTGCTCAACATCATTGAAGCCGAAGACCCGGTTGGCATCATTATTCAATTTGGCGGTCAGACCCCCCTCAAGCTAGCGGTGCCGCTGCAAAACTATCTGAAAACTGCTGACTGCCAGCTCCAAATTTGGGGTACCTCCCCCGACTCGATCGACACCGCCGAAGATCGGGAGCGGTTTGAGCAAATTCTGCGGGAACTGGACATCCTACAACCCCCCAATGGCATTGCTCGCAGCTATGAAGAATCCCTCGCGATCGCCCAAAAAGTTAGCTATCCTGTGGTCGTCCGCCCCAGCTACGTCCTGGGCGGGCGGGCCATGGAAATTGTCTACTCCGATCACGATCTAGAACGGTACATGACCTATGCCGTGCAGGTGGAGCCCGACCACCCGATTTTGATCGACAAGTTTTTAGAAAATGCAGTTGAGGTAGATGTCGACGCGATCGCCGATCAGACAGGCCAGGTTGTGATCGGTGGCATCATGGAACACATTGAGCAAGCGGGTATCCACTCTGGTGACTCAGCCTGCTCCCTGCCCAGCATCAGTCTGGGCGAAACAGCCCTGGCGACCATCCGTGACTGGACGGTCAAACTGGCGAAGCGACTCCAGGTAGTGGGCCTGATGAATATTCAGTTCGCCGTCCAAGGCGATCAGGTTTACATCATCGAAGCTAACCCCCGCGCATCTCGTACCGTGCCTTTTGTGTCCAAGGCCACAGGGATTCAATTAGCCAAGGTGGCGGTACGCGTCATGGCGGGCAAAACCTTAGCCGAATTGGGCGTTACCGAAGAAGTTATCCCCAGCCATATTGCGGTCAAAGAAGCGGTATTGCCCTTTGATAAGTTCCCCGGCACGGACACGATTTTAGGGCCAGAGATGCGCTCTACGGGTGAAGTCATGGGCATTGACCTCGACTTTGGTCGGGCCTTTGCTAAGGCAGAACTGGCCGCGAACCAAAAGCTGCCCCTCTCCGGTACTGTTTTCATTTCCATGAACGATCGCGATAAAGCCGCCGTTGTGCCCATAGCCAAAGACTTAATCGATATGGGCTTCAGGCTAGTCGCCACCGCAGGCACCCGCAAGGTGTTAAAGGACAACGAGATTCCCGTAGACCTAGTGCTTAAGATCCATGAAGGTCGCCCTAATGTGATGGACTGGATTAAAAATCAGCAAATTCAGCTAATTATCAACACGCCCATCGGTGAAACCGCCCAAGAAGACGATCGCGACATCCGTCGTTCGGCCCTGGGGTACAAAATACCCACAATTACCACCATTGCCGCTGCCCGAGCCACCACCGCCGCCATCCGATCTTTACAGCAGGAAACACTAGGGGTTAAGGCATTGCAAGATTACCTGACCCCTCTGGTCTAGGCAGCGGTCAAGGGAAATATACAAAGGCAAAACGGACTTTGTGAAGCGGTACACAGCGCAGGCGATCACCTACTACAGCTCATCTCCCTGTTAAACTGCCTCTGGGTTTGGGAGTTGAATTATAGCGCTGGCCAGATTGCTCAATCCGACATTTCGCAGGCTCTTTTGGTCTAACTGAGCAATAGCGCAACCCTTCCGTCAAGCGCATTCCCGTACTGTAGAGCAAACTGACTATCAGATGTTGGATACCGTAGACTAAAGTGCTTGAGTCGAGCAACTTCTCTGACTTGATCGAGCAGGCGAGGTGGTTTGGGTGGTGCCATGGTAAACGCATATAACTCCCCTAGATGGGTGCTTATTTGGTTACCTAAGCAGGCAGGTCGCCCTACCTGCTCGGCTTCAGAACCGGACTTGCCTCTTTCAAGGCATCCGGCTCCTCTCCAACCCGGTTCCGTGTCAGGAATACCCTGTCATTGAGAACGTCGTGACGCATGTGCCAAGTCATGACAGTGTCGGTGCATCACTGCCAGGTTCTTGCGACGCTGATTGCTATGGTTGCCATCGAGATGATGGGTCTCAATCAGGTCACCCAGCATAAAGTTGAGTCCACAGTAGTAACACTTGCCTCGCTGTTGTTTCAAGAGAAAGACTTTGAGTGGAGCAAGGTTCGGATAGCACCGTCCTCTAGTTCCCCAATACAGCCAGTCTCCATCATAAGGAGAGCGTTGCCCTCTGACCTTGATATGTCTGCGGATAGGCATGGCACTATGACATTAAAGAGACTGCCCCTCTTTTGCCTGAAACACCCATCCTCCACCCTGTCTGACTAGCCAGTAGCGCGATACTATCTGGCGAATGCCCAGAGTCGGATGCCTCCGTTTTGCCCATCGCATCAGCTGGACAAACAACTGAGCTGAAAGCGAGGCGAAGGCCCCCTTGCTCACTACTTTGGAGTAGTATTGACACCAGCCTATAATCACTGGATTCAGGCGGCGAATGAGCTGCTCTTGAGTCGCTGCAAGGTGACTGTTTACAATCTGCTTCAGCCTCAATTGATGCCGTTTAATGCTGTCTTTGCTGGGCTTGGTCAGAGTCTTGTACCCTCGACGGGAAGCGTACTTCCCAACTGGATATTGCCTGACTGAAAACCCCAGAAAATCAAAGCCAGCGGGCTCATAGAGCGTGTGGCTGACTTTTGTCTTTTGGGGATGCAGTGCTAACCCAATTCCCTGAAGCTATTGACTCACAGCCGTTTTAACTCGTGGGATGTCGGACGCTTGGGTGGTAAACACGACAAAATCATCGGCATAGAAGACCGCGTATATTGGGTGCTTCCAAGTGCCTAATGACTTGAGGTGAGTTTCCAGTCCGTGCAGGGCAATCAGAGCTAGCAACGGCGAGGCGACCCCACCTTGGGGTGTGCCTCGCTCCGTTGCCTGAAAGCCGTTATCCAATACGCCACATTTGAGCCATCCTCTGAGCTGTCGGAGGATGAACGGCGGGGCTTGAGTCTTCTCCAACAGGGTCAGATGGGAGATGTTATTGAAGCAACCTGCAATGTCACCTTCCAACACGTATTTGGGGCGTTGTTTGATGATCTTGAAGACCGCTTGAATCGCATCGTGACAAGACCGTCCTGGTCGAAACCCATAGACATTGGGCTCTAGCTTGGCTTCCCATTCGGGTTCAAGCGCTAGCTTGACCAAAGCCTGAGCCGCTCTGTCGTGCATGACAGGTATGGACAGTGGGCGCTTTTCCTGTTTCCCTGGCTTTGGAATCCACATCCGCCGCAAGGGTTGAGGTTTTCTGTATTGGTTCAGTTGCTGAGCCAACTGAAGACGTTGGGCCGGTCTGAGGTTTTTGATGCCATCAATGCCCGCTGTCTTCTTGCCCCGGTTGTCCTGGGTTACCCGCCGTACTGCTAACAGACGTCCGTACCAGGACTTGAGCAGCAGACGTTGGAGTCTGTGGACCAATTTGACGTTTCCTTGCTGACTGGCTCTGTAGATCCGCCGTTGAAGCTTGAATACTCTGACCTGGATCTTCTTCCAGGGCAGTTGATTCCATTCATATCTCGTCTCAAAAGACGGACTCATGACTTATTCACTCGACTAGGATTGTCTACGTCCAGGTTGCAGTGTGTACGTCGGCTTATCTTGGGCATTACCCCAAGCGTTTGCTTCTTACACAATCCCAATCCCATACTTCATCCGGTTGGCACCTACTCTAGGGGTCGACCTTCCCTTGAGAGAAGCGTGGGGGTCCCACGTTCCGATGTCCGATGGTTGCTGTACTTAGGACTCCACTCTGGACCGGGTTTATCGAAGGTAGTTACTGGTCACTTTTGAAGATGCCAGCCTCAGTATCCTTGCCTTTTGGCTACGGTGTTTCAGCCTTCTTTTCACCGCTCACGCCTGACGACCCTTATCACGTGGATTCCTCGCGTATCCTTATACAGCTTGCTAGACAGGATTCCAAAGAAAGGCTTTTGGTTACTGCCGTTTAACCCCGCTTCAGGCGTTGATGGCCAGTCGCAAACCTGGGGGCTATGCTGTCACTCCACTACCGGGAGGAAGGGACTTTCACCCTTATCAGACATCAGTTATCAAGGTTCTCGACCTTG
>JBCBZT010000110.1:0-9065 GCA_039815185.1 Cyanobacteria bacterium P01_A01_bin.123 | reverse complement strand
TCTCGCCACCATCAGAAGCGGCTTGATTAATGTCTGTTAGTTAGTACTTTTCTGGCAAGTCTATTTTTTGACGGCTGTAGTCCAGTTACTGCAACGCTTTTAGCCTATGGCTGGATTTTGCAAGAGTCGGGGCCGTACCCCAAGTTAATGCTTCGATCGCTTCACTCGCATCTTTCTGTGGAAGAGTATGAGTTGAGAAATTCAAACTTCTCATTCCAATGCCCTTTTCTGACTCACACAGGCAACATAAACCTCGCCAGTTTTCAACGATTTCAAGACTTTTATGCACCACTTAGCAGGGTCTAGCTATTTAGAATACTCTAGCTGCAGAGAGCTGCTGTATCTGTTTAACAACAGCTTTTAGCTTATCTCTGACTACCAAAATTTCTCCGGTTTCAGCATGCGAGTTAGCCATCGCTGACTCAGTTTGATTGCGAGCTTCGGCAATCTTCTGCTCTAAGTGCCCATATACCTTCGTCTCAAACTCTTGAAGCTGGTTGTCGATCTGCTGCGACAAATCAATGGCAATTTGCTTAAACTGACTGGTGATATCACTGCGCACTTCGGACATTTTTTGTTCAGCCTCACGCTCTTTATGCATCGTGTACGCATCTGCGGCAAGAGAGACCAATGCAAGCGCTGGACCTAGAAATTTAGCTGCATTGCCAATATTTTTAGCTATTCCCACCGCTTGCCAGGGTTTGAACTTAAAGCCAACCAGCTTTCCAGCAGCAAGTACCCCCTTGTGAAGATCACCACCGGCAACATCCATAGAGCGTAGGAATCCATCACTTGCTGTACCGACAAACCCGCGGGTGGCAGAATCTGCGATCTTGACGCCAACCTGGTTGCCAATGTCTTGGAGCCACTTGACCTGTCCCTGTAGTTGTTCCTTATCAAAATCGCCTGTAAGACCCTTATGTTCAACCCGACCATCAAAGCGAAGCTGAGCTACGAAGGCCTGAGTTAAGTCACTTTGTAGCTCAGCCTCAACAGTGCGATGAATCGATTGAATAGCTTCCTCAGTAATGGTTTCTAGTATTTGACCAGCCTTTTCATAGCGATCTCGAATCTGAATCTCGGACTCTGCATTCAAGTCCTCAAAATTGGGTTCACCTACGGCGGAGGCTAATTCTGAGCCTGCTGTAGTGATGGCCGCCGACATTTCTAACTTGATGCTTCTAGCTTTTGTATGGAGGCGCTCCCGCTCTTGGTAGATTCGACGAGATAGCCGAGACAAAATCTCTAGATAGACCGTGTCTTCGTTAGAGTTGCGGGCAAAGGCAAGCTGGGCTTCATCCAAACAGTCCAAGACGATTCTCACAGGCGTATCAAGCCCTACCAGGGAAGCCCGGCGTGTCACGAACTGATTAAGCTCCGCAATAAAGGTGTCAAATCGGCTGATCTCAACTAAAAAGTCATCGTCTTCGTCGAGGCCTTCACAGTAGTCTTTCGCATCGATAAAAGCGATAGGAAACTCAGTGAGCGTGTAGGGCTTTAGAGCCTCGGCCAGACTATGTCTATAGCTAGCAATTTTCTGATCTTCTTCTCCCGCTGCCGCTGACATTTTGTTAACCAGCAGCATAATTTTCCAGCGATAGCCTTTATCGTAGGCCAACTTTTTGAAATTTTCGACAGTAAGCGTGTCGAAAAGCATGTGAGTCAGACAAAATACCAGCAGGTCCGCTTTGGCAATCGCATCGTAGGTAATCTCGTCGTGATCAGCACGGTCTGTAAACAGCCCAGGCGTATCGATGACTTTGATACCGTTCCAGTCGTAGGTCGTAGTAGTGTCGGTAGCGATATCAGCATCAATGTGAATATCTCGCTGTCCTGTCAGCGCCGAGATAATGGTGGACTTGCCCGCGCTGTACTGACCGACAAACGCGACCGTTAGCGCACCTTTTTGTTTATAGTCTTGCAGGCTATCGCGAAATCGTTGCCGCAGTTCTGTGATTTCATCAGAGCTGCTTGATGCGAGTAGAGTATCGAACTGGACACAGGCAGCCTTGAACTGCTGACTGAGGTTAACCGCCTGAAATGTCTGAGGTGTTTGAGACATTAAAATACCTCTGAATTGCTATTGTCTGGTCGAATCTCAACACGTTCTTGCAGAATCCGGCTTATCTCTGTTTGAGACTTTGTAAGTGATAGGGCTACTGTCGTGCGAATCTTGATCGAGCGACCAAAGTCTCGCTCTACTTTGCGGATGCTTTTGTTAATAGCCTGATCGACTAGGATCTCTGAACGTCCTGCTGCCCAATCGACGATGCGCTTCGCATAGGCCCGATTGAGATTTTTACTTGCTGCAGTTAAGCGACTTTCGGCAGTTGTAAGTTGGCTAGCAATGGTCTCAATGCCTTGAGCCAGTTCTTCAAAATACTTGTCAGCAGACGCGGCAACCTTACTACAGTAGTTCTCAAAGTTTTTCGTAGACTGTTGAAGGATTTCCGCTTGCTGATCCTTTAGTTGTCGCCTTAAATCTTCAGAAATTTTTTTGACTGCTTTGCGGCGCTTCTGATCCTTTGACTCAAACTTGTTAGCTAGCAAGCTAATACCAATCGGCAAAAAACCAACCAATGCTGGAAGACTTGTGAATAAGGTCGCTATTGCTCCTAAAGCCAACAAAGCACTGCTTGCAATCTTCACAAAATTTTTGTCGAAAAGGCCAGTATCCTGCTTTGTAAATCGAAAAGACGTGCCTTGGAGTTGCTCAATTAACTGCAGTCCGCTACCAATTTCTTCAATGATAGTTTGTACTTCCTGCTGAAATTCTTGGCTTGCGAAACGGTTAGCTGCTTTTATCCGCTTCTCAAACGCTAGGTTATTGAGTACAGCCTTCCAGCCACTTTGCATCTCCAATTCGTTTTTATCCCAATGATCTTCCGCAAACCCGTCAACTCTGTCAAAAGCGGTTTGGAATATCTCCCTAATCTTCTGCTGTAGCCTATCAACTTGATCTTTTCTGGCAACTTCAAGCTGCTTAACGAAGTCCTGATGCTTCTCCTGTATTTTGTTTGTTAAGGCATCATAGGCAGTTGCCTGTTGAGAAATCCACTGCTGGGGTTCGTTAATAGCGCCAACGGTTGACCCTAGCAACGTTTGCGACCGGCGAATGGGACCGTAATCAATCAGTGCGACTCGAAGGGAGTCAAGGAAGTCCTGAATGCGGCTGGCTTTGAATAGCTGCTTAGCTCGCTTGTTAAGCTCTGGCTCCTGAGCAAGCTGAGCCGCTAGTAGCATAACGGGAATGATCGTCAGATAGTCATTGTTGTAGTGCTGCTGAGCATACCGGCTGATTCGGTTAAGATGCCCACCAATACCGTTTTTGCCTTCCTTGGTAAACCATCGATCCGGGGCCTTGAGAAAATGATCTAGCCGCCGTGAGTCCCGAAGGTTGTACTGAATATTCAGTAGTACCGTCAGCGGCTTTGTTTTAGCCTTCAGCAGCTCTAGAAATTTGAACTCAGACTCTTGAATGCTGTCGTTAGTGACCACATAGCAAATTACGTCAGCCTCTTCGATGACGCTGCTGGCAATCTCTTCATCGGTTTTCCCACCCGGTGCGCCAATTCCTGGCGTATCGATGATGCGAATATTTTTCCATTCATACACACGGTTATAGCGGGTTGTGCGCTGCTTGCCGATACCTATAGCCTCCCAGCCTTCACCAGTGATGACGGCGTGGAGTGTGCTTTTTCCAGCTTTCGTGCGTCCCAGGAAAGCAATAGTGAAGTAGTCGAGCGACCGCTGCTTTGCCCGCAATGCTTCACGCACGTTTTCCAGGTCGTGTAAAACCTCTGACAGCAGGTTCCGCCGGGTCTGCTCCAGCTGGAGGGCAACATCTCTAGCAGTCTGATGTTCGCCCTGCCGATTGGTCTTTTCCTGAATACCCCGAATTGCCAGCTGTAGACCGTTCCCCAAGTCTTCTAGTGCCAAAAATGTAGCTCTCAAGGAACCATCGGCATAGAAATAATCTTCTCTAGCTATCTTGGCACATCGCTTGATAGCTTCATCGTACTCTGGTCCAGACAGCAAAATCTCTCGCTGAAGGCGCTCAATTTTTTCACCAATGTTCTCTGGTGCTAATTCAGTGAGCTTATTAACCAGCGATTTGGATAGTACGGATTCCGCTCCCTTTAGAAGCCTAGCGCCAATCGAAAGCCCGTCTTCATCGCAGTTAATTGTAGATTTAGAATGAGTGCGCCATCGACTAAAGCCTTGAGCACTCTCAAGCATTTGTCTGATTTCGTGTGCGTTTATTCCCCAAAGCTGGACAATACGATTGACGATTTCTTTCTCTATTGGAGAGAAATAACCATCGACGTAAGCAACGGCTAAGACCTGCCTCAGTGATTCAGTCTGCTGCTCGACCGGCACCTGTTGCGCTGCCTCTTCCAATGTCATGCAATCGTCAGCCTGTCCCAGAATCTTCTCCATTTCTTGAAGCGTTGATTTATCTGAGTGAGATCGCAGCGCTAAATCACGCAGAACTTGTGCCTCTTTACTGTGAATCTGCTGATCGGCACAAATGATATGAGCGAGAAGAAGCACCCCATAGTCTATTGTTTTGTGACGTTCTGGGGATTCCTGCATCAGCATTCTGGCAATTTTCTGTAGACTTCACTGCTGCTTGTAAGTATGGACTCAGCTAAATCAAAAATATTTGATTCATCACTGAAGTTTGTTTAAAGATCATACATATCAATAATCTCAGTACAGGACGAAAGCTTGAAACATAACCAGGCAAGGGGTTTGATGAGTTAACCACAACTCCGAGAAACCCCTATGTCAGAGCTTAACGCCTTACGGCCCTGTTGCAGCCGCACTTGGGATGGCATGGAGCACGTGTACTGTTTATCGCCGCTTTCATCATCGCCTTGTTTAAGACCAAGACTGTGAATCTGGCATGTGTATAGAGTTCGAGAAATTTTGGCTTCTAAGCGTGAAATCTCTTCATAGCAATGCTTTTGAGGTTGAGGATTTGTACTCAATATTGACGGACCGCATGTAGAGTAACGCCTAAAAGCATTGAAAAATCGTTCAATAATGAGTACAAAAACCCCGCAAAGGTCAAAGTTTCTCTATGGCTAGACAGAAGCCATTGACCCGCTGCCCGCGCGACGCAACCAGTCAAAGCATCAATGCGTGCTCTAAGAAAACCTTTCGGTCTCTATGCATTACAACAACTCAGGTACAGCTCTAAACCACTCGCCACGAATTCTCATCATGGAGTGAGGTTAAGAGCACAACGTCCCTACCACTCCATCAACCTCGGATCAAAATCACTACTATCCATCGCCTCTGCCGGACCACCCACATCGCCTACGTCCTGCATCCATGCCTCAAACCGCGCTGCCTGTCTCAGCGCTACGTGGTACGGCAAGGGCCGAAAGTACTTCAGCTTGCCCGTCGCTGGCCGCGATTTCGGCAACGGGGCGACTACTTGACTGGCAATTAGCTGTTTCGGTCGGCGCATCAGGGCTTACCTTACGATTGAACAGCCCGATTCTAAACGGCTGACATACCGCTCGCGGTGATATCAGCCACAACACCTCATAGAGGTATCTCACTGATAGGCAAGGATAACAGAGACAAATAACAACGTTACCGTTTGTATCAGAGAAGAGATTTTGAAGTACTACCGGAATATGCTGTACACATGAGTTGAAAAGCTCATAGCCGCTACACAAGGAGGTCTAACGATAGATATTTCGATAGAATCATCCGACAGTTCAAAGACAGCACCCAAACACATCACTGATAGTTCTTCTTACTTGCACTAGAGAGCCCTGTTGATAGTAGGTTCGCCTGATAGACAACAACTCTAAACAGTCTTGTTTATCTTAGAAGAGTTCCTCAGTTGAGTGTTCTGGGTGCTGTTGTCGTTTAAAGCTGTGATCGCTGACACACGCTAAGCAAACTTGATAGTTGTATGAGGAGGCGATGGGCGTATCTGTAAGCAGCTCCCATATAGACCTCTCCCGCTTAGAGTGAATTCATCGACAAGGTTTCATCGGCAAACTACGTTATTGCATAACTCCCTATCGCGAACCCTCTATCTAAGTAAGCAGAACACTGCATTACTTGGTTCTATATATCTAAACCGAAGCCTCCATGAGCCGTAGCGTCCGTGGGGGTTTCTTATATTGCATCCGACACGTGGGCCGTTGCGTTGGCGAAGCCGCTCCAGCAGAGCATCGCAACGGCCCACGTATGAGCACACTAATTCTTAGAAAACACCATTGCATCCAGTGCCTTATTCAGCATCTGCATTTGCTGATCAGCCAACGCCTGCAAACGCTCAGTACTCTGATTCTGACGCTGCACAACCTCTTGCAAAAACCGATTCTGACTTTCCCAGCTCCGCACCATCCGGTCAATACCCCGCTCCATGCGGTTGAGTCCTTCCAGGAAGGTGTCCATCTTGCCAGTCAGCTTTTCGATGGATGCCTGCGTTTGTAACCCCTGTTTTTCAATAGCGGCTTCCATGCGCTGGCCCTGTTGATCAATATTGGTCCCTAGCGTCTGAATAGACTGGTTTAGCTCTCTGATACTTTGGGCCATGCTATCCCCTTGAGCCTTAATTGCCTGGGATAGGTCTTCACCTTGTTTCTCAATCGCCTCTTCCAGCCGTCCCAACCTAGCGTTGGTGGCTTCAGCCAATGAATCAATGGGATTCTGCTTTGGAGGCATAGTGAGGACGAAATGAGATGCCTAATTCTAGCTTGGTTTAAACATTAGGCTCAATTCTTGATAATGCAGTTGGGGTGGGGGAGTTGAGATCGCAATCCCGGCAATCGGCCAAATATCTTTAGCTATATTCGAACCAGAAATAACAGATATCTTTGACAACACTGCAGTCCACTCCCACTTAGCAACGATGTCAGCTTTTTCCATACACGCTCTCTGACTGTGATTAGCGCCACATAGGACTGCAACGATTATTGAAGGTTCACAACATCCCTAGGGAACTATCATCACTGTTCCCCGTACTCACTCTATACAGCGGCGGCTCAATGAGCAACTGCCAACGCCCCACGATCCTTTGTTGTGTTATTCAGGAAATCCCATGGCTCCACGCGGCTCTAAAAATATCAGCTTTGCTACATTCAATCTCTATAACCTCCAGCTGCCTGGCGTTGAATGGTATAAAAGCAGCTACAGCCAGACACAATACGATGCCAAAATCAGCTGGTCATCCAAAATGTTGGCTCTCCTTGAGGCAGATGTCATTGCTTTTCAAGAACTATGGTCTAAACAATGTCTGATCGATCTATTTGAACAGGCTGGATTAGCCGATCAGTATCAGCTCTGTTTTATTAAAGACACGTGGTACAACATTGCTGTCGCCGCTGCGGTCCGAAAACCCTGGACCGTGACCAATCAGCAAGTGCACAAAGACTTTCCATCGGGTATTACCCTCAATAAGCCTAAAAGCGATGATGGTGAAGACGACGAACTCGACATCCAAATCAACCGCTTTTCACGCAGTATCCTCCAGCTGTCCATCGGTCATGAAGAAGCCAATTTACCCACTATTGAAGTCTTGGCCACTCACCTCAAATCAAAGCGCTCTACCCAGCTACGGACTAGCAACAAAGGTTTGAAGCTACATCAAGAAGCTATCGGCAGTGCTATTTCCACCATTCGACGGACAGCTGAGGCCGCCGCCCTACGGGTCTTGCTGACTAGACAGATGAAGGAGACCGATAATCCCGTTGTCGTCCTTGGCGACCTGAATGACGGCACCCTCAGCAACACACTTTCCATCCTGACCCAGCAGCCTCCCTTCCGCATGTATGAGGCCAGTCGTATCGGCTATCGCAATGACGTCGGTCTTTACACTGCCAGCATTTTGCAGCAGATGCGCTCCACTCGCGATGTTTACTACACCCACGAATTTAAGGGCATCCAGGAAGTGATTGACCATGTACTGGTCTCCGAGCAGTTCTATGACCACTCCGACCAACGCGTCTGGTCCTTTAAGGAAATGCGAGTGTGGAACGACTACGTCGAGGATGACGATAAAAGCACCTCAGATCACGGTGTCGTCTGTGCTCGGTTTATCCACGCCCCAGCAAACTAGCAAACATCGCTAACTTGAGTAACCCTGTGACGCCCATCACCAGGGTTACTCAGCTAAATTCAGAAACCCCTTAAGCAACCCTCAGTTACCCGTCAGATAGCGTTCAGGTAGCCCCGGCATTCTAGTAATCAATGAAGCAAACAAACACTTCACTGATTCACCAAGGAGCTTTAACCATGAAACGCACACTTCTTTCCGCTTTAACTGTTCTTGTTGCTTCCACTGCCATCGCACCCATCGCTGCCGCCGCTGAGCCCGCTAGTTTTAACATTCAGTCAGCTCGCCTCGAAGCTCTAGACGCACGCACTAAGAACACCGTCCACAAGCTACGCCTTGAGCACCTCAACAATCAAACCAAGGCCATCGAAGATATCCAAGCCACTCGTCTAGATGCTCTTGATGCCCGCACTAAAGCTGTTGACAACATTCAGGAAGCTCGCTTAGACGCATTGGATGCTCGCACCAAGAACAGAGTCCACAAGCTACGTCGGGAGCACCTGAACAACCAAACCAAAGCTGTTGAGGATATTCAGGCTGCTCGTTTAGAAGCGTTGGATGCTCGCACTAAAGCTGTCGACAATATCCAGGAAGCTCGCCTAGACGCATTGGATGCTCGTACTAAGTCCGTAGTCCGCTAACAGATGCTGAACTGTTGCGGTACTCAGGTTAACAAGCTTGGGTGCCCGGTGCAGACTCCGTAATCTGTGAAAGGCTTCATTCCCAGGGCACCCTTTTCCTCTCAGATCCTCACACACCTCATAAAGCCTCTACCAATAAGGTGGGGGCTTTTCCGTAGGTGAAGCGATCGCATAACCAAAGCTGAGTAACGCCTCAATATCAAATGTCAATTACTTTGGCGGATGACGTCAATTAGATTGTCGGGTTGAGGGCCTTAAAATAGCCCCCTATGTACTATGGGTGGGCCTTTCATGTTCAGTCCGATAATTGACGCGACATTAGGTTAGGGATCGATCGA
>JBCBZT010000011.1:0-192473 GCA_039815185.1 Cyanobacteria bacterium P01_A01_bin.123 | reverse complement strand
TAATGACCCCTGATACAGTCACCCAATCTGCTTGAGCCATAACATTCACGAGTACATCCTGCGGAATCTGAATATTCCTACTGTATGAAGGTTTATGCCGACTATTGGCAATCTACAAAACTGATTTCTTTAGGACAGGAGCGCTACCCATGGCTTACATTACCCTCAAAATTCGTGGTCAACGTCGCAACCGCCACATCACGGTAACGACCAAGGCGTTTCGACCGAGAAATCCGGGTAAGCCTGGACGGTTAGAATCAGGTGGATCACGGTAGGTCTCGGTAAGACACAAGGGAGCACTCTTCTTCGATCGTTACACATACAGCCGTCGCTCAGTTCGTGACCCGTCTGGCCCACAAAGCCTGCTAACTGAGCGGAGTCGTTTCGTAAGCTTGAAACGCGTTGGCCGAGCTGCTCCTTTGCCTCCTTCATCTGTAGGATTAGCCAAAAGTCCTAATCCAGGTATGCAATATCTTAGACTTGGTATGTGAAAGTTTTGCTCATCTGTTAGGTGTACAGTGCTCAGGATTTGAATGGGCACTAAAAGCTCTGCCCATCTTACGGTCGGCTTTACCCACCCCCATAACCACCCAAACCCTCCTCAAAAATGACTGCCACCGTTGACTTCCTAGAAGAATATGACGTCATTGTCGTCGGCGCAGGCCACGCAGGTTGTGAAGCGGCCTTGGCCACGGCGCGACTCGGATGTTCAACTTTGCTATTGACCTTAAACCTGGACAAAATTGCTTGGCAGCCCTGTAACCCTGCTGTAGGTGGCCCTGCTAAATCTCAGCTGACCCACGAAGTTGATGCGCTCGGTGGCGAAATTGGCAAAATGGCCGATCGCACTTACCTACAAAAGCGGGTGCTCAACAACTCTCGGGGACCAGCGGTGTGGGCATTGCGGGCACAAACGGATAAACGCGAATACGCGGCCATCATGAAGGGCATCGTTGAAAATCAGCCCAACCTCACCTTGCGAGAGGGCATGGTGACAGATCTAGTGCTGGATGACAACGATCAGGTAATTGGGGTTGAAACCTATTTTGGGGTTGCCTTTCGTTGCCAAACGGTGATCCTCACCACAGGTACCTTCCTCGGCGGTCGCATCTGGGTGGGGGATAAATCCATGGCGGCGGGTCGCGCCGGGGAATTTGCGGCCGAAGGGTTAACCGATACATTGAATCGCTTGGGGTTTGAAACCGGACGGCTAAAAACGGGGACGCCCGCTCGGGTTGATCGGCGATCGGTGAATTTCGATCAAATGGAACCCCAACCGGGGGATGAGGCCTTACGCTGGTTCAGCTTTGACCCAACGGTTTGGGTCGAGCGTGAGCAAATACCGTGTCACCTGACCCATACTACGGCTGAAACCCACCAACTCATCCGCGATAATTTGCACCTGTCGCCAATCTACGGCGGCTGGGTAGATGCCAAGGGACCACGATATTGTCCCAGCATCGAAGACAAAATCGTCCGCTTTGCTGACAAAGAAAGCCATCAAATTTTTATTGAGCCAGAAGGTCGAGACAGCCACGAACTCTATATCCAGGGTTTTTCCACTGGGTTACCTGAGAAGTTACAGTTGCAACTGCTGCGATCGCTACCCGGCTTAGAGCAGTGCGCCATGCTGCGTCCGGCCTATGCCGTGGAATATGACTATTTACCTGCGACCCAGTGTTTCCCCACCCTGATGACTAAGCGTGTCGCGGGGCTGTTTTGTGCTGGACAAATTAACGGCACTACCGGGTATGAGGAAGCCGCTGCCCAGGGGTTAGTGGCGGGCATCAATGCCGTTCGCTATGTCCGCAGTCAACCGGAGGTGATCTTTGCCCGAGAACAAAGCTATATCGGCACCTTAATTGATGATCTGTGTACGAAAGACCTGCGAGAACCCTACCGCATGTTTACGTCCCGATCTGAATATCGATTGGTGTTGCGCTCTGACAATGCTGACCAGCGGTTAACGCCATTGGGACGAGAGATTGGCTTAATCTGCGATCGCCGCTGGCAGCAGTTCACTCAAAAGCAAGCACATATTGCCGCCGAAAAAGAACGGCTCCACATCACTCGTGTCAAAGAACAGGAGGAGGTGGGTGTGCGCATCGCCTCCGATACCCAACAGCGGATTAAAGGTTCCATTACCCTGGCCGATTTGTTACGACGACCGGGCTTGCATTATCGTCAGCTTGAGGAATACGGGTTAGGACAAAGTGAGTTGACCCCTGCTGAAAAAGAAGGGGCCGAAATCGACATTAAATACTCTGGCTATATCCAACGGCAGCAAAACCAGATTGACATGGCCAGCCGCAATGCGAGCCGCCCGCTCCCCCAAGGGTTGGACTACCAGCAAATCGAAACGCTCTCTAAAGAAGCTCGCGAAAAACTCAACCACATCAAACCCCTTACCCTGGGCCAAGCCATGCGCCTTGGCGGCGTCAACCCTGCAGATATCAATGCGTTGTTGGTCTACCTGGAAATGCGCGATCGGCAACCCGCAATGAAGGGATGAGCTTGGAGAGATAGATCTTTGCCGGAATGGTCGGGTTAGGCAAAACCTCAGAAGCTAGGCAGAAGTTCTTTATGCTGATTTCTACAAAAGCCCCATAGGAAATCCCGTAGGGAGGGACTAAAGGGGTCACCGATCGTTCTGGCCTCTCGGAATAGTAGGATGAAAGAATGACAAGTCTTAATGTCCTGGGCGTTCCGCACGCGTATACCCTGACAGAACCTGTCCCGTCAGGCCAGGTACTTGTGTTTGTTCACGGTTGGTTGCTGAGTCGGCACTACTGGCACCCCCTGATCGAACAACTCGCACCCCAGTATCAATGTTTGACCTACGACCTGCGGGGGTTCGGCAACTCGATTCAACAGCTCGAACAGCGACAATCTTTACCCGCCCATAGCCAGTTTCACCCGACATCGTCCCCCTACGGATTAGCTGCCTACGCCGTAGATCTAATTTCGCTACTCAAGCATTTAGGTATTTGTCAGGCCTGGTTGCTGGGACATTCCCTAGGCGGTAGCATTGCGCTTTGGGCAGCCCATCTGGCCCCCGAACTGGTGCAGGGGGTGATTGGCATCAACGTCGGGGGTGGCATTTACATCCGAGAAGACTTTCAACGGTTTCGTAATGCTGGCCAGCAAATCATTAAATTTCGAGCTAAATGGTTAGCCCAGGTGCCATTACTGGATACTATCTTTAGCCGTATGATGGTCGCGACTCCCCTAGCGCGCTGTTGGGGTAAGCAGCGATTGGCAGATCTCGTCGCTGCTCACCGTACCGCCGCCCTGGGTACATTGTTAGATTCCACGACTGAGGCAGAGGTACATCTGTTACCCCAGGTTGTGTCTTCGTTAGGGCAACCGACTTACTTCGTTGCAGGGCAGCAAGATCGGGTGATTGAACTTAAATATGTAAACCACTTGGCCAGCTTCCACCCCTTATTTCAGACCTCTCCTGGAAATGTGATTGGGCTGGAGCATTGCGGCCACTTGGCCATGGTAGAACAACCCCACGTCCTGACTCGGGTTATCCAGCAAATTTTGGCTCGCCATGCCAATTGAACCTCGCTTACTAGAGCTCTCTCGCTGCTGAACCTGACTTCTGGCTTCCTGCCCCACCGAGCCTTTTGAATCCCAATCAGAGCCCCTTAACCAGCTGTGCTAATTTTCAAATTTATCTGGGCACCTTAACCCTTAGAGCTGTTTGGTCGGCCAGTAGCCTAATCAAGTTTGGTCGGGTTTGGCGCAGGTTGGGATTGCAAAATGTTGCGGACTCATTGCCCGAGTTACCCCTTGATTTACAAGATGCGTTAATTTTGACCTGAAATGGTCACCTGATCACTGTTTCCCCAATCATGGGAATTTTTCGATTATGTTGAGCAAACCAGCAGCAATTACTCACTCACGGCTTTCCGACTAAGTTCGCTTGGAGGAAGTTCGGGTAAAAACCATTAAGGGTCACAGAGGCATGGGGCAGTTTGACAATCTACCGAACCAGTTAGGCGACGGCGAGTCGTCCCAGGCAATGGAAATTCTGCAAAGGCTCTCTCAAGATTTGGGGCAGCTTCAGCAGAATTTCTCAGGGCAGTTGGCTGGAGATATCGAACGATTGAAAGGCGAGAAGGCTCGTTTGGTCGATGATATTGGCGATCTGCAGGGCGAATATGAAGCCCTCCAGGAAGCTTACTATGCGCTCAAATCTGAGCGCGATGTAGCCCTCTCTGAACAGCAAGTTGCTCAGCAGCAAATTTGGGCAAAACGTCTGGCCCAGGCCCTTGCCACTCATTTACAAGCCCGGCTTGCAGAGGGGCTGTCACCCCAGATGGTGGGTCAGATGCCCCCATCTCAAGCAGGCATTAATCCAGGCCAATTAGTGCCTGGTCAATTCCCAACCAATAGCCCCTCCGTTGAAAACATGCAGCGGCTAGTCGCGTCCCTCGATTCCACTATCGGTGGCACACTGCAATCGCTCCAGCAAGACCTCCATAGCTATCAAAGTGCGCTGTCGCAACAAATCAGCCGCATGCACAATATGGAGCAGCAAGGCGAGGTCATTTTAGAAGCGTTGGTCAATCGCTTGAGTGTACAGCTTAAAGATCACATCACGAATGTTCAAACCCAGTTTCCTGGGATTCAGGGATATAGCGCCCCCCTGCCCATACCTGGCATGGGCAGTGAAGCCACTGTGGGACACGCTGCTATGGCTGCACCCCGATCAATGCCACAACCAATGCCACAATCGGCGCGTCCGCCAGTTACTCCTAAAGTCGGTTCGCAACTGTCTACGATGCGTAAGGGTCTGATTTTAATTATTCTCTCGACCCTGGCGCTATCGTTTCACAATGTGATGGTCAGCATTATCGGATTTGGGGCTCAATTTTTGGGGGTTTTGCCCCTTAGCCCAATCCTACCCTTGAATATTCCGAATTCGCTGCTGCTGTTGTTTTTCCGCATGGTGGTTGTTCTGCCTTTAATGGCGATTGTTGCCCAGCGGCTTTATCCTCAGGTATGGAGAGACTTAAACCAGTTTCTGAAGAAGGGGCAGCGACTGCCAATTTTGCAGGTGTTGAGCAGCGGCTTTTTCTTGTTTACATCCCAGGTCTTGATTTATAAGGCAATCCCCGATGTGGGGGCTGGGGTGGCGGTGACGCTGCTGTTTATGTATCCGCTGTTTACAGTGCCGTTGGCGTGGTTTTTATTTGGTGATCGCCCTTCATCTTTACGCGTAGGGGTGATGTTTGCTATTACCCTGGGGATTTTCTTTGTGGCCTGGCCGCGCATTTCCAACAGCTTATCGAGTGCTGAACTCTCTGCCTGGGGCATTGTAGCAGCCATCTTATCGAGTATTGCTTTTGCCCTGTATCTGATCTCAATGCAGATTAGCTTCCGCAAGCTGCACCCGGTTCCCGTAACGCTGTTGCAATTTACGACGATCTTAGGGCTGACGGGAATCAGCGTCACGGTGTTGTTAGTCTGTCAACGCCTAGGGGCTCCTTTGTTTGGTCTGGAAATCCAGGAACCTAGCAGTCTGCCAGCCTTGATGATTGCGGTGCTGTTGCTGGGTGTATTGACCCTATTTGGCTACCTGTTCAATAACTATGGCGTACGGTTGATGGGTGCTGCCCAAGCGTCGATTGTGGCTTCTAGTGGCCCAGTGGTAACCGCGATTTTGGCTGGTTTTCTGACCCCCGGTGCACAATCTGCCCTACACATTGTGCAATGGGGCGGGGTGATGATGGTGACCCTTGGCGTTGTGGCGCTTAGCTTTGAGCGTATGACTATGCAGACCAAACCAGCTGCCAAACCGAAACGACTTAATGCTTAGGGGATTAAAAGCTCTATCCTGGGACAGGGTTAAGCTAGAGGTATAGCTGGGCAGGATATCTCCTCGCCCCTAGCCAACCTGTTGATGCGACGTAGGTAAACTGCCCCACTGTGAAGAGAACTCTCCCAACTATCTCGCCGTTTTGGATTATTGCCTTTGCTGTCGTTGCTGGGTTTCTGCTGTCGTTAAGAACGCTAATCACGCTGCTCACTGAGTCTTGGTGGTTTAGCACAGTTGGGTTTGAGCAAATTTTTTGGACCCGTATCTCCTGGCAGATTGTGATTTGGCTGGGTACGTTTGCAGCCTACGGGATTTTGCTTGGGGCGAACTATTTGATGGCGTTGCGGTTAACTCGCGATCGCAGCTATACCCTGATTGAAAATACGAACCTGCGCCCCTATGCGAAGCACCTGCCACGCTACACGGTTTTAATTGCGATTGTAGTGTTGTCTTTTGTCGCCGCCAATAATGGACGCTCTGCCTGGGAAATCATTCTGAAGTATCTGAATCCTACGGCCTTCGCCATCCAAGACCCTATTTTTGGTTTGGATTTGAGCTTTTATATCTTTCAATTGCCTTTTTATGAAGGGTTGCAGCGGGGCATTTTGGGCTTGCTGCTGTGGAGTAGCTTGATTGCTTTGGCGGTGTATGGCCTGAAAGGAGAAATCCGTCCGGAGCGCGGTTGGAAATATTTCTTGACTGGAGAAGCAAAAACTCATTTGTGCCTTTTGCTGGCTGCGATCGCGGTAACCATTGCCGTAGGGTTTTGGCTAGCACGCTACGAAATCCTATACTCTTCTAGCGGTACAGTGTTTGGCGCGGGCTACACCGATGTGCATGCCCGTTTGCAATCCTATTGGCTGATGGCCGGGGTCACCTTGGGCGTGGCGGCGTTATTTATCATATCGCTGGGGCGCAGTGGGTTTTCCTTGCCCAGCTTTGGCATTGCCATGTATGGGGTGGCGTTGCTGGTGGTGAATGTGGGATACCCCTGGTTTCAGCAGCAATTTATCGTGGCCCCTAACGAACTAGAAAAAGAGCGCCCCTACATTGAACACAATATTCAATTCACCCGTACAGCCTATGGTCTAGAGCAAATTCAAAGCGAAGCCTTTCCGGCCGACCAGCCCCTCAGCAGTGAAGCACTGGCGCGTAATCAATCCACCCTCGACAACATTCGCCTATGGGACTATCGTCCGCTGCTGAGCACCTATAAGCAGCTCCAAGAGATTCGCCTGTATTATCGCTTCAAAGATGTGGATATCGACCGTTACACCCTCAACGGTGACTATCGGCAGGTGATGTTGGCCCCCCGTGAACTGGCCTACGAGCAAGTTCCCCAGCAGGCAAAGACCTGGGTGAACCAGCGGTTGAAATATACCCACGGGTTTGGCTTGGTCATGAGTCCAGTCAATCAGGTTACACCAGACGGGTTGCCAGAACTGTTTTTTCAAAATGTGCCGCCCCAAACCACAACGGATTTAACCCTGGATCAATCGCGGCTCTATTACGGGGAAGAAACCAATAGCTATATCTTTACAGGCACCAGCACCGATGAGTTTGACTACCCCCAAGGGGAGAGCAATGCCCTTACCCGCTATGACGGTTTGGGCGGCGTTCCCATGGGGTCTCTCTGGCGGCGGCTGGTTTATGCTTTGAGAACAGGCAGCTTCAAAATCCTGATTTCAAACTATTTTGGCCCAGAGTCAAAGATTCACTATTATCGACAAGTGATGGAGCGGGTGCGCCACGTGGCGCCCTTTTTGCAGTTAGATAATGATCCCTACATTGCGGTGATTGATGGTCGGCTCCAGTGGATTGTGGATGCTTACACCATCAGCGATCGCTATCCTTATTCCGAGCCCTTGTTTCGCAGCAATAATTTAGACGCCATATTGACCGAAAACTCAAGCAATATTGGCCGCATTGCTCAGCAACGGGCCAATTATGTGCGCGATGCAGTCAAGGTGGTGGTGGATGCCTACGACGGCACGATGCGATTTTTTGCGATTGACCCCAATGATCCAGTGTTAGCGACCTACGCTGAGATTTTTCCAGAGCTATTTGAACCCGAGGAGGCAGCACCTGCGGCGATCAAAGCTCATTTCCGCTATCCTCTGGATTTCTTCAAGATTCAGGCGCAGATGTACCAGACTTACCATATGGCCAACCCGGAAGTGTTCTACAACCGAGAGGATGTGTGGCAGTTTCCGTCCCAGGTATATGAGGGTGATGTCGTACTGGTCGAGCCTTATTACGTGATCATGCGACTGCCTGAGGCCGAGGTCAATGAGTTTATGCTGATTGTGCCCTTTACCCCAGTTGATAAAGACAACATGGTGGCCTGGTTTGCCGCCCGCTCTGATGGTGACGCCTATGGTAAGCAGTTACTCTATGAGTTTCCTAAACAAGAACTGGTATACGGCCCCAGCCAAATCGAGGCTCGCATCGATCAAAATCCTGAGATTTCGCAACAGCTCACGTTGTGGAGTCAAGAAGGGTCGCGGGTAATTCGGGGGGATCTGTTAGTGATTCCGATCGAACAATCGTTGCTATATGTTGAACCCGTCTATTTGCGAGCAGAGCAAGGAGAACTACCTGAACTCAAGCGAGTGATTATGGCCTACGGCGATCAAACGGTAATGGCCAATGATTTGGCGGGTGCGCTGACCAGCCTTTTTGGAGAAATTGACATCATAGCACCGGATCAGGCCGTACCGGATCAAGCTGTAGATACTGCCCCGGTGCTCGATAGTCAAACTACTCAGTTGATTCAACAGGCACTGGAGGTCTATCAACAAGGCCAGGCAGCTCTCCAAGAACAAAATTGGCAGCTGTATGGCGAAACCCAACAGCAGCTTGAATCAATTTTGCAGCAGCTTAATCAAACGACATCTAATATTCTGCCTGCCGAAACCCCTACCACAGAGAATTAAGCAATTAAGCTGAAGAAAATAGGCAATAAGGAAACTTTATCACTGACTAACGAATCAGTATTAGTAGTAATTATTGGCTCGGGTGCATTGCAAAAGACGTTTGGCCCGGAGTAGACGTCTGGATCGCAGTAAGTATAGATAGTTTTAATCTGCCTGCCCTAGCAGCACCATCACCATGAGCCGAGATGAGTTAAGCCGCCGACGCAGAAATAACCGCGGCACTTCTAACTATAAAAATTATGTCTCGTCAACGCCGCGGGGCAGAAGCAAGACTCTCTCCATTCACAGCCCGCCAGTAACAGCACAAGTATCACCCACCCCAAAAGCTGATCTTTTATTTGAACAAGGTTTGAGCTTGGTTGCCGATCAAAAATTTGAAGCGGCGATCGCGGCCTATGATGCTGCCCTAGCGATCAAACCTGACTTCTACCAAGTCCTTTATCGTAAAGGTATGGCGCTGCTTGAATTAGGGCGATGTGAAGCGGCGATCGTGGCCTATAACGCTGCCTTAGTGATTAAACCTAAGTACCATGAAGCGCTTAGTGGCAAAGGGGCGGCGCTGGCTAATTTAGAACGGCATCGAGACGCGATCGCGGCCTATGACGCTGCCTTGGCGATCAAACCCAATGACTACGAAGCACTCAACGGCAAAGGGACTGTACTGGCTGATTTAGGACGACATGAGGAAGCCATCGCCGCCTATAATGTGGCCTTGACGATCAGGCCCAACTGCTACGAGGCGCTTTACGGCAAAGGCGCTATGCTGGCTGATCTCGGGCGACATCGAGACGCGATCGCCGCCTACAATAGCGCCTTGGCGATCAAACCGGATTACTACGAGGCACTCCATAATAAAGGTGCTGCCCTGGCTGATTTGGGACGCTATGAGGAAGCGATCGCGGCCTATAATGCCGCTTTGATCATCAGGCCCAACTGCACGGAAGCGCTCTACGGCAAAGGCACCTTGCTGGCTGGTTTGGGGCGATATCGGAAGGCGATCGTGGCCTATGACATTGCCTTGGTGATCAAACCCAATGCTTATGGCGTGCTCTATGACAAAGGGACTGCGCTGGCTAATTTAGGACGATATCGAGACGCGATCGTTGCCTATGACGCTGCCTTGACGATCAAATCTGACTACTACGTTGTGCTGAATGATAAGGGCATGGCGCTGACTCAGTTGGGACGGCATGAGGAAGCGATTGCCGCCTATGATGCTGCTTTGGCGATCAAACCCAACCACTACGAAGCACTCTATAACAAAGGCATTATCCTGGCCGATTTAGGTCGATATAAGGCCGCGATCTCAGCCTATGAGGCTGTGTTAGCAATCAAACCCGACTATCAACAAGCACTTAATAATAAAGGCTTTGCGCTGCAAAAATTAAGTTGCTATGAGGACGCGATCGCCGCTTATGATGCCGCGTTGGCCATTAGGCCTGATTTGCCCAAGACGCTTAACAGCAAAGGGATTGCGCTACGTCAGCTAGGGCGCTATAGAACCGCGCTTAAGGCTTATAATGCGGCCTTGGCGATCAACCCCAATTACTATCAAGCGCTCAATAACAAGGGGCTAGTACAGCATCAGCTAGGGCGTTATCAGGCCGCACTCAAGACCTATGATGCGGCCCTGGCGATCAAACCTGACTATCGCAAAGCGCTTAAAAATAAATTTCGGACGTTAGTGAGACTCGGTCGGTTTAAAGCATCCATCATTGCGCTAGTTAAGTTGCTTGAAACCCGACCGAAGAACCCTTGGTTTTCTGTGCTGGGAAGGGTACTGAGGCTTTTGTTGCGTTGGTTTAGATAGGGAATTAGGCGATAAGTTAGAAGGATACTTTATTAGATGAGGCAGCTTATTGAGAACCGTTGTTTAATCGCTGCATTTTAGAATATCGCTACAGTAATGACAGCGGTGACCTATACCGTTGGCGTGATGTTCATCTTTTGATTAGAGGCATACCACAATTTCAAGATGCCCTAAAAGCTATATCTTCATGAGTCAAGCTGATTTAACCCGTTGGGATCAAGACCTCGCTGCAGAACCTAAGGAAGACTATCAAGCGCTGCTTCGAGCTCTAAACTGGGTTGATGGGTTTGGCCTGTATTTTGTTCGCTGTTCTCCTGCAGAAGGGGCACGGTTGGTGAAACGGGTGCGGCAGGATGTGGCCAACAAGCGCATTGATGTGCTGACATTGACGGAACCCATTGAAAACTTTTATGACCGGGTAAACACGCTACCCAATCGGGAGCAAATCGACGTACTGTTCATCCAAGGAATTGAACATTCCCTCTATGATTATGAAAATCACAAGCTTTGGACTAGCAGTAAAGATCGGTATGGCTATAGCTGGAAAGGGGTCCCGCGACTCTTGGGTTACCTCAATTTAAGCCGAGAGCGATTCAAAGATTTCGACATTTGTTTTGTATTTCTAGTGCCTCGGTTTGCGTTGAGATACTTCATCCATCGTGCCCCTGACTTCTTTGATTGGCACTCGGGGGCGTTTGAATTTGTAATGGATAAAGAAGGGCTGCAATCAGAATCCTCTAAGATTTGGGCTGAGGCCAATTATGAAAAATACTGTTTGCTCAGCCCCCAAGAACGCAGAGACAAAATCCTTTCGGCTCAAAGCTTGCTCGAAGAATATGAATTGCCTCTCATTGAGCATGCTGATCTTGCATTTGAACAAGGTAATTTATTCGCTGCCGATCAAAACTTTGAAGCGGCGATCGCATCCTATGCTGCTGCCCTCGCCATCAAATCTGACGACCACCAAGCCCTCATCAACAAAGGCTATGCATTGGGTGAGTTAGATCGCTATGAGGAAGCGATCGCTTCCTATAATGCCGCTCTCGCCATCAAACCTGACGACTACCAAGCCCTCAAGAGCAAAAGCATAGCACTGCGTAAATTAGGCCGTTATGAAGAGGCGTCCGCTGTGGGGCTATAGCTTTCGACGAACCAATTACCTTCTTTAGACTCTCAAACCACGGTGTAGCATAGAACCATCGAAGAACACGCCCCAAAACCCACCATGAGCCTCAAAGACACTATCAGCGACGACATCAAAACGGCCATGAAGGCCAAAGACAAAGTGCGGCTCGAAACCGTGCGCAGCATTAAAAAAGTCATCCTAGAAAAAGAAACCGCCGTGCGCCCCAGCGGTCAAGATGCCTTAACCGAAGCGCAAGAGCTAGAAGTACTGACCATGCTAGCCAAACAGCGGCGCGATTCTATTCAGCAATACAAACAGGCTGGACGGGACGAACTCGCCGAGTCAGAAGCGACAGAACTCGCCATCATTGAAGAGTATCTACCCAAGCAACTCACTGATGAAGAAGTTGCTACCGCCATCGATGCCATCATTGCCAAAGTAGGGGCCAGCTCTCCCAAAGATATGGGCAAAGTGATGGGGCCAGCCATGCAAGAGATGAAAGGCAAAGCCGACGGTAAAAAAGTGCAAGAAATGGTCAAAGCCAAGCTGATGGGATAAGTCGGTTCTACCTCAATGCTGTTCAGTTAACTAGCAGAGCCTTCAACGCGGCGGGTTTGGGGTCAAGGATGGCGGAAGCATCCGCTTGCTGCATCACATCCTTGACCCAATGGAAACGATTGTCGATGCTGCTGCGGTGACCTTCATTTCCTTGGAGAATCAACCCTAGGGGAGCGGGTTTCAGGTGGGAGTGCCGTTGTCCCAGGGTTTGATTTTTAGGGTGTGGTTTTCGAGTAGGGGTTCGAGGCGCGATCGCAGCTCTGAAGCCACAAATAATGCAATACCGCCCTGGGTATCTTGGTTGGGCCGTTGGAGGGATTGGACAAGCGCGTTAGGGGGCTGGAGATGGATACCGTTCCAACCAAAGTGGGGATAGGTATCAAGGAGGGCGTAGAGCGAGTTAGCGTTGCCTTGGAGTTGGCCGATCAGCAGGGCGAAATGGCCGACGCTCCAGTTGGGGGGTGGGGATGCAATGGCGCTACTTTCGAGGTTGTTGAACAGTTGTCGCGGGGTTAAGGTGGAACCCAAAAAATAGCTGGTGTGGGGATTGAGCAGCGGGACGACTTGCCACTCAGGGTGAGTGTGGCAGAGGTGCCACACAGCGGTCAGCGCACCTATCCAGGTGTTGGATTGCAGCGGCAGCAGACAAAATCGGCCTTGGCTCAACTGCTCAGTAGCTTGAATCAGGCCAGTGATTGAGGTGCCGCAGGCTGCGATATCGGAGACGGTCGGGATGCGATCGTAGCCTGGGCCAAGATGTGAGGTTGCACTTGGCGGGATCCAGTCGGCGGGGTCACCGTGGCTGGGAAGAATGGTGGAGGCCTTGAGGGCGACTTCGACGGCTGAAACTGAAAGGTTGCCGTAGGCTTGGAGGAGTAGAGATATCCAGTAGGGGCCACAGAGGTTATCGGGTTGTTGGTTGTCTTGCTCATGAACGTGCAGCAGCGGTTCAAGGTAGGGAAAAAGGGTGAGGTTGAGTTGCATAGACATTACCAGTGTTCTTTCTAAATCCAAGCAAAAAATGGGACAACAAATATGAACACTTGACGAACTAATTCCCGTCCCTATCCCCATAAATTTCAGCACTCAGTCGCTGCTTTAGATCCCGAATAGCGGCACTGGTATTGCGCTCGTAGGTCACCTGCAAACATCGAGTAATCACATCGGGTAGATCAATATCTGGGAAATATCGACTTTGGTTTTGGGCAATGTATTCATCACCCTGTAGCTGGTAAACCCATAATTGCTGTCTACGAAACAACCAAATTTCGGGCACCTGATAGGGGAGATAATCGTTCACATCTGAGAAACTTGTGACATCAATTTCTAGCACCAGATCAGGGGGTGGATCCGTTTCCCAATCAATGCGTTCCTTACCAGAAACCGCTGGCCAATGGTCAATATAAAAGCAATAGTCGGGCTCGATACCGCTTTCCTCTGGCAAAGCCATCGTCACTGGTGTAAAGGAATCGTATTCGCGTTCCGTATGATCTAAGAGAACTTTGATCACATCTGCAATCAAGCTGGCGTCTCGTCCATGTTTGGCTAGTGGAGACATTAACAACACTTCTCCGGGGCGAAACTTAATTCGAGGAATAGCGCGATCGCCCCGTTGCTGACATAACTGCTGATACTCCTGCCAATTGGCGGGGAGTCGCACCACTGCCCCGGCTGGTAATTGGATGGTTTCAGGTGAGACAACCGCAAACATGATTGCTCCTCGATCACTTTAGACAGTCCTGCCCATAGTCTAAACCCCATCCGATTTGAAACCTGGAGTTCTAGCTTGAGAAAAAACTGTGGATCTGGATGGGAATGCGGTTAAGTCGTCATCCAATCCACAATTTGACCTCACGACAGAACCAGCCAAACCTTCACGGGAATTGAACCGACAATTTTCGTCCAATGCTGCCTGGGTTGGATAGCATAGGCAGCGTGAAAGCATTTTGGAAACTGCGTTACGGTTTGCTGAGCTGCGCTGCCTTAATTCTGGCAGGAATTTTGGGCAGAGAATTTCTCTTCAATCAAGCGGTCAAACTCAGCACACGCGGGCTACCCATGCGTGAAAAAATCGGGCTGATTGAGGGGGCAACCTATCGCTTTGGCAAACAAGGAACCTGGTTCATCTTGAGCGATGGCACTGTCATTCCGCCCCTGTCATATGAGGCATTTGTACAAGGACGAACTCAATTCCCCACGGCGATCGCGCCCGGTATGGATGAGAAATTTTTTTGGCTGCTGCAGGGGAGCCCTTATGTGACTGCGATCGCGGCGGATTTGGAACGCGGCAAACTCACTGAATATGTCGAAGGCAACACCTTCAACACCGATCGATTTTTTGTAGATTACTTTATTCCCATCTACGTTGAATCAAGCTTAGCTGTTGGCCTAGATCCCGGCGAATCTTTGTGGATGCTAGACCACGCCCTCCTGACGCTGCAAGATCCACTGCTCAGAACGAACGATGCCACACCGATCATTCAAGGCACAGGCGAAGTCGGTTCCTTTTGGGAGCGGGAGCAAGCGTTGTCTACCCAGCAGTTGGCATTGAGACGATGGATCGGGCGCCAGGGATGGACTGACAATCTCGTGCAGTATGGTTTGTTAACCCATTTGAGATATCGGCGCAAAGATGCCTCTCTAGATCGCCGTCGCCTCACGAGCATTCCAGAAGTGATTGCCAAACTGCCGAATGCCACCTACGGAGCAGAAGAGGGCGCGATCGCCCACGCGCTCGGCATTGTGCAGTTTCAAATGCCAGATATTTACTCTGCAGGAATCACCCAATTAGCCCAGCAAGTTGTGCTCAATGAACAAGAAAAACAGCGCTTACGCAGTCAAATTCTGGAACAACTCCACACGCTATCAGTGGCCCATACCCAAGAACTGGGGGATACGCTAATCAATCTGTCCCGAGCAGATTGGGATACATTTGGCCTGGGGTATTACCTATTGCCTGCCGAAGCGGCCCAGTTAAACGGCAGCAACACCATTTCTATCCTGGTGTCGAGAACTGAGAAAGCGGGCTTTAGCCCCGCAGCCACCTATCCCTATGCAAGGCAACTGCTGCTGAATCTGCTGAAGGATTCATCCAATCCTGCCTATGACCGGGTAATTTTTGCCGTTCTGAAAGACTATGCCTTCACACCCAGGTTTTGGCCGCACTTAGCCAACCTTGCACCTGGATATGCCCCTGAGTTTCAGGCCATTGAACAATCGGTTGGAGAGTATAAACAGATCGCTGACCAAGGCGCTGATTTGCTAGAGCAACTCTACACCGCCATGATCAACGAAGGGCACGATATTGGCGTGAGTGCCACCCTAAAGCACGCGGTTGGCTTTCAGGCTCACTTGGCGTCACTGATCGATGCTGCGTTCATGCCGGCTGACCCGGCTGACCCCCGCTATCAGGCTTTTAGGCGAACCGTGGCGATTTACCTGCGAGAAGCGCCAGACATATCGGTTTATGGCGGTACTCAAGCGGCTTTGCGACGCTACGGCGCAGAACATTTGAATGTGCAGGAGCTGATTGCTATCGATGTTGCGTCAGCCCCCAGACTCAGAGCCTTTGCCCGCCTATACCAAGAAGCGCTGGCGGCTGGCATGATTACCACCTGGGATGTTGACGGGTTGCAGCAAATTCTAGTCTTTGGTGCCCTCGTCGCTGCGGGGGTTGAACCTGCAAACTTACCGGAGAGCATTTCTGCGATCGCCTTTCCCAGTCAGCAGTTTCGACAGGATTTGCTCTTTTTGGTTGGCCCCGAGGGCATCAATGTTGAAGGCACCCGTTTAGGTATTCAGTCTCACGATTATCGCGTCTGGTTTCAGCCCTTTGATAGTCCCGCACAACTTACGGTTCAGACAGCGCAGACCGCAGGAAACCCTCCCTCTGGAGGCTGTCCAACGGATGCCAAAATTGACGCGATCGCGCTCCATCCCGCCGCTCAATTCCAGTGGCAGTCTGATGGCCCCTACGCTAACCAGGTGGTTCTGATGCAAAATGAGCGCGTCTGTCCCTTACCAAAAGCTTGGAACGCCTTCTTCTTTGACACCCTGTTGGGGTACGTTGCCATTAACCATTCCCCTGACGGGGCAGCGCAGCTTAACCAACACCTCCAGGAAGCCCTCATGCTTGAAGCGGGAATGTTTTGATCGAGCCCTTGCCCTATCCAGAGCCACAGTTTTTCCTTCGTAGGGGCGAGGGGCCTCTCGCCCCTACGCCAGGTTTCAAATCGAATGGGGATTAATCCTGCTGATGGGCAAACTGGTAAGCCCCAATCCCTGAAAGAACAACCGCTACCCCGATCAAAATTGGAATTGAGTACCAGGGAAACTCAGTCAACGGTTGGTAGGCGGCGGCTCTCAAGCCGACTGTGGTGTAGGTTAGCGGTAGCAGGTAGACAATCGCTTTAAGCGCTATGGGCAATGTCGCCGGGTCAAAAAAGGTTGCCCCTAAAAACGACATCGGCACAATCAAAAAGTTGTTAAACAAACCCACACTTTCCAGGGATTTGACGTTGAGGCCGACAATCACCCCCAGCCCAGCAAACACGGCACAGTTGAGCACCAGCAGCAGCAAAAATAAGGGATTGAGGAAACTCCAGAGATTTCCGGTAAACAGAATTGCCACCACGATCACCGACGCTGCCGTCATCATGCCCCGGACGATGCCCGCCAGCATTTTGCCCAGGTGTAGTGCCAAGGGATGCACCGGAAACAGCAGCATTTCTTCGAAGGTTTTGGTAAACAAGCGATCGCCGCAGATTGAAAACGTCGTACCGCCAAAGCTAATCACCATCGACGATAGCGCCACCATTCCCGGCAAGATGAACTCTAGATAGTTGCTACCTGCGCTGGGTTCAGTAACGCGATCAATGGAGCTACCTAGCCCTAACCCAAAAGCCAGAATGTAAATCAGGGGTGAAATCAGCCCCGATGCAGCGACTTGGGGGATGCGTACGCGCAAATCCAACCAGTCTCCCCAGAAGATTGTCAAGCTATCTTCCAAAATGGTTTGGAGAGGTAACTTACTCAGGCGTTCAACGGGTTGGAGCAAAGAAGAAGGAACCACAGATTCAATTACCGCTAATTTTATTTTTACTTTATCTTTTTCTGTAAAGCGGTGTAACTATTTATAGAACTAGGGTCACGATTTCTTCGTACTACGCCAGGGTGATCAGTTCACCAACCTTTAAGCCAGCCAGCCAGATCGCCTCTTCACAGCAGCTAATCGATCGCTGCTGTAGCGAATTAGGTGGAATACTTTCGCAAAACAAGCGGGCCAGTGCTGCGCTGGCAATTTGCGCATGATAGGTATCCGCACCAACTTGAGTCAGATCTCTGAGATATCGAGCCGAGAGTTGGCGGGTTAGTAAAACATTATTGGGAAAACGGATGTCCTGAAACGGCATGGCAAATGACTAAGGCGTACCAAGTAGTGACGTGACTTAGTTAAAAGTCCACGCGCCAAACGCCTGATCCGGAGGTTGAAACGCTAACCGTCCAAAAATACCCAGAATTACTGATAGACTACTGCCCCAAGACATTCGTTCCTTCGTAAAAGTACAGACCGGCAATACAACCCGTCATCAACGTTGCGAGGGTACCCGCCCACAGCGCTTTCCACCCGATTTCACTAATGTCCTTGCGGCGAGAGGGCACCAGACCAGATAGACCCCCCACAAAAATACCGACGGAGGGAATATGGGCAAAGCCGCATAGTGCATAGCTGACAATCACCATTGTGCGATCGCTAATGGCCCCTTCAGCAGATAGGGAGGCCAGCGTCAGATAAGGCGGGATGGCCGTTTCAAGTAATCGTCGCCCGATGATCTGGGAAGCAGCCCATAATTCCGGCCAGTTGTCGGACACCCCGGTCATGATCGTCAGGGGCAAAAATAGGGCCCCCATAATATTTTGCAGGGTCACTACCTCAAAGAAATTACCAATCACCCGGAGGGCCGCGATGTTGCTATTGGCTAATCCGGCCAGACTGGCAAAAACTAAATTAAGCAGGGCAATCAATCCTAAAATGGCGACGATCACCGCCGTGATCCCCACAGCCATTTTGACCCCATCCAATGCCCCTACAATCAGCGCATCCATGGGGTTTTTCCGATCTTCTTCAGCCGCTTCTTCTTCCTCTGGCACCTGTCCTAGGGTTTTGGGCACCTCTGTCTCCGGTACCAAAATTTTCGACATTACGAAGGCGGCTGGGATGGTCAGAATAGAAGCGGCCATGAGGTGCCCCGTGATCGCCGGAAAAGTGGGGCGCAAAAAGCCAGCGTAGAGGGCCAATACCGTTGAAGCAATGGAGCCAAAGCAAGAGGACAAAATGGCACACAGCTCGCTGCGGGTCATACTCGCCAGAAAAGGCTTAATCGCGATCGCAGACTCGATGCCTACGAAGATATTGGCAGCGCCGGCCAAAGACTCTGCACCGCTAATGCCCATCGCCCAGCGAAAAGCTTTGGCAAACAGCCGTACAATCGGCTGAATGATGTTGAGGTTGTAGAGTAAAGCGATCAGCGCTGCGAAAAAGATGATCTGAGGCAGCGACCGAAACGCAAACACATAACCGATATTTAGGTTGCTGACCCCGAGGGTATCACCGGGAACGGGTGTAAAAGCCGGGGTCAAGGCTCGGGCCAGCCACCGCCCTGCAGCGATTGGCCCTGCTGGGCCTGTAGCGGTGTCGGGCACAAAGAGCGGCCCAAACAAAAATCTTGCCCCTTCTTCTGACGCATCAATAATGCTGTTGAGCAGGTTGTTAAGCACCAGGACAGAATCCCGCGTTATGGGCACTAGAAACACCAATGCGCCAATCACAAGCTGCAACCCAATCCCCCAAATAATCACCTTCCAGGGGATGCGCTGCCGATCTTCAGAGCCTAGCCAAGCAAAGAAACATAGCCCAAACAGGCCCAAAAATGAAAGGAAATTGAGTATCACGCGAAACATCTCCCTGAACCGCGGCTATCCACTTATCCTTGAGCCAACGGTGGTCGTCATAACCATATCTGAGGCAGTGCCGAATATCCCTAGCGCTTAAAACTTTGATACGCAGCAACCATACTCATCAACACTCATCAGCTGAGAAAATTCCACCCATGCACAACCGTCCCCAATCTTGTAGCGGTTGCTCCGCACAGACCATAATAGGGATAACCCTAAGCGGATATCCTGCATGGAAGCCTTTTCTCTGGTTCCCCCTGGCTGGACTGCATCGGCTAAACACGCCCATCAGTTTTGCTGCCCCACTTGCGGAGCCAGCAGCCAGCAAGCCAAAGCGGTCTGGATCAATCGGCGATCGCCAGTCTATACCGAAGGCCATCGTCGTAAATGGCAAGAGTTCTACGATTGCGAATGCGGCACTCCTTGGTGGGCGTGGAGTAGTGATCGGCCACCGTCAGCGTTTGGTGGAGAGTGAAAAGAAATCTACCGATCGCGTTCTAAATCTGCGATCACCTTCTTCAAGTACCAATCTTCATTCTGGCCAGGATGGCGATCGCGAGCGATCGTCAGTAGCCTTTCCGCCATGGGCCAGGTACCGCCAACTAATCTGAGAAGTTGACGGCGTAACTCTTCGGTACGAGTTGGGGTAGACGGGGTATCGGGTTGTCCCGGCGGGGGGATGGGCGGGGTTGAGGATTTAGAGTGCTGTTGTAGCTGTTTAACGGTTTCCAGGGCTTTTTGATAGCGCTTCCAGTTGCCTTGGTTAAACCATAAGTTGGCGGCGTGCTGATAGTCAGCGATCGCACCCGCACCGTCTTCAAAATCTTGGCGAATCTTGCCCCGCGTTTCATAGAGGGTCGGTTCGTCCCCTTTGAGTTGGAGTGCCCGCGAACAGTCGTCAAGGGCACGACGGTAATCGCCAACGGCTTGAAAAGCTTGGCCGCGCTGCATCAGCCACTGGGCATTATCCCCTGAGAGGTCTAGGACATGGGTCAAATCGGCGATCGCGCCCTGAGCATCCCCCAGTGCCAAGCGGACTTGGGCTCGGTAGGCTTGAATTTGGTGATCGGTGGGAGCCAGCCGCACCGCCTGGGCTAAATCTTTAATTGCGCTTTGGGCGTTGCCCAACTGGGCCCAGATCAGACCTCGCTGACAGTAAGCCTGGGCATCTTTGGGGTCGGCTTGGATCATCCAATCAAAGTCCGCTAGGGCGGCACTGTAGTGACCCCGTTCTCGCTTGTCCACCGCTTGCTGAAAGAAGTCATTTGGGTCAATTAGGCCACTAGCTGCTGATGGCTGACCAGCGGCTTGGCCCGGCGGCTGAAGCTGGGCAATCGCCTTGAGACAACGCTGGGCACTGGCTTTATCTTTTTGGTTGATATAGCCTTGGGCGGCTTGCTTGTAGGCCGCGATCGCGGGTTCAACCTGCCCCAACTTGCGGTAAGCCGTAGCCATTAGATTGTAGGCGGCGGGTAAATCAGCAGTTAGGGTTAGAGCCTGGTTGGCATCTGCGATCGCCGCCTGGGGTTCACCCACAGAGAGCTTGACCAAAGCTCGTCCCAAGTGCGCTTCTGGAGAAGGGCGACACTGCAATGCTTGGGTATAGTCTGCGATCGCCCCCCGAGTATCGCCTAACCCAAAGCGAGCCTTTGCCCGACTCCAAAACGCATCGGCAAACCCTGGCTGTTGTCTCAAGGCGCGATCGAACGATTGAATGGCGCCCTCATGATCGCCTGCCTGTAGCCGACTTAATCCCTGCTGATAAGCATCTTGTGACATCCTGATCCACCATATTCGGCGATTCTGGCTCTAGTGTATCTGCTACACCACAGCTCAAGGAACCGTCTTGTCAAACAGCCGGTTAACTTTCCGCTATCTGGTGTTTGCTCAAACCCGATTGCGACTGTAACGCTCGGCGGATACCCCGCTGCCAAAGGAAAAAAGGACTGATCAGGCTGTAAAAGTAAAGCGTTATTTCGCAAGCCGCTACGACATCAGTAAAAGCTTTGCGCCGATGTCGGATCAAATGACGCCCGATCTTGCGAATGTCGTTAGCCATATAAGCCACCATCATCACCGGGCGCTGCCAAGCAGATACACTTAACATGCGAGTCTGATGGCGACTCAGGCCAGCTCCTCGAAATAGGCTGATCAGATAGTCCCGCTTCAGTCGTCGGGCTGGGATTTTGTGATACAAGCGCATCGCAGCGTTATACCAAACTTCCCAACCCGCCCGTTGCATATGCAGCACTGCTTCTAAATCTTCGCCTCCCAACATGCTTTGGCCAGCACGCCCAATCAACACTTGATCTTCGGGTACGTTTTCAAGCCAGGCTTGCCGCCGCACCACCAGACCTGCAGATGGGGGCAAGATTTTTTGGGCTGGATCATAAATACGGGGTTTGTTGCCCCGTTCTGTCAATGCCAGAAACGCTGAAATCCGCTCGAAGTGCTGAGGGGGGTTAATTTCAAAATCACCCCGAATGCGGCTGCCATAAACCCCAGCTTTAGGATGATCGAGCCCAAATTTGTAGGCGGCATAAACCCAAGTCATTGAGGGTAGATTATCGTCATCCAAGAATCCAATCAGCGGACTGCGAGCAATGCGAACCGCGTGGTGCCGCGCATAGCCAGCCCCCTGCCGTTTTTCACTGGCATAGCGCAGCCCCCCAGGACGCGGCCACTTTGCCTGAAAGTCGCGCACTACCTGGGCTGTATCGTCAGTGCTGTTGTTATCAACCACGATCACTTCCCAGGCAATTTTATTGCGGTTAATTTGCCAACGCAGACATTCCAACACTTCTGGCAAACGGTATTGGCCATTATAGGTGGCGATCGCAACGGTAAAATCAAGCCTGACTTGTTCTGGAAAAACTTGACTCAGGGGTTCACGCAGCCTGCCCAGCGTCTCACATTTTACATCTCTAGCCGTGGCAAGAAATTGGGAAGTCATAGTGTCAACTTAGTAAAAAAAACAAATCGCTTAGCCAGACGATACCCACATGAGCTTCTAAAACACAGGTCAGATTCACCCCCAAACGCTTGCCCATAGCATGCCCAAGCCTAGAGATAAACAAAACAGCGCTGATCGGGTTTAAAGGCTATATGGGTTCGATGTTCGTCAGGGCAACAACCTTAAAGTCTTCGTGAATGCGGTGGATAGGTCGTTGCCAGCGATCTACTTTGATTAGACGGTGTAGCTAGCAGCGGGATTTAGTCCCCAGCGGCGGGATTTAAATCCCGCCGCTGGAGACTAAAAGGAGCGCAAGTTTTATTTTTCTCGGAATTCAGTGATCTGCCCATGTAAAGATGTAAATATCTCACATCGATTACTGATTACGCTCTTGACGCTCCCTACAGATATTGCAGTGGACAAGAGCCTTTGAATGCCATGGCACTGAAACGTAATGATGAGACTCCCCATGCCCGGTTCTCTGGCATGCGGAAACTCTATCAAAAAATCGGCTATGGCTACTTCGTTGCTATCGCCATCGGGTTTGTTGGCTCCCTAACAGGGATGCTAGTAGCCGACTACTACCAAGGCCAAAGTATCGAGCAGATTTGGGAAGCCCAAGCCCAGTCTCAGCTCCTACAGAATTTTGAGCGCACCGCCAGTGAGCTGCACCTTTACACAACGCGCCTGGCGGTGATGGCTAAGCAACCTGAACAGCTGCAGCAAGCGCAAGCTGAAGACCTAGAAGCCTATGTCAAAGATTTACATGCCCACAAACAGGCAATTGAGCAATTTTTAGCTGACGACCCAGTTTGGATTGCTACCGATCCAGCCGACATCAATGCTTTGGTTCAAACCTACACCGATGAGTTAGATATTTGCATTACGACCCTCCAAAACCAACTAGAGACTATCCCCACAGGGGATGAGTTCTCCCTATCTAATGCCCTGTCAGCGAAACTGAACACCATCGCCATCGGCGACACGGCTGAACGCATTGATCAGTTTCATCAAGAACTACAAGCTTTAGTGGCAGTCGCGCGCGCTCAAGAACTGCAGGCAGGGCACGTGATGGAAACTGCCCAGGGATTCGAAAAACTCATGATTGTGGTCAGTATGTTGCTATCGGCAGCGATCGCCAGTGTCATTGCTTGGCGAACCAGCCGGGCGATCGCAGGGCCGATCGAGCGAGTTACCGATGTTGCCCAACGGGTGGCTAAAAACTCTGACTTCAGCCTGCGGGTCAACATCACTACCGCAGACGAAATCGGGATGTTGGCCGCCGCCTTAAATCGTTTGATTCAGCGGATGCAGGTGCGCACGGACTCTCTAAATCGGACTGCCCAAAGAGCCAAGGCCCAAGCCCACGAACTAGAACAGACCCTCAAGACCTTACAGCAAACCCAGGCCCAGATGATCCAAGCTGAGAAAATGTCGTCTCTGGGACAAATGGTGGCGGGCATCGCCCATGAAATTAACAACCCAGTCAGCTTTATCTACGGCAACCTCGACTATGCTAAACGCTACGTTAATGACCTGCTGTACCTAATCAAGGTTTACCAACAGGCTGTTCCCATGCCGCCAGCAGCCGTACAACAGTGCCAGGAAGCTATCGAGTACGAATTTTTACAAGAAGATCTGCCTAAGCTACTTGCATCTCTAGAAATTGGTGCAGAAAGAATTCGCAGCATTGTCTTATCTCTACGGATTTTCTCCCGTTTGAATGAAGCCAATATCAAGCCAATTAACCTGCAAAACAACATTGATAGTACTCTGGTTATTCTCAATCACCGCCTCAAAGAACAGCCAGATCGTCCGGCTATTGAACTCGTCAAGAATTACAGCGACTTACCCCTGGTGGAGTGCTATGCTGGCCAGCTCAATCAGGTTTTCACGAATATCCTAGCCAACGCAATCGATGCCCTAGAAGAAAAGTGGATTGCCGTGAAAGATACGCAGCCCGATTGGCGACCCAAGCTTGAAATTTCAACCCAAGCTCATCCTAAGCATCGGGTCTCGATTACGATTCGTGATAACGGCCCTGGTATTCCTGAAGAGGTGCGGCAGAAAATTTTTGACCCGTTTTTTACCACGAAAGCAGTGGGCAAAGGGACTGGGTTAGGCATGTCCATTAGCTATGAAATCGTAGTGGATAAACACGGCGGGCAATTAATCCTCGACTCTAGCCCTACCGGCGGTACATCCTTCGTCATCGAATTACCGCAGAAAGTTGATCCGACTGCCGCTGCGATCCAACCAGCAGAGTCGGGAGCAATTGCTGATGTTGGCTAAATGGCTGCAGCAGTTGCCCAATTCCGGTAGGCTAAAGTCCAGTCATCGCCCCCGCTGGATCTAAACTGCAATGCCGACGCCCCGTGAAATATTAACCACACTGCTCCCCCAACTTCGAATCGCAGCTGCCTATGCCCGGCAAATTCAATCTCGAATTGTGGCCCAACCTGAAAAGGAGCACTTGCCCGACAATTTTTTTGCCACTGCCTTGACCGACGCCGATCTATCGATTCAAACCTTTGTTGAAGTCCTATTGTTGGGCCAATTCCCTCAGCTGCGGTTCTATGGTGAGGAATTTGAAAAAACTTACAACACCAAGTATTTCCCAGGTATTGATTTTGGTGAACCGGGAGAATATCTTGTCACCCTAGACCCCATTGATGGCACGAGATTTTATCTGGATGGCCATCCCAGCTATCAGATTATTTTGACCATACTGGGCTGGGAAACGTTTGAGGCCGTGTTAGCCATTAGCCCGGCCCGAGACCAGTACTTCTATGCGCTGCAGGGTAAAGGCACCTTTGTCGGCCAGTTGAGTGACGAACTTGATGATTGCCAGCCGCTCAGTATTGACCAACCCCAGCCAACGCTTTTGTTGGGATGGGATATGGCAGCGTTACGGGGAACTTTAAGCGATCGCTATCAGGTTGTCAGTGTCCAAGAAGATTACGACCCAAATCGTCTGATTCCAGCCGTTAACAATATCCTGAGCGGGGAGATATGCGGTGTTGTGTTGGCGCGGGGTAAATTCATTGATGGGGCTGCCCTCGCCTTCTTAGCCCTAGAAATGGGCTATCTAGTCACCACTCACGACGGATCTGAATTACCCCCAGTAAACCAGTGCCAAGATTATCAGTGGCCGGGGCTTGTGATGGCCGCGTCTCCCCAAATTCATCAGGATTTGCTAGAGGCACTCAAGCAGACAAGCTAACGATACTGCTCAGATAGCCATGAGTGCCTAGGCTGCTTGCTGAATGGCAAAATGTTGTTGAGGCACCGCAAAGTTGGCTTCGGCTCCCGTTTCACGAATCACTTTGTTCGTATCAAAATAGACCTGCCAATAATTATCCGTATGGCAGTAAGGCCGGACTGCCAATACAGGCCCCATGGGTGTAAATTCTAAGATTTCAACATCGGGAGCAGGGTCTGCCATGACGTTAGGAATATGGCTGACTTTTTCCTTCAGCAGCGCGATCGCGTGCTTATGGTTAATATCGTGGTTCAGCTGGGCTAGCAAATCAACTCGTCGGTAAGGATTGGTTGAAAAGTTTTGGATGTTATCTGAAAACAGCACGTTGTTGCCGATAATAGTGCGCACATTGTCCATCGTGTCAACACTGGTGACAAACAAGCCAATTTCTTGAACTGTTCCGGTGACACCGCCAGCGGTGATAAAATCCCCGACCTTGAAGGGGCGAAAGATCACCAAAAAGACACCAGCAGCAAAGTGGGCCAACAGTCCACTCCAGGCTGCACCAATGGCAATACCGGCTGCGGCTAACAGCGCTGCAAAGGAAGTGGTCTCAATCCCAAAGAAGCCCAGAATCGCAACAATTAGGACAACATTGAGTAAAACGCCAACAGTGGATTTGAGGTAAACCAGTAGCGTTTCTTCAACCCCGCCTTGGCGAAAAGCACGGGTGATTAAGCCCATAGCGATGCCAATTAACCAGCGGCCCACAAACCAAAAAATAATAGCGCCAACGATTTTGAGCCCGATGGCGATGCCAATGTCCACGACATTATTTAAGAGCAAATTAAAATCCACAGCACTCTCTCCTTCCTTATCCTTATAGAAATCATTGAATCACACCGTTATCAGACTACAGTTGTCTCTAAATCTGCAAGAAATTCATTAGTTTTTTAGGTTTGTTTACGATTCCTGCGATCGCCAAAGCTCGCTAATATAAGCTCAATTTCTTGCAATTCTCTGTGTTATGGCCGAGTTCATTCAGGACTACTCCCCATTAGAAAGCCCGTTACAAGACCCATCACAAGATTTAGAATCCCAGCCGTGGTCGCTCAAAGTGAGAGAGAGCAAACGCGCCAAACACGTCACACTCAAAATTACGGTTTTGGGAGAAGTAGAAATTGTCATCCCCCAGGGCTACAACCGCAGCCATTTAGCTGACATTGTGGCGGCCCGCCAAGGCTGGATTGAAGCTGCCCTAAAGCGGGTTGAACGGCACGGGCGATCGCTCGACCCAAACTTTCACAGCGTGCATCCCACGACACTTGAGCTGCTGGCGTTAGCAGAAAACTGGCACATCGTCTATTTGAACACCTCCTGTGATCGAATCACGATGACCACCATGAGCGATCGCACCCTGTCCCTCGTGGGTAATATCAGCCAGGCCACCCACTGTCAACGAACCCTGTGTCAATGGCTTAAACGCAAAGCAGAGGTTGACCTCGTTCCACAGCTACACCGAATTAGCCAAGCCATTGAGCTGCCTTATACAAGAGTGGGTATCCGGGGACAAAAGACCCGCTGGGGTAGTTGCTCCAGTCAAAAGCACATTAGCCTCAACTACAAGCTCCTCTTCCTACCCCAACCCCTAGTCCACTATGTGCTAGTCCATGAACTCTGCCACACGGTTCACCTGAACCACTCCGCCAAATTTTGGCACCTAGTCGCTGCAAAAATGCCCCATTATTTGTCAGCGAAGCATCAACTTAAACAGGCATGGCGATATGTGCCGCAGTGGGTTGAAGCTCAATCCTAATTGGCACTTATACATTTAGATGTAGACAGTCAATTTTTGACTTCGTTAAAGTGGTACTGAGTACGGTTTAACCGAATTCCTGTTTTGAGCGCAGGGTTGCAATGACTGCTGCCTCAGACATCATGAACCCAGATGGCCTTACTTTTTCCAGCTTGCTGTTTTCGGTTAAGTCTGGCCTGATCGCCTAACCCCAGTGTGAAAACCGTAGTGGATACTAAAATGGGATAAGCCTGGGTTGGGCTGGCTGTTTGGACACACCTGGAGCATTGGTATGCAAAGCAAAGTCTCAATTAGTAAACCCATGCGCTCACTAGAGGACGCACTAGGTCAATGTCAGGCTTTAGGGATGCGGTTGAGTCGGCAGCGTCGCTATATTCTAGAGCTGCTGTGGCAAACCCACGAACATCTTTCCGCCCGTGAAATTTATGATCGCCTCAATCGTGAAGGGCGCGACATCGGACACACTTCGGTCTACCAGAATTTGGAAGCCCTCTCTGAACAGGGCATCATCGAATGCCTAGAACGCTCCGATGGTCGCCTCTATGGCAATGTGAGCAGCGCCCATAGCCACGTTAACTGCACGGATACTAACCAAATTATTGATATCCAAGTTGAGCTTCCTGAGGAGCTGATCCGTCAAGTTGAAGCAGAAACGGGCATCAACATTACCGAATACCGCATCGATTTCTTTGGCACTAAGTCAGAACGTTAACCCAGCTGATCGCATCAGGCTTTTTAGAACCTTAGCGTGACAGCACCCAGCTTAAGATGAGACGTTGCTCAAGTTTGGTGTTCTAAATCGGAAGTATGGATTATGGGCACCGTCATAAAGCTTCTAGGCTGCAACCGGGTGTCGACAGCGTTATGATGGGTGAGATTGACATTTCTTAATATATAAGACCGTGTTTTGGTGACAAAGCTTGCCCAGATATCGGTTGCCATCCTGCTTTTATGACCTTTTCGTCATCCACATCCGAAACGCTGAAGCAAAAGGCCAAGCGCTTCTTAGAGCAACGCGTACTGTTGGGCCAAACCTTAAACCTAGAACTCACCGCAATTTTGCTGGTCTATTTTGTTCAGGGCATTTTGGGCTTGGCTCGCTTAGCAATCAGCTTTTACTTGAAAGATGATCTTGGCCTCACCCCTGCCGAGGTATCTGCCCTGATGGGCATTGCGGCAGTGCCTTGGACAATCAAGCCGTTGTTTGGCTTTATCTCCGATGGGTTGCCAATTTTTCGCTATCGCCGCCGCCCTTATCTGATTTTGTCGGGTATTTTTGGGGCCTTGTCATGGCTAGCCTTGGCAACAGTTATTCATTCGACAGGAGCCGCGATCGCAGCCATCACGCTCAGCTCGCTGACCGTTGCCGTCAGCGATGTCATTGTCGACTCCCTAGTGGTTGAACGCGCCCGACGAGAATCTCAAAGTGATGCCGGTTCAATTCAGTCCCTGGCGTGGGGGACTTCTGCCATCGGGGGAATTATCACTGCCTACTTGGGTGGACTGCTGCTAGAACAGTTCAGCACTCAGGTGGTGTTTGGGGTCACGGCGACCTTTCCGCTGGTGGTTTCTTTGGTCGCCTGGCTGATTAGTGAAACCCCAGTTGAACAATCGAATCTGACCGTAGTCTGGGGGCAGGTGAAGCAGCTGAAAGCAGCCGTCACTCAGAAAGCGATTTGGATGCCTGCGCTGTTCATATTTCTCTGGCAGGCAACGCCTACGGCAGACTCAGCCTTTTTCTTTTTTACCACTAACGAACTCCACTTCCAACCAGAATTTTTTGGGCGGGTGCGCCTGGTCACTAGCATTGCCGCGCTAATCGGGATTTGGATCTTTCAGCGATTTCTCAAATCTGTCCCCTTTCGGACAATTTTTGCTTGGTCTACGGTGCTCTCCGCCCTCCTGGGTATGACGACCCTTCTGCTTGTGACCCATGCCAACCGCACCTTAGGTATTGACGACTACTGGTTTAGCCTGGGTGACAGCCTGGTGTTAACGGTGATGGGGGAAATCGCCTTTATGCCAGTGTTGGTGTTGTCGGCGCGGATTTGTCCGCCAGGCATTGAGGCAACGCTGTTTGCCCTGTTGATGTCGGTGATGAATTTGGCCGGGTTGGTGTCCCATGAATTGGGCGCAGTTTTGACCCATTGGTTTGACATCACTGAAACCCAGTTTGAAAATCTTTGGCTGCTGGTGGTGGTCACCAACTTGACGACCCTGCTTCCCCTACCGTTGCTGTTCTTGTTACCCAGTGCTTCCGCATCTTCTGCCCTTGAAGCTGGAGCGGATGAAGCATCCCGACCGCCTCAGCGCCAGCCAACGGCTGGAACTGAGGTTTCACTGGCTGCGCTGGCGACCGCAGTTGCAGCCCCGGTAGAAGTCCCCGTTGCCGCTACCCCATTGGAGGGTAACCGTTAGTCCCACATCCAGTTCCCCTCGCGTTGGAATTATTTGGAGTTACCATGCAAACCCTTGATGCTTCGAGCGAAAACCGCCCAGATTCCTTTGCTCAAACCGCCTTTGACCGAGACGACTGGCGCAGTGGCTATCGCTCCCAGCCGGAAGAATTTGCCTACTGGATCGAAGACATTGAGGGAGAGATCCCGTCGGATTTGACCGGTACACTGTTTCGGATTGGCCCTGGGTTGCTGGATGTCGCTGGACATCCGGTACGTCACCCGTTTGATGGAGATGGGATGGCAAACGCGATCGCATTCGAAAATGGTCGCGCCTTCTACCACAATCGCTATGTCAAAACCGAGGCTTACGTGGCCGAGCAAAAAGCCAGAAAACCTCTCTATCGCGGGGTCTTTGGGACTCAAAAACCAGGAGGCTGGCTGGCCAATGCTTTTGATCTAAAGCTTAAAAATATTGCGAATACCAACATTATTTACTGGGGTGAAAGGCTTTTGGCCTTGTGGGAAGCGGCAGCACCCCATCGACTAGATCCCACGACGTTAGATACGTTGGGATTGGATGATCTGTGGGGCGCAATTTCTTCGGGTGATGCTTTCACCGCCCATCCTAGGATTGATCCAGCCTGCTCGCAGGCTGACAATCAACCCTGTCTTGTGGGCTTTGCGGTAAAGCCAGGGCTGTCAAGCACAATTACCTTGATGGAATTTGACCCCAGCGGTAGCTTAGTTCATCAACATAGCCACGTAATTCCGGGATTTGCCTTCCTCCACGACTTTGCCTTGACCCCCCATTACGCCATCTTTTTCCAAAATCCGGTCAGCTTCAACCCGCTGCCCTATGTTTTGGGCTTTAAGGGTGCAGCAGAGTGTCTCCAGTTTGAGCCGAAGCAACCGACCCGGATTATCTTGATTCCCAGGGATGGCACCAGTCCGGTGCAGACTTTTGAGACCGATCCCTGCTTTGTTTTTCACTTTGCCAATGCCTTTGAGCAAGGTGGTGAGGTGATCATCGATGCTGTTTGCTACGAAGGCTTTCCTAGCGTAGAAGACGGCAATGACTATCAGAATGTGGATTTTGACAAGGTACCCGAAGGGCAACTGTATCGTTTCAATCTAGACTTAGCCGTGAACACAGTCGAGCCTCACAACCTGATTAGCCGTTGCTGTGAGTTTCCCAGCCTGCATCCCAATCATATGGGGCGAGCCTATCGCTACCTGTATATTGGCGCGACCCACAAATCAGCAGGTAATGCCCCCCTACAAGCCGTATTGAAGCGAGATTTAGAAACTGGGGAAGAGCAACTCTGGAGCATTGCACCCCGGGGATTTACGGGAGAACCCATATTTGTGCCCCGGCCTAATGGCACCCGTGAAGATGACGGTTGGGTGCTGATGCTGCTCTACAACGCTGAGCGACGCTGTTCGGAGTTGGCGATTTTAGATGGGCAAAACATCAGCAATGAAATAGCCCGTTTGAAGCTAAATCACCACGTGCCTTATGGGTTGCATGGTAGCTTTGTGTCAGCCTATTTTGGGCCTTAGTAGATCTTTGGGGTGTTACTTGCTATTCAACCGGAACCTAGGCTACCGATTGGGTTGAGTTTGGTTACCAACAACTCGCTCTGAGTTATCAGATAGCAGGGATTGCGCAAGCCAAAATTGAAAATTGGAAATTGGTGCTATGAATCCGTGCCCCTTCTGCGACATTGTTAAAGGCACTGGCCCTGTCAGTCTCGTCTACGAAGATGAGACAACGATGGCATTCATCCCGCTGCAGCCGATTTATCCGGGGGCCTGCATTGTTATCCCTAAAGTTCATATTGATCACTTCACTGATTTGCCAAATGACCTTGCAGCTCAAGTGATGGTTGTGAGCCAGCGTATTGGCCGCAAGATTATGGCGGTTTATCAGCCTCTGAAGGTGGGGATGGTCGTGCATGGTTTTGGAGTTCGCCATGCTCACCTCAATCTAATTCCTCAGCATGATCCGCTCGATATTACGTATAAGCATCTGGCTTATATTGAAGGCGGGGAGGTGAAGTTTGATGAAAAGCATCTACCACACCCGACGCGGGAAGCGCTAGATGATCTGGCTGAAACCTTACGTCTATAGAATCCATTTGAGTTCTCTAAGCACTGTCTGCAAGCCGCTTGAGCATTAGCCTGACGAAACATAGGTTGAGCTGATTTGTAGCGTGAGCCAAGGTTCTTACGAAGTTCTTGACCAAACTCTTGCATCGTTCCACCCAAACATTGGAACTCACTGTCCAACGAGTTGAGCAACTTTTGCACGGGCAGGGTTGCCCAAGGCTGACGCCTTCAAGGTGTACAAAGGTGATATCCGTGACACCGATGAATCCAAACGCACATGGGGAATCGGATTGCGGCCCACGTCCCGATAGGTAACGGTATCTTCCGCGCTATCTAATTCTCTGATACCGCTTGATTGCTGCTGCCATTTTACTCATCAACGGTTGATGTTGTGTTGAGTCGAATGGAGGCCCACTTTTCCAATCATAGAACCAGACTGGCTTCTGTCGCTTCTCTTCTGGCTCAGTCGCAAACCGGGGAAATACATGGGCATGTAATGCTGCTTCACGATTACCCAGGATTTCGTAGTTGATACGAACTGCACCAGTGATCTCCAGCAAAGCATCACCCAAAATCGTCATGTCTTGTAGGAAGGTTATACGTCCCTCCATTGTCAAAGCGTTTAAATCTGGCACAACGGGATCAGGTAACAGAAGTGAGTAACCCTGCAAGAACTGAACGTCACCGAGCACAATCCAACCCGATTGAACCCGACAAATTACAGTTGGATTAATTCCCTGTCGTGCTTCTTCAACTCGACGATGAATAAGAGTAAGCATTCTGGGTTTTAGTTACCTTAACTATCAACTCTAAACCACAGCCTTAATAGCAACTGTAAAGTAACTTAATGCAGAGTGCTAAAATATGGATTCGCACTTGCATAAATCTGTTAAAAATGGTGTTTATCTATTAGATAAGGGTGGTGGAACTGGACTGGAAATGTTTGCAATATTTTGGAATATTTGAATTGATCGGTGCGACTTACTCTACTCAACGAAAGCGATCGTGCTAAGAATTTTGGCTGCTGCTAGAAGAACCTGAAAGGTCATTTTTTACACCACTTGCTAGCTTTAAAGGTTGATATTGGATGCCTACAACAGATTATGGGTATTTAGCCGGAATAATGATACAAGTTCCATAGGTACTCCATGAAGCATTTGTATCATACATTGGGTGATCTGGGATCGAGCGTAATGGCCACTCGTTGACAGTAATTAAGCCCAAAGGGAAATAGTGAGTAGGCAAGTCCTCATACATCCATCCGCCTGAGCCACTCCCATTTACACATGGAACAGAAAGTTGTGTCGATTGAGATTTGGAACCATCATTAAATATCGGAGGAATCCAAAGCAACACAAGCATTCCCAGGCAAGGTAATACTAAGCCTAAATTCAGTTTAGAAATTTTGACAGATGACCCGTTCGCTACCCAGCTTAAAGGGTTTCGGCTCAAATAAAACTGTACAGAAAATAACGAAACTACAATAAGAGCTGTTCCAAATAATGCAATGGGAAGTGTAATTAAGCTGATAGCATTAGCAACTGCGTCGAGGAATGTGCCAAGGGCAAGAAAACCTGAAATAATCCATAAAAAGCGTGTGATTAAGATTTGATGACTTGGTTTTTTCATGTTAGCCTATAAATTAAGTGCAACCATTTCCTAAGCTGGGATATTCTCCAGGAACAAATATTTTAACTGGATAAATACACTGACTCAAAATTCCAGAGCTGTTACATCTCTAACGAAAGCTGTCTAACTACAACCTAATACCCTTCTAGAGGTGATTAGGTAGAAAATTATCAGCCTAATGTTATATGGGTAGTTAGGTAGAAAAATTCAGTATAACCATCCCCCAAATGAAAAGTGAGCATCATCTAATTGTAAGTGTCATATCAGAAAGATTTCGGAATGTGGCAGAGCTTTGAATCGCCCAGTACGACGTGACTAGAATCGGATTAGTCTGCATAGACTTGACACAATGCCAGCAACCCGTCCAATCAGCTCACCCCATTCCCCAAGCCCAACTGACCAAACTCACCACTGGGACAACATTCGAGTGGCACAATTCGCGCATCCGCCGGGGGAATGCGACGTTAACTACAGCAATGACCACACAATAGCTTTCCGTCCCATTTGCATGCAGCAGCTTCAAGATGGGCAGCCTTATGTGGGGCTATATGGTAAGGGGGACTTATCAGTACAGCCCAGCAAAGTACCCCTCTTCGCCCGTTGGCATGGCACCCGCGTGTAATCAATGTCAATAAACATGCCGCTTATCCCGCCGTAGTCGAGGAACTCAAGTGCGAGGGAGAATTGCTCGTGGCAACTGAATTCCGACAAAACAAACATCTCAACAATCTTGCGGAGCAAGACCATCGCAACATCAAACGCTCAGTCAAGTCAGGGTTAGGCTTTGGCTCATTCCACAGAGCTAGGCGTACCCTTCAAGGCGGATGAGGCGATGGCCATGATTCATAAAGGTCAGCTCCAAGATGTCAAGCGTAACGACATCGCAGGGCAGGGCAGCTCTCTTTCATTCATCGCATCTTTGACCTAGCAGCGTAACATCTGAAATATATTATGGGATTGCTACAGCTTTACCTGCTGTTTGCGACAGAACCCCTCAAAGGAATGGACTACCTGGTGATTGTTGTTGCCGCGCTGCTACCGTTATTGCTTAACAAAGCCACGAAATCCTCTGCGTCGAGAATAGAGCAACGGTCGAAACATACATGAAAAAGATCTTTATCTTAGATACGAATGTGTTGCTGCATGACCCCCAGGCCATGCTGCGATTTGAAGATAACGACGTGGTTCTGCCCATCACGGTGGTTGAAGAACTCGATCGGTTCAAGAAACAGCCCGAAATGGTGGGTGGGGACACGAAGAACTACTAGAAATGGGATTACTCCAAATTGAACCCCTGACCTATATTCGCGGGCGCAGTATTCCCAACCAATTTTTGATCATCGATGAAGCCCAAAACCTAACCCCTCATGAGGTCAAGACAATCCTGACGCGGGCCGGAGAGGGAACAAAGATTGTGCTAACTGGGGATATAGATCAGATTGATAGCCCCTATCTGGATGCTGCCAGTAATGGGCTGACCTATGTCGTCGAACGATTTAAAGCAGACCCCTTAGGCGGTCATATGACCTTGCTCAAAGGGGAGCGATCTAAACTAGCGGAGCGAGCTGCGACTCTACTATGACGCTCTGTTGAGTCAATGTTATTCACAATCTGTTCGAGGTAATGAAGTGTCTGTTCCGCCTCATCGGTGTCGAGCTTGCTAATCGCAAAGCCCACATGAACCACAACATAATCATCTACCCGAGCTTCCGGCACATAGGCCAGACTGACTTCTTTAACCACACCACCGAAGCTGACTCGGCCTCTAAACGCCAAGTCTTTTCCTTCAATACTGATGATTTTTCCCGGTACCGCAAGGCACATGGTTTAGCTCCTAGGTGTGAGTAAGATGGCGTAAAGCAGCAAGCACTTGCCCCACGGCAATACCGCCGTCATTGGGAGGGATCCGCTGGTGCCAGTAGGGGATAAAGCCTTCGACACCGAGGTGTTGAATCGCCTGCTCGCTAAGGTGTCGGTTTTGGAAACAGCCGCCAGTCAGTACAATTTGAGGAATGTTGATGCGTTGGGCGATCGCAAGCATGATGTTTAACAAGGTGCGATGAAACTTAGCCGAGATGGCGGCTGTTTGTATTCCCTGGCGATGGTCACATACGATAGCTTGCACCATCGGTCGCCAGTCAATCAGGTAAGGCTGAATTCCAGTAATCGTAAACGGATAGCCCTGTTCAATGGTCGTTTCGGCGATCGCAAACTCTAGCGCCATTGCCGCTTGGCCTTCAAAGCTGACCAACTGATGCGAATTAAGCAGCGCTGCAATGCCATCAAATAGCCGCCCCATGCTAGAACTCATTGGCGTGTTGATCCCGCCGCTGAGCATTTGTTGCAAGACAAGGCGCTGGGTCGCTGTAAAGGCCTGAACAGGAGCCAAATCCGTCATCTCAAAAGCGGCTTGACCATAACAGCGGTAAAGTAGGCCGAGGGCTGACCGTCGGGGTTCTCGGCTGCATGCATCTCCTCCCGGCAGGGGAAAGGGCAACAAGTGAGCGACCCGTTCAAAGCCCTGCTCCGTAATCCACAGAAATTCTCCCCCCCAAACGGTTTGATCTAAGCCATAGCCCGTGCCATCCCAGGCAATACCAAGGACGGGTGCAGACAGCTGATGTTCAACCATGCTCGCCAATGCATGGGCGTAGTGATGCTGTACAGGAATCAGAGGTATATCCCATTGCTGGGCTAAGGTCCGGGCAAGTTGAGTTGAACCATAGTCTGGATGGCGATCGCAGGCAATGGCGGTCGGCTGACAAGCATAGAGGGCAAGGAAATCAGTGACGGTTTGCTGCAACTGCGCGATCGCCTGTGGGGTATCCAAATCACCAATGTGCTGGCTGAGCACCACCTGATCGTCTAGGGATAAGGCAATTGCATTCTTGAGATGGGCACCGACAGCTAAAATTCGAGTATCGGCAGCCATCGGATGAGCAAGCTGAATTGCCTGCGGTGCGTAGCCCCGGGCGTGGCGCAAAATTTGAGGCCGCCCCTGTATGATTTGCACGACACTATCGTCAACGGGGCGTTGGATAGGGCGGTTGTGGCTTAAAAATTCATCTGCGATCGAGTTAAGCCGCTCGTGGGCTTCTTGCTCATCAATGCAAATGGGTTCACCCGAACGGTTGCCGCTCGTGGTGACTAGGGGTGAACCGTATTGCCGTAGAAGCAGATGATGGAGTGGCGTCGTTGGCAACATGACGCCCAAATAGGGATTTTTCGGTGCAATACCATCTGCTAGGGCGGAGCCATCAGCGCGTTGCGGCAGCAGCACAATCGGGGCTTGGGCCGAGGTTAGTACTGTTGCCGCTGTCTCTGATACAAGACAGTCACAACGTACCTGCGCCAACGTTGGATACATCAGCGCCAGCGGCTTATCTGGCCGCCCCTTGCGTTGTCGCAGGTGGTTAACCGCAGCGGGATTCTGGGCGTCTACCAGCAGTTGAAAACCGCCAAGTCCTTTGAGGGCAACAATTTTGCCTTGCTGGAGGGCCGCGATCGCGCGATCGCGGACTTGACAGTCCGCTAGATGAATATGAGAAGAAACCCGGTTGATTAGCTGTGGCCCACATTTGGAGCAAGCATTAGGCTGGGCGTGAAAACGACGATCGCGAGGGTCGGCATATTCTGCCTGACAGTCTGAACACATTGAAAAGGCTGCCATCGTTGTGTGTGGGCGATCATAGGGCAACGCCGTGATAATGCTAAAGCGGGGGCCGCAGTGGGTACAGTTGGTAAATGCATATCCGTAGCGGCGATTATCAGCCCTGCAGATATCCTGCAAACACTCGGGGCAGGTGGCCAGATCTGGGAGAATCTGCACCTTGCACTCATCCCCATTAGTCTCAGAAGACCAGATCTGAAACTGACTGAACCCCTGGGTGGGCAACTCCTGTCGCGTTAGTGTCTGAATGGTGGCGTGGGGTGGTAGCTCCTGCAGGAGCCTCTGCCGAAACGACTCTAATTTTTTTTCGGAACCTTCAATCTCAATGACCACCCCCTGGGACGTATTCTTAATTCCACCAACGAGCTCCAGCATCGTTGCCAACCGATACACGAAGGGACGAAATCCGACGCCTTGCACGGTTCCCTGTAAGGTCAGACGATTTCGATGTTGAGTTGGGGATGCGATTGCCATGACAAATCAAAGCTTATAGCCAATTTGTCGTAAGAACCGTTGGCGTTCAGCAACGTCCTCGGCTCCTTCAACTCCCACCGGTGCAGCACCATCAATTACCCCCAAAATGCCGCGTCCTTGATCACTAGCGGCAACCACCACCTGTACCGGATTAGCCGTCGCACAATAAATGCGGCAAACTTCTGGACACTGCTTGATAGCGTTGAGCACATTCACTGGAAACCCCTGCTTCATCAAAATGATGAAACTGTGACCCGCGGCGATCGCCTCTGCATTTTCGACCGCTGCGGTTTGGAGCACCTCGTTGTTACCTGCCGCTCGAATCAGACAAGGGCCAGAGGCTTCACAAAACGCCAGCCCAAATTGAAGCTGGGCAGAGGCATTGACCATCACCTCGTAAAGGTCTTCCACCGTTTTAATGAAGTGGCTCTGGCCCAAAATCAGGTTGCTCTCAGGGGGCAGCTTGATGTCAACTAATCGAAGTTCCATCTTCCTCCTTCCGATGAAGAAATGGTCTCAATTTTGAGAATAAGCGAAGAGTTTGAGGAAGTTATGACGCTGGAACCGGATCCTGCTTCGCCTGACATTGAAAGATCTCCTGTCCTAGATAGGCGTAAAAATTTGCCAATCCCTGACCCGTGACAGCAGAAAGCTCAAAAATTAGCGCCTGGGGTGCAACCAAACTCAGGTGATGCAGGGCTTCATCCCGCTTGAACCCGACGACCTCGCTGAGGTCGATTTTGCTGATCACGACTGCGTGGGCCGACTTGAACATGGTGGGATATTTCAGTGGTTTATCTTCTCCCTCGGTAACCGACATCAGCACAATGCGGAGGTCTTCTCCCAGGTCGTAGGCAGCAGGACAGACCAGGTTACCCACGTTTTCAATAATCAATAGATCGAGGTTGGCGAGATCGAGCTTTTGGGCGGCTTGGGCGATGCTGTGGGCATCTAAATGGCAGAGATTATCCGTCGTAATTTGCACGACTGGAATTCCGGTTTGGCGCAATCGCTTAGCATCGCGATCGGTGGCAAGATCGCCGACAATCGCCCCAGCCCGTATTGGCACATCTCGACTATGCAGTGGGTCAGCCCCCGAAATCAGATGCAGATCTTGCAGCAGGCGCTGAACTAACGCAGTTTTGCCTGCACCAGGGGAAGCCAGCACATTCAGCGCTAACAGGTGGCGGAACAAAACCCGATTTTGCACTGCATACTGGTCATTTTTAGCCCGCACGTTTTGATGTAAATGCAGGATCTGTCGAGCATCAATTTCCATTGACGGTGATTGATCAGTTTGGCATCCACAGTTTCCACACATGTCACGAAACCTCCAGCGATGTGAGTTCTAAGTCTTGACCCTGGCGAATATCAGTGCTGAGCTGATGGCAATGAGGACAGTCATAAACCCAGCCTGATGGCTGAAAGGTTTGCTGACAATGGGCGCAGTAACACAAGGTGGGGATGGTTTCTAGCTTTAGCTCAGCGTCTTCTGCCAGGGTGCCAGCGCTAACGACATCAAAAGCAAAATCCAATGCATCAGGTACCACGCCGGATAACGCGCCGACCTGCAGTTGAATCCGGTGGATTCTGCTGGCTCCGTTTGCTTTGGCATGATCTATCGCGACAGATAGCGCTGCCTGCATCAGGCTGATTTCATGCATGATGCTTGGCCCATTAAGAATGGCCGTCGATAGGTTTTGAAGAACTGTTCAATGGTTCTGAGGGCGCGATCGCAACCTTGACAAGCCGTTGAAGAAAGCTGACTACCCAAATCAAAACATTCAGTGGAAACTTGCAGCAGCCAGCCCTGGGGATGGTGACCGTAGAGCTGCTGGGTCAGGCTGAGTAAGACCGAGGGGGTATTGCTGTGAGTCCCAGCGGGGATAACATCAGATGTCGATTTGCTAACCCCAATCGGATCGATTTGAATCGTTTGGGCGCAGCTTCTACCGCAGGCATCCACAAAAATCACGTAGTGGGCTTGGGCCATATCGGCGGTCAGTTCTGGTGTCAGCTGGTGAACTGCCAGCGATTTAACTGACGGGAGTTGCCATTCAGCCACAGCCATCGCAACCCGAGGACCCACGGCATCATCCCCTCGTAGTTCGCTGCCGTAACCAATGATCAAAAAGTCGTATTGGGTAGAGACCTGAGTTTTTGGGGAAGCAAGCATTAGGGGTAAGTCTCCTTGGGGATAGAGGTATTCACCTTTAAGCCTAGGGAGTAGAGTTGAGGATTTTGTGAGGCTTTACCGATACACCTGATGCAACACCTGACCATCGGCCCCAATCAGTTGCAGGTGCAAAGGCATCTGTCCAGCAGCATGGGTAGAACAGCTGAGGCAGGGGTCAAAGGCGCGAATGCCTGCTTCTACGCGGTTGAGCATACGCTCTGGAATTTCTAGGCCGTGAATATAGTGGCGAGCAATTTGAGCAACCGTCCGGTTCATGGCCAGGTTGTTTTGGCCGGTGGCAATAATTAGGTTGACCTGGGTGAGCAGACCAGTTTCGTCGATTTTGTAGTGGTGAAATAGCGTGCCTCGGGGGGCTTCCCCCACGCCAATGGCTTCGCGTTGATTGACATCAGCTCGCGATCGCAAAGGGTCACCCCGCAAGTCTGGATCATGTAGGGCGGTTTCAATTCGCTCGATACAGGTGAGAATTTCGATCAGGCGGGCGTAGTGATAGAAAAAGGAGCTGTTCACCGTGCCGTGTTGACGGAAAATTCGGAATTCCCTGTCGGCTAAGGGCGTGCCGGTGCGATCGCAGATATTCAGCCGCGCCAACGGCCCGACCCGATACAGGCCACTCTCCAAACGACAGTGCTGGGCTTGGTCGGGATAGCCTAATGGTCTGTAGTAGGGTGATTTTAGGTAGGAATCTGGCTGTACCGCCTCACCAATAAACTGCTGGTAGTGGCTAGGATCGAGTCGGTCGGCGATAATGTTGCCGCCGCTATCGACAAAGCGCAGATGGCCATCGTAGTGCTCCCAAGTTCCATCATCAGCTACCAGCCCCATAAATAGGCTGGGAAAGTTACCGAAGATATGGGTTTCCTGTTGAAAACCATCAAGCAAGTGCTTAAACCGATCCAGGGTGGCCAAAATGATAGCTTTGGCTTGGGGCAGATGCGCGTAAATATCATCACACCCAGTTTTAGACAGGGCAGATCGGACGCCACCGGGCACTGCCCATGACGGGTGAATTTTACGCCCGCCCAACTGTTCGATCACCAATTGCCCAAACTGGCGCAGATGAATGCCACCCCGAGCCAGTTCTGGTTCCACTACCATCAGGCCAAAGAGATTGCGCTCGGCTGGGTCACTCTCCCAACCCAGCAGCAAATCTGGGCTGCTGAGATGAAAAAAGCTCAAGGCGTGGGATTGAATAATTTGCCCCAAGTTCATCAGCCGCCGCAGCTTTTCTGCTACTGGGGGAATTTGTACGGCCAAAAGGCGATCGCCCGCTTTAGCCGAAGCCAGCAGATGACTAACTGGGCAAATACCGCAGATGCGGGCGGTAATGGCTGGCATTTCCCAGAAGGGCCGCCCCTCACAAAACTTCTCAAATCCGCGGAATTCGGTAACGTGAAACTGGGCATCGGCAACTTCACCTTGGTCGTCGAGGTAGATGGAGATTTTGGCGTGGCCCTCAATCCGAGTCACCGGATCAATAACGATTCTGTTCACGAAAATTGTTTTTCCTTGGCTGTGTTAGACCATGTTCAAATCCATTGAGGCAAGGTCATCCTGCGGTGGGTTAACAGAACTGCCCTTCGTCAAAATATCGGTTACGGAGACGATACCCAATAGGTCATGATTCTCAATTACCGGAGCCCTATGAATCCCAGCATCTGCAAGAATTTGTGCTGCTTCCTGTACGGTGGCGCTAATCGGAATCTGAATACAGGGTTGCCGCATAATACTGAGAACCCGAACATGGGTGGGGTCTTCTCCCCGAGCAATCACGTTATAAACAATGTCTTTCTCGGTGACGATGCCGTAGGAACCTTCGGCATGACATTTATCTACAATCAGCGATCGCACCCCCTTAGCCTGCATGAGCCAAATCGCATTCTCAACCGTGGCTGAACTGCGAATCATCACCACGGATCGAGTCATAATGTCTCTGACGGTTAACATGATCAAACTCCCTGGTAAATCGAACTATTGGCAATAGATGCACTATTGCTATGGACAAACCAGTTGTAAATCAAAAGCGTGAGGAACTTGTGAAGAGGAATATAGTAGTGTCGCTACACAGCTTTGCGGATACTGCAAGCCAGATTGCCTGTATGCTCAGCATCCCAGTAACGCTCAGGGTATTAAGCAATCTGGCCAGCGTGAGATTGGCGCTCTGAAATTATTTTTGCAGCATGAAAAACTGACATCAACAGTCATAGGTTCTGAAAACACATTTACTGCCATCCCAATCATGGTAGTAAAAAGTCTCTCCTTGCCTTAGTGTGACTGTATTCCTTTCATGGGGATGAGCACAGTCATTCCACGAAATCACGCATAGCGTTGTTGCAGGATGATCAGGGTTGAATATCAGATTTTTATTGGTTTCTTCTGCAAGTTTGCTAACAGAGTCTTTAATGCTACTCGTTTCTACAAAGTTATCTCTTTCAGAATGATCAAAATTCAAAACACCAGAAACTGGGTCAGAGAACCAACCAATTCTACGAACAACTGCTGAGCATTGGCCATTGCCATAGCCTTGCTCGTTAAGTTTTTCAGCAGCTAAACTAGCAGCAGAAATGTTTGAAAAGAAGGAACCCTTCAATCATTCTGGCTCTTTAACAAAAGTGCCATTACCTGCGTATATTGAATTACCCTGGGCGCAACGAATTTGGTAATAGGTGGTCATGATCAATTCCTCATCAACCTTTTCTTCCTCAAACTATTTTCTGCTATTTCTTTTATCCAAACCGGATCAGATCGGAACCTGACAGGGTAGGCTGATCGCCTTTGATTAGAGGCTCCACAACGGCTCTGATGCGATCGCTGCTGGGTGGACAACCTGGCAGATAGCAATCGACATCAACGACCTGGTGAACGGGCATCACCCGGTCTAATAGCTTGGGTACCAGATCTCCTTTAGGCAATTGGGCTTCAACATCAGCCGCCTCGATATAGGCCCGCGTCAGCACAGATTCGGCAGTGTCTCTCACATTGCGGAGGGCAGTGACATTGCCCGTCACGGCACAATCGCCAAAGGAGATTAGACATCGGGTGCGATCGCGCACTTGATAAATCATGTTGAGATGATCTTGATTGGCGATCGCCCCTTCTACCAGTGCCACATCTACGCCCTCTGGATAGGTCTTGATATCAGCCAAGGGGCTATAGACCAGATCGACCTGACTCGCCAACTCAAACAACCAATCATCTAAATCCAGAAACGACATATGGCACCCAGAGCATCCCCCCAGCCAAACCGTAGCCAACTTGATTCGTGTCATCTGCCGCCTCTCCTATACCGTGCTAACCAAACCGACCGCTGACATATTCCAGGGTCAGCTTTTCTTGGGGATGGTTGAAGATCACTTCTGTCGAGTCATATTCGACGAGATAACCATAGCGATGCCCCTTCTCGTCGGTTTTAGTATTGAAAAATGCCGCCCTGTCGGAAACTCGCGAGGCCTGTTGCATATTGTGGGTGACGATTACAATCGTGTAGTGCTCGCGGAGTTCTTGCATGAGTTCTTCGATGTGTCGGGTCGCCATGGGATCTAACGCAGAACAAGGCTCATCCATGAGCAACACTTCGGGTTCGACCGCAATGCAGCGGGCAATGCAAAGCCGCTGCTGTTGACCACCAGATAGGTCAACACCGCCCTTATGGAGTCTATCTTTGACCTCATCCCATAGGGCAACCCGACGCAGCGAGGTCTCGACCAACTCATCTAAATCACCTAGATAGCCATTGATGCGGGCTCCAAAGGCAATATTTTCGTAAATGGAAGTGTTAAACGGATTTGGTTTTTGAAACACCATGCCAATCCGTCGACGCAATACGCCTATTTCCAAGTTTCGCTCGTAGATACTTCTGCCATAGAATAAGATTTCGCCCTGGATGCGAGTCCTAGGGATGAGATCATTGAGACGGTTAAAACATCGAATCAACGTGCTTTTACCGCATCCCGATGGGCCAATTAGAGCCGTTATCTCACGTTCTGGAATGTCAAAAGAAACGTCATAAACGCCTAAAACTGAGCCATAATACACGGTGGTATTTCGGACAGTCAGAGCAGTTTTAGGCGGTGCTATAGTCGCAATTTTAGATATCATTGTAAGCACCTGTATAGATATTATTTCTCCACACCTAAACCCTAGATAAAAAGTATGAGGAACTTGTGGAGTAGGCGATTAAGCCTTGATTACATTCAGACCCATAGTTTTTCTTTAATCTAAAAATTTCTCCTCCGGAGACGCTACGTGAACAAGTTTTCAAATCGGATGTAGTTTATTTTCTAAACCACTGCTTTTGCTGGCGAGCGGTGGCAATAAAGCTTAGCTGGTCGCGATCTCGCCGCATTTCTCCCGCTGTTGATCCTCGGTGGAACAACGCCCCCGTGGGACAAGCATTGACGCACTTGCCACAGGACGTGCAACTAGAAGCCTCTCCCCAAGGCTGATTGAGGTCACTAATCACCTGGGACATGCGACCGCGACCAGCCATATCCCAGGTGTGCGCCCCTTCTAGTTCATCGCAAACACGGATACATCGGGTGCAAAGGACACAGCGATTATGATCAAGCCCAAAGCGCTCGTGGGAGATATCTACCCTGCGGTCTGGAAACTGATAGGCTAACCCCACATGATCAATCCCCATTTCTACGGCCAGATCTTGCAGTTCACAATCCCCGTTAGAGACACAAACGGCACAAACGTGGTTGCCTTCAGCTAATAGCAGTTCCACAATCATGCGCCGATAGCGCTGTAAGCGCTCCGTTTGGGTCTGCACCACCATGCCTTCTTCAACTGGGGTCACACAGGCCGGTAAAAGTTTGGCACTACCCTCGACTTCTACTAAGCAAAGTCGACAAGCCCCTACCGTAGATAACCCTTCTAAATAGCAGAGGGTGGGAATGGAGATACCAGCATCTTTCGCGGCATCCAGTAACGTTTCCCTCTGTCGAGCGCTGATCAGCTGATTGTCAATTGTTAGCGTTTTGACAGCCATTGTCTTCAACACCGATTAGGTTAAAAAATCCAAATCTCGATCTCTGATGTAGCCCACCATCATCGGTCCAATGGTGGTTAGGATAGTGACAAATAAAACAATTAAAATTTGGCCAAGTGTAAGCTGAGTGAACAGCCGAGATAACGTTTCCGAACGGCCTAATTCAAACTGCTTCAGGGCGACGTAGGTCACGTTGCAGGTCAAGGATGTCCAAAAATCAAAGGCGATCGCAAATATCCAGACTCCCTTCAATAGGGCAACCTCGGGCTGTCTTATGCGTCGCCACTTCCAAATCGACTTAGTAGAAAAATTAAATGCACCGACCGTCAACGTACCCACCAAACTCAACCCCAAAGCAATAAAACCAGCGCTGCCCAGAATAATTAGGGTGCCTAGAAACGTCGTCAGCAAGTCCCAAACCATACTGAGGCGAAAGGCACTGATCAACACCAGTCGCCGAAGATTAATGGGGGTGGCTTTAGGCTTCGTATTAGGTCTCATTGCAGTTGTGTTCTAATGTAATCCCCAGGTAATCGAAAAACTGCCATCGAGCCGCCCAAAACATAGTGGAAGATTGAAAGCACTTGTAGATGTTTCAAATCTGGGTTAATTTCTTGGCTCATCATTTCCTCCTAACCCATAGCGATGAAGATGCCAATTTAGGTTACTCTCACGCTACGTCACAAAGTTGAGGAACTCGTGAGGGGGTAGTTAAGCTAAGACACTGACAAACTTCAGACCGAGACGACCGCGAATTGAGTCCACACCACAACCGCTAGGCCCAACCCTAATGCGGCGAGCAAAATCGTGACGCTGATGCCCAATCTCCTTGGTGGATCGAAGTTTGTACAGCAGCTCCTCGTTGTACCTATTACTTCGGTCCTTTCGAGAGTGTCCAAGAAGCCCGGCACCAGCAAAGTGGATACGTCACTGATTTAGTTCAGGAAGGTGCCCTGGGTATCATTGCGACTACCAGAAAGTGCAGTCCAAAATCGTTGACGATTCCTGAAGAAGACAGTATCGTCTAACGCTTTTAATCTTCCTGTAAGCCTATGGCTGGGACATGCCGTGTCCCAGCCCATGCCCAGTCATAGCTCATCAAGGTTATTTTGCAGTGTCTCTACAAAACAGCAACTCATTGGATTTGCAGCCTACCTAATCAAGAGACTTTAACCTTAACTATCTTCTCCTTCTGTTCTTCGGATTTAGGTAGTGTCAGGTTTAGAATGCCATCTTTGTATTCAGCTGCCACATTGTCTCGCTGAATTCGATGCGGTAAAGGAATAAATCGTTCAAATTTGCCATAGTAGAATTCGGAGCGCAATGTATCGCCTTCTTCCGACTGGGTCTCGGATTTGCGCTCGCCTGTGATAGCAACCGCATCATCGGTTACTTCAATATCCAGGTCTTCCGCACTCATACCCGGCACTTCTAGCTTCAGGTGAATTTCAGTGTCTGTTTCATCGATTTCTGCCGATGGAATAAACGTCAATCCATTGGTCTCTCGACCTAAACCAGAGGTAAACTGCTCGAATAGAGTGTCCATCTCTTTTCTAAGCGTGTCTACTTCGCCAAAAGGTTCCCAGTGTTTCAGATCGTGAAAAGGTCTCCAATGCATAATCGCCATTGTCTTGCCTCCAAGGTTCTAGAAATAACAAGTTGACTGGTCTTGAAACAACAATTTGGAATGTGGTGGGTGTTGATCAAGACCCTCTACTTTTAGATTAAGACAACAATTTGGTGAAACTATGAGGATGGATTAGCGGTTGATTTAATCTAAGAAAATTCGTTGTCGAAGGAGTCAAAAATAAAGAGGGCAAAAGTCAGAGGGCAGATACATTCAGACTTCTCTATTCTGAGCACTGTTCAGGAGGCATTCATCGCCGCCAAATATTCATTATGGAAATATCGGAGGGTACTCAAAACCGGATTAGGTGCAGCCTGCCCTAAACCACAGAGGCTTGTGTGCTTAACCATGTCGCAAAGTGTTTCAAGTTGTTCTAGATCGTTATGCGTGGCTTGGCGTTCTTTAAACTTGGTCAACAATTGATAAAGCTGAACGGTGCCTGCGCGGCAGGGAATACACTTACCGCAGGATTCATCCATGCAAAATTGCATGAAAAACTGCGCCACATCTACCATGGAAGTCTGCTCGTCCATCACGATCATGCCACCAGAGCCCATAATCGAGCCTAGTTTTTTCAGCGATTCGTAGTCTACGGGGGTGTCAAATGCCGCCGCTGGAATACATCCGCCTGATGGTCCCCCGGTCTGTACTGCTTTTACTTGGCCCCCATCGGGAGCACCCTGTCCTATCTCTTCAACAATCTCGCGCAGCGTAATGCCCATCGGGACTTCAATCAATCCAGCGTTCTGAACCTTGCCGGTTAGCGAAAAGACTTTGGTGCCCTTACTGTGTGCCGTACCAATAGCTGAGAACCAATCAGCCCCGTTACGAATAATGGGGGCAATGTTGGCGAAGGTTTCTACATTGTTGATTAACGTTGGACAACCCCACAACCCCGACTCAGCCGGGTAAGGGGGGCGGGGGCGGGGAATCCCCCGTTTACCTTCAATAGAAGCCATTAGGGCAGTTTCTTCACCGCAGACAAAAGCACCTGCCCCAATGCGAAGATCAATGCGAAAGTCAAAGGGGGAGTCAAATATCTGGCTGCCCAAAAGACCGTAGTGCTTAGCCTGACGAATTGCCGTCTGTAGATGGCTAATGGCTAGGGGGTATTCTCCCCGCACGTAAATGTATCCCTGATTGGCCCCGACAGCATAAGCTGCGATCGCAAGGCCTTCTAGCACGCGATGGGGGTCACTCTCCAACACGCTACGATCCATATAAGCGCCAGGATCGCCTTCGTCGGCATTGCACACCACATACTTTTGTCCAGGGGGCATTTTGGCCACTGTTGCCCACTTCAGGCCAGTAGGATATCCTGCCCCACCCCGCCCCCGCAGACCGCTACGGGTGATCATATCTACCACTTCTTCCGGTTGCATCTCCCGTAGCGTCCGGTGTAGGGCTTCATATCCGGACACAGCGATGTAGTCTTCAATCTGTTCTGGGTCGATGTGACCGCTGTTTTCAAGCACAATCCGATGTTGGCAAGTAAAGAAGGGCTGATTGGGAGCGAGGGGGCGGGGGGATGGAGCGAGGGGCAGTGGGGGTGATGAGGTGATGGGGAGGGTGGAGACGATTTGGGGAGCTTGGTCGGGGATGACTTTTCGGTAAAGGTTGCCAGAAGGGTCGACTTGCACGAGCGGGCCTTGACTGCAAAGGCCCATGCAGCCGACGCTGGAGACAGTGACTTGATCATCAAGTCCGGCTTTGACGACAGCTATTGCGAGTTGAGTCTTGACAGCAAGACCATTGGCAGAAAGGCAGCCCCCGACGGTGCAGCAGCGAATACGATAAGGCTTCTGGGTTGCGGTTGAGCGCTGGTGAAGTTCGTGCAGATCCATTGCGTATTGAGGGGCTTAAGTGGATGCAGACAGGCAGGTTTGAAGACGATCAAGAACAACAGCAGGGGTTTGGAGACCTGCAAGTTGGTCATCAAACACAACTGCTGGGGCTATGCCACAGGCTCCAAGACAACGGGCTGTCATCAGTGAGAGTTGTTTGTCAGATGTGGTCTCTCCAGCCTGGATGCCTGCTTTTTGCGCTAGGGTACTGAGTAACTGCGCTGCGCCTTTGACATAGCAGGCTGTCCCCATACAGACAACGCAGGTATGGACGCCCTTGGGCTGTAACGAGAAAAAGTGGTAGAAGGTGGCAACTCCATAAACTTGGCTGGGAGGCAACCGCAAGCTATGGGCAATGTGCAGAAGCAAACCAGGATTCAGATGGCCAAACAGTTCCTGAGCCGTGTGCAGTACTTCAATCAGGGCGTCAGGGCGATGCTGATGACGCTTCATCGCGGCTTCTAGCAGCCGTAGCCGCTTGTCTTCAGCAGTGTGGCTGTCAGGTTTAGCTACCGTAGGGGAAATAGGCATCATCCTTCGACAGCAGTTAAAGCAGTTAAATCAGAGATTTTATTGATCGTCTTAGTCTTTGTTTGCCCATGGACAACCAGCACTGAGCAGGGCGCATGGTGCATCACGTAGTTGCTAACGCTGCCTAGAAACATCTCACTCAAGCCTGTGCGGCCATGGCTACCCACCAACACCAAGTCAGCCTGCCAAGTTCTGGCTAAATCGCAGATAGCACGCCCTGGACTATCAAAAACCTGAGTGAACTCAGTATGTACCCCTGCCGCTGCAGCTTGATTGGTACGGTCGAGGAGGATCTTCAGCCCTTTAACTTCGTATTCCCGACGATTTTGCTGGTAAGTATTCCAAACGCTTTCATTCAGCTCTAAGGGGTAGTAAGCCAATCCAGAATAGGCCGATACATCGCCTTCTGGCGTCAGCACACTAAGCAGCATCAGATTTGCCCCTGCGGCTTGGGCTAGCGCCACTGCTTTTTCGAAAAGATCCACACAGATATCATCAGGATCGAGGGCGACGAGAATTTTGTTGAACATCATCGTTTCCTTATTGAATAAGTTTTCTTTCAAGGTATTTGCGTTGCATATTCCTTGAACAATCCGGTGTCTTATGACTTAGTATTCGGCCAGACTATTAAGTCGTCTGACTATGCACTATGACATTGTGGTAGCGCTGAGTTTTGACTGCTCTCCAAGCGAAATATGGCTGTCACCACCATCCGGATGAATCACCATGAACGAACAAGGGGCGTGGTGCAAAATATAGTTACTGACACTGCCTAGAAAAAGCTGGCTCAGCCCAGAAGAATATTCACGACTGCCCACCACAATCACATCAACGTCGCTGGTTCGAGCTGTTTTGCAAATCGCTGACCCAGGACTGCCATAGGGCAAGAGATAACTGGCTTCAACACCAACCGATTTAGCGTCCGCTTGTTTCTGTTTAAGTAGCGCATCGTAGTGTTTGACAAACTCAGCCCACTGGTGCTCATAGTTTTTTCGTAAGATATCATCCAGCTCCATGGAGTAGCTGCCAACTAGCGTCGTAGGCCGCTCAGGACTGGCCGGATCAAACACATCCAGTGCATGAACCAGAATCAGCTCAGATCCAAGTGCTTTCGCAAGTTCTAAGGCGGTTTCAAACGCCCGTTGGCTAGCGACTGATTTATCAACGGCCACTAAAATCTTATTCAGCATGATGAAGAACCTCCTGTCGATTCGGTAAAACTTTGATCTATCGCCGCTACCGAAAGCGTCGTTTTCCGCTATGTCGTTTGCACCATACGAGCCCAATCAAAAAAAAATCGGCAGTCTCTTTTGTTGCTGCCAGTTAAAGTTATAAATCAACACTTTGAGGAATTTGTGAGGATTGAGATACGCGTATCGTTTCATTAAAATCGTTGCCTAATATCAATATTTACTGCCAGCTATGCGATAATTTAGAGAGGGTAGATAGTGTTGTTCAAAGTGCCCTAAACTTAGTACAGTCCACCTCTAATTAAGATGCCTTCTTAGTAAGAAAACGCACCTTCTGGGCTGTAATTCTATCCAAAGTAAGCATGGTTCCAAGAACCGCCGCAATTGCCATGCTAAAAGGAGGATTCTATGAAGATTCGCGATCTCGCTGCATTGTCTTTGTCGGTAGCGTTGCTGTTTACCAGTTCCGCCCTTGCGGAAACGCCACTTGATGACGATACTCGGGCTGCCAATTTACGTCGGTTACTGGTCACCAACAACTGCGCGGGTTGTAATTTAGTTGGCGTAGATCTGAGCGGTGCCCATCTGATCGGGGCCGATTTGCGCGGGGCAGAGCTCACGGGGGCTGACCTCTCTTGGGCCAATTTAGAAGGTGCTGATCTCGCCAAAGCCGATCTTACCGGAGCTAACTTAACAGGGGTCTTTTTGACCAACGCTAGTCTGGCCATGGCCGATTTGGACAACGCTAATTTAGCCCAAGCTCAGCTTTATTATTATGTAGATGTTGCGGGCGCGTCGATGGAGAACATCAACTTGGCTGACGCCACAGTCGTCGGTACCCCAATTAGCATTGGCGGTATGGATGATTCATGGAACGGGAATGAACTTCCGGTTCTTAGTCCAGAGGATGTTTGGCAACTGCCGCCCCCCAGCGCCCCCTTGCCCTTGCCCGATGAGTTGCTTGATGTGCCTGTGCAGATCAATCCCGACGTTTGATTTGAAGGGAACCAGAATCCGCTAGGGGTCTTGGGCTAGGGCTTCAAAGCCAGAGACAATATCGAGCAGTTCTTCAGTGATGGCAGTTTGGCGCTGCTGCTGAAAGGTAACTTTCAGGTCGCTCAGGCGTTCTTCAATGTTTTTTTCAGCAATTTGCATGGATGCCAGGCGGCTAGCATTCTCACTGGCGAGAGATTCAGCGCAGGCTCGATAAAGACCAATGAAAAAGTGCTGTTGAAACAAAGCAGAAAATAAGCGATCGCGTGCCATTGTTACCTGAGGGCGGCAGCGAGAAGGCCAAGGCTGTTGCTGGAGCTTGTGCAGATAGAGGTAGCTCAGCGGAAATAGCTGCAACAACGTAGGTGTTGAGACAGTTCCCCCAGCAGGGCGGTTGTGAAACACCCAAATGTGATCGACCTGGCCAGTTTGGCGCCAAGCTTCTAGCTGTAGCACGATACGTTGTACCAGCGGCGTAATGCCATCGATGGAGCCCGGCACGGGCAAGTATTCTTCCACGAGTTGGTCAGCGGCGAGGAGTCCGTCAGCAATTCGGGACCCTACAACCAGTAACGCGGGTGAGAATGCTGTGTTCCCCTGCAATAAATGAGCCCTACGCAACCGCTCTAAGCGATTCACAATAGACTCAACCAGCTGCTGGTTAAATCGACCACACATCCCCTGATCACTTCCAAACACGACAATGCCTAGCCGCTGAGGACGACTGGGACGCTGGGCTATCAAAGCGTCAGGATTGTTGATCATTAAAATTTGCAACCCCATTGCCAGCGCCCGACTATGCTCTGCCAGAGAAACCACCGCGTTTTCGTACTGACGAATGCTGACGGCAGCCAAGGCTTTCATGGTTTTAACAATGGATTGGAGTTCTTCAGCACTTTTGATTTTGCGCTGGAGGGTTTCGGGAGTGGGCATGATGGGGTGATGGGGTGTAGAGGAGATTGCGGCTTCCCAGAGGGTTGGGGTGATCGAGTGATGGGGTAGATGTGACAGCGGCATCCCGCAGGGTTGGCGTGATCGGGTGGTCGGGGTAGAACCGTTGGCGAAGTCCTCCTCACCTCCTCCATCTTCTCCACCTCAACTCCCCCACTCCCTCACTCCCCCACTCCCTCACTGGCCATATCCAACAGTGCCTGCCGATCCCCCTCGGCTAACTGCTCTCCCAATAAAATGCGCTGGCAAATATCAGGGAGCTGGGTTTCGACGGCTTGGGTAAGGTTTGATTCAAATTGAGAAATCTGATCAATGGGCAAGTTATCCAACACCCCTTCGTTGGCAGTCAGGAGTAGGGCGATTTGTTGACTGACGGTGAGCGGATGGTACTGGTCTTGCTGTAAAACGGCTCGGATGCGACGACCTCGGGTTAGAACCTGCTGAGTAGACTCATCCAGGCGGGTGCTAAAGCGAGCAAAGGATTCAAGCTCTTGGAACTGGGAGTAAGCGAGTCGCAGATCGCCTGAAATAGACCGATAGGCAGGGAGTTGGGCGTTGCCGCCGACACGAGAGACCGACCGACCGACATCTACTGCCGGAAGAATGCCTTTTTGAAACAGGTTAGGGGTCAGGTAAATTTGTCCGTCTGTAATCGACACTAAGTTAGTCGGAATGTAGGCAGACAGATTCCCTGCTTCGGTTTCAACAATAGGCAAGGCCGTCAGGGATCCCCCCCCCAGTTCGGGGCGTAGGCAAGTGGCGCGCTCTAGCAAGCGGGCATGAATATAGAAAATATCGCCGGGGAAGGCTTCACGACCAGGAGGACGGCGCAGCAAAAGGGACAGTTCTCGGTAGGCTCTGGCATGGTGGATCAAGTCATCGTAGATGATCAGGACATCGCGGCCCTGCGCCATGAAATATTCGGCCATGGTGGTGGCAGCATAGGGTGTGATGTACTGCAATCCGGGGGTATCTTCACCGCTGGCAACAACGACAATGCAATATCCCATTGCCCCTTGGTGGCGCAAATCAGCAACGAGTTTGGCAACCGCATCACTACGCTGGCCAATGGCGCAGTAGATGCAAATCACGTCTTTGTCTTTTTGGTTGAGGATGGTGTCGAGGGCGATCGCGGTTTTGCCTGTCTGCCGATCACCCAAAATAAGCTGCCGCTGCCCCCGACCAATGGGAACTAGGGCATCAATGACTTTAATGCCAGTTTGTAGGGGCACCGTCACAGGGGCCCGATCCATAATTGCCGGAGCCGGGCGTTCAATCGGTTGCCGTTCCAAAACAGGCAGTGGTGCACCGGCATCTAAAACGCGTCCAGTGGCGTCAATCACTCGTCCCAGTAATCCTTCTCCGACAGGCGCATCCAGCACTCGCCCCGTACGCTGGACTTCACTGCCCGCCTTTAAGGTCTCGCGGTTATCCAGCAACACCAAGCCCACTTGATCCACGTCCAGGTTAAATGCCAACCCAAAGGCACCATCAGCAAAGCGAACCTGCTCTTGCGATTGCACATTAGGCAGTCCCGTCGCTCGAGCAATACCACTGCCGACAAAGGTGACGGTGCCCACCTCCTGACAAGTCAGTGCCAAAGGGCTGCGCTCCACTGCTTGGGCGAAGCAACTTAAGGTGTTTGTCAGTAGCGGCTTGAGAATGTCTGATGCCATGGCTCTAGGCAGAGATAACGGTTGGCTCAACTTCCACATGCTGGTCTAGGGTAAGGGCCAGGTTGTGTTCTAGGTTGTCGAGGTAGGCAGCTAGGGTCCATTCCAACTTGTAGCCGGGAGCTCTAAGCTCAATACCACAGCCGAGGGCAGCGTTGATTTCAAACTGTATCGGAACAAGCTGAGCCTTTGCCGCTGTCTGCAACGCTTCTGTGAGGGAATGCTGCGTGTCTTCTGTTAAAAGAAAACTGCTGCGAATGATCATCGAGGCACCATCGGCCTGGGTCAACGCGGCCCGTAGCGCCTGTTGCTCTGACTCTGGTAACTGGCCCAAACGATTTAAGAACTTTGCCACCACCTGCTGCTCTAGGTCAGCATTGGCGAGATCTATCAAGACTTGGCGAACTGTTTGCATCAGTTGATAGGCGGCTTGCTGGCGAAAAGCCTGTAAGACCATTGTTCTCTCTTGGTCTAAAGCTCGGTACCAGCGAGTTCTAGCAGTCTCGACCTCATCTTCGGCTTGCTCTACCAGGTTAAGGCGCTGGTCTTCGATCTGCGATCGCAACTGGGCCAGTCGCTGATCTCGGTGAGCAGCAAAGTCCTGCTGCATTTGCTGCATTCGAGCGGCCTCTGTTTGGGCTGCTAATTCTTGCTGTTCGGCCCGCGCTAGCTGTTCGGCAATAGTTTGTTCTCGTTGAGCCATAGTGCGCGTAATCGGCCCATAGAGGAAATGCTTCAGCAGCGCCACCAAAATCAAAAAGTTGACGATTTGCGCCAGAACGGTAAACGGATCAATCAGCATGGATTACCCTCCTGCCTGAGTAGTCACATAGGCCCAAAACGGATTGGCAAAAATTAAAATCAGCGTAATCACAAAGCAGTAAATGGCTGTCGATTCTACCAAAGCCATACCGACAAACAGGGTGCGGGTAATCGTGTTGGCTTCGTCCGGTTGCTGGGCTAGGGCAGTCAGGGCCTGAGCTAAAGCGCGCCCTTCTCCAAGAGCCGGCGCAATGGAGCCAATGGCAATAGTTAACCCCGCAATCACAATCGAAGCCATGCCGACAAGCGCCACATTATCCATTGGAAACCTCCACAGAATTGTCTGAATGATTGGATGAATCAGTTGAGGCGTGAACCTCAGTCGCCGCTGCAATGAACACCATCGCCAATACCGCAAAAATATAGGCTTGAATCAACCCAGTGAGCAGTCCAAACGCCTGCATCACAACTGGAAATATCAGGGGTGCGATGGAGAGCAAAATGGCCACAATCATGGTGCCGCTCATCACGTTGCCAAACAGCCGCACCGCCAAAGAAATAATCCGCGATACATCGCTGATGAGGTTAAACGGCAGCATGATGGGGGTGGGTTCCACATACTGTTTTAGGTACGACCGCCAACCCCGCTGACGAATGCCATACAGGGGCACCGCAACAAATACGCAAATGGCTAGTGCCGCCGTTGTTGACAGCGACCCGGTGGGGGGTTGGTAGCCGGGCAGAATGCTGAGCAGATTTGAGGCGGCGATAAAAATAAATAGTGTCCCGACAAAGGGCAGGTAGGGGGCAGGTTCTTGCTCACTGATGTCGCGAATTTGGTTGCCAATACCTAATACCAACACCTCCAGCAGGTTTTGCCCGGGTGACATTCGGGTTGAAGCAGAAAGATTTCGCGTCACCCACCAGGACAATAGGATTAGCAGCCCCATGACAAACCAGGTAAATACGAGGGTGGCGTTGAGGATAATAGGTCCCAAATGAATTGGAATTTGATCGGGAGTGAGATTCATGAGCGATCGCCCCTCTAATGATGAGCAGCAGGATGAACAGTCTTAGTCGAGCGTTCTACGGTTGTTAACAGTTGAGCAATCAGTAGCGTCCGGCTGAGCCAAACCCCAACGCTGATCAGCAAGATCACCGCTAGGGGTGGGGCAATGGCATGTTGCAATAACCAAGCCCCGCCCCCGAGTAAAACAGCCAGTCGGCTAAGCAGGCTAAGCCCCATGCGCAGGAAAGGGCGACGCCACCGGGGCAGACGCCGTAGGGTGATCCAAAGCCCTCCAAAGTAAACACTTCCTAAGCTCAAGCCCGCTAAAAGCAGTAGCGCCAGACTGAATAAGCCACTGTTCATACCAATTGCCTCCGCATTTCCAGCGGCAGAGTAAACTCAGCTTCAATCACGTTGACTCTCCTTCGTCACCCAGTACCAGGCATTCCAACACCCTAGACCTACCCCCACGGCCAACAGCATTAATGTCCAGGAATATGGGCTGTCTACCTGGCGATCAATCCAAACCCCCAGGGCAATCCCCATCATCGTCGGCAGCGTCACCGCCCAGCCCACCATGCCAAACATCCCCAGGGCAAACCACACCTGTTTGCGGGTGCGGCGGGCCTTAAGCTTGCGATCGGCTTTGCCACCGATGCCCTCTAGAAAAGAATGCTGATCGGGATGTGGCTTTGACATTTAACCTGCCTCCGTGGCGAGGGCTGTGAACTGACGTACCAAACTAGCCTCCATCCGCGCGATCGCAGTGCGCGCCCGACGCTCCTGTTCGTCCATCGTGTAAAACTGCTGTTCAACCTCCCGCTTTAATGCCTCCAGGTGACTTCCCCGAAAGGCATTGCGAGTCGAAATCAATACCTCTGCCCCGCATTTGATCAAAATGCCCCGGTCTACAGCCAGGAAGATTTCTGCTCCCTCAGGTGTTTGCAGGGTCAGAATACCCGGTACTAAAGCTGCGAGGAAATCAATGTGGTGGGGGAGTAGGCAAAAAGCTCCGTTTTCAGCTTCGGCAATGACTTTTGTGACGGGTTGGTCAATGAGGACGTGGGTGGGGAGGAGGAGCTTGTGGTGCATGGGGGAGTGGGGGAGTAGGGGAGGTAGGGAGTAGGGGAATGGGGACGGGAGGCAGAAGAGAGTGGGGGAGTAAGGGAGGCAGAGGGGAGTGGGGGGCGATGCTGCTTGATTATTGAGGTGCGCTCCCAATCATGTAGAGATCGCGCTCTGGGGTATTGGCGAATTCGTCGTTAAGGATGCGATCGCAGCCATCTAAAGCGTCATCTAGTGACACAAGTTGGCCTGGAATGCTGGTGAACTGCTCAGTGCTAAAGAATGGCTGGGTTAAAAATCGCTCTAACTGTCGGGCTCGATAGACGGTTTGTTGTTCCTGTTGGGCGAGTTCTTCAATGCCCAGCATGGCGATGATGTCTTTTAGGTCTTCATAGTCGGCGAGGGTTTTGCGGACGGCTTGGGCGATTTGATAGTGGCGCTTCCCCACGACTGGCGGGGTCAGAATCTTGGAGCCTGACTGGAGGGGATCAATAGCTGGGTAAAGGCCCTCACTGGCTCGTTTGCGCGACAGGACGATGGAGGCAGATAGATGAGAAAAGATATGTACGACTGCTGGATCGGTGAGATCGTCAGCGGGGACATAGACTGCCTGCACTGAGGTAATGGCACCACTGTCTGTACTGCAAATTCGCTCTTCTAAAGCAGCTACTTCCGTTGCTAGCGTTGGCTGATAGCCGACACGCGAGGGTAACTGCCCCATTAACCCCGACACCTCAGAACCGGCCTGAATAAACCGAAACACGTTATCGATCATCAGCAATACATCTTGATGGGCCTCGTCACGGAAATATTCCGCCATGGTCAGAGCAGCGTGACCAACCCGGAAGCGAGCCCCCGGCGGCTCATTCATCTGACCAAATACCATCACGGTTTTGTCTAGGACTCCGGCGGCTTTCATTTCACGATAGAGCTCTTCTCCTTCCCGCGATCGCTCGCCGACGCCACAAAAAATACTCACGCCCTGGTATTGTTTCACCACATTGTGAATCATCTCGGTAATCAGCACTGTTTTGCCAACTCCCGCCCCGCCAAACAGGCCCGCTTTGCCACCCCGTTCAATGGGGGCTAAGACATCAATGGCTTTGATGCCGGTGATTAATACCTCGGTTTGGGTGACCCGTTGATTCAGCGGCAGGGGGGCTCCATGCAGCGATCGCCGGGAACCTTCCACTGCACCTTGTCCATCAATCGGTTCGCCAAATACGTTGAAGACCCGCCCCAGCAAGCCGTTGCCAACGGGTACCTGCAATGGCAGACGAGTATCTTCCACAGGCATACCCCGAGCAACGCCATCGGTTGAGGTGAGGGCAATTCCCCGCACATCATGGGCGCTAAGATAGGTCACAACCTCAATGGCGGTATGCCCCCCTACTTTCACCTGAGTGTGCAGGGCAGGCAGCCCATCCGGAAAATGTAAATCAACAACGCTGCCCTGCACAGCGACAACGGTTCCGGTGACCATCGTTCCAGCTACCATGACGAATCTTGATGATGGGTATCTGGAATATCCCCTTCAAACGGCTGAACACCAGACTTGGGATAGTCGTCGTCACTCGGGCTAAAAACCCGTCCAGAGGCTTTTGAGATATCATCAAGCATCTGTTGAAGAAATTGAAACAAACTTGCCGTTTTTGCCGATATATTCTTCAAGATAATCATGGCGATATTCCTAATAAAAGACCTATCTCTTGCCAACGAAATTCTAATCGTAAACGATATGCCTCTATCTCATAGTCAAGCTGCCAGCATCGTTCTAGCAATTTAACGTTAGAGACCTTTCTAAAGGTTAGCGGATTGAAGTAGGTACGCTTATTTTTATCAAACAATGGCTGGTTAAGATAGGCCAAAAAATCCTTCAAGAAGCTATTTTGATATTTTCTTTCTTTCATCTTATAAACCTCCTGAAATGCTATGCTTTCAGGCTTGAAAATTGATCGAGTGATTGCTAAAGCTTTATCCCCTTCGGAGTATTGAGTCTTTAGCTCAGAAAAGATTATCCACTGACTGGAGTCAACGCTTGTGCTATTTAATTAGGATCACCTAATTCTTTAGAACCTTCGACTTCATCTATCAAGCGACGCTGCATAGACTGGACGGTATGCTGCTCTTTCTGGCGTCCCCGAGTGAGTGCTTCACGAGTTTCTTCTTGAATTTCAACGTCGTTGATCTCAGCAGATTCCGCTTCGGTTCGCTCTAGCATTGATTGTGTTTGGTGTTTTTGATGTTGCCGCTGTTGAGCTATGTTCTGACGGGCTGTTTCCTGAGTAGACATCTCTCTCTCCTTTAATCAATAGCTACGGAGTCAAAGTGGATTCGGTTGAGAACTCCTTTCAGCTATTAAATTATCCAGAGAGTATGAGGATGTTATGAAGATGAAAAATTCCGTTGAGGGGAATGCGGTCCAACGATGCTCAAAATTATCTCTACTAAAAAGCCCGGATCAAAGGGTTTAGCCACAATGGCAGCGGCTCCTGCTTGTTTGGCCTGTAACTGATCATCCATGCGATCGCGCGAAACCAGGCAAACGACGGGGATGTCTCGCGTCAACCAACTTTTTTTAAGCTGGGACAAAATATGAGCACTATTGGATTGTCCATCTAAAAGAATCACGTCAGGTGCACTATCTTGTAATACTTTCAACCAATCTTGGGTTGATTTAGTCGAAGTGAGCTGACATCCCACGATCGCTTCCAAGCTGAACTGAATAATAGCCTGGAGGTCATCGACATCCTCAATCAGGAGTAACCGAAGCAGGAGTAACCGAAGTAAGCAATGAGACTGCATTAACACTTTGGGAGTAGTGCGTTGTATTAGCTGCAATTCATACATATCTTTTCCCAGTATCTCTACTGATGAGGGTTTCCCCTCATGGAGTAAGAAAGGTTACTCTCATGTCATGAAGCACAGTTAATGGATTAATAACTTAATGGATTAATAACTAGAAAGTATGAGGATGTTGTGGGGATTTCAACCCTAGTGCAAAAATCCAGTTCACAACTACCATCCCAAAAAGCCCGTAATTTGACTCGCCAAGGTCATTGGGTCAAAAGGGTTTGCAAGAACAATTGTCACGGGGTTAGGCTATCGCCCATCAAGCTTGGTCTAGCTCTGCTTTGACGGCCTCACAGATGACGTCTAGCCACTACTGCTAGTCGATAGATAACCCGTTGGAGGCGGGTTAGATCTGATTTAAGGCGGGCGATTTCGTCCCGGAGCAACTGGTTTTCTCGACGTAGAGATTGATTTTTCCGGAGCAGCTCTTGCTCCTTAATTGAGGCATCCATGGTGCTGTGGAGGTGCAGGACTCCTCTTTCAACAGCGATCACTCATCCCCTATCGACAGTTGGGGCACTGCGGACAGCCCTACTCATATATCCATTCTGTCTTATCTATAGATTTTCTAGAGGCAATTGAAATGAAAAGATTACTGCTGCGAACGCAAAGCGTCGGCAAAGATGCTTCGCTATAACCGATTCAGAATCCGGTTCGGTAACTCTGTTGCTATCGCAGATTTACTGATGAAATCATCTGCCCAAGGGCGGAGGGTCTTGGCAAAGGCCAGATTACGTCGGACAAAACGTGAGACTCGTTATAGTCGCTTCAGAATTCTGCATCGCCAAAGCTAATACCAATTGCCCGCGCAGTTTTCACTAGCGTATCGTCTGGATCAACGGCTCGATACTGGGCGATCGCATCTTGAATGGGCACACTCACAATCTGACGGTTTTGCCAGCTCACCATGTGGTCATATTTGCCCTCAGCGATTAAATCCACGGCGGCCACCCCAAAAGCACTGGCCAACACCCGATCTAACGGTGATGGGGTGCCGCCCCGCTGCACATGGCCCAACACCGTCACGCGAGTCTCTGCCCCGCTACACCCAGAAATTCGATCCGCTAGGTACTGACCAATGCCCCCCAAACGGTTGTGGCCCTGTCGATCCCTTTGCTTAACCTTTTGGCCATTTTCGTCGCACACTGCTTCGGCGACAACCATCAGGGCAAAGTTGCGGCCCCGGTCACTAATTCGCGCGATCGCGTCGCAAACTTTCTCAATCGTGTAGGAAATTTCTGGAATCAAAATAATATCGGCACCGCCAGCAATGCCTGCATTTAGGGCAATGTGCCCAGCATCACGACCCATCACCTCTAAAATCATCACCCGCGAGTGGCTAGCTGCTGTGAAATGGAGGCGATCGAGGGCTTCAGTGGCAATGTTTACCGCCGTATCAAATCCAATCGAGCGTTCCGTACTGCCTAAATCGTTGTCGATGGTTTTGGGAATGGCCACCAGGTTGATATTGCCTTGCTGGGCCAGCTTCCGTAAAATTGCCAAACTACCATCGCCCCCCACACCAATCAACGCATCTAAGCCCAGCTCGTAGTAGCCGGCAATGATCTCCTCCGAGCGATCGCGTACCGACCCATCCGCCATGGGAAAAGCAAACGGATTGCCCTTATTGGTTGTCCCCAAGACAGTGCCCCCCATGGTTCGCAGGGAATAGGAATGGCGGCGGCTAAACTGCATTGCCTCAGGGGGTCGGGCCATCAGGCCATGGGTTGCTCGGCAAATGCCAAACACCTCCCAGTCGTAGGTGCCAATTGCCCGACGGGTGACGGCACGAATTGCCGCGTTTAGCCCAGCGCAATCACCGCCACTGGTCAAAATGCCAATTCGTCTAGCATCGCCTGTTGCCTCACCCATGGCCGTTTCTATCCTCATCTCGCTTGTTAGCGTTTCACAGCCTACCAGGCGAATTGAACAGAATTGGCAGTAGGTTCAATTTCTTAAATAACGTTTTCCTAACCTAAGCCACAAGCACTTCGATCTTTTCCTGATCCAGCTTGGCTTTCTGGACTAGATAAGCCTTCCAAAGAAACTGGCAGGGGATGGCACAGGCATGTTTAACGGGGCCGATGCTGACGACGGCTGCGATCGCATGCTGACCAGTCTTAAGGTTCTGTCTTTGCAAGCCTGAGCGAATGTACTAGGATTGTTGATGAAGACGGGGGCGATCGCGACAATAACCGACCGGCTAGATCGAATCGAAAATTTGCCAACTCAGGGTAACTGTCAGATCTGAGTCAGCAAAAGTGAGGAGTGAGGTTCCTACCCAGTTTTTCCATGTCGCTCAGATCTTCGAATTGCAGACATTCGGAGTATTTGACAAACAGCTTTTGTCAGTCAACCAGGTTGATCGAACTCAGCAATATACCTCGAACGAACGCTTAGCTATCGCGATGCCCGTCAATCCTCATAGGAGTCTCGATCGCAAAACTAAACTCCCCCTTGAAGCCATGACCTCAAGAAAGAGAAAACTGCCTTCACCAACAGATCCAACGCTATGGATTTGGGTACTGGTGATTGCCATCGCACTCACCATCGACTGGTCAAAATTACCCAAGCTGTTTACATCTTCCGAAACGCTTCCGGCAACCTCATCAGACGAAATACCTCCGGTACCTTCAGCCAATGATTCCTCATCCGATTATCAACGCCATTTTCAAACTGCCCAAACCTACTTGGAAAATAAGGAGTACGATCGCGCTGAAATTGCTGTAAAACAAGCTTTAGAAGCTGATGCCGAGCAGCCTCAAGGGCATCTGCTGCTCGGCGAAGCTCTAACACAAATGGGACGATTTTCTGAGGCGGAAGCTGCTATTAGAACGGCCATTTCTATCGCGCCTGAAATTGCCGGAGCCTACAGTGAACTGAGCAACGTCCTAGCAGAACAAGAGCGTTATGAAGAAGCGATCGCGGCCGCAGAAGAGGCAATCTCTCAAGACTCTAGGGATGCCGATGCTTACGCCACCTTGAGCTTTGCCCTGGCGAGGCAAGGGAGTTTTGATGCAGCGATTGTGGCGGCTGAAAAGGCGCTATCTCTAGATCCGAATTTATCAACAGCCTATAATGCCTGGGGCGTTGCGTTAACAAATCAAGGGAATCTATCGGCAGCTGCAACAAAGTATGAACGGGCGCTAGAGATTCATCCTGAGGGAGCCGCTATTTATTACAATTTGGGACTCCTCTTGACTGAACAAGAAGACTATTACGGCGCGATCGCAAACTTCCAGCAATCCATAGAAATTAATCCCTTCCAGGCGAGAACCTATAGTGCATTAGCCTTTGCATTGTTTGAGACCGAGCAATTTGAGCAAGCTATCTTAAATTATGAGGAAGCAAAATATTTAGCTCCAGAGGATGCCAATATTCATTTCAGCCTGGGTGTTTCTTTAATTCAGATGAAAAGGGATGGAGAGGCTTTAGAGGTTTTGAAAACAGCTAGAGATCTAGCGATCGCACAAGAGCAGCCAGAGTTGTTAGAAGCTATCAAAGAACAGTTGACCTTCCTTGAAGAAAATCCATAGCAGCTTTGCATAGGGAAAATATCCTCTCAATCTCATCGATAAGCAATTAGAGCGAACGAACAACTGGAGGGAACGAAGTTGTCTCCGGCGAAGGAATAGCTAACAAATACGAGGAAGCTGTTTGCCACTAAGTAAATCAAGGATACGCTGTACCCCTAGTGGGCTTCGCAAGGTTACCTGAGCCTTTTGAGTGTCAACAACACTACCAATGATTTCGGCAGACGGATGATATTGCCGCAGGGAGTCCAAGGCAGTTCTTGCAACAGCAGCCGGGACAAATACTACAAAGCGGCCTTCATTGGCCACATAAAGTGGGTCGAGTCCTAATAATTCACAAGCTCCTTGTACTTCTTCTTGTATGGGGATAGTGGTGCTTTCTAGCTGAATATGCACCTTTGCGGCTAGGGCAATTTCATTGAGGGCACTAGCAATCCCCCCTCGGGTGAGGTCGCGCAGGCAATGGACGGGAACCTGTTTGAGCAAATCTAGGACTGCTGCTGCTATTGGTGCAGAATCACTCTTGATGGTGGTCTCGAAGGCGAGTCCCTCTCGAGCAGAGAGAATCGCAATACCGTGACACCCCACGTCGCCACTGAGAAGGACAACATCACCTGGCTGTATGCTGCTGGGCCCAATGAAACCACTATGCTCTAAGGTCCCAATCCCGGACGTGTTGATGAACAGGCCATCACCTTTGCCACGATCGACGACTTTGGTGTCTCCGGTAACAATATGCACTTGGGATTGTTTTGCTGCCGCTTGAACCGACTGAACTACCTGCCAGAGGATTTCCATGGGCAACCCTTCTTCCAGGATGAAGCTGAGGCTAAGGTAGCAAGGTCTGGCTCCGGCCATGGCCAAGTCGTTGACGGTGCCGTGGACGGCGAGGGAACCGATGTCGCCACCGGGGAAAAACAGGGGCGTGATTACATAGGAATCGGTGGTAAAGGCTAGACGTTGATTCGATAGCGTCAGGACGGCGGCATCATGCTGCCAGGCAGGTTCGGGTTGGAAGGTAGCCAAAAACATGTCTTCGATCAGCTGATGCATGAGGCGACCCCCGCCCCCATGGGCCAAGAGTACTTGGGGATAATGTTGAAGCGGTATAGGACAAGAGACGAATGGGGATTGTGGCATATGCTTAGGTTGGGCGCTATTGGTTGTTAGATGGGGGTTCTGAGTGAGCAAGATGGTCTTGCTATGTGCTAACGCGGCTTAACCTGATCACCAGCCTCAATTTGCTCACTGGGGTGGAGGATGATTTGCTCTCCAGGCTGGAGGCCAGATTCGACAACGGCGGCCGTAGTACTACGCTGGCCGATAATAGTAGTTTCACGTGGGTCAGCACGACCTGCCTCAATCACGAAGACGCACCAGCGCTCACCGCAGCGATACAGAGCACTAATTGGCACTTGCAACGCGTTATCTGCCAATAGACTAGGGAGCTGCTAACGGCTGGGCTTGCTGAGATAAGGCATTCATTCCCGGAACCTGGTTCAATGCTGAGGATCATGGTGATCTCATACTGAGTCAACCCTAATGAGAAAGATTGAGAAAGTTGTGAGGAGTCTAAAAGCGTTCTTGAAGCGCAAATCCACACAAATTCCTCAAACTGTTTTTCTATGATCAAAGTAGCAACCCAACTCGCCAAGGCTGGCGAGTTGCAAACACCTTGGCACGCGTAAGAGATCAGTCATACCAGCTTGGGGCCACTTGTGCGATCCGGCTTCGCTATTGGCACTGACTCGATCAGTCTATGGTCACTGCCCTCAAGCTTGGTGGGTCGAAGTCCCAGCCAGCGATTTTACGTCAGCGCATAACCTCTCAGCATTGGCAAAAAGGGGGGGTGGCAATGCGTTGCAGGCGATTGAAGCGTTGATTGACACCATGGCTAAAGTGCAGTCTCCATCGTGAAAACTCAAGGGTTGATCTAAATCTCACAACTTTCTCAAACTGTTTGCCTAGTCTAGGGATGGATAGCCTGTACTCATTTCACAGGTCATGCAGCAAAGGGGGAAAGTCTCATGTTATTCCGGCAATTATTTGACCAAGAGTCATGTACATACACTTACCTAATTGCTGACACCGATTCGAAAGCGGCAATTCTGGTCGATTCCGTGCTGGAACAAGTTGAGCGTGATCTTAAACTCCTCAAAGAGTTAGGGCTAGCCCTGCGCTACTGCGTTGAAACCCACGTCCATGCTGACCATATTATCGGGGCAGATAAGCTACGCGCTGTGACAGGTTGCTTGGGTATTGTTCCTAGCCATGCCCAAGTCAGCTGTGCCGACCGCCACATTGACGATGGCGAACATCTGACATTAGGGGCGATTACCTTAAAAGCCATTGCTACCCCTGGACACACCGACAGCCACATGGCTTATCAGGTCGATAATCGGGTGTTGACTGGGGATGCGTTGTTCATTCGGGGCTGTGGCCGCACTGACTTCCAAAGCGGTAACGCGGGTACGCTGTATGACTCAGTGACGCAGCGGCTGTTTACCCTACCTGACACGGCATTGATTTACCCAGGCCACGACTATCGCGGTCATACGGTCTCAACCATTGGTGAAGAAAAGCGATGGAACCCCCGGTTTGTCAATCTTGAAGCAACGGATCAGGGCTTGCGCGATCGCCAAAGCTTTATCAAGTTTATGACCGATCTCAACCTGCCGAATCCCAAAAAGATGATGGAAGCTGTCCCTGCGAATGAACTTTGTGGGCGAGCTACGGTTGTTGTCTAGGGAAGGCTACTGGTCTAGAAATTGCTAAAAAGGAGAAGTGTTTTTGATGCCTCAAGCCGTAGATGCTTTAGGACAGTCATCTGCTGAATCAGCTTGATAAAGTCCTGCTGAAACAGCTTGCTATCAATAGTGCAGTTTTCTACTGTGGGGTTTGGCAATACCAAACCCCTTTGGTAGGTTACTTCCGTGCAGTTCCCTTAGTTGGGTTCCTCATTCACACAGTGGCCTGCATTGTTGAGTTTGGCCATCTGCTCAGGAGAGAGTGTTAGATTTAGCGCCCCCAGATTTTCTCGCATGTGCTCGGGTTTACCACCGGAAAAAGCAGGCAGCAGGGGTGGTTGACGATGCATCATCCAAGCCAACACCATCTGGTTTAAGGTTGCGTCAAGTTCCTGAGCGACTTCCCTTAAGGCCGCCATCCGAGCATCCATATCAGGGCCAACATAGGTCGCGGGGACAGGCCGATCAGGACGAACGTAAGCGCCTCGCAGGAGCGGGGTGTAAGGCAGCATCGTTTTGCCCCGGGCATCGCAATAGCTCATCAGATCTGCATTGATTAAGCGTTGAACGCCAAAGTCGGCACCAGGATTGGGGCGCAGGTAGGTAAACCGCTGTTCGATGCAGGTAAACCCGGCCCAACCTTGTGCGACGGCGATCGCATCGGCATCTACTAACCGCCAAGCACGATAATTGCTCGCCCCAACAAACCGTACCTTACCCGCTTTCACCAACTGGTGAAACGCTGTGAGGGTTTCTTCTAAGGGCGTGTTCGGGTCATCTTTATGGGCATAGTACAGATCCAGATGATCGATACCCAACCGCCTCAGACTTTGATCGCATTCTGAAATAATGGTGGATGCGGCCAGCCCATCGGGGACATTCTCGTAACCAAACCCAACTTTGCTGGCAATGAAGAGATCCTCTCGATTTCCCCGTTCTCGAAGCCAGCGCCCAATCACAACTTCGCTTTCGCCGCCCTTGCCACCAGCACTCCATTGGTTATAGCTATTGCCAGTATCAATAAATATGCCCCCTGCTTCACAGTAAAGATCCATTAACTGGGCTGATTCTTCGTATGTGTTGAGGGTGCCAAAGCGCAGCGTTCCTAAAGCTAAACAACTGACTTCTACTCCTGTTTGGCTCAATTGAATTTTTTTCATAATTACCTCCAATGCTACAAATCGATGACGGTATAAGTTGATATGAACCCAGCCCTAAACTACATCCGATCTAGAATCCTTGACCAGGAGGATAAGGCTCTATATTCCGACAGGGAAAACTGTGAATTCAGAGTGGGAAAAGGTCTATTTGTAAATGCCAGGATTAATGCGATCGCCCCCTTCAACCAAGGCTGGTTCAGGTGGATTCACTACAAAATGATCCAAATTGGCTTTAAGAATATTAAGCTCGCTATCACTTAATCCTGGGATATTGAGGATATCTTCGACTGTATTGAAGGGAGCATCCTAATGATTTTCTGTGCCAATGTTGGGTATAATCCTCGATATTGTGTAAAGGCACCTACATTCGAGTTTTTCAGGTCAATCTTTGAGCCAACTTCAGTCAGGTGCTTATCCACAGGGTTACGTCATACCTCAGCGAGGATAGGCTGATTATCAAAGTGTGCGCTTGCCAATATCTGAGCACTTGCAGGTTGATCAAATCCCAGCCCAGTCCAGCAGACAATCAATAAACCCAATCCTATACATAAACTTAAAAAACGTCTTAGCATCATCTAACTCCTGTTAGAAAGATACAGTTAGAAACAATTCAAGCAAAATTTCCAACGGAAAATTTACCTTATGGCATTCAGCTCTAAGTAGCTATAATTAATACTAAGAAAACAATATGAGGAACTTGTGGTCAGTGATGTTCACAAGTTCCTCATATTGTTCATCTAAACTCTTCAATCAAGAATTCTACATCAGACAAATTTAAAGGCCTGCCCGCTTAAAGCTTGGTAATAGTGAAAGATGCTGAAATGCTTGGCTACGCTACCGACGAGCTGCGATCGCACTCCCACGGCATGGCAACTTTCTCTGCCTATGAAATTGGCCATGTCGATCGTCGCTATGCCCGTCAAGCCAAAATGTCAACGGGGTGAAACGGTCTATCAACGGGGACATTGATACTTTACAAAGGTGGGTAAGTTGGGTGGCCAAACCGCTTGGCAAGTTCCTAGAGAGAGCGTGGCATAGTCATTAGACGAGTCGCTGACTTCTTTATTGCTAATGGTTGCCAACTCTCCACAACTATGAAGCCTGTAAGTCATCATAGATTTGAAGGGAGCGGAGTAGACAACGTCATGTTGTCTCGTTAGAGGTTGTGTGCCATGACTAATGCACCCTCACGCCCACCTAATCTTTTGTCTCCCGCCAAGCGACCCAGAAATACTGTCATTGCTCCATTTATCCGGTTCCTGCGAAAAGTTAAAGGGCTTCTCGTAGCTCAAAAACTGCCCCGTGTAGCTCAAAAAACCTGTGAGCTTTACTTGGAAGGTAGTAATGCAGCTCTACAGGCAAGGTGTCAGCGTGTTCTGCAAACTCGCCTGAGCCTGAATCCCAAACAGCTCTATCGTTTTTTTCATACTTCGATAGGAGAGCTATGGTTGGACTGGGTTGAACGCTTTTTCAAATGGCCGAGTCATCACAATCCCAAACAGTCTCTTAGAGAGCTCTTGGTGCAGATGGCAGCGGATCCAGCGGGATTGTCATTACTTAGCGCATTACGTCATTTTCCCGAAACGCTGCAATTCAACCTGGATCAACTGCTATTCACGGCAAAACGCGTCGAATGGTTGATTGAGGCGACTCGAATCGCAACAGAAACCATTCACCAGTTGTCAAAGGCAGAGGCCCAACTGATTCCCGCACAACATTTCGCTACCTTTCCCGATTTGCGAACCGTGGGTGAATTTGCAGTACAGCGATCGCACCTGACTTTACCAGGCAGGAGACGGGACGATTGCCTTGAGGAAGACACCTGTCCACTGGAAGTGCTCTGTTACGAGCCAGATCCCTGGCCTCTCCAACCTGTCCCTGTCATCGTTCAGTCCCATGGCTTAGCGTCGAAGCCAGATGGCGTTGACTTATATGCGCGTCACTTAGCCTCCTATGGTTACTTTGTGGTGACGCCCCAGCATCCTGGTAGTGATGTTGAACAGATTCGTCGCATGCTATCAGGAGACAGGGCTGAAGTCTTTAAGCTCTCAACATTCATCGATCGTCCCTTAGATATCAGCTACTTGCTTGATCAACTCGCTCAAGGTTTTGGAAGTGCGTGGGCCGGTAAGCTCAATCTAGAGCGGGTTGGGATCATGGGGCATTCCTTTGGGGCTTATAGTGCGTTTGCCCTAGCCGGTGCTACTATCCACTTCAAAAGACTTGCACAAGCCTGTGGATTACCTACTCCGGACCCGAATTTTTCAATGCTGTTGCAATGTCAGGCCCTAGTGTTGCCACGACAGCTCTACCAACTCCAAGATCATCGGATTCAGGCCATCCTCTGTTTGGACTCAGTGGGCAGCGAGATTTTTGGCACAACGGGCCTAGCCCAAATCCAAGTTCCCGTTATGTTAATAGCAGGGGAACATGACATGGTAGCCCCACTCGTTCTGGAGCAAATCCGCATCTTTCAAGGCTTAACCGGGTTTAATCAGTACTTAGCTTTAGTGCAGGGCAAGTCACATATTCGAGATTTACAACGCTTTGTGAGTGACTTGAATTTAGAAATCGATTGGTCACCCCAATCAGTATCCGCTACCGGAACAAATGCTTTAGTCGATGCGCCCATGAAAGCCCTCAGCATTGCTTTTTTCGATCGGTATTTGAAGCCAGAGAAAAGAGACATAGAAGCTTACCTCAGCGCAGACTATGCCGCCTATTTAAGTCATTCTCCCGATGCACTTGGATTAATCAGTGAAAAATCCAAAGCTGCCTTAGATAAGAAATTGCAGTGCTTAGACAGCCAATTGATGGCAGAGTTTTCTTCACCAACAGTCACTGCCAAAAATGTCAGAAGAGATAAGGGTAATACTGCTAACCAAACTGCCAAACACGCTTAGCAAGCGTATCATTGCATCTCTTTAAAGACGCAGTTAACCCCTTGGAGAGGTACGCCACATGCAACACATTGAAAGTTGGTTATCCGGCATTGACGGGCTGGATTTGTATTATCAAAGCTGGTTCCCCGATCAGCATGTGAAGGCTATCATCGGCATTGTTCACGGTTTGGGTAGCCACAGCGGTTGGTTTATGAGAGTGGTCGCCCCCTTGGTTGAGCAGGGGTATGGCGTGTATGCGTTAGATTTGCGTGGCCATGGTCAGTCCCCTGGGCAACGGGGCTTCATTAGTCATTGGGAAGACTTTCGTGGAGATTTGCATCAGTTCTGGCAGCTGATGATGACCCAAAACCCCAACCTCCCCTATTTTGCATTGGGCCACAGCTTGGGAGCAGTGATTATCCTGGACTATGCACTGCACTATCCTGAAGCCCTCTCGGGAATTATTACGCTTGCACCTGCCATTGGATCTGTTGGAGTTTCACCTTTAAAGCTAGCAATCGGCCAGCTTCTATCTTGGATTTGGCCTCAATTTACCCTCAATACTGGTCTTGCAAAAGATGGCGGTTCACATGACCCAACCCTTATATCTGCCTATGACAATGACCCACTTCGACATAGCCAAGGAACGGCCCGCTTAGCAGCAGAATTCCTCAAAACAAAGCAATGGATTCAATCTCATTTACCTGATCTAACGACGCCCATTTTAATTTTGCATGGCAGTCGTGATCCAGTTGCCTTAAATGAAAGCGGACGTACGGCCTTTGAAAAACTGCCGTGTTTAGATAAGTCGTATCGAGAATACTTGGGGGCTTATCATGATTTGCACAATGATACCTGTGCGCTGGCCGTTTCTCAAGATATTCTTTTCTGGTTGGAACAGCACATTCAGCCAGAGAAATCTGTTTATCAACGTAGGTCTCACTTCAGGAGCTGTCAAGCAATACCTTGACGTCACAAAATCAATCTTTGAAGAAAAAATAAGATTCTTTTCAACTCCTAGGTGGAGGGGGCTATCTAAATGGTTAGTCACTCGACTATAAGGTTATACTGAATACTAAGGCTTATTCAGACAGCGCTTTTAATTAGCGCTTCTGATCTGATTGTCTGCAAGTTATTGCTTGGCTCAATCCTCTGATTTGTCAGCATTAATGATGAACTCTCCTGGTGTTTGTTTAGCTTAGTACCAACTTTTCTAGTGATTTAGATTGATAGGTATTAAAGGTTTAGAATTTGCCGATTATTCAATTCACCTATTTCTTTAAACCTTTAGACTAAGCCACAGGCATCGAGTTGCAGATTGGATTCATAGCTGTCGCTTCATCTTTAGAGAAAAGGTTGCGGTGCATTCATTGCGATCGCGTCTACTCCTCTCCTTTTTTGACCTTACTTCCGGTCGTGATTGGCGTGTCCATGATCCTTCTCTTCAGGGACAGTTGCGGCAGAGAAGCTGCTTTTTGACGTCTTTGAGGGAGCGATATCGACGCTTCTTAAACAGATGAATGGTTCTCCAAGATTATCCCATCACAACGCTTTTGATTCGGGTGCAATCACTACTAAGTGTACCGACGCTGGCACGAGTGATGTAGCTATTATCAGCGATCAGGTAGTCGATAGGAGTCCGTTGCTTTTAGGGCGCACCCTGCCTTCCCTGCTGGATGCGGCCTGTGGGCGTACGCCCAATGCCCAGGCGTTGAATCAATGGCATCACCACCAGTGGCGATCGCTTTCGAATCAAGCCTTGCGACGAGATGCAGAAGACATTGCCTTGGGGTTGTTGGCGCTAGGGGCACAGCGGGGCGATCGCCTGCCATTGGTCATGCACAATAGCCAGGATTTTTGTTCGGTGGATATGGGGTGTTTGTTGGCTGGTGTGGTTAATGTACCGATTGACTTGACCCAAACCATTGAAAATATCCTGTTCATCTTGCACCACACCCAAGCCAAGGGAATGGTGGTGTCTAACCTGGATCTGTTGCAGCAGTTAGCCCCCTATCTCTGGGAAGCCACTACCCTGGCGCAAATTATCGTAGCCGAGGTGCCTGAGGATTGGCCCATAGTCCGCGCTAACCTGACTCGGTATGCCCAGAAAGATTCATCGGCACAGCCGCTAGAAAACTCGGCGGCCTCTGCAGAACCTGTGTTGCCAACGCCTGAGAGATGTCTGCATATTCCCCAGTTGTTAGGGGATGCCTGTTCCCAGGAGCCCTGTTCGCCCAGACTAGTTCCCCCTTGCATTCAGCTCATGTCCCTTGAAGAAGTGCGCGCGCAAGGACGCCAGCACTGGACAGTGCGTGCCGTAGAGCAGTTACGTCGAGCGATCGCCCCTGAAGATTTAGCCACCATCATTTATATTGCTAGCGAAACGCAACATCCCAAGGGGGTGATGCTAACCCACGAAAACATTTCTGCAAATGTGCTGGCAGCATTTACCAGTTATCCCCAACTCCAATTCGGGTCGGCAGAAGTGGCGCTGCTGTTTTTACCCCTGACCCATATCTTTGCGCGGGTATTTCTCTACGGTCACTTGGCCTATGGCCACACGATCTATCTCTCCGACCCCAACCACCTGTTTAAGCATCTCCGCACCGTCCGTCCCACCTTGATGATTACGGTGCCCCGGCTGTTAGAGAAGGTGCATGAGCGCCTGATAGAGCGCGGAAGACGGTTAAAGGGTTTTGATCGGGCGGTCTTTGATTGGGCCCTAAAACTAGCCCAGCGCTTTGATGTTGAACATCCGCCCCAAGGGCTCTATGCCGTGCAGTTGCAGTTGGCAGAACGATTGGTCTTCCGCAAATGGCGAGCCAGCTTTGGCGATCGCCTCAAGGCGCTGATCTCAGGCGGCGCAGCCCTACGGGCTGATCTCGTCAATCTGTTTACCGCCGCAGGACTACCCGTACTTCAAGGCTACGGCCTGACTGAAACCAGCGGGGTCGTCTGCTACAACCGAGGTGCAAACAATCGGGCTGGCACCGTCGGTCTGCCAATCCCAGGGGTGGCAATAACCCTAACCGAAGATCGCGAAATCCTGATCAAAGCCCCCTTTGTCACTTCGGGTTACTACCAAAACCCTGATGCAAATCAGACCCTCTTTGACCCAGATGGATGGCTCCGCACTGGAGACTTAGGGGAAATCGACGCCCATGGTTTCCTGTCTATCACCGGGGTGAAAAAGGCCCTATTTAAGCTGGCTACTGGCAAATACGTCTCTCCTCGCCCCCTAGAACAAGCCGTAATGGCTTCTCCTTTAGTGGCCTACGCGATCGCTGTCGGTGCTAACCACAAGTTCTGCGGCATGTTAATTGCCCCCGATCTGAGCCACCTCAACGCGATCGCCGAAACTGCCGGGCTCGACACTGATGCGCCCTACTGGTGGAACCATCCCACCCTGCTGGCCCACTACCAAACCCTAATCGACAGCGCCAACTGTCACCTCCCCTATTGGTCCACCGTCCGCCAATTCCGCATTCTCGACCCCCACCAAAACGCCCGACCTACTCTAGATAACGGCGGACGTCTTCCCAACGGCCAACTCAATCGCACCTGGGCCTTGACCCAATTTGCCGCCGACATCGAAGCCCTATATCACCCAACCTCCCGTCCCGCTAACCGATCAACCACCCCAGCCCCCAACAACAACGCCCTAACCCACACCTGCCCCATCCACGCCAAATCCCTTTTGCATCATTAGCCTGCACTTGCACACAGGAACCGGGTTTCTCACACGCTCCTCACGGTTTTACCCAACACCCTCCCCAGAAACCCCGTTCCTCACCCCCCAAACAACACGTCTCCAAATCTTCCCCATCCTTCAACTCCGCCCATTCGACAAGCTCAGGACAAGCCTCCCCATCTCCCCATCTCCCCATCTCCCCATCTCCCCATCTCCCCGTCTACTGCTCTGCCACCTCTCTCTCCATTCCCCCGCTCCCCATCCCCTCACCTCCCCACCATCCCTACCCCGTTACGCCATCACCCCCTCCCTCCATTACTCCCCCCCTCCCACCCCCACAATGAGGAACCCACCATGCAAACTCCCTTCAAAACCGCCGCCGTCCTCGGGGCCGGAATCATGGGTAGCCAAATTGCCGCTCACCTGGCAAACGCTGGCCTCACTGTTCATCTGCTAGATTTGCCTGCCACCGGAGGCGATAAAAACGCGGGCGTGGAAACGGCATTCAAAAAAGCCCTGAAACAGTCCCCACCAATTTTCTATAGCGCCAAAATGGCCCAGCGCATTACCCTAGGCAATTACGACGACCACTTTGATCGCTTAGCTACCGTGGATTGGGTGATCGAAGCGGTGGTCGAGAACCTGACCATCAAACAACAGTTGATGACCAGGGTAGAAACCGTTGTGGACAAAAAGACGGTGATTTCCACTAATACCAGTGGATTATCTGTGGCTGCGATCGCCCATGGTCGTTCTGCCAGTTTCCGCAAACGATTTTTAGGCACCCATTTCTTCAATCCGCCCCGCTATTTGCAGTTGTTAGAGCTAATTCCCACTGCCGATACCGACCCCGAGGTGCTGACCCGCACAGCAGAATTTGGTCGTCTGCGGCTGGGCAAGGGGATTGTGATTGCCAAAGATACGCCTAACTTCATCGCCAACCGGATTGGGGTATTTGTTTCCATGCTGGGCATTAAGGCATTCACCGAGCAGAACTACACCGTCGAAGAAATTGACACCCTGACAGGGACGCTGGTCGGACGACCGAAATCCGCCACCTTCCGCACTGCCGATTTAGTTGGCCTGGATACCCTGCTGTATGTATCGGAGAACCTGTATCCCGCTATTCCCGAGGATGAGCAGCGAGACATGTTTCAGGTGCCTGACCTGTTGCACACCCTGGTGAATACCGGGACGCTCGGGGCCAAGAGTGGACAAGGGTTCTACAAAAAAGTGGCTGGGGAAATTTTGTCCCTGAATCCTAAAACCCTGGCCTATGAACCACCGCAGCCCCTGAACCTGGGAAATCTGGACAGCATCAAAAAGCTACTATCCCTGAAAGCACGGCTACGCAAACTCTATAGCGATCGCGGACGGGCTGGTCAGTTCTTCCGGCAGTTGATGCTGGCGACATTGGCCTATAGCGTCCATCGCATTCCCGAGATTGCTGACAGTCCTGTTGCCATCGATCAGGCCCTGCGCTGGGGATTTGGTTGGGAACTCGGGCCATTCCAAATTTGGGATGCCCTAGGGTTTGAAACCGTCTTAGAGGATCTGGAAAAAGCTGGATTCACCGCACCAGACTGGGTGAAAACGATGCAGGCGTCAGGGGGTCAGAGCTTCTATGGCGACCCCCATACCGTTTATCAACCGAGCGATCGCTGCTATATCCCCCAACCGTTGCCCCCGGATGAGATTCATTTAGGCCCCCTCAAAGCCAATCCCCAGACAACCCTCTGGCAAAATGCTGACGCGGCCCTAATCGACCTCGGCAATGGCGTCGCCCTCTACGAACTCCGCTCTAAAGCCAATACCCTGACGGTCAAGGTGATTAATGGTTTAGTTGCGGCACTGGATTGGCTAGAAACCCATGACACCTATCACGGTTTAGTGATTGGTAATGAAGGCCCCAACTTCTGTGTTGGCATCAATCTGGCTGAAGTGGGCAAGATGGCCCAATGGGAAAACCTGAACCCCTTGAGCCATGGCCACAGCAGTATTGCCAAACTGTTGAGCAAATTCCAAGCCCTGGTTCAGCGGATTTACTACTTCCACAAACCGATTGCGGCAGCAGTCCACGGGCGCGCCCTGGGTGGTGGTTGTGAATTGGCGATGGCCTGTCCCCATGTTGTGGCCGATGCCGAAACGTACATTGGTTTGGTTGAGTTGGGGGTGGGCTTGATTCCAGCTGGCGGTGGCTTGATGCGGATGGCTCGCTGGGCCGCCCACCAGGCGCTGACGAAAACCACCAGCGACATCCTGCCCTATCTGAAACAGGTATTCACCACCATTGGCATGGCTAAGGTTGCTAATAGTGCCTACGAAGCAATGGAACTGGGATTCTTACCCCCCACGACTCGGGTGATTCTAAACCGCGATCGCCGCCTGTATGCTGCCAAGCAATCTGTATTATGTCTGGCTCGTCAAGGCTACGTGCCACCGCCGCGCGATCCCATTCCAGTGCTAGGGGCACCCGCCCGAGCCACCCTAGAGCACATGGCCTACGTGATGGCAGAAGGTCACTATGCCAGCGCCTATGACCAGGTGTTAGCCAATCGACTCGCCTATGTGTTAACCGGCGGTGACCTGACGGCGCTTACGCCTGTAGATGAAAACTACCTGCTGGGTCTAGAACGCGATGCTTTCTTACCCTTGATTGACGAACCCAAGACGCAGGCCCGGATTTTGCACATGTTGAAAACGAAAAAGCCGCTGAGGAACTGAGTCATGAAAGAGACTATCCGGACAACCCCTGGCAACGCCTACATTGTCAGCAGCGTGCGTACGGCTGTCGGTAAAGCACCCCGAGGCACGCTAAAAAACACTCGCCCCGAAGATTTAGGAGCCGTTGCCCTACGCGGTGCCCTACAGCGGGTTCAAGGTCTAACGGCCAATGATGTCGAAGATGTGATCATGGGCTGTGCCATGCCCGAGGCGGAACAAGGCTTTAACCTAGGCCGACTTGTGGCGCTGCGGGCTGGACTCCCCGACACCGTCCCCGGTTGCACCGTCAATCGACTGTGCTCCTCTGGATTGCAAACCATTGCCATGGCCACCCAAGCCGTGGCCTGGGGTCAAGCGGACGTGATTCTGGCCGGGGGCACCGAATCCATGAGTTTGATTCCCATGGGAGGACACCATTTCTTACCCGACCCCCAACTGTGGGCAGATATGCCAGCGACCTACATCCCCATGGGACTGACGGCAGAAAAGGTAGCCGAGCAATTTCACATTGACCGCGCCGATCAAGACGCCTTTGCCCTGAGATCCCATCAAAAGGCCTTAGCCGCGATCGCTGCCGGGCGCTTCAAAGACGAAATTATCCCTGTCACTGTACAACACAGCCAACAGATCGATGGCAAACCCGTCACCCAGGAATTTGTCTTCGACACCGACGAAGGCCCCCGCAGTGACACTAGCCTGGATGCTCTAGCGCAACTCAAACCCGTCTTCCGGGCCGATGGCAGCGTGACCGCAGGGAATTCCTCTCAAACCTCCGACGGGGCAGCCGCTTGTGTTGTTATGAGCGGGGCGCGCGTTAAAGCCCTGGGAATTCAGCCCATAGGCAGACTCTTGGGCTTCGCTGTCACCGGCGTTGCCCCAGAAATCATGGGCATCGGCCCCGTCACCGCCATTCCCAAAGTGCTCAAACAAGTCGGCCTCACACTAGCAGATATCGGCCTAATCGAACTTAACGAAGCCTTCGCTGCCCAGTCCCTCGCCGTCATCCGCGAACTCGGCCTGAATCAGGACATCGTTAACGTCAACGGCGGCGCGATCGCCACCGGGCATCCTCTGGCCTGCACAGGTGCAAAACTCACCGCCACCTTGCTTCATGAGATGAAGCGCCGAGGCGTGCAGTATGGCCTGGTGACAATGTGTGTTGGGGGTGGCATGGGGGCGGCGGGAGTGTTTGAGGTGATGGGGTGATGGGGAAGGTGGGGAAGCGATTTTATAGAAGCCAGGTTTTAGGGTTGTTGATGAGTTGGACTAGGCCACTGAGGATTTGATTGTAGGTACTGTAGAGTGCTTTCGCTTGGTCTCGATCTAGATACTGACATTTGACAGCAAACTTTAACCATACTTGGGTCTCAGCTGCTTCCGCTTCACAATCGCTCAGTTTTGAAATAAAAGCTCGCTGATACCGTCGCTTTCGCCAAGCCTCCGCCATGTTGGCACAAACCGAACGGGACGATCGCCGCATCTGATCCGTCAATGAGTATCGCTCCTCCACCGGAAACACCTTCGTCACCCTAAAAATCTCCATCGCCGCCCCAAACGCCAACTGATAGATTGCCAGACCCTCATGGCTTCTGATTAACCCCATCTCCCTCATCTACCCTATCTTCTTTACTCTCCTCATCTTTCCCAAATCATTCACCCCGGAGACCCCACCATGCCTCTCATCCTCCCCATCTCCCCCCCCCTCCTCACCGCAATTGCCGTCATTGCCACCCTCACCCTAATTCTCACCTTGCCAATCCTCCGCCGGAGCCTGATCACGGTTTGGATCGTCAAAGCGATCGCAACCTTCAAACTACTCCCAAAAATCTCCAAAACCGAACGAGCAGCCATTGAAGCAGGCAACGCCTGGGTGGAGCAGGAGTTCTTCACGGGTCGGCCTAACTTCCGCCGCATCCTGGACGCTAGCTATCCCCAGCTACCGCCAGATATCCAAGCCTTTTTGGCAGGGCCGGTGGAAAAAGCTTGCGAAATGGCAACCGATTGGGAAATTTACCAACGTAAGGATCTGCCACCGGAATTGTGGAAATTTCTCAAGCATGAGCGATTCTTGGGCATGATGATTCCCAAAGAGTATGGCGGCTTAGGATTCTCCAACTTGGCCTATAGTGCTGTGATGGTCAAACTGGCTTCCCGCTCGTTTACCCATATCGCCACGGTGGGGGTGACCAATTCCCTGGGGCCTGCCAAGCTGTTGCTGCGCTACGGCACACCAGAACAAAAGGCCCGCTATCTACCCCGCCTCGCCATTGGGGAAGAAATTCCCTGTTTTGCGCTGACGGAACCCCATGCCGGTTCTGATGCAGCTAGTCTTACCTCCCATGGAGAAGTCTTTCGTGGTGACGACGGCAAGCTCTATCTGCGGTTGAACTGGAAGAAGCGATATATCACCCTAGGCACGATCGCGACGTTGCTAGGGTTAGCCTTCCGCCTGCGAGATCCCCAAAACCTATTGGGTAAGGGCAAGGATGTGGGCATTACCTGTGCATTGGTGCCCACCGACACCCCTGGCGTTGTGATTGACCACCGTCACGACCCTATGGGTGTGCCTTTCTACAATTCTCCAACAGAAGGTCGTGATGTAATTTTGCCTATCGACCATATTATCGGCGGTGTGGCCCAAGCTGGGCAGGGTTGGAAAATGCTGATGCAAGCTTTGGCGGCAGGGCGCGGCGTTAGTTTCCCAGCTAGCTGTACGGGGGTCGGCAAACTGGTGGCGCGGGTCACAGGCGATTACAGCCTGATTCGTCAACAATTTGGCACCTCCATTGGCCGATTTGGCGGGGTGGAAGAGCCGCTGGCGCGGATTGGCGGACTCACCTATATGCTGGATGCGGTGCGCCTTTATACCTGTGGCGCTGTGGATGATGGGAAACAGCCTGCGGTGGTGTCGGCGATCGCTAAATATACCACCACAGAGCTGGCTCGCCGGATTGTCTTAGATGGCATGGATATTCTCGGTGGTGCAGGCATCTGCCGGGGCCCCCGCAACTTGCTGGCCAATGTGTACACGGCCATGCCCATCGCCATCACGGTAGAAGGGGCTAATATTCTCACCCGCAGTCTGATGATTTTTGGTCAGGGAGCAATTCGCTGCCATCCCTATGTCTATGGAGAAATTCAGGCATTGAGTACGGGGGATGTGGCAGCCTTTGATCGACTCCTTTGGCCTCACCTGGGTGCTCTGATCAGCAATGGATTGCGGAGTGGACTCTTGACGCTGACGCGAGGAGCACTGGTTCCCGCACCCGTGAAGGGGGAAACAGCCCATTACTACCGTAAACTGACTTGGGCTTCTGCCATCTTTGCATTTCTGACCGATGTGGTGCTGTTGACCTATGGTGGCAGTTTGAAGCGTCAGGAGAAACTCACCGGACGGTTTGCGGATCTGCTGTCTTGGATGTATTTAGCCACGGCTACGCTACGGCGCTTTGAAGCAGAAGGACAACGCCCTGAGGATCTGCCCTCGATCCATTGGAGTCTACAGTATGCCCTAGCTCAGCTGTCCCCGGCTGTCGAAGGCATTTTAGAGAATCTGCAAGTACCAATATTGGGATCTGTGCTGCGGTGGGTTGGACTACCTATGCTCCGCCTCAATCCAATCAGTCAGCTACCCGCTGATGCGTTGGGGAGTCAGGTGGCTCGGGAGCTACAAGAACCGGGGCCAGCTCGCGATCGCCTGACGGTAGGCATTCATATACCCACCGATCCGCACCAATCCTTAGGCCGTCTGGAACAGGCATTCAAGTTGATCCATCGGGCAAAAGCAGTGCTCCAGAAAGTCAAGCAGGCTAGCCGGGAAGGTCGGTTACCGGACAGAAAACCTCAGGAACTGCTGACTCTAGCCTGTGAAAGTGGGATTATTAGCGGGGCAGAAATAAAGCTGGTGTGCGAGGCCGATGTTGCTCGCAATGATGTCATTCAAGTTGATGCGTTTACGTTTGAAGACTACCAACGGAGTAGTAACGTCCCCATGAATAGGCTTGATAGCTACAAACAATATTCGACTTGAAAACTTGAGTTTCTAGCACTACATCACAAGAGGAGGCGCTGGAACCTCACTGTACTCATAAGTTCCCCAAATCTGATCTCTACACTAAAGACAGTCAACCAATAAATCCTGGCCAAAAAGGCTTATACATAAGCCTTTTTGGCCGAAAGGCTATCAGGCGTTATTGCTCATCCGTCAGTCATATGCCAAACCATCCCCTGAGACGTCGTTCCAATACTCCTGAAGAAGATCCATCTAGCGTCAGGAAAATTAGCCGCCTAGCTTTGATGCTCATATGGCTGGTTTTAATCATGCTGACGATAACTCGGGTGCCGCGCCAAGCGGAAATACCCTACAGCGAATTTATTGATCAAGTCGAAAGTGGTCAAGTGGCCACGGCTAAAGTGGGGACTAACCGCATTGAGTACACCCTCAAAACAACGCCTGCCGCCATTGATGTCGGCGAAGCGTCTGCACCAGAAACCCAGATTACTACCCCCCTGCCAGCAGACGCAGACTTACCCCGTATTCTTCGAAATCATGAGGTTGAGATTACCGCTTTACCCGCTGAGAGCGGCGGCTGGCTAGGTGGTCTCATGGGACTGCTCTTTCCGCTGGTGATGCTGTGGCTGATCTGGAACTTGGTTACCAATCGAGCACAGGCTGGGCCTGCTGCCCTCAATGTGGGTAAAAGCAAAGCACGAATTTATTCAGAGGGGGGCACCCGTATCACCTTTGACGATGTGGCGGGGGTGGATGAGGCCAAAGCCGAGCTGCAAGAAATTGTTGACTTTTTGAGAAATGCGGCGAAGTATACGCGGTTGGGTGCCAAAATTCCCAAAGGTGTTTTGCTAGTTGGGCCACCAGGCACGGGCAAAACCCTACTGGCGCGGGCGATCGCCGGAGAAGCAGCGGTTCCTTTCTTTAGCATTTCTGCATCGGAATTTATTGAACTCTTTGTCGGGGTCGGGGCATCTCGGGTGCGCGATCTGTTTGAGCAGGCAAAGCAGCAAGCCCCCTGCATTGTCTTCATTGATGAGCTAGATGCATTGGGCAAATCTCGCACGGCCAATGGTCCCTTTGCAGGCAATGATGAACGGGAACAAACCCTCAATCAACTCCTGGCGGAGATGGATGGCTTTGAACCCAATGCTGGGGTGATTTTACTGGCCGCGACTAACCGACCTGAAGTCCTCGATCCAGCGCTGCTGCGAGCAGGGCGATTTGACCGACGGATTGTGGTAGACCGCCCCGATCGCCAGGGGCGAGCAGCCATTTTGCAGGTGCATGCCAAAAATGTCCAGTTAGCTAACGATGTCGTGTTGGACAAACTGGCTGCCCGTACCCCCGGTTTTGCGGGTGCCGATCTGGCCAATTTGGTGAATGAAGCGGCACTGCTGGCGGCCCGCAAGAATCGAGTCGCAGTCACCCTGGCCGATTTTAATGAGGCGATTGAGCGCATCCTTACCGGGTTAGAGAAAAAATCACGCATCCTCAACGAGCTTGAAAAACGCACGGTGGCTTATCACGAAGCGGGCCATGCCATCGTTGGCGCGTTGATGCCTGGGGCTGGCATTGTTGAGAAGATTTCAATTGTGCCTCGTGGGGTAGCTGCTTTGGGTTACACATTGCAGCTTCCAGAAGATGATCGGTTTTTGATGATCGAAGATGAAATTCGAGGTCGATTAGCCACCTTGCTCGGCGGGCGAGCAGCTGAGGAACTGGTATTTAGCAAAGTTTCTACGGGAGCCAGTGATGATATTCAAAAGGCGACTGATCTGGCTGAACGTTGCATCACCCTCTATGGCATGAGCAAAACCCTCGGCCCGGTTGCGGTTGATCGCAATCAGTCGCAATTTTTGGAGGGGTTGTCACAACCGCGACGGACAGTAAGTCCTCAACTGTCAGAGGTAATCGACGGTGAGATTAAGGATCTCATTGATCAAGCCCATCAGATGGCGCTAGAGATTTTGATGCGAAACCGGGATGTTCTGGAGCGTATTGCCCAAACTCTCCTCGACACAGAAAGTCTTGAAGGCAAAACTCTAAAAGCTTTCTTGGCGGAGATCCGGCCCCCAGCTGATCTAACCGCCTGGTTAAATCAGGAAGGGCATAGCCTCCAACCGCTATTGAGCTATTTGGGAGGAGACAGGCACTATGAAACGACTTCTTAGCTTTCTCGCGATCGCGAGAAAGCTGACCCGTCAGTCTGCAAGCCTGATCAGTGCAGCAGTTTCGACAATTCTCCACATAACGATGCAGCCTCGTCTCTGCAAAACGCTGGCGAAGCTGCTCGTGATCCTAGGGCTAACGCTATTGCTGATCGTTGGGTGGTCTACTCCGGTTGCCCTAGCTAAAGTAAAGCTTTTAGAAGACGCTGATCAGTGGGTCTATCAAGCCCAACACGTCTTGCCAGATACAGACGGCAACCTCTGGCAGGTGACCGTCTTAAAGCAAATGGAAGGCAGGCGTCGGGGGGTTGATTTACGGCTTATCACGCAGTCGCAGACTATCCATCTTGATGCAACCCAACCCTTGATTCTCAACCTGGTCTTGGATAAGCAACTCAGCGCACCCAATGTGACGCGCCAATTTTTCATCGGTGTGCTACCTGAGCCGATTGGTTGCCAGTATGATATTCAGGCCCTACTACCTGAGCTCAAAAATGAGCGATCGCTGCAGTTAGCAATTCCCATGCAAGCGGGCTCCCCAGCTACCCTGATAATCTCCTCAGAGGTGCTAGAGCAGTGGATGACTGTGGGGACTTGCGAATACTTGATTTGCAATACTTAGGGTATGTCAAGACTTGATGTTTTGGCTAAAAGCGCGATCTGAGAGCCTTACGGTGAACAGCATAGAGCTTGTCCTACAACAGGCCAACTACCTGGGGGGCGTTCTCCGCCGCTCAAATCGAGCTGGGTAATAAAGAATCCTTCTGCACACCAGTCTTCAGTACTTTCATGACTCTTGTCATAGCCCACTTCAACCCACTCACATTGGCTATAGCCGTGATTAGCTGCTGTGAATGGTTCAGATTTGGTCTTTAATTCATCGACGAGAGCTTTTAATTCATTGGCAAGATTTTGTGCTTCCTCAGCACTTTCTGCTGTATTCGTTACAGCAACACTTACTGTTTTTTCAGTCTCTCTTATAATTTCTTTAAATTCATCTCCAAATTGACTATCTAAATGGCTTTGAACTGCCCCTGGAACTGCTTCTTCAACAGCTCTTGGCAGGGCACGATTAATTACCTCTGGCACAGCATCTTTAACAGCTTTAGGTATTTGGTAAAGGCTAGTAAATCCAAAGTATCCTATAACTAACGCAACACCAGTTACAACTTATGAAATAAAGATTATCTGAGCCTTAAACATGTGGATATGGATGGGGCATCCACAGAACTCAGCTTCACCTCCAAAACGAAAAAAGGCGAGGAACTTATGACGCTGAGCGATAGCGATAGTAGGCTGCACAGGCTCCCTCCGAAGACACCATTGGAGCCCCAAGGGGATGTTCGGGGCGGCAACGCGTTCCAAAGGCAGGACAGTCACGGGGCTTTTTCAAACCCTGCAACACGAGACCGCTAATGCAGGTGTTATCCACACTCAGGAGATCAGTCTGGAAGCGAAGTCGGTCTGCAAACCGCACCTGGACATCCAGGTAATCATAGGGTTTCTTAAGTCCTAAGCCACTCTGGGTCAGACTGCCCAGCCCCCGCCACACTCGAGGAACAATCTGAAAAACCTGCTCCATGAGGTGTTGTGCCAGCAGATTGCCTTGGGCTTGAACAGATCGAGCATATTGATTGTCAATCTCAGCACATCCTGCTTCTAGCTGTTGTAAACAGAGATAAACACCTTGCAAGATATCAACAGGTTCAAAGCCAGTCACCACAATAGGGACATGATACTTATGGGCGATCGCATGGTACTCTCCATATCCCATTACTGTACAAACATGACCAGCCGCTAAAAAGCCCTGCACCCGACAGTCAGGGGAGGCCAAAATCGCCTCCATTGCTGGGGGAACAAGCACATGGGCAATTAACACTGAAAAGTTCTCAATTTGTTGCTGATGAGCCTGGTAGACTGCCATAGCCGTAGCTGGGGCGGTGGTTTCAAACCCAACGGCAAAAAACACCACCTCTCGGTCTGGGTGACTGCGGGCCAAGGCTAAAGCATCTAGAGGAGAGTAGACGATTCGCACGTCACCGCCCTGAGCCTTAACACTCAGTAAATCCGTGGCGGTACCTGGCACCCGCAACATATCGCCATAGGAGCAAAAGATGATGTCGGGTTGGGCTGCTAGAGTAAGTGCTTGATCGATCAGGGCAGTATCGGTAACACAGACCGGACAGCCAGGCCCATGAATCAACGTGATTTCGGCAGGCAGCAGTTGGTCGAGGCCATATTTAACGATGGTGTGGGTCTGGCCGCCACAAATTTCCATCAGGGTCCAGGGTTGGGTGATCAGCGATGCGATCGCCCTGACATACTCTTGAACGAGTGTTTCATCACGATACTCATTGACATATTTCATGCCCTGTTGCCTCGGAAGGGAGGGTGATCAAAGCCGACCTGTCTATCGATAAATCCACAGGGTCGCCCATATAAATCCCTAAATCACGGGCTGTCTGCACCCAAGAATCGTCAGGTTCTACTGGGCTGGGACAACGATGGGCTTGATGCCGCTGCTTAATTAACGGCATTACCGCGTCAAGGGGTTTGCTCTCGACCCGACCCTGGGCCCAAATCACTAATTGCTGATATTGTTCCGCTGCAATCAACTCAACCGCCTTGCGACCAAAGGCGGCGGCGAGCAGACGATCAAAGGAGGATGGCACGCTGCTGCGCTGAATATGGCCTAGGGTTGTGGCTCGTGTTTCTAAATTTTTGAGATAGCAAAGTTCGGGCAACCCATTCTGACACAGTTGTTTGCCGTAGGATTGGATTTGCTGGGCCAAGCGATTGGCAAAGTATTCTGCATAGCAGAATTCGGGCAACCCCGTCTGGCAAAGGTGATTGCTATGGTGTTGAATCTGCTGGGCCAAGTAATCGCCAATATATTTTTCTTTGACCCCAGTCTGATTGTGAACCCCTTCTGCAATGACAACCAACGCAAACTGACGATCGGCCTGTCGGAGTTTCATAATCTGCTGGCAAATTCCATCAAGGATCCTGTCATCAATTCTCGGAGTCAGCTCTGGAATCAAAATCACGTCTGCACCACCGGCAATGCCAGCCTGTAATGCCAGGTGCCCGGCATCACGTCCCATTACCTGCACCACGATGATGCGACTGTGGCTAGCGGCGGTAAAGGTAAGGTCATAGAGGGCGCGGGTGACCGTATCGACCGCCGTATCGAAGCCGAGGCAGCGCTCAGTAAATGGGACGTCGTTATCAATTGTTTTGGGAATCGCGATCCAGTTCCAGTTGCCCTGCTCGGCTAAATCATTAATAATGTCGAGGCTGCCGTCACCGCCCAGGGTAACTAGGGCATCGAGTTCGAGTAACCGATAGCCATCGAGAATCTCTTGAGCAATATGGGGATCGCTAGGGTCGCCTTTATTCAATGCGCCAAGAATGCTGCCACTCAAGAATTGGAGAATATCGACACCGTGGAGCATACCTGGAATGTCGAAGCCGTGGTCTTTTAGTCGCAAATCCTGAACACCGCAGTTTCCCTGTTCTAGGTTGATGAACCCTTGTGTCCCGTAGGGAATGCCATAGACTTCCCAACCACGCCCAGTAGCACATTTAACGACAGCTCGAATGGCTGCATTGAGGCCAGGACAGTCGCCGCCGCTGGTGAGAATGCCAATTTTCTTGGGGAGGAGGGTTGAGGGGAGCATGGGCAGGAGAGAGGGAGGGAGGGGTACAGATGTGGTAGCGGTTTCTCAAAGGGTTGGGGGGATGAGGGGAGAGGGGGGCTGATGTTTGATGTCTCTTTTCAACCTGCCATTCCTGACAAGTGATGCCTTTGATAGGTCTGAATCGATTTGACATATTGGGCGCGTTCAAAAGCACCAGGGTCGGGGCAGTAGATCTGACTCATGCTGCCCTGGAGATCCTGAATTGAGTCATATCTGTGTTCTTGCAACCAGCCTTGCATGTCTTTTTCTACGGTATGCAGGTGATCGATACCGTGACGCAGCAGGGCACTCACCATCTGGGTAACATTAGCGCCGGCCATCAACAGTTTGATCACATCCTGAGCTCGATGAACGCCACCTGTTGCGGCAAAATCTAAGGGCAACGTGCCGTACAAAATTGCAATCCACCGCAGGGGTAGGCGCAAATCTTGGGGCGTACTAAGCAAGGCGTGGGGAGAGACATCCAGTGCTTCCAGGTCAATGTCGGGTTGATAAAACCGATTGAATAGAACCAGACCATTAACGCCAGCATTTGAGAGTCGATGGGCAAAATTGGCCAGATTAGTGAAATAGGGGCTGAGTTTGACAGCGACAGGGATATTAACGGCATAGGTTACGGCTCGGACGATGTCGAGATAGGACTGCTCAATCTGGGCTGCCGTCTGGTTGGGGTTAGTGGGTACGGCATAGATATTGAGCTCCAAAGCATCAGCCCCAGCGGCTTCAATCTGCTCGGCATAGTCAGTCCAACCGCCGGGGGTATTGCCGTTGAGGCTAGCAATGATGGGAATATCGACCATCGCCTTAGCTGCCTGGATATGGTCTAGATAAGTTTCAGCATTGACATGGAAAAGGGGCTGATGGGGAAAGTAGGTGAGGGCTTCGGCGTAACTCTCGGTGCTCTGAGTTAGGTAATATTCCAGCTCGAAGCTGTCTTTCTGGAGCTGTTCTTCAAACAGAGAGTGGAGAACAATCGCCCCGGCTCCAGCGTCCTCCATCTGACGCAGGTGACTGAGATTTTCAGTCAGGGGGCCACAGGCACCGACGACTAAAGGCGAGTGGAGGTTAAGGCCGAGGTAGATGGTGGAGAGCATAGGGAAGTGGGGGAGTGGGGGAACTTTCTACAATCCAAAATCTAAACTCTAAAATTCAGCCAAAATCTCGAATATGCTCTATTCAGTTTGATGATCTAGCCGATCCAGGGCCGCAGGGGGACGGTCAGTGATAGGCTGGGTTCCATAGCGGGCCAGCAGCGTAGCCCCGAAGCCAAACAGATAAACAAAGCTCACCAGCAGCCCCCCAACCAAGGGAATCAAGCTGATGACGAACAACACCATTAGGCCCAACCCAAAGTGCTGGAAGTGGGCCTTAGGCTTTTGTCGCTGGGGCTGTTTGCCTAGCCAAACGCAGATAGCAGTGCCACCCACGATGCCGGTCAGCAGGGCAACCAGATTGATCAAAGGCAAAAGAATAGCACCTAGGACGCTACCCGAAGTGAGGACAGTCAGCACGGTTAGGGCTGCGACGCCACCGATGCCATAGAGCAGGCTAGCCAAGGGGTGGACGTGGATAGCGGTTGTAATCGTATTAATCTGTCTAGGTAGTAGCAATAGCAGCAGACACCCGGCGATCGCAGCTACCACAAAACTCATCAACCAGAACACTACATTGGCCAGGTAGAGAGTGCCAAGTACACCAAAGCGTTCAAATAGACCACTGAATCTTTCTAGCACGGTAAATTCGCTGCCGTTTACCACAGCGCTTTCGGCTCGAATCACTCGGCCACCAATGGCGAAAACATCGCTTTCCACTTGAGCGTTTTCTTCCAGTTGGACATTGCCGCCAATGGCAAAGGCATCGCCCTGAACAGAGGCGTTTGCCTGAATGGTGAGGTTGCCGCCAACGGCAAAGGCATCGTTGACCGTCTGACCTTCGGTAATAACGAGATCGCCACCGACTATAAAGCTGTCTTGGTCGGCGGGGCTGGCCAATGCGGGCAGGTAGCTGCCGCTGACCCAAAGTGCCCAGAGCAGCGCAAGGAGGGCAATTACCCACCATCTAAAGGATTTCCATTTCAGCAGATTCAATTTCATGGGTTGAATTCCTCAATGGGTTTTGTCAGGACAGCAGGTAAAAGGCAGAACCAATGCAACACTCCTCCCCATCACTCCCTCTGCGCTTTCCCACTATTCAGATCCGCTAGCGACTGATAAAGCTGCCACCGAGTCTGTACGTCTTGTTGAACTTGCTGAAGCAGTTTTTTCGCAGTTTGAGGATGGCTGTGAGTCAGCATCTTGAACCGGTTTTCGGCATACATGGATTGCTCCACAGGCAAGTTGGGGGCACGGCTATCGACTACCAAGGGATTTTGGCTAGTGGCGCGGCGACGAGGATCGTAGCGGTAGAGTAGCCAGCGGCCTGACTCGACGATCGCTTTTTGATGGTGCATGGCCGTGGCCATGTTGATGCCGTGGGCAATGCAGTGGGCGTAGGCGATGATTAGAGAAGGGCCGTTGTAAGATTCGGCTTCTAGAAAGGCTTTGAGGGTGTGTTCGTCGCGGGCACCCATGGCGACGCTGGCAACGTAGGCGCTGCCGTAGGTCATGGCCATCAGACCCAGGTCTTTTTTACTAGTAGTTTTGCCAGCGGCGGCGAACTTGGCGACAGCTCCTTTAGGGGTGGCTTTGGATTGTTGACCCCCTGTGTTGGAGTAGACTTCGGTGTCGAGGACGAGGATGTTGACGTTGCGATCGCTTGCCAGGACGTGATCTAATCCGCCATAACCAATGTCATAGGCCCAACCGTCACCCCCGACAATCCAGACACTCTTTTTCACAAGGTAGTCGGCTAGAGACAAGAGCCGTCGAATCTGGGCAGTCAATAACTCAGAAACCCCACAGCGAATCAGTTCTGTCAGCATGGCTTTGAGTTGGGTGACCCGCTGCCGCTGTTCAACAATGTCGGATTCGTCTAACTGCTGTGCTTGGAGAATTTGCCGCGCTAGGGTGGGCAATGCAGACTGTCCTTCTTCTGCGTCAGCAATCTGCTTTAGCAGCTCAGCCGCATAGTCTGCCTGCTTGTCGATCGACACCCGGAACCCCAGGCCAAACTCAGCATTGTCTTCAAACAACGAGTTCGACCAGGCAGGGCCACGTCCCTCGGCGTTTTGGCTCCAGGGGGTGGTGGGTAGGTTGCCACCATAGATCGAGGAGCAGCCAGTGGCGTTGGCCACGAGTAGGCGATCGCCAAAGAGCTGAGTCAGCAACTTCAAATAGGGGGTTTCACCACACCCGGCACAAGCCCCCGAAAATTCAAACAGCGGTTCTTGCATCTGCTGCTGGCTAATTTTGTGCAGATTGAGCTGTTGTCGGTCGGGGTTAGGCAGCTGTAAAAAGAAGTCCCAGTTGGGTTTCTCTTGCTGTCGTAAATCGAGAAGCGGGTGGGTTCCATTCCTCTGAACAGAAAGGTCTGTCTCAGAGGCTGAGGTCTTAGAGGCTGACCTCTTAGAGGCCGAGGCGGTTTGGTAGACCGGGGTCATGTTGATTGCCTTCAATCGAGGAATGGCTTTGTTTTTAGCGGGGCACACATCTACGCAAATACCGCAGCCCGTGCAGTCTTCTGCCGCCACCTGAATCGTGAATGCCTGACCAACCCATTCGCGGGCGGTGGTGTGTTTGAAGCTGGAAGGCGCATCTTTTAACTGCTTGGGGTCATAGACTTTGCTGCGAATTACCCCGTGGGGGCAGACCATGACACACTTGCCGCACTGTACACACACATCTGAGTCCCACACTGGAATCGCCTGGGCAATGTTGCGCTTCTCCCACTGGGCAGTATCGGTTGGGTAAGTCCCATCGCAGGGTAGAGCACTGACGGGAATGGCGTCCCCTTGACGTTGCATCATTTGGCCCAATACGGTTTGCACAAAGGTTGGCGCAGTTTCAGGCACCGGGGACTTAAGGGACGGAATCGTCATGTCCGCAGCTGCTTGAGGCATAGAGACTTCGTACAAGTGCTGCAAGGTCTGATCCACAGCCTGCAGGTTCATGGCAACAATCGCCTCTCCTTTCTTGGCATAGGTTTTGCGAATGGAATGCTTAATGGCTGCGATCGCCTCTGTCTCCGGCAAGATCTTTGACAAGGCAAAGAAACAGGTTTGCATCACTGTGTTGATCCTTCCGCCCATGCCGACTTCGCGGGCGACTTGGTAGGCATTGATCGCATAGACCTGAAGTTGCTTCTGGATAATCTGGGCCTGAGTCCTTATGGGCAGTTGATGCCAGGTTTCCTCAGGGGTATAGGGGGAATTGAGTAAAAATGTAGCTCCCGCGATCGCTGGATCTAGAATGTCAAGCTGGTCTAGCAGCATCCATTGGTGGCAAGCGACGAAGTTTGCTCGATTGACCAGATAGGGCGCATGGATGAGTTCGGGACCAAATCGCAGGTGCGAGGTGGTCACGGAGCCAGATTTCTTTGAGTCATAGACAAAGTAGCCCTGGGCATAGTGGTCGGTGGTTTCGCCAATGATTTTGATCGTGTTCTTATTGGCGCCAACCGTACCGTCTGACCCTAAACCGTAAAAGATAGCCCGGATCGTTTGCTCAGGTTCAATGGAAAAAGCGGAGTCGTAGCGAAGACTCGTGTGGGTGACATCGTCATCAATGCCAATAGTGAAGTGGTTCTTCGGTTCCGGGCAGTTGTCCTGGAAGCCGTCGAGCAATAGATTATCGAAGACAGCCACGACCATGGCTGGGGTAAATTCTTTAGATGACAATCCGTAGCGGCCCCCGACCACTACCGGAAAGGCATTGTCTGGGGTGGTAAATCGCTGTTCTAGTAGCGCAGTGAGCACATCTAAGTACAGGGGTTCCCCGGCACTCCCCGGTTCTTTAGTGCGATCCAGCACGCTGAGCGCTTTAACGGTTTTGGGCAGTACGGTGGCCAACCACTCGGCGTCAAAGGGGCGGTAGAGACGCACCTTGACCATGCCGACATTTTCCCCCTGCTCGTTGAGGGCATCCACTGTGGCTTGAACCGTTTCACACCCAGAGCCCATCAGCACAATCACGCGCTCTGCACCCGGGCTGCCGTAGTACTCAAAGGGTCGATATTGTCGTCCGGTGAGTTGGGCAAAGGTATCCATGACCTTTGCGACAACATCGGTGCAGTGATCATAGTAGAGATTCACCGCTTCCCGTGCCTGGAAGAATACATCTGGGTTCTGGGCAGTGCCTCGAATAACGGGGTGGTCGGGGCTGAGGGCACGCTGACGATGCTGCACGATCAGCTTATCGTCGATCATGACTCGTAAATCATCTTCAGCAAGCAGCTTAATTTTTTGAATTTCGTGGGAAGTCCGGAACCCATCGAAAAAGTGGATGAAAGGGACACGACTGGCAAGGGAAGTTGCAGTCGCGATCGCGGCCATGTCCTGAGCCTCTTGCACCGAGGCCGAACAGAGCAACCCAAAGCCCGTGCCCCGTGCCGCCATCACGTCACTATGGTCACCAAAGATAGACAATGCCTGAGCTGCGACTGATCGGGCCGCCACATGAATCACACAAGGGGTCAGCTCGCCCGCAATCTTATGCAGGTTGGGTAGCATCAATAGCAACCCTTGGGAAGCGGTAAACGTGGTGGTGAGCGATCCGGTTTGCAGTGCTCCGTGAACAACCCCAGCTACCCCCCCTTCGCTCTGCATCTCCGCAATAGAGGGAACAGTTCCCCATAGATTAGGCTGACCGCCTGCGGCCCAGGCATCAGCCCATTCCCCCATTGGCGAGGCAGGTGTTATGGGATAAATGGCGATAACTTCGTTCAGAGCATAGGCGATCCGAGCCACTGCTTCATTGCCGTCTAGGGTGGCGAAGGTGGACTGGCGCGAGATAGCGGTTGTCATAGCTGAATCCTCGAGCGGCTTTCGCTAACCTTTGAATTTCAGCTTAGAGAGAGAGTTTGAGGAAGTTATGAAGACGTTGGCCAGATACACCCAAAACGCTACAAAAATGGTTTAATCGGCCCGCCAAACTTCCTTAAGGAACTTATGAAGCCGCCTCTGATAAGGGGCTGCAATGGATGATGCCCTCATAAAGTCCTCAGATTATTTCTCTAGCCTGAAGTCAGGATGAAGCTCAAATCTTTTGCCATTCGAGCGACAAGATGAGCAAGATAAAAAGGTGAGGATTATGGGCACTAGATTTTACAATCGCATTGAAGCAGGACAGCTACTAGCAAACCAGCTCAAAGCCTATGCCAGTCGCACTGATGTGCTGGTATTGGGGTTGCCCCGAGGCGGTGTACCTGTGGCCTATGAGGTGGCTCATGCTTTAAATTTGCCCCTCGATATTTGTCTGGTGCGAAAGCTGGGAGTTCCTGATCATAGGGAGTTAGCTATGGGGGCGATCGCCTTTGGCGGCGTTCGGATACTTAACGACGACATCCTCAGCTCACTCAGCATTTCTGATCAGACCCTTGAACGGGTTACTGCCCGAGAACTGCGAGAACTGCAACGACGAGATCGTGCCTATCGGGGCAATCGGCCCCAGCCAGAAATTCGCGATCAAATTGTCATTCTGGTTGATGATGGCATTGCAACAGGCGCAACAATGCAGGCCGCGATCGCCGTTCTGAAATCACAGCGCCCCCGACAGCTTATTGTTGCCACCCCCGTTGCGCCGATAGACACTTACCAAACCTTAAAAGCTGAAGTCGATCAAATGACTTGTCTAGCTACCCCAACTCCCTTTTATGCCATCAGTCTTTGGTACGAGTACTTCGACCAAACCACAGATGAAGAAGTTCGTAAACTGTTGGCTCAACAGCATCACAACATCAGCTTCATCCCCACCATGCCAAACGCTATTGGCTGAATTCAGGAGGTCAACCCCATGAATACGATACAGAAACAGGACCATAACACCTTAATTTCGATCCCAACAGATTCAGTGCGATTAATCGGCAATCTAGCGGTACCCGCTAGTGCTCAGGGGATTGTCTTGTTTGCCCACGGCAGTGGCAGCAGTCGGCGCAGCCCTCGTAACTGCTATGTGGCTCAAACCCTGCAACAAGCTGGATTAGCAACCCTGTTATTTGACCTGCTAACAATCGAAGAAGAAAACATTGATCGACAAACCCATCACCTCCGCTTCGATATCGGTTTGCTTGCAGCGCGACTGCTTGGGGCAACTGACTGGTTATTGCAAAACCCCGTCACTCGCCAGCTTAAGATTGGCTACTTTGGAGCCAGTACAGGTAGCGCTGCTGCACTAATGGCTGCAGTGGCCCGCCCAGATGCGGTCAAAGCGATTGTTTCACGGGGTGGACGCCCCGATCTGGTTGGTTCTGTTCTAACGCGCCTCAAAACACCTACGCTGTTAATTGTGGGAGGCAATGACGCGCCCGTCATCATCCTGAATCAGAAGGCTTACCGATATATCCCTGCTGAAAAACATCTGGAGATTGTCCCAAAGGCAACTCATCTGTTCGAAGAACCCGGCACTCTGGCACAAGTCACCCAGCTTGCCAATCGATGGTTCCAAAAACACCTGGTTTGAACAACTCAATTACATTAGTAGTCTCAGATCTTCTGGCCTCTGAAATATTTCAAATAAGAGAATTTAAAGTAAAATTTGACGGGCACTGCCATCTCTCGACATTACCCGTCAAATTCTCTCTATTGAGTTTTCCAATGGTTCTCTCCTGAACCTTTCATATTGAACTCACGAGCATGTAGTGCTCACGGTTTCCCTCGCATAGAAGTCTCTTTCTAGATCCTTGTTTGGCCTTGCCTTGCTAGGCGTCGCCACATCTTTGCTATGTCGAAAGAGGATCAACTACATCCTCATTTATATATTAGCAACTCCTGGTTTGTTTAGGATATTCCATCATGAAATTCACTTTACTTAATTCACTTTTGAAAGCGAAAATATCAAACGTTACCCCTAGCTGTATCCAATCGAAATTACGTCCGACAATAACTTGTCCATCCAAAACTTGAGAGAAGATTGAGCACATCAGTTCCGCCTAGAAAAATGAAGACATCAGGGAAGTGGGGTCGGCATCAGGGGCTCAATGCTTGTCTATTTCTGGGAGTGGCAGGGGTTTGTCAGCCTCGGGAAGGCTGACATAAATCGTCTCTAGATTCATCACCCGTGCCTCCAACACCTTTATAGTCTGAGCTAAATGAGCCTCCCCTCGCTGACGCTTGTCAGGGGCAAGCCATACTGCAACTGTCCCACCGACTGCACTAAGAATCACCAGAAGGGGCAGTATCAAACCACTGTTGGTAATCGCAACCAAGGGAATACACACCCCTAACATGCCAATAGCACAACCCCAGATGGTGCCTGTTGCCTGAACTTTTGGATTCGTTTCCGTAGATTTATGACCCATACTGCAGTGTCCAAAAAATGCCCGCTTTGATCAACAGCCATCGTGAGTTTGGCTCAATCAAGCCTAAGACTGATTTTCTATGCTTCTTGTTCTGAATCATGATAGTCTTCTGAGTCACTCGACTGGCTTGACGCCTGACGCTCAATCACAACGGTCAGATGGGTGACCATCGCACCAATGACGGCAACAGCAGCAACAACGGGAAAAATGACTGCTCCGATGGCACCGCCAATCACCCCGACGGTCATCGGAATCTCGATCAGAGTATGGCCGTTTTGATTTTTGATAATGATGCGACGAATATTACCCTGGTGAATCAGCTCCTTGATTTTGGCGACCAAGGCATCGCCCGAGACTTTAAATTCTTCTACGGTGACCTTTTCCTGATCGTTGGTCTCGGCCTCAGTCGGGGCGATCGCGGCATTGGTTTCATCTGGAGGTTCGCCTGAAGGCGTGGCCGTGTTTTCAAGATCGATATCCATGGCACAGTGTCCAAAACAGGTCTATCCCCACACGCTACACATAAACTTTGAGGAAGTGATGAGGAGGCACTAAGCCGTGACGGAATCAAAAGCGCTTAAGGGGCTAACCGCTGAATCTGCCAATCGTTAACCCCAGAAGCGTCGGGGTCACGCACATACAAAAACCGATCGTGCAACCGATTTGGACGCCCCTGCCAAAACTCAACCTGATGGGGCACAATCCGATAACCTCCCCAAAAGCTCGGTAGCGGCACTTGGCGGTTGGCAAACTTTCGTCGCATTTCATCCAGCTTGAGCTCTAGCAGCTTACGGGAAGTGATCACTTGGCTTTGCTGGGAACACCACGCCCCTAGTTGAGATCCCCGAGGCCGCGACGTGAAATAGGCTAAAGACTCCGCCGTTGGCACCCGCTCAACCCGACCTTGAATTTCTACTTGACGCTCAAGGGGTAACCACAGGAACAATAGCGACGCCACTGGATTTTGTTCAATATGCTTAGCTTTGCGACTTTCGTAGTTGCTAAAAAACACAAACCCATTCAGGTCAAAATATTTGAGTAGTACAGTGCGTTGAGCGGGGATGCCCTCTGGAGAGATGGTTGCCAACGTCATGGCATTGGGCTCAGGTAGATCTGCCTGATCGCAGGCCTCCTTAAACCACTGTTCAAAGAGGGGCAATGGGTGATTCGGTAGTTGCTTTCGATGCAGTTCTAGACGACCATATTCCTTCCGTAGCTGTCCAATCTCCATCGTGTGCGCTCTCCACCACATTCAAATTCAATAGGTCATGATGTCACGGATTGAGCAAACCCGTGAACGACCATCGCAAATATGCTGACCTCATGCCATATTTTGGGCCAGCCACCACTGTAGTAAAACGGCGCGACATTGCAAGCAGGTGAGGAGACTGAGCAAGTCTTGAATGCCCGACTGAGTAGCCGGGAGCCTATTGCCTATGAGCGCTGAATCAAGCTCTAAGGCTGGATTGAGATCGACAGCAAAGCCGTAGAGACGCTGATTTGAGAACGCACTATTGATAGCCCATCCAGTTGAGTCAAGCGGTTTGAGGGATGTGAGCTGACCGGCCAGCGCTGGCGCGATCGCATCTTCCCCAATCCCCATTTCCCGTTTCAAGATCATGGGTACCATGGTGCTAGGCGTTTGCCCCTGAGATACACGCCCACCCGGAAAATCCCACGTTGTTTCGCCCAAACCGGGCCGATAGGTAGGTAGGGGCAGCAGGATCTGCTGACGATGAATGGGCAAAATGATGACCGAATCAGCCTTTTCGATCCGCCAGTATTCTAAGGTTTGTCCCTGGTTATCGATCAGGTGCTCACCAATGAGCGTCAGCCATTGGGTTCGCATTTCTAAAAAGCGATTCTGAGTTTGCCAGGAAGAAGACGCCATAAGGGTTAAGCTAGCAAAAACAACTCTGGTCAGCAGCGTATCATCAGCCCAAAAGATGAGAGCCTTGTACCCCGACAGGGAAACGATCATTGGGAACGATGCCTGCGATTTATGCAGCGCTATGCAGAAGCCAATGGGCTAGCCTATGGAGAATCTGATCAAGGCCCTGGTCGAGAGGGATGGCGCCCAATCAGGTGAATTCCGAGAGCCCACCAACTTAGCCACTCGCATAGCAGAGGTCACAGCCCCCTCATGCAAGCCATCCCCAAGATAGGCCCCCGCATGGTAAGTATTATTCTCGCCATTGGTCTCAATCACCTGGTCGCGATGGTGGAAAGACTCGACCGTATACAGCGGCGTGTGGTGTTCTTGAATATGGAGGATTTTGTCCTTGTCAATCAGGCCAGCCAGGTTAAAAGCCAAACTATAACGTTGGGGTGAGTCAATCCCGCAGAGCTGATTCAGGAAAGCATTGTAGCCCCAGCCTTCATCGGTTTGGAAAAAGTCAAACTCCGAAGGTTGGGCAATGCCATAGCGCTCGTACATTGTTGTATCTGAATGGAGAAGGGTTCGCACTTGGTTCTCCCGCCAACTTGAGAAGCGCTTGCATTCAGCTGGGGTGGGGTCAGCCAACAGCTTCATCACCTGATCTGGTGGTGTTGCAAACACCACCTTGTCAAACGACTGCGATCCCTCGGGCAACTCGATGGCAACGCCATTAGGATTTCGGGTAATCCCTTTCACGTTGGCATTGAGGAAAATTGTGCCTCTAAACCGTTCCAGAATTTTTTCAATGTAGGTATACACGCCGCCCTTAATTCTGAACCAATGGACGAAAATATATTGACGTAGGGCTGGAATCGCCAACTCTGCGGGAAAATCATCAATCAGCTCAAAGGGCATGGAATAGCTGTACATGGTCAACAATTTGAGCCAGCAGTTGCGAATACAGGGGCGTGGCAAGTGCTGAGACATGGGCTGGGCATAAAAATCCTGCATCTTTCGAAATTGCATTCTCACCCAAAATCCAGCCGAACGAGCGTACAGCGTATCTAGCCTTAGATATTCCAGGAGCCGTTGCATCCCCGTAAAATTCTTGCGAATCATAGTACTGGAGAGAAAATGACGACCATCTTGCAAAAACAATGCAGAGCCAATATCAACGGGGTCTAACTCAACCTCCAAGGTTTGCATCAGCGCCAAGAAGTTGTGAAACGCAGCTGGAAACTCCAGTACGCCGTTTTCCAAGATTTGGTCAGAGTTTGAATGGTTGGGCTGCACATTTTTGTTGAGGGTGCGAATGTGTCCGCCTAAAACTGATTGGCGTTCAAAAACTGTGACCTGATGCCTTTGTTGATCGAGCAAGTAGGCCGTCACCATGCCACTGGCGCCACCTCCAATGATTGCGATTCTCATAGCCTTTAGCCCTTCCCTAAAATGACATCGCCGGACAGTCTTTGATACAGAAGTGCCCCCGTCCAAAAGGTAGGCGCAAAGCCTGGATAACCAGAGGAGGCATTGCAGAAATAGAAATTCTTTAGCGAACTCTGATGATTCAGCCGACCCAGCCCCATATTTTTGGGAGTCAGGCTTGATCCGTAGGAATTACCGCTGGGGCAGCTACAAAACCGTTCATTGGTGGTTGGGCTACCGGTGATCTTGAAGACGAGATGGTCTCTCAAGTTAGGCACATAATGGGCTTCAACAATGTCGAGAATGTGGTCTAGAATCTCTGCTTTTTTTTGGTTATAAAGCTTGCGATCGCGCGCTAGCAGCTCCCGAAAATAGTCGTAGTTCGCGACGGTTAAAAACTCAATGATTTGGCAATCCTTGGGACAATCTCGATGTTCGTCTGTCAGTAAGGTCGGTGTTGTGATGGCAAAGCTGAGCTGGGAAAAATCGTTCTGACCATACATCTGATCAAAGGCATCGTTCAGATTGGGATGCTCAGTATGAAAGATATTCCACTTGCCAAATCCGTAGTCCCGCAGGTCTAGATCTTTGACCACACAGTAGGCCATAAAATTTGAAGGGGAGTAGTCATAATCCAACTTTTTGCAGATTGCCTTCGAGAACTTTTCAATGCCGATCATCTTGGCTGCTTTTTTCGGATCCATATTGCAGATGATGGTATCGGCAGTGAAGTCTTGGGTCACGTGGGTGAGGCGGTCAATTGCCTGAACCCCCTCGACTGTTTTGTCTGTGACCAAAAAGTTCACGACTTCTTGATTCAGCAAGACCCGCCCACCATGGTTTTCAATCACGCTGACTAAGGCATTGATAACCGCTTCAAAATGTTGAGTCGGGTAAAATGCACCTTCTTGATAGCCGGTAAACAGAATTACCCAGGCATAAAAGGAAAGTTGGTTTGGCGGCAACAAAAAATCAGGCCATTGCAGCGCCAGTAGGGTTTGTGCGGCTTCGGGCAGCTTAAACTTATCGAAAACATCCTGTAAGGTGCTGTTCATATACCGAGCTGTTGCTGTTGCCTGACCCAAGTGCTTCAGTAGTTCTAAGGGCTGCACGGGTGGAGACAGGATTTTCAATCCAGCCCGAACGTTTTGAACTTCGTCAATAAATTGCTGGATTGGCTTTTGGTGGTCAGGGAAAAGCTGAGAGAGTCGCTGAATCAACGTGGCCGCATCTGAGGGAATATCTAGGGCATAACCGGGCATTCGCATGTGATCGAATCCATCCGGGTCATACCGTTCAAAAGTAATAGCCTGATCGAGATCAAGCCGTTTCAGCACCCGGTTCACCGTATTGCCTGCGCCACAATCCCAAACGTAGTGCAGTTGGGCATTGAAGGTGTATTTTTGGGCCATGGTAAAGGTATGGCCAAACCCGCCAGGGTGCTCATGGGATTCCAAAATTTGCACCTGTTTTCCGGCGTTGGCCATGAGCGCACCGAAGACCAGCGCAGATAGACCGCTTCCTACAATCAAGTAATCAACTGTCATTGCCCCCCCCCTCAAACTGACGTTTGGATGAACTAGACACTTGGCAGTGTAATGAATGATATTGAGGAACTTATGAGGCGACGCTTAACTGAGCTCAAGGGGGTAATGCCCGGAGCGAAACGCTTTACGGCTTCGGAGAGTTACTCATAAAATCCTCAACTTAGTCGGTTATAACCAAGCAAATTTAGGAGAACACCATGAATCAATGTTTTTGCTGTGACATTTCGTTGCTACGCCAATACAGTGGTGATCACCGCAATCCAGGCCCAAGTAGCTTCCTTCAAAAATTAACTATCAGAATGTTTATGGTGTTGGCTACACTGCTTAATGCACCCAGTTTCCCTGAACGACTTCGCCATAGCCGCGTTTAAGATGTCCGGCTTGAAAACGCTCTTGGCCTTATCTATTTGTTATGCATGACATAAGGACATGGCTTACCGTGTCTACTTTTATATTTTTTGGCTAGTGCCCAAGATGAATTCACAGACCCTAGAACAACAACGACTCAATACATTATTGAGTGAAAAGCTTGATGCACTTAAGCAAACCGAAGCAGCACTCCGAGAGAGCCAAGAACGCTACACGTTAGCAATGCAGGCATCTCGCGATGGCTTGTGGGATTGGAATGTGCTCACCAATGAGGTTTACTATGCGCCACGCTTCAAAGCGATCTTGGGCTACCAAGATCATGAAATGGAAAATCAGTTCAGTGCGTTCGAATCGCGCTTGCATCCTGACGACCATGATCGAGTCTTGACAGCCGTGCGTGACCATTTGGAACGTCAAGCTCCCTATGATGTGGAATATCGACTACAAAATAAGCAAGGCAACTATCTCTGGATTCATGCCCAGGGGCAAGCGATTTGGGATAACACGGGGAAGCCTACACGGATGGCGGGCTCAATTAGCGACATCACTGAACGCAAGCAAACTGAAGCCCAGATTTATGAAATCACTCAAAGGCTAGCCCTAGCTACAAACTCTGCCAATATTGGCGTCTGGGATTTTGACTTGGTTGAGGATCGGCTCATTTGGGACGATCGTATGTACGAACTCTATGGAATTGAAGCAGCAACCTTTGGTGGTGCTTATGAAGCCTGGAAACGCGGGGTTCATCCTGACGACATGCAAACAGCCGACGCGGAGATTCAGGCCGCTATTAAGGGAGAAAAGGACTTCCATACCGAATTTCGGGTGGTGTGGCCCGATGGACAGGTTCGGTTTATTGAAGCCCATGCGATTACGTTGAGAGATGGGGCAGATAAAGCCCGACGCATGATTGGGGTAAACTGGGACATTACCGATCGCAAACAGACTGAAGCAGCCCTGCGCGAAAGTGAGGCCCGTTGGCAGTTTGCCCTCGAAGGTGCGGGTGATGGCGTTTGGGACTGGAATTTGCAGACAAATGAAGTCTTTTACTCTCATCAGTGGAAAGCCATGTTGGGGCATGAAAACCATGAAGTGGGTAACAGCCTGGATGAATGGGACTCGCGAGTTCATCCTCAGGATAAAGCACAGTGCTATGCGGATATGAACCGACACCTGATTGGTAAAAGCCCGCTTTACCAAAATGAACATCGGGTTCGCCACAAAGATGGCAAATACAAATGGGTTTTGGATCGGGGTAAGGTGGTTGAGTGGGATCAAGTTGGTAAAGCTCAGCGGATGCTTGGAATTCATACTGACATCACTGACCGCAAGCAAGCAGAGGATGCGCTAAGGCAGCTCAATGAAGGGTTGGAAACGAAAGTCCAGGAACGAACCCAAGAACTCGAACAGCGTGCTCAGGAGCTGGAAAGATCCAATGCTGAACTAGAGCAGTTTGCCTATGTCGCCTCCCATGATTTGCAAGAGCCTCTACGCACCATTAGCAGTTATACAGAACTGCTGGCGGAGGAATATCGCGATCGCCTAGATGGAGAAGCTGATGAATATATTGACTTCATCGTCGATGGTGCCACTCGAATGCAGCAGTTGATTAAAGACTTGCTGGCCTTTTCTCGGGTGGGTACACGGGGGAAAGCATTTGCACTGACGTCCTGTGATGCCGTGATGCAGAAGGTGCTGGTTAACTTAAAACTGGCCATTGAAGAATGTCAGGCACTGGTCACCCACGACCCTCTACCAGAGGTGATCGCAGATGCATCTCAGATACACCAGCTCTTTCAAAATTTGGTTAGCAATGCCCTCAAATTCCGCAGTCAGGAACCGCCGCGCATTCACATTTCAGCCACGTTGCATCAGGAAGAGTGGGAATTTTGCATCCGTGATAATGGCATCGGCATTGAACCTGACTATTTTGAGCAGATTTTTGTGATTTTTCAGCGGTTGCACTCGCGTCGACACTATGAAGGCACGGGTATCGGTTTGGCTATTTGCCGCAAGATTTTGCAACGTCACAATGGACGGATTTGGGTTGACTCCTCACCAGGACAGGGGACATCCTTTTATTTCGCGCTCCCGAGTCATCTTGGGCCTGATAATGGATAGGGTTGGCAGCAGATACCTGTTTATGAACATCAAGGAATCTAATCTGATTGACATTTTGTTGGTAGAGGACTCACCAGGGGATGCCAAATTAACAGCAAAAACCTTCGAGAAAGCAAAAGTTACCAACAATTTGCACATTGTTGAGGATGGGGTGGAAGCCATGGCATTTCTGCGCCAAGTCGGCAATTACCAAAACGCGCCCCGGCCTGATTTGATCCTATTAGATCTGAATTTACCCAAAAAAGATGGTCGTAAGGTGCTTACCGAAATTAAAGAAGATCCAGATTTGCACACCATTCCGGTAGTGGTACTCACCACCTCAGAAGCAGAGGAAGATATTCTCAAGAGCTATGCGCTGCGGGCTAATTGCTACATTACCAAACCTGTTACCCTAAAGCAGTTTATCAAAGTCGTAGAGTCGATCGAAGAGTTCTGGTTGACCGTTGTGAAGTTACCAATTGTGCAATGATGCACTCAGTTCTTGCCTAACTGGGTCGATTAATCAGCCGTGAGCAATGACGTTATCCAAGTCCTTTTAGTCGAAGATAATGCTGCAGATGCCTATCTCTTGCGGAAATTTCTCTCCAATGTGGCTCATATTGAGCTAACCCATGTTGAGCGCCTTGGGGAAGCCATTGGTAGTCTGAGTGAGATCCCGTTTGATGCGATTTTGTTGGATCTGTCCTTACCAGATAGCCAGGGGTTAAATACCGTTAAGCGAATGTATGGGGCAAATTCAGAGGTGCCCATTTTAGTCTTGACGGGGTTAGATGATGAAGAGACAGCGATCGCCGCCCTGCGAGAAGGTGCCCAAGACTACCTGATTAAAGGTGAAATCCAAAGATCTTGGTTAGTTCGAGCGATTCACTATGCTATCGAGCGACAGCAAAATTTAGATAAACTCCAACACTTGAATGATGAGTTAATCCGATCTAATCAGGAGCTTGAGCAATTTGCCCATGTAGTCTCCCATGACCTTAAGCAACCCCTCCAAGGCATTATGGGGTTTGCCCAAATTCTGGCTCGTCTCTATCGCGATCGCCCTGAGCAGCCCATCAACCAGTACATCGATCACATTATCAGTGCCAGTAAGCACATGTCGCAATTGATTCAAGATTTACTGGATTACGCTAAGGTTGGCACATCTGATCAGCAGCTGGATGTGCCAACAGACTGCAACGATGTGATCAAACAGGTGCTCGCTGGTTTACAACCCATCATCGACAATAGCCACGCCGTCATTACTACTGATGAACTCCCCACAATCTACGCCAATGAGTCCCAGCTAATCCGACTCTTTCAAAACCTAATCAGTAATGCGCTTAAATATAAGCGTCCAGAACAGCCTCCCCATGTGAGGATTTCAATAGAGCATCAAGCGCATGGGTGGCGCTTTGGGGTTCATGACAATGGCATTGGCATCCAATCAGCGCATTTTGACCAGATCTTTCAGATTTTTCAGCGATTGCATACGAAATCCGAATACCCTGGCACTGGCATTGGCTTAGCCATCTGTAAGAAGATTATTGAAAGTCACGGTGGACGCATCTGGGTGGATTCTAAGCCAACAGAGGGGACGACTTTCTATTTCACCTTACCGACCTAACGTTAGGCCGCTGTTAGTATGATGGCGACTATTGACGCACTGAACAATACAGAGCCTTGATCTGGTTCTCCGAGTTGAGAATGTGAGTGACTGAAATTAGGACTGGGAAAGGACTCCCCTTGTAGGGCTGGTACATAACTTCCCAGTCCTTTACCCCATTCAAATCTGAGAGTCGAACACGCAAATCGTGATGAATAGTTGGCTTATGCACCATGTCTAGCCTTGGGATCGACGCGATCGCCAACAATTGCAGTCTGCCCCTGCAAACCATAAGACAAAGCATGTCGCGATGCAGCCTAATCAAGCTAGCTTATCTACACATACAACCCGATTGTGGCAAATGTCATAAAGGAGAACGTCTCAAAAATAAGAATCAGCGTAAGGCCCGTCGTTTCGAAATTTTACAGACCGATCAAGACTATCAGCAACTTGATTGTGGCGAGGATTACCCGGTGAGATCGGCTTCCGTTTTTTTCTTGAAGCCACTACGATGGCAACATTAACTCAAACTTAATCTCAATTTTACTAAGGGTTGCATCGCCTTATTACCATGCATCAGATGCTCTATCCTTACCTCTTAGGGACTACCCTCAATTTAGGCAAAACAAATTCTCCGATCATTTTGGAGAGGCGGTAGTCAGGCATTGATGGCTGTTAGGTACACTTCCTGCAATAGTCAGCTATCCACTAAAAAAAGCACCTGAGCCTCGCCAATTAACCTTGACGGTGCCCAAGTGCCCTAGCTCACCAAGCTTTTCAGCTTCAACTTAACGATTTAACGATGCAAACGGATGCGTCGAGATGATTGCTTTGCAGCACTCGCCTTAGTCCGCCGCTTCCGGCCCGACAAACCAGCCAAACCTGTCATGCCCAACAGCGCCATCGGCACCTTACTCGATTGCTTCGTAACCTGAGACGCCTCACCAGACCGAGACGCCTGCTGTACCGCACCACGCTCTGCAAAACCCTCATAGAGAGACGCCATTGCTGAAGCCGCACCCGCAACAATCAACATGCCCAGCACGGGTGGGCTTTTTGCTGTTGACTTGCCGCTGCTGATGTTGAACGACGCGTAGATGAAATACAAAAACACTAGGGCTGCAACAAAAACCATGATGCCAATCAGAGCAGGGCGATCGGCAAATGTATAAATTGCACCGCCTGTCGGCCCATCTATTGCGCCTTCAAACTCTTCCCAGGTTTTAAACGGGCTTGCCGCTCCTAATAACCAAACAAACATAATGCATCTATCCTCAAATCATCTTGTCCAGAACCAGTGTTTTCTTGTAGGGTCGCTACCATAGCCATACTCAAAGGTCTATAGAGCCGCTATCCTCTACTTCACTGAGACATGTAGATGTCCTTCAGACACCGATTCTTCAAGTTTGAGGGTGTATTCGGGATAGCCCTCAAGTCCAAAGTCACCCAGGTCAAGCCCTTCAATTTCCTCTTCAGGCGGGACTCGCAGTAGATTCAGCTTTTTCAGCACCCAGCTACACCCATAGCCGGGAATTAGACCCAACACTATGGTGCACAAGAAGGTACCCACCAGTTGGGCCATGAAGTTCGTTGGTGGGTAATTGCCTACGGTGTACCCCGTGGCCATTACACCCACTGCCATAGACCCAATCACACCACAATAGCCATGGACGGCAAAGGCTCCAACGGCATCGTCGATGCCCATTTTTTCCACGAACTTACCGACAAACGGCATGGTGTAAGCACCGATAAAAGCAATCAGCAGCACTAATGGCGGTGCGTACAGATCAAGCCCCGCACCCACGGAGATAATCCCCGCTAGTCCACCTGAAATGGTAAAAAACGGATCGCCCTTGGAACCCAGATAGGCCCCAATAATACCAACGCAAAGTGCCAGAGTCGTATTCACCCCAATCGAAGCCAGTGTCATGGGAGAACCGTAGATGGTCGATTCCACCAGGGCACCAGGGCCAAAGATGACACAGGCCGCCAGAAACGCATAGAATCCAACGAAAATCAGCATTAGGCCGACCATCGTCAGCGGTAGATTATGGGGTAGGATTTCGCGGGGATTGCCTTGGGCATCAAACTTACCAATCCGGGGGCCGAGATTGATCAGAACCCCGAGGGCAAAGAATCCAGAAACGCCGTGAACTACGGCAGAACAACCGAAATCGTGATAGCCCATGGTGTTGAACCAACCCCAGTAGTTCCACCCCCAGGAACCAGCCACAACCCAAAGGAAGCCGCCTAAAATCGCGGCCAAAATCAAGTAAGCCCCGAGACGAATCCGCTCAATGACTGCCCCAGACATAATCGAAGCGGTCGTCATGGCAAACAGGGCAAAGGCAAACCAGAAGACACCCGTTAGGTTGTCAGCAATGTTTGGCCCCATCTCGGCAGACCAGGGATAGGTTGTGGCGACAAAGCCAAGCAGGCCCTCACCGTCGAGGGTACCGAGATTCTCAGGCAAGGCAGTTGTCCAAGGCCCGATAATTCCGCCAAATCGAGGGAATATCGAAAAGCCGGCATAGACCCACCAGCCAAAAAAGTAAAATGAAAGCCCTACCACCGAAAGGGTTAATAGGTTTTTAACCATCGTCGCCAAAACATTTTTGGCGCGAGATGCTCCCCCCTCATAGGCCAAGAAGCCTACGTGAATAATCAACATAAACACAGAGGCCCAATAATAGTAGGTCTCCGTGACAAAGGTACCTAGAAACGCTTGTGCTTCAGGCTCCATATTCAACCCCTCCTAGTTAACAAACAGCCCCACAACAAAAACAAGGCTTCAAACCGCTAATTTTTCTGACATAAACTTCTGCTCAGAGTTTTAGATACTTCTAACCTCACGAATGATGTAACGCCAATCTTCTCAATCAAACGCAGGGGGAATTCTTAGATAGACTCCCTGATTCTTTGGCAAATTTGGCAAACTAGCCGACAAGCTGGTCACACATCGGGCTTACACAAATTGATGGACGCAAAGACATGAAGCAGCTTCAGACATAGACTGCGTCTCGGTGCTGAGGAGAATTAATTGTTAACGAGTCTGCATTTTCTGACACCAAAAGATTGTATTAGCTGCTACCAATCACTAGAAAAGTCTCTTAATTGAGTCCTCTCCCTTTGGGATTACACAAAAATGAGGTACTTTTGCATCTCCGAAAATGCTCAAATTCATAGTTACGAAAAATATCAACTTTTTGTCCGAGATATCGTGCGATCGCAGTCAGTTTCTCAAATGTCTTGGCTAAAAAGATTTCGATTAGATTTTGCAATTTTTGTATTGGAATATACAAAACGTTGTGTTTTCGCCCATAAAGATGAACTCCTGAGGAAATACTCAAACTGGAGACGTCAACCATGGTCGGAACCCTGCCGCAGCAGACATCCCTTGCCGAAAAAGCGAAAGCCTTGGGGCTAAAGTTTTTTCTGGTTTCCTACACCGATCTTTTGGGGGGGACACGGGCCAAGCTGGTACCCGCAGCTAAGATTGCCTCGGTTGAAAAAGACGGCGCTTTTTTTGCGTCCTTTGCCTCCAACCTAGGTTTAGGGCCAGATTCAGCTGAAATTGCGGCAGTTCCCGATCCTGAGTCGTTGATTGTGCTGCCGTGGCAGCCAACGGTGGGCTGGGTGGCGAGCGATGTGTACTTTGATGATGAACCCTTTGAGGCGGCTCCCCGGATGATTCTCAATCGGGCGTTGGCGCGCTGCACTCAGATGGGGTACAGCTACAAGGCTGGGGTTGAGGCCGAGTTTTTCTTGCTCAAGGCAACTGAGACGGGCTACACCATCGCAGATAGCAAAGATACGGCGGAACGCCCCTGCTACGACCAGCTCAATTTGATGCGGCAGTATGACTTTATCTCGACGCTAGTCACCTACATGGAAGATCTGGGCTGGGAACCTTACCAGTGCGATCACGAAGATGCCAACGGTCAATTTGAAATCAACTGGACCTACAGCGATGCTAGGGTGACTGCCGATCGCCATGTGTTCTTTAAGTACATGGTCAAGACCCTGGCAGAGCAACGGGGATTGACGGCAACGTTTATGCCCAAACCCTTTAGCCACCTGACTGGCAACGGTGCCCATGTTCACAACAGCCTTTGGCAAGGGGAGACGAATGCCTTTGAGGCAGGCGCTGATGAGGGCGGGCTATCTCCGGCGGGCTACCAGTTTTTAGCGGGGGTTTTGGCCCATGCTAAGGGGCTTTTAGCCCTGTTTAGCCCGACGGTTAACTCCTATCGGCGGCTGGGAGCGACGATGACGACCTCTGGCAGCACCTGGAGCCCACGCTACATTTCCTACGGGGGCAACAATCGCACGCATATGTTGCGAATTCCAGAGGCAGGACGCTTTGAGTGCCGTGTAATCGATGGCTCGACCAATCTTTATCTAGCCTTAGCTGGGCTGCTGGTGGCTGGGCTCGATGGCATTGAGCAGCAGATGATGCCCGGGCCACGCATTGATGAAAACCTGTTTACCCGAGGCAGTGAGTTTCCCCATTTAGAAACGCTCCCCTCGAACTTGTTGGAAGCGATTGAGTGTCTGAAACAGGATGAACTGCTGATGGAATCCCTCGGCAAAGCTGCCACGAAGACGTTTTTTGAATTTAAGTCCGAAGAGTGGCGTCAGTACAGTGCCCAAATAACTCCCTGGGAGATGGATCATTATGTCAACTGCTAGTTTGGTCCATACCTACGGCTTTCCCACCACGATTCACTTTGGGGCAGGGGTGCGGAGCAGGCTGTTAGACACGGTGACTGAATTGGGTATACAGCGGCCGCTGTTGGTCAGCGATCGCGACGTGTCTCAACTCCCCTGGTTTAATCCCCTGGTAGATTCCCTATCCCGCTTGAAAGTGAACACATTTAGCGGGGTTTGGGGCAACCCAGTGGTCTCTCAGGTCAACGCAGGGCTAGCCGCCTATCGGCAACATCAGGCCGACGGCATCGTTGCGGTTGGCGGTGGGGCACCGATGGATGTGGCTAAGGCGATCGCGCTGATGGCTAATCACCCCGGTCACCTGTTTGAATACGAAGACGGTCGCCCCGATGCCCGTCCGGTGGATCAAAGCGTTCCAGCGATCGTGGCGATTCCAACTACGGCAGGGACGGGTAGCGAAGTGGGTCGCAGTGCGGTGATTTCTGATGATCAGACCCACGCGAAAAAGATCGTTTTTGACCCACAACTCCTGCCTAAAGTCGTGCTGGCCGATCCAGAATTGCTGTTGGGGCTACCCGCCAAAATTACCGCTGCAACTGGTATGGATGCGCTGACTCATCTGATTGAGGCATTTCTGGCCAAAGGCTTTCACCCCATCTGCGACGGGATTGCCTTAGAGGGCATCTACCTAGTGGCTGAGCATCTTAAAGATTGCGTGATGTTTGCCCAGAGACTAGCAGCTGGGGAAACGCTGAGCGCAGCAGAAGCTAACGCCCATTTGAGCGCACGGGGCGGCATGTTGAATGCGTCGATGATGGGGGCGATCGCGTTTCAAAAAGGGCTCGGCGTCACTCATTCTTGTGCCCATGCCCTCTCGACAGTGTGCGACACCCACCACGGATTGGCTAACGCCATGATGCTGCCAGCGGCGATGCGGTTTAACCTGCCCGTGGAACCCGAAAGATTTCTACGCATGGCGCGGATCGTGACACCAGGGGCAACCTCAGGCGAGGCCTTTATCGACTGGATCATCACCCTGCGTCAAGCCATTGGCATCCCCGCTAGCCTAAGTGAGTTAGGGGTGCCTGCTGATGTAGCGGATCGATTAGTGGGCGTGGCGTTACAGGATGGTTGCCACCCGCTGAATCCGCGTCCCGTGTCTAAAGCCGACTTTTATGCCATCTATGAAGATGCTTTTGCCGCATGAGTGACGTCCTTTCGATCATCAACCCAGCCACTGAGGCGCTGGTTAAAGAAGTCCCCATAGACGATGCCGCCGCTGTGCAACGCAAAGTCACGGCAGCTAGAGCGGCTCAACCCACTTGGACAGCTCGTCCATTGGCAGATCGAATTGACGCGATCGCCCGGTTTCAAGGTTTACTCACGCAGCAACAGACTGCATTAGCCGCCACCCTAACTTCAGAAACGGGCAAACCCATCACCCAGGCCAATGCTGAAATCGGCACCACGGTAGAGCGGATCAACTTTTTTACCCATCATGTGGCTCAGGTAATCGCCCCAGAGATCGTTAAGCAGGATGCTGTCACCATCCCCGGTATGGCGGCGTTAGAAGAGGTGATTACCCATGACCCACTCGGGGTAGTTGCCAACATTTCTGCCTGGAACTACCCCTATTTTGTGGGTTCCAACGTGTTTATTCCGGCGCTGCTGACAGGGAATACGGTTTTGTACAAGCCGTCCGAGTTTTCGATATTGACCGGGTTGGCGATCGCTGAGTTGCTCCACACCGCAGGCGTTCCCGAAGATGTTTTCATCCCAGTCATTGGGGGTGGTTTGACAGGTGCTGCCTTGCTGGAGCAACCCTTAGACGCGATCTGCTTCACGGGGTCTTACGCCACGGGCAAAAAGATTGCCGCTGCTGCTGCCGCCCAACTGATCAAGGTGCAGCTTGAACTGGGCGGCAAAGATCCGGCCTATGTGCGTGACGATGTGCCCGATGTCGCGGCTGTGGCCGCTGCCCTGGCAGATGGGGCCTTTTATAACAACGGCCAAAGCTGCTGTGCGGTAGAGCGCATCTATGTCCATGCTGATGTCTACGATGCTTTTTTAGAGGCGTTTTTGGATACGGTTCATGGGTTTGTGATGGGTAACCCGAGCGATGCCAAGACCTATCTCGGCCCGGTCAGCCGCAAGCCCCATCTGAGCGAGCTAACACGACAGGTCAAAGATGCGATCGCCCAAGGCGCTACTTTACAGACTGGCGGTCACCCCATCGATGGGAAAGGTTGGTACTTTGCACCCACGGTGTTGACGGGTGTCAATCATGACATGGCGGTGATGCGAGATGAAACTTTTGGCCCGGTGATCGGCATTCAAAAGGTGGACAGTGATGCCGAAGCGATCGCGTTAATGAACGATACGCCCTATGGGTTGACGGCTGCGGTGTATGGGGCTGAGCGCGATCGCGCCCTGAAAATTTTGGGCCAGGTGAATAGCGGTACGGCCTACTGGAACTGCTGCGATCGGGTGAGTCCACCGCTGCCGTGGACGGGGCGGGGACATTCTGGGTTGGGGGCAACGCTTTCTTTAGAAGGCATTCGCACATTTACGCAACCTCGCGGTTGGCATCTGAAAAGGCGTTAATCTTACGGTAATGATTGAGAGGCTTGAGATGACGGTTGCTCCTCCCCAATCCATGACACTCCAGGCATTCTTACAACTGCCTTATATTGACGAATCGCCTGCTTGGGAATACGGCAACAGCAAAATCAGCCAAAAACCGATGGGTGGCAGTAAACACAGCCTCTTGCAGAAAAAACTAGTTGCAGCCATTGACGCTTTAGAGAGTGCTTATGAAGCATTTCCAGAGCTACGGTGTACGTTCGGGGGACGCTCGATTGTGCCCGATATTGTCGTCGCAGCGAGTGATCAAATTCCAGTTGACGAGGATGGCGAGATTTCTAGTGGTGGCATTAAATTCGCGCCCGACTGGGTGATTGAGATTTTATCGCCGAATCAAAGTCAAACCCGAGTCACTGGCAATATTCTGCACTGTCTTGAGCACGGAACGCGATTAGGCTGGTTGCTTGACCCCCAAGAAAAATCGGTTTTTTGCTATCAACCCAATCGTCTGCCAACGTTATTAAGCGGGGCTAGCTTACTGCCCTGTTTGCCAGATGTTGACTTACAGCTTTCTGCTGAGATGATTTTTCATTGGTTGAAACGCAGGGGCTGATATTCTGCTTATTGATTTGGTGGAAATACCTTACCCAGCGCCAGCAATGATTGAGTATCCAGCTGGGGAATCATAACTGTTTCTGTCGGCAGATAAATTCGCTTCATCCGATAGGCCCAAGTCCCTTGCTGATTTTGATAGGGGTCGCTGTAGCACTCTAGAACGCTATCCAGTAAGTTGAAAATCCAATAGTGTGTAATGCCGTGGGCAGCATACATCGCCAGCTTGACCGACTGATCATAAGCGAGTGATGAGTCAGATACCTCGATTAGCCATAGGATATTGGCTGGCTGAGGGTGCCCCTCAAAGTAATCATCGTCTCGATTGCGGACAATCGCAAAGTCTGGCTCGGGTTCGCTGTCTGGTGACAAGGTGATGGGGGATTGGCAACGGAGGGTAACCGTTTCTGCCAAACATTTGGGCAGCTCTCTCAGCAAGCGTGTCAAAAACACTTCATGGGCAACACCTTTGGCTGCCATCTGGATAATTTCCCCGTGTATCAACTCAAGCCGCTCATCACTCTGAAAAAAGCCCAGCTCTGTTAAGCGATGGTACTCTTCTACGCTGAAGCGCTTGGCTGTAATTAAGGCCATACAAAGAACAGGAACGAGGTACCTGGATTATAGCGTTAGCAGAATGCAGCCCTGACAGACATCGCTTGAGGGCTCCAGAAACGAGTCAAAGGCTGAGGAAGAATCGTGGCGTGAACGGCTAGTCGAGTAGGGGGTAAGCCGTTTTTGCCGACTTTAGCTTCAAAGTTGTAGATGTCTTTTCGATAACCTTCATGATTTAGAGTGTCTATGGTTGCAACATCTCAGCGATCGCGCTTTTCAAACGCCCTCTCAAAGCGTTTCGTGAAGCCAACTTGAATTGGTGAATCATTCGACTCCATTCTGTCCCAAAGTTTTGAAACAGGTTACACTTCGGCGGTAAGAGCTTGCTGCCAGCCTTCACGAATACCCTCAATTACAGTTTCTGTGGGATCGTCACCTGGGTCGATATCCTCTTCTGATTCGGGGATGAGGACGATTTTATCGGCTATGGTTTGGGGGCTGGAGATTGTTTGCCGTTGCGATCGCCACAAATGACCTTCAAGCACAAGATTATTGAAGATCGCAGTTTGTCTAATGGACGCTCTTAAAAAGCGAATATGATGGGACAAACTAGCGGCTCGCAAAAAATGTTTTGGAAGAAGTCTCCGAAATCAGGTAAGCCCGATCAGTCCCAAAGCCTCAGCAACGTCACGCTAACCGGGGGCATGGTGCAAATGGGCCAAGCGGGGCGGGACCTTGAGCAGAACCAAACTGGAGATCTGCAAGCTCAGCAGCAGGGGCTAACCGGCGCAGAGGTGGTTGGCTTGATTGAACAATTGGAAGCGGCTGTGAAAGGCACTGCCCTCACCCCAGCGATGCAGGAGGAACTGCTGGATTATCTGCGTCCGGCGAAGCGAGCGGCGGGAAAGGAAACCCCCAATAAGGAACTGGTGGGACAAAACCTGAAGCAGGTTAGCGAAACGCTGAAAACGCTGAAGGACAGCACTGAAGCGGGTAAGAGCCTTTGGCAAACGGGGACGGAGGTGTTTAAGGCGGTTGCGCCGTGGATTGGGGTAGCGGTTACGTTCTTTGGGCTGTAGCTCAACGGTAAGGGGCAAGGGCACCAGAGAAAGCAGGCAGGATAAGCGGCAATAATGGCAGGGCAAGACCAAAACATCGAAGGTAGCCAAATTCAGAATAGCCAGGTTCAGCTCACCCAGGCCGGGGGAGATGCCGTTAGCTTTGAAAATAGCCACGATAATCAGGTCACGATCAATAAGGCTCTTGTGCAGTTCGGGCAGTCTGCATCATCAGGGGTGGACTGGCACTGGGCAATGCGGCTGCTGAAGGAAAAGCAACTGCCTGAGATTCGTAAACGGCTGATGGATACGTTGGGTCGGGATAAGGCACTGATGTCCGTCAACTTTCGGGAGCAGCTGAGTTGGGTGGGGCGGTCGCCGTTGGAAGCGGAGCGAGTGTTGCAGATTGAGGGGAAGCCAGAGGACACCCTCGATCCGCGTCAGCTTTTGATTGAAACCTTTGGGCGGGAGGACATCGCCCGGAAGCTGCTGATTCTGGGGACCCCCGGTGCGGGGAAAACGACGGCGCTGCTGGGGTTAGCGGAGCAACTGATGTGCGGTGCCCTGGCTCAGCCGCAAACGGTGATTCCGGTGGTGTTTGAACTCTCGACTTGGCGGAAAGATAATCAAAGCATTCGCGATTGGCTGATTGAGCAACTGTATGAGCAGCACGGGGGCAATCGCAAAGCCAAGCTGTATGAACGATGGCTGGATCAGCAGGCGCTGCTGCCGCTGATGGACGGCCTGGATGAGCTGGGAATGGAACGGCAGCAAAAATGCACTCAAAAACTGAAGGAATTTGCGGGGCAGTATCCCCATCTGGTGGTGTGTTGCCGAACCAAGGAATTTACTCAGGCGGGCATTAAGCTGAACACGCTGAACGGGGCAATCCGCTTAGAGCTGTTGACCGATGAGCAGATCCAAATCTTTTTGGCGGCGCGGCAGTCGCCGCTGTGGGCGGCGATTGCCACCAATCCTCGGCTCGGAAAGCTGTTGGAGCCAACCGCAGAGGGGGATCCGGGGCTGCTGCGGGTACCGCTGTTCGTGGCGCTGGCAGCGCGGACTTACGACCCGAAAGCGCCCTTTGAAAATAAAACAGAGTTGATCCGCCAGTATATTGACTGGCAGTTGTCGCACGAAGTGCGGGAAAGCAATCGTCGGGAAGATTTATCGAAAAAAGGCTGGGCTTACCCAACCCTGGCACAGGAACCTAATCGGCGACGCACTCAGCAGCCCCTAGCCTGGATTGCGCGACAGTTGCAGCAAGCCAACCGGGTGGAACTGCTGATTGAACAGATACAGCCAAGCTGGCTAGAGGCAAAGCAAGCTAGACGGCAATATCGGCTGATTTTAGGGCTGATTTTAGGGCTGATTTTAGGGCTGATTTTAGGGTTGATTTTAGGGCTGGTTGGAGGGCTGATCGTAGGGCTGATTGGAGGGCTGATCGTAGGGCTGATTGGATGGCTGATTGGATGGCTGGATGATATCGCCTCTGTTGAGACGTTCAAAATTTCGATGTCATACGAGGTGCGACGAGAAATTTTAGACAGTTTGAAAGGTTGGCTGATTGTAGGGCTGATTGTAGGGCTGATTAGAGGGCTGATTAGAGGGTTGATTGGAGGGCTGATTGGAGGGCTGATTGGAGGGCTGATTGTAGGGCTGATTGTAGGACTGATTTTCGGGCTGATTGGAGGGCTGAAGCAAGATTTACAAGTGCGATCACACCCCAATCAAGGCATCTGGAATTCTCTGAAAAGCTGTCTATGGACAACAGTCCTCAGTTATCCCTTTGGCATCATTCTTGCAAGTCTTGGCGAACTTCCTTCAACTGTTGCCCAAGGTGTTGCTGAGGGAGAGAGTGGACAAGCGATTTTAAGTACGCTTTGGCAAATCTTTCCCAGCTTCATCCTCCCCGGCATTTTTGGTGCGCTGCTCTTTGGTTTTTTATCTGGCGGCGGCTTGGCCTGCGCTCAGCACGTTTGCCTGCGCTGGGTACTCTGGCAGCAGGGCATCGCTCCCTGGAACTTAGCCCAGTTCCTCAACTACTGTGTAGAGCGTCGCCTATTGCAGCGGGTTGGCGGCAGCTATCGCTTTCTGCACCGAGAGCTACTGGATCACTTCGCCGATAGGGTCTGAGCGTACAGAATTAAGCTGGGGATTGGCTTGGGGATTTCTCCCTTCGGGAGACGCCATAGCCAACATAGCAAGTGCTACGTCATTTGCCGATTACCGTTCGCAGCAGCGACAAAAGCCTGAAAAATCTTCAACTGATACCCATCATCAATGGACATTTCAGGATGCCACTGAACTGCAAGGAGCCAGGGGTGATAGGGGTGCTCAATCGCCTCAATCAAACCATCCGACGCATGGGCTACGGCTTGCCAGCCCGGTGGTGCAGTTTTGATCGCCTGGTGATGCCAAGAGACAACGGGAATACGCTCTGCTTCAACGATTTGGGCTAGGTGGCTTTCAGGATTTACCTGTACCCAGTGGTTTGTCGGCTGAGCCCGCGTTTCTACATTAGAGGGTTCGATGCGGTGGCCCAGGGTTGTGAAGACATCTGGAACGTGGGGAATCAGTTTATCGCCATCACTGGCTAAGTTGAGCACCTGTAGCCCCCGGCAAATGCCCAAAATTGGCACGTTTGCATTGAGGGCAAGTTTAGCGAATTGCAACTCAAAGCGATCGCGCTCTAAATCCAAACTGTAGATCATCGGATGGCTGTCCCCACCGAAGCAGTCAGGAGACACATCCCCTCCCCCGGTGAAAATGATGCCGTCGAGTCGTTTTAGCAAGACCTCTAGTTGGGCTTCACTAGGGGGCAGCAGGACTGGGACACCTCCCGCGAGGCGTACTGCTTCAACGTAGTTGGCATAGAGGTGAAATTGATTATGGGCATTGCGTCCGTAGGTGGTGATGCCGATCAGGGGAGGCATTGGGAGATGGATAGATAGGGGGCAAGGGAGCGGAGGGGGGGAGATGGAGAGGTAGGGGGAGCGGAGGAGCAGGGGGAGCAAGATTTATGAAGAGTTCTAGGTGAGTTTAAGATGCAGCAGAGTTGCGTTGCTCCCTTGCTCCCTTGCTCCCCTTGCTTCCCTCGCGCCCCTTGCCCCTGCTCCCTAAACCAACGCTAACGGCGCGATCGCGTCCTTACAGTAATCCGCCAAGTGTGACGAACGATGACCACCCTCAGTCCACAAAATGGGGAAAAAGGATTCATCCATCACATTGTCGTTGACATGTTTGTAGCGTCCGTAAATGTAGCCTGCGGGGTGCTCGCTGAAGTGGGCTTCGGAGCTGATGGTGTGGATGCCGAGGCTGCGTCGGGGGTGGCTTTGGCTGAGGTTTTTGCCGGAACCATGCCAGGTGAGGCCGTGGTGGAAGGCACAGCCCCCAGCGGGAATGGTGACGGGGACGATCTCAGGTTCATTAACGCCTGCTGCTCTAGCGGTTTCTAGCATGGCCCAGCGGTAGTCTTTGGTGGGGGCGTGGAATTCACCCTCTAGAGAAGACAGTAAAGGCCAGCGGTGCGATCCACGGACGTATTGCAGGGTACCGATGTCGAGGTTGACGTCATCCAGGGCAATCCAGCAGGTAATCATTTCGGCGGGTGCGAGATAGTCGATATATGCCCCGTCTTGATGCAGGGCAATCTCTTTGCCGCCACCGGGGGGCTTATACCACAGGCTATCTTGACCAATGCGGGCTCCGGGCCAACCTGCGAGTTGGGCACTGAGACGACCGACTGTGGCAGAGAGGGAGACGCTGGCAATGGTGTGATCGCATTTCCAAGCATTGCAGATTTCACGGGTGACATCGGGCAGGCTCAACCCCGGTCGCCAGTACCATTCATCGGGATAGATGCCCGTTTCAAACTTGCCGTGGAATAACGGCTCGATGCGATCGCGCACTCGCTCGACTAAATCCATCTCGATGAAGTTTTCTAAGATCAAAAAGCCGTCGGCTTGAAACTGCTGAATTTGGCTGTCGGCGAGCTGGAGAGATTGATAGGTCATGGGTGAGGCAAGTAATGGAGCAGGGAGCACTATGCGGAGTCTACTAATCTAGCGGGCAACCCTAAGCGCAGTTTGTACTTACCGTTACATCAACTGAATTCAAATCATTAAGAACCAGTTCATAAATCGAAGATTATAAATTGAAAGCAAGAAGGTGAATGTAAAAATTAAGTACTGATAGACGAGTGGCTTACGTGCCATTTCAGCAATGAAGAAGAAGACTGGAAATACCACGGCACAGAAGCGCATCATAGAAAGCAGAGTGCCTGTAGACAGCGGCAAGAGGATACTAAAAGCAGCATAAATCCATAAACTCAATCGATATTTTTTAAAGGCCATGATGCTTGATATTGCTAAGAATCCAACTGCACTGAGCCAATCAAATAACAAAAAAGTGTTGTTAGGTTCTCGCGGAAATTGAAAATTAATTTCGTTTAGGGTTTTAATCAGTGTTAGCAAAGGATAAGTTTTCTCTCTGCCCCAACTCGACTGCGCATTTATAAATGCTAATGGATTGCCCACTTGAACATAGAGAATGAGCATAAAGATGACGACGCCTGCTGGAATCAGCGTCAAGAAGATCATCTCAAGATGTAGCTTTTGCTTACCTTTCCAACAATAGTAAGCAATGTCAGAAATGAAAGCAAAGAATAAAAGAATTCCACTAAATCTAGTGAGGCTTGCAAGCATGCCTAAAATCCCAGCCCAACTGTATCTTTGAGTTAGAAAGTAGTAAAAACTGGCTGCACTTGTAAAGAGGAACAAAGCCTCGCTATAAAAAGCACTCAGAAAAAACGAAGTGGGAAATATTAGCAAGAGCACTAGAGCACGTTTAACTGTTTTGGCCTTGAAATAAAGTAAGCCAATGCGGTAAATGTAGAATATACTGCCAATCAAGCTTAGATTGGAGATGAGCCAGCCAGCCAAAAAATGATTACCTATAACATATCCAAACCAGCGCGATAGGTAAGGATATAAAGGGAAGAAGGCAACATTACTTTGATAGTCCTGGATAGAATATCCACCCCGAATAATGCTGTCAAACCAGGTACTGTCAAATCGAAAGAAACTATCAAAAAAGTAATGATTGGGAAAGGCTTGCCATTCTTTGCCAGCATTAATGACCCCTTCTGCATAGCCATATTTCTCGAAATCAAATTCTTCAGTCAAGTGGAGGCCAAAGAAAGTCAATAAATATAATGAACAACGCCATATTAGGAAAATCAACAGAGATCGCAATAAAATTTGCCATTGTGTTGGTAGATTTTCAGCAGGCATCATTTCATCCCATATCGCTACATCATCGATAACTTGAACGGCATCAGGCTGCGATTTGACAGTTAATTTAATGTAGCGAAAAAAAATCTGCTTACTGTTATTTTGGCTACCTTAAGTTTTCTCTTTATAAGGTAAGTGTTGCGAAATTCTATGCGTTTGCATAACGGCTTTAGTCACATGACTAGCGTTGCTCAGGTTCAAGATTCCAGCTTGTGCCGGAATTAATGCATGGGTTTCGGATAGGGTTATGACTTGATACCAACAACGCTCCAAGGCCACAGCGCTCTGGGTTGGCATTGTGTCTGCTTGACCTTGGTGGTCGCATAAAAGTTCCGAAACCTTTGTTTTTCGGTGTTAGATCTGGTGTCAGTCGTTCTGCTGGATAGCAGTAGCGCACAAAGCTTTGTGCGCTACTGCGAGTCAGATTGCTGGTGTGCTGAGCATCCCAGCGACACTGGAGTACTTTTCTAGAGGCGCAATGGCGCTGGATTTATGAACGGGGGTCTGGATGCACTAGGGGTGCGATCAACTTTGGCGTATTAGCCGTTGCCGGCTGTGTGGGCCATCGTAGCTCTGACTTCAGCTTTTGGCTGCGGACTGTCTGGGGTCTACGTAGGGCACTGTGGGGTAACACACGGGACACTTCATCAAAAGTAGTGATTCCGGTTATGACCTTCTCTACCGCTGCCTTACGGAAGCTCATAAAATCAATCTCGTGAAGATAGTGACGTAGATCCGTAGTATTGCCTTCATGGATGATTTCTCGAATGGTGTCGTTTACTTCCACCATCTCCACAACGGCTTCGCGACCCAAATAGCCAGAGCCAAAACACTGGTTGCAACCGCGCCCGATCCGACAATTACTGATATCCACGGTCTTGCTTTGCAAGCCAAAGCGTTCTAGCGCTTCAGGTTTGGGTAAGTGGGGTTCAGCACAGTGGGGGCAGATCCGTCGAACCAAGCGTTGGGCAATTACCCCCAACAAGGCATCACTCACCAACCCCGGATCAGGGCCAATGTCCTTAAGGCGCGGAATGGCCCCGATGGCGTCGTTGGTGTGCAGCGTCGTGAAGACCAAGTGCCCCGTTAAGGCAGCACGAATAGCGGTTTCAGCAGTTTCGGGGTCGCGGACTTCCCCTACCATAACGATGTCGGGATCTTGGCGTAAAATAGCGCGGATACCGGCGGCGAAGGTCATGCCTGCGGCCTCGTTGACCTGGGTTTGAGTGATGCGCGGCAACACGTACTCGACCGGGTCTTCTACCGTGACGACGTTGACATGTTCTTGGGCGATCGCCTGCAAACTGGTATAAAGCGTGCTGGTCTTACCCGAACCGGTTGGCCCGGTAAAGATAATCAACCCCTGGGGCTGTTGTAACCAGGTCTTATAAGTTGGTAAGACCGTGGGTGAAAAGCCCAGCTTATCAACGGTGGAAAAGGGATTTTTTCGCGGCAGCAGGCGCACAACAGCCTTCTCGCCGCCGACACAGGGCAATGTGCTCACGCGCATATCCATGCCCAAGTCGGCTCCCGCCTCTGACGCATATCTTTCTCCAATGCGACCATCGTGGGGGCGACGGCTGTCAGAAATATCCATGTTTGCCATCACTTTGAGCGCCACCACGACCCGACGTCCCAACTCAGCTGGCAATAGGGTAATGTCGCGCAGCACCCCGTCAATGCGATAACGGACGCGGAGCCCATCGGGGGTGGGTTCTAAATGAACGTCACTGGCGCGGTTGCGCAGGGCACTCGCGATGATAGTTTTGATCCGTTCCACCTGATCGACAGCGTGAGACAAAAACAGTTCAGTTGTTTCGCTAATATCTTCTTGCTCATGCTGGCCGGTCAGTGGATTGAGCAGTTGGCCAGCATTAATGCTGGCAGGGTCTAAATTTTTAGCGTGGTACCACTTGCGATAGCACTTCGCCGTAATGGGGAGAATTTGGACGTCTGCTTGGGTATAGGCTTGTAAATGGCTGACAACCTCAGCGGTCAAGTGATGGGGACTGCCTAAGTAGTAGCAGTTGCGCCACAGCAATAGGGGGATAACTGGGGGCAGCGTCGTGAGATCGGGAAACTTTTGGAAAAAGCGACGCTCAACTTCCCTGTCTAGCAGCTCTAACGCTAATTTTCCCTGGTCGTTACGTAACAGGTTTAGCGCTTGCTCACAGGTTATTCTTCCACTTTTTAGACGCTGCCAGACTGAAGACAATTTAGAGCTGGATGGCATAGATTTCAAGTTAAAGATATTGACTGGCAGAACTCAGGGGAAATTGTCAAAAACTTTCAGGCTAAACCCCGTCTGGTTTGCAAGCTTGAATACTGAACTTAAGAAAAGCGACAGGTTTGGATGTGGCCAAGATTTATTTTGCCTCACCCATTAGAACAGCCGAAAGTTAAGGTTAGAGAAAGGACTTTCCTGTGCTGAATCGGCAGCAGGGTTACTGCCAAAAGCTACTTTAAAGCGAGCCTTGCCATCGCAGCAGGGCAGCATAATCAGCTTTCGTTAGTCTGAGTCTGGTTGCGGTGATCTCAAACGTTCTTCTATCTATTCAGCTCAGTGAGAGCTTGCTTTAAACCGTTTCCACGTTCAGACCTGGAATTTTGCCTATCAGGAAACGCCAAAGGACTGAGCTGAGCCTCGTATAGGCATCTTTTTGGGCAGACTGCTTATTTCTCAGGGAAAATTCATCCGCAGTTCAGCGGGTTTCTGGTTAAATCAGGAATACTCAAACTTAACTCGGCTTTAAACCTCTAGCTTGTTCACTGTGAGCAAGTCCTGCGGGGTTTGACTGAGACTCAATTTGTTGTCTGATTAGCCCCTGCGCTTACCCAAACTATGGCCGATGTTCCTACTTTAACGGTGTCACCTGACTGTTTGCGTCTTGCCTTATGCGGCGGACCTTACAGTAACTTTGCAGCAGTTGAGGCGTTCCTAGCCACGACTAAAACGGTTACCCATCGCTTCTGTCTGGGCGATATCGGTGGATTTGGCCCCCGTCCTAATCTGACACTGGATTTGATCCGGCAGGCGGGGGTGATGTGTATCCAGGGAAATTACGATGACGCCATTGGCAACGGTGCACGGGATTGTGGCTGTGGGTATTCAGATGAGCGCGATCGCCGATTTGCCCAAATCAGCTATGACTACACCTATGACCACACGGCTATCCACCATCGAGACTGGCTGCAGACGCTACCTCAGCAGATGCGCATAGCGTGGGGCGATCGCAGCGTATTGCTTTGCCACGGTAGCCCAGATCGGGTCAACGAGTTTGTTTGGGAAACCGAGACCTCAGATGAGCAGATTTGTGACTATCTTTTGCGCTACGGCGTTGATGGTATCTGCGTTACCCATTCGGGATTGCCTTGGGTTCGGCAGGTGGTTCAGGCCGATGGTCGTCTAGGTTTCTGGTTCAACGTTGGGGTACTCGGTCGCCCCGCCAATAATGGCCAACGCCACGTTCACTACGGTTTGCTGGAACGACGTGACACTGAGATTTTACCTCGACTCATGACGCTGGACTATGACGTCAGTGCGGTGGCGACTGCGATGCGGGCAGAGGGGCTCCCTGAAGAATTTGCAGAATCACTAGAAACCGGCATCTGGACGACCTGTGCCGAAATTTTGCCGCCGACTGAGCAGGCAGCTTGTGCGCTGATTTATAGCGCTGGCCAGATTGCTTAATGCACTTAGTCTCGCTGGGATGCCCAGCACACAGGCAATCTGGCTCGCCGTAGCGCACAAAGCTTTGTGGCTACGGCTATAGCAAGTTTGAGTTTTGAGTTCTAATTTTTACAACACAACGCTATGTTGCTATCTACTGCGATTACGTGGGCACTGTTGGCTGGCTACGGCTTCTTTATCTATCGCATTGTCCAAACGACGACCCCGGAAAAGGTCTCTGCCTCTGAGTTTTTTGAAGGGCAGTCTCAACAGGGGCGAGCGCCAGGGCTCTGGCTACTGGTCTCCAGTGCAGCGATCTCCTGGATTTTTGCCAAGTCGATTGACAATGCAGCTAGCTTGGGCAATTCCTTTGGCATTCTCGGTGGCCTGGGCTATGCCATTTACTACCTGAGTTTTATTACGGCAGCAGTCGCCCTTTACTTTATTCGGATGCGGGGTGGCTATCGGTCTATTCCTGAGTTTTTAGTCGGTAAATATGGCAAATGGTGTGCCCGCTTGTTTTTGATCGCGATCGCTGTCCGCCTGATCAATGAAGTGTGGTCTAACACAAAGGTGTTCTCCCTTTATTTTGGGGCTGAGGGCAGCGGCGGTTACTGGATTGCGGCCTTAATGGTCACGGCGTTCACAGTGTATTACAGCCTGCTGGGAGGATTGCGCTCCAGCTTGCTCACTGACGGCGCACAAATGGTACTGGCGGCGCTGCTGCTAGTCGTGATTTTGGCAACCCTCGGCCCTGGCTTGATCAACCAAGGGCTTCCCCAAGCGGATGGTGAAACCAGTTTGGCCGGACTGACCTTTTGCGGTCTAGCCTTTGTGCAAATCTTTAGCTATCCGTTCCATGATCCGGTGATGACTGATCGCGCTTTTATCACCGGGCCTAAGACGATGGTCAAAGGGTTTGTCTTGGCTGGGTTAATCAGCGGCGGCTTTATTTTTCTCTTTAGTAGTGTGGGGCTTTATGCCCGTGCCTTTGGCGTTGAGGGCAGTCCTTCCTTGGCGGTACCGGCCTTGTTTGGCCTGCCGATGTTGTTGGTGTTCAACGCCATTATGCTCACCAGTGCTGGGTCTACCTTAGATTCGACCTTCTCTAGTGTGGCCAAGCTGGGTGCACGAGATTGGAATAACCGCAAAGGGGCCCCTACCGAAAAGCAGGCTTTTCTGGGGCGTTGGTGGATTATCGCGATCGCACTCTTAGGCAATCTTCCTTTGCTCAGTATCTACATGGGCGACAGGGTCGGCCCTGCGATCATTCAAGCCACAACCATCAGCGGCACCATGGTGATGGGGCTAGCACCGATTTTCCTCTTGGCATTCATCCCACAGGCTGGGCGTTTGAGTTTTCACCTCGCCTTTTGGCCAGGGCTCACCTTTGGCATCTTACGCGTGCTTGAAAATGCCCTGAGTACCCATATCTTCCCCGCGTGGATGGTGATGGGTGGCGGCAAATATGCCCTGGATTTGGGCGTAAACGTTTACGGGTTGCTGATTTGCGTTGGGGGATATTTACTCGGGGCTGCCCTGAGTCCCCACCGTTCATCAACCCCACAATTATCAGAGGTTGATTCAGCCCAATAGGGTAAACAGACGTGCCTCGATTGGTTGATAATGGAAGGCGTTGCGTAAGAGTGATTTACTATGCCTTTGCCCACTCCTCTAACCACCCTAGACGGAGCACCCGTCTCCCCTGATACCGTGAGCGGTAAGGTTGTCCTATTTGTCAACGTTGCCAGTCAGTGTGGCCTGACTCCCCAGTATGATGGATTAGTCGCTCTCAATAAGGCGTATAGCGATCGCGATTTTATGGTCATTGGCGTGCCCTGCAACCAGTTTGGCAGCCAAGAACCCGGCAGCCCCGAAGAGATCAAAGCCTTTACAGCAAGTAAGTACAACGTCGATTTTCCCCTGCTGGAAAAGCAAGACGTGAACGGTGCTGATCGCAGCCCGCTTTATCAGTTTCTTGTGGGTGATGGGCCAGATATCGCCTGGAACTTTGGCAAGTTTGTTGTGGGCCGTGATGGTGAAGTCAAGGCCCGCTTTGAACCCCAAGTCGCCCCTGATGATGCTGACTTAAAAGCTGCGATTGAGACGGCTTTGGGTTAAGACGGTGGGTTTGGGTGATGGGGTGATGGAGTGATCGGGAAATGGGTTTAGAAGTGATTAGGGGATCGAGTTAGGAGCGTTAGCGAATTCTCCTCCCCACTTCCCCCATCTTCCCCCAACTCCCCTACCCCATCACTCCCCCACTCCCTATCAAACCGATTCGCTTGATCAGCTAAGCGCAACTCTAAGGTTCAAGTTGGGTCGGCGTGTTGCCCTCATCGGGCGGTGCGTTGTTGCCAGAACGGGCAAAGAACCACCAACTGGCCCAACCGACGCCAAGGATTAGCACTAATGCTGCGATCGCGCCTAGGATTTGCTTTGATGAGAGGGGGAAGCTGCTAGGCTCAGGCGCAAGTTCGATGGGTTCTGCTTCAGGAGGTTTCCCTGTCACCGGGTCAATCTCGCCGTAGAGTAGGGCTTTAGAGGCTTCGGTCATTTCAAACTGGAGGTTGTCTTGGCGAGTGGTGAGGGAGCCGGGGCGGACGACTTCTGGAGAGACGCGGCAACGCATCAGCACCACTGAAGCATTGTCATGCCCGTTTTTTTGATTGGCTAGCTCAATCAAAGACTCTACTGCTGCCTCTAAGGTGACGATGTCTTTGACAATCAGCCCAATGTAGTTGGCCCAAGATTCTTCCACCCGGCGATTGTCGCTAAGGCCGTCCGAACACACCAGCAGTAAGCCCTCTTCGTCAATGATGAACCGTTGAATATGCAGCCTCAGGGCATCTGATTCGCGGGTTCCAATGGCTTGGGTCAAGGCCCCAGCATCGGGTCGCTGTTTTGCCTGGAGGTAAAGGCTGCGACCCGCTATAACCTCCCGGCTCGCAATATCGTCGTCTAAGGTCAGCAGGTGGCAGTAGGAGGGGGTAATCCAGTAGACGCGGCTGTCACCCACGTGGGCAATGTAGACTTCGGTGGTAGCGACCCAACCTTGGGCTGTACGGACGCGCTGGGGGAGCTGTAACGCCATTGTTAGGGTGCTCCCCATGCGTTGGCGATCGCTACGCCCCTGGCTATCGTTTTGTTTAGCGATTAAATTATTCACTACCCTGACCGCTGCTTCGATTTGCTCGGCAATGCGGGTTGGTGATTGATAGTCTGGTTGCTCGATCACCTCTCGCAGCAAAGCCCGGAGCTGGAGCTGGAGCGATCGCACCACCATCTGACTAGCGACTTCGCCCCCTTCGTGGCCCCCCAACCCATCACACACAATGGCAATGTTGGGAATAATGCCCGGTGCTGTCTGCAGCTTGTCTAAGTTATTGGGATAGCAGGCGTCTTCATTGCGTTTGTGTAGCGGGCCAGCCGTGGTTGCGCCCCCAGCATAAAGCTGAATCGACAACTGCCCTGTTTGTTTAAGCAGGAGTTGGTTTAACCCTGCCGCGATCGCCTCTAGGGTAGACGCTTCTGGGTTATTTGGATTGAGTACTGCAGCCAGCGCTTCGGCAATCGGCGGCTGTGCCTGCTTCAGCAAGGGCTGCCAACTCCGCAGCAAATCAGACAGGGCCGGATCGACTGGCACCGCTTGGAGCGTCCGCAACCGCACTCGCCAACCTTCCACCCGAATATTGTCGCGCTCAAGTAAGCTGGCTGCTAGGCCCAGTTGTTTAAGCGGTGTCCACAGTTCAAGGAGTTGCCACAGCCAATGCAGTTGTCGCACCGAAACGGTATCAGCCCAACGGTCTTGCAGTGTTGGATACAGCTTACCGCCGCGATCAATCGGCGCATTATCAAGCAGCAGAATCGGCGGTTCCGCTGGGGACGCCCCTCCCTCTGCTTCTGCTTGAGGCGATTCGATCTCCGTATCCCAAGGAGATGGCTCGACCTCTGTATCCCAAGGAGACGATAAAACTTCTGAGTCCCGCTGAGATAATCCGACCTCTATGGCGGCTTGGGACGCGTCGCGCTCTGTGTTCTTCTGAGGCGGGCCAATCTCTGCGCCCCTCTGGGACTGGCCAATCTCTGCGCCCCTCTGGGACTGACCAATCTCTGCGCCCCTTTGGGGTGACACAACCCCGTAGACTCCTGGCACGTGGAGTCGATGGGGGTGGGCCAATAGGTAAGGTAAGGCCGCTTCAGGAGGCGTTTCAGGGAATTCTGGTAGATCATCGGGTTGGGTGTCGAGCCAGATTTGGGGGGCAACCACCTGATAGCGATCTCCCACACGCTTACCCACTCCCACAGCCGCTGCTGCTGCGCCAACGGCCCAGAGATACTGTTTTACACGGAATGGGACTGACTCAGAAACGTTCATGGCCAAAGCAGCGGGACGGTGTTTAGGTGTTTATCTGTTAAGACAATTCATCAGGTCTTAAGACAAAGTAATCAGGTGAATACAGACTTCGTCGTCAAAGTTAGATTAATCCTAGAGGATTTTAGACAATTCGCTCGGGGCACTCAAAAATTTTGACCCAGTTCCCTGCGAAATTTGTAGTCCTCTTAGCGTTTTAGCGGCCTTTGTGCCCGTCTAACGCAACGATTTTCCCTAAAGAGAAGCATCAAATTTTGCACTGGATTAGGCTTAGTGTACGGAATTGGATCGAAAAATTGTGAATTAAACCACATCCGATTTGATACCTTGGGCTTTTAGCTTAGGGGACAATGATGGATCTGGATGTGGACGAGGTTTAGTTAGAAAACCGGGATTGACTATGAGTCTCGCCTTGTTCTGGGTCATTATTGGTGCCGCGCTGTGCTTCTTAGAGCTGCTAGTACCAACTGCCTTTGTCGAATCTGCCCTAGGGGTGGCGGCCTTTGTTGTGGCCTTGCTAACCCTGGTCGTGCCCTCCTTCAACCTGCAAGTTGTGCTGTGGATGGTGTTTTCGCTCCTGTTTATTGTCTTACTCAAGCGATTTAGCCCCAAGAAGACACCCCGGGCGATCGCAGAAGAGACTGAGGGCAGAACCCTAACCGCGATCGCCCCCGGCGAAGCCGGACGAGTCCTGTACGAAGGCAATTCTTGGCAAGCCCGCTGCGAAGATCGCACCACGACCATTGATGCCAACGAACCTGTTCTTGTGGTAGGTCGCAAAGGCAATACGCTGTTTGTTATTCCAGAGCGCGAACTGCATCCTTAAAAATTCAAGAGGCTTTAATTTATGAACCCATTTGCTTTTCTGATTATCTTGGCCCTTGGCGGTTCTGTTGCCGCCAGTTCTGTCAAAATCATTAACCAGGGAGACGAAGCCCTGGTTGAAACCCTGGGTCGCTATAACGGCAAAAAGCTGAATCCAGGGCTCAATTTTATGGTGCCCTTTGTGGATCGCGTCGCCTATCGCCAAACCGTGCGCGAACGGGTGTTAGATGTGCCCAAACAACCCTGTATCACCCGCGATAATGTCTCCGTAGACGCTGACGCGGTCGTTTATTGGCGCATCGTCGATCTGGAAAAGGCCTACTACAAAGTCGAAAACTTGAGAGCGGCCATCGTCAATCTGGTGCTGACCCAAATTCGGGCAGAAATCGGCAAACTCGAACTCGACGAAACCTTCACCGCTCGTTCTGAGATCAATGAACTGCTGCTGCGGGAACTCGATATTTCCACCGATCCCTGGGGCGTCAAGGTAACCCGCGTTGAGCTGCGCGACATTATGCCTTCCAAAGCCGTTCAAGATTCCATGGAACTGCAAATGACTGCAGAACGGCAAAAGCGGGCCGCTGTCTTGACCTCTGAAGGGGAAAGGGAATCCGCTGTGAACAGTGCCCGCGGTCGTGCGGAAGCGGAAGTGCTCTCGGCAGAGGCGCAACAAAAAGCCGCCATCTTGGCCGCTGAAGCGGATCAAAAGACCATTGTGTTACGGGCTCAAGCTTATCGCCAAGAACAGGTGCTCAAAGCCCAAGCTACCTCTGAGGCCATGCAGGTGATTGCGAAAACCTTGAGAGAAGATCCCAATGCCAACAAAGCCCTCCAGTTTTTGGTGGCTAAGGGTTATTTCGATATGGGTCAGGAGATTGGTACCAGCGGCAGCAGCAAGGTGATGTTTATGGATCCCCGCAGCATCCCTGCAACCCTTGAGGGGATGAGGTCAATCGTCACCGATAACGAGACACTCTCTTAATCAGCAGGGTGAATTCAAGGATTCACCCCTCATCTCACACAGCAAAACAGCGATGTCATCCTCTGGCGTCGCTGTTTTTCACGACACCCTGATTGACCCAAGAATGCCAATCTGCGATCGCCTGTTGGGTGATTTCTCCAAAAAAATATATAGCGCTGGCCAGATTGCTTAATGCACCTAGTACCGCTGGGATATTCAACACACAAACAATCTGGCTCGCCGTAGCGCACAAAGCTTTGTGGCTACGGCTATACTGGGAGCCCTCCTGCTCCCCGATCCTGGTTAGGGCTGATTCTTTAGCCAAAAGATATTTCTGAGAGAAAGCGACTGTTAAAGTTATCAAAGATGTTTGAGGCCCCCAAACCCCCAAGATTGGGGGCTTTGAGCCTTGTCCTCCCCAGGATTGGGGGGCTAGGGGGGGCCTTAGATTTTTATCTACCTCTAGCGCTTCTAGCGGATCAACGACCTTTTGCCAGATCAGCGTAAATAAACGTCTCGACTCCCAGCACGATTAACAGCAGAAGCTCTACCCAGGACAGAATCGTCACACCTAGCGGAGGCTTGGGTACCAAAAACCAGAATGCGGATAGGGCAATCACGCCGGAAAAGACGAACGTAATCTCGTCCACGATCAACTGCTGAATTTTGCGGCGTTTACGGTGTTTGTCATCGCGGTGGGCGATCTCCCAGCCAAACAGGGTTTCTAGATCGGCATAGCCCGTATGGTCTTTGACTTTGTCAACCAGTTTGTAGCGGATGTACCTACCGATGGATGAAATCTTTTCGTCGTTGACGACGTAGGTCCAACCGAGGATCAGGCAGACCCAGGGGATCACGAGCAGCGCGTAGTAGTGGGCGGGATCGGAGACGGCGAATGAGACCACGGCCCCAAAGACGCCGAGGGTGACGTACAGGAGGTTATCTCGAAAGCCAATCCGCTGGGCTTGTTCTGACTTGAGGCAGTTGTATTCGGCGAGCAGGATTTCGAGGGTTGAGTCTTTATCGCTCATGATTAGGGCTAGACATTTAGAGAACCTATTTTCATTGTGGCTGAGTGGCGGGGTAACTGAGCGACAAACCAATTTCTGCAAGCTATGACGGTTCTCTAGATGCTGGGCAAATCGGCCTTGAATCGCCACAATAGTGGATATTTACACTGCTCGAAGATTAGCCCATGCCGCGTGCCGTAATCTTGACTGCCCTACAGGTTGAATACTTGGCCGTGCGGATACATCTGGATGCACTCCAGGAAGAGACCCATCCCCAGGGAACCATTTACGAGCGGGGAACGTTTGCTGCCAATGGACAGACCTGGAATGTGGGCATTGCTGAAGTGGGAGCGGGCAATGCGGGGGCAGCAGCCGAAGCCGAAAGGGCAATCGCTCATTTCAAGCCCGATGTTATTCTCTTCGTCGGGGTGGCTGGCGGCATTAAGGATGTGCGGCTGGGGGATGTGGTCGCTTCCACCAAAATTTATGGCTATGAATCGGGGAAAGCGGGGGAGACATTCAGACCTAGACCTACCCTGGGGCTTAGTGCCTATCGTCTGGAACAACGCGCTAAAGCCGAAGCCAGGAAATCGGATTGGTTGAGGAGATTAACGTCTCAACCGTCTGCTCAACCAAGAGCATTTGTCGGGCCGATCGCGGCAGGCGAAAAAGTGGTGGCGTCAACAAAATCTGAGGTCTTCCAGTTTTTGCGATCGTACTATGGCGATGCCCTGGCGGTTGAAATGGAAGGCTTTGGCTTTCTGGATGCTGTCCATGCGAATCAGCAGGTGGCTGCGTTGGTGATTCGGGGTATTTCTGACCTGATTGACCACAAAACAGCGTCTGATCAACAGGGCTCTCAAGAAATTGCGGCTCGTCATGCCAGTGCGTTTGCCTTTGAGATCTTGTCTAAGGTGCAGGTGTTGTCGCCATCGGCACCCCCATTGAAACAGCCCGCATCGGTGAAACGGTCTGTGCCCACGCAGCCGCCCAGCCATCACCAGAATTTTCAGGAGGATTTAGGCAGTGGCCGAACACTCGACATGGTGGCTATTCCCGGTGATCTGTTCATCATGGGCTCCCCTGCCAAAGAGGTTGAACGCGAGGATCGCGAAGGCCCCCAGCATCGGGTAGAAATTCAGTCTTTTTTCATGGGGAAGTTTGCGGTCACCCAAGCGCAATGGTGGAGTGTGGCCACAAAACTGTCCAAAATCGAGACGGATCTGGATCCAGATCCGTCTCACTTTAAAGGAAATCATCGCCCCGTTGAGCAGGTTTCTTGGCATGATGCGGTTGAGTTTTGCGATCGCCTGTCGCACAAAACCAATAAGCGCTATCGACTGCCCAGCGAAGCCGAATGGGAATATGTCTGTCGGGCTGGCACGACAACGCCGTTTTACGTTGGCGAGACGATCACCCCCGAGCAAGCCAACTACCACGGAAATTACATCTACGGTGCTGGGGCTAAGGGTAGATATCGAGAAGAAACGATCAAGGTCGGCAGTTTCTCGCCCAATGACTTCGGCTTACACGACATGCATGGCAACGTTTGGGAATGGTGTGCCGATCATTGGCATGAAAATTACCAGGGTGCGCCCCGTGATAGCAGTGCCTGGATTAGGGGCGGAAATAGTGAACTTCGTGTGCTGCGCGGTGGTTCGTGGCTCTTCAATCCGGCGGGTTGTCGGTCTGCTTTTCGCTACTACAACGATCCCGGCGATTGCTGCGACGATGTTGGTTTTCGGGTGGTTTGCGGTTTGGCGTGAGTACTCCCAACTTGCCAGAATTGCTCGGAGGGATTCGGTCGAGCGTACACTGGGGAGTCCAATCTGTTCCGGCGAGGAAGGCAACGACCTCCGAAAATAAACCAGAGCCGGATAGCTTGGTAGGGTTTCCGAAGAGTTTTCCGGCTCACTGCTGCTGCAAATTTTGGATTTTGGATTTACGATTTTGGAGCGTGAGACTTTTCACCAAGAAGCTTTCGAGACAGAAGCTGAACGCCGCAAGATTCTATAGCCGTAGTCACAAAGCTTTGTGTGCTACGGTGAGCCAATTTGCCTGTGTGTTGAGCATCCCAGCGACACTAGGTGCATCAAGCAATCTGGCCAGCGCTATATAATCAAGCGGTCGGTTCTAGCGCACTTTTTTCTTGACACTGGGGGCAAAGGCCAAAGAATTCAAGGGTGTGATAAAAGATTTTGAATTGATGCGATTGATTGAGATGATGCTCTAAATCGTGGACGGGGCACTCCGCGATCGCGATCGAATTGCCACACTGCAAACAAGTCAGGTGGTGCCGATCTTCTTTAACCAAGCTGTAGAGCGATTCCCCACTGGGCAATGTGCGGACTTGCACAACCCCCTCCAACTTAAGAACATCCAAAGACCGATACACCGTCGCCAAGCCAATTCGGTGATGCTTCCTCAACTCCATGTGGAGATCTTGTGCCGAGATCGCTTGATTCAAGCTTTGCAGCGCTATAAACACCTGGTTTTGGCTACGGGTTCGTTTGGTGGGCATTTGCAGATAGATAGGCATTTTCTTTATTCTGCCAGAATAGCCTGGCACAGAGTGAGATCGAGGGGGAGGGTGGAGGGAAGCAAGTCCTATCCCCATTGGGATAGCCCCCTTTGCAAAGGGGCAGCGACAGCGGGGGATCCTTACAATCTATAGCTCTATAGCCAAACTTCTAAGATTTGGGATCAGCAATGGGGGGGTGGAGCTTTAGGCGAGCTAGGGGTTTAATGGTTTTGTAGAGTGGCAGCTTTAGTATGGCGCAAACGTATCAGGCTCAGATTTATGTCACCCTCCGGCCTTCCGTGCTCGATCCGGCGGGAACGGCAGTACAATCTAGTCTTCAGCACCTGGGGTACGACAACGTCGAGCGCCTACGTATCGGTAAGTACGTTGAGGTCACCCTCACCGCTGACAGTGAAGACGCGGCCAAACAACAACTCGATCGCCTCTGTGATCAGCTTTTGGCAAATCCAGTCATTGAGAAATATCGCTTCGATTTGGAGCCCGTGGGGGTAGTCGCTTGATATGAAATTTGGTGTTCTTGTATTTCCAGGTTCAAACTGCGATCGCGATGTGGCCTATGTCACCCGCGACATTCTAAAAATGCCGACACGGATGGTGTGGCATGAAGATAGCGACTTGTCGGATATTGATGTAGTGGTCATACCGGGCGGGTTTAGCTATGGCGATTATCTCCGCTGCGGGGCGATCGCGCGATTTTCTGCCGCCATGCGCTCGGCCATTGACCATGCCAACCAAGGCAAATTGTTGCTGGGGGTTTGTAACGGCTTTCAGGTGTTGACCGAAGCGGGGTTGTTGCCGGGAGCACTGGTCCGCAATCGAGATTTACACTTCATCTGCGATCGCGTCTCGATGACCGTTGAGCGCACCACCTTACCTTGGACTCACCACTACAAAGCCCAGCAGGTGATTACCCTCCCCATCGCCCATGGGGAAGGCTGCTATTACGCCGATGGCGACACGCTGAAAGCCCTAGAAGATAGCAATCAGGTTGTATTTCGCTATTGTGACGCGACAGGAACAGCGACTGAATCCAGCAACCCCAATGGGTCGCTGAACAATGTTGCAGGCATCTGTAACTGCCAAGGTAATGTGTTGGGCATGATGCCCCACCCTGAGCGGGCGTCCGATGTACTGCTGGGTAGCACAGATGGCTTAGCGCTGTTCAAAAGCTTGGTGACTCAATTGGCTGCGATCGCTTAGTCCCCTAACTTCAATCCCACTTGCAGACCTTCCTGTAACTCATGGCTTTGTTCCGCTTGGGGACAAACTAGGTTAACAAAATCACACTGGTAGACGGCGGGTTCTTGCCATACCAAGGGGATTTCGAGCAGATCGCGGGTACCCGTGATGCCTTGGCCTAAGAAAAACAGTAGGGCAACGCAGTTGAGGAAAACGTGGGCCCGTCGCCAGGGTTTTGATTTGTAGATTTCAGGCAAAACCGCCACCGAAATCACCATCAAAACGGCAGCGATCATGCCGTAGTAATAGTGCGACACAAACCACTCATAGCCGCGCCGGAAGACGCCTTCCTGGCACCCCAGAATGATTAGGCCCATGCTACTTAACCAGGCAAAGATGCCACGCCATAGCGGTTTCTTTGCCCGATATAGCAGGACAAGAGAGGCAATGGTCGCGACAAACATCAACACGATAAAAATGACCTGAAAGCGATCTTCAGCCCAGGCATTTTTAGCGATCAGGGTCTTAGAGATCGGGTGAACTAAGCCCAACAGGGCAATTCCGACGACAGAACCCGCTAGCCATCGGCCTACCTGGACATGCTCTAACCCAACGGTCGGGGCAATTTTTGTCTTCTCTTTAGCAGCGGCTTTTAGCCGTCGCTGACGAGTTTGCAAAGAAAAGTAAGTCACGATACCAATTAATGGAAAAACAACCGCAACCGCGATCGCAGGATGGAGCAACCTCAAGACATCAACCGTATTCATCGCAGAACCTATTCCGGAGACAGCAGAATTTGATACCTAGTTTAAGCGGCACTGGGTCAGCCGAGCTGATAGGGAAATAAAATATTCTGCAACCTGATTCAGCTAATTCTCAGTTGTCCTTCAAGCCAGCTGGGCACAACGCCGTCAGTATGGGCTTGGCGTGCTTGCTAAGGTCATGGGAGGCGTCGCGTGCTGTGGGTCAATAAATCCAATTCGTGACTTTAGCTGTACTGATTAAGTCCTCTAATGTTTTTGCATATAATTGCTCAAATCAATCTTCCTACATAAAATTGTTTGGCTCAGCGGTTTAACTCGGTTATTGCCCCGTGGAAATTGTTGTCTTTAAGGCAGCATAGGGAATAGTTATCGCCTAGGTTGAAGGCACTTGTAGCGGCCATTACAGTGCCTTGCGCGGTTGCAGCGGTATCTCGCTACTTGGGGCCATCCGCAAAACCTTATCCGCAAACCTTAATAGTTGTTTGAGTGTATCCTTTGGATTCGCTTTGTTGATTGGTTGTGTTCGAGCAGCAATGTGCTAGGAGTCTATGTCATTCATGCAAAGAGTTCATCCCATCCAAACTGCCTCAGCCACCATCCGCTCAGATCTCCGGGTGCGCTGGGCAACGTTGACGATGATCGCTATCGTGCTAGTTTGTGCGGCAGTCGCAGTGGCTTGGTTTACTGGCGTTGAGCTAATCAGCGATATTTTTGAACAGCTTAATGCACTCCAGCAAAATCCGCCCATGTGGGCCGAAGTGCCTATGGTTACGGGCCAATATTTGGCGGCACCAACGGTTGCACTTTTGCTAGTCGCCCTTGTGATTACGCGGGTGTCTCCCGAACCGCGGCCTTGGTCACGATGGTTAGTGATCAGCATCTTGCTCGTTTTAGTGGGACGCTATTTATTCTGGCGATCGCTTTCAACGCTGAACCTAGATACGCCACTGGATGGGGTGTTTAGCCTGGGGCTGTTCATCATGGAAATAATTGGCCTGGTGGGCAGTATCATTCAGCTGTTTTTGCTGCTGCGGGTGCGCGATCGCAAGCGTCAAGCCGATCAACTGCAAGCTATGGTAGATGATGGCGCCTATCTACCGTCGGTGGATGTGTTCATTCCCACCTACGATGAGCCAGAGTTTATTCTGCGGCGCACCGTGATTGGTTGTCAGGCACTCGATTATCCCAATAAGCAGGTCTACCTGTTAGATGACACCCGCCGCCCCGAGATTCGGGCCATGGCTGAAGCACTGGGATGCCACTACATGACGCGCCTTGACAACAGTCATGCCAAAGCCGGAAATCTCAACCACGCGATCGCCCATACCCAAGGTGAGCTAATTGCCTCCTTTGATGCCGATTTTGTCCCCACCCGCAACTTTTTGCGTCGCACCGTGGGCTTCTTTCAAGATCCAGCCGTCGGTCTGGTGCAGACCCCCCAAACCTTCTATAACTCTGACCCTATTGCGCGCAACCTGGGACTCGAAGAAATCCTTACCCCTGAAGAAGAGGTGTTCTATCGTCAGATTCAGCCCATGCGCGATGGGTCAGGGAGTGTGGTCTGCTCAGGTACCTCGTTTGTACTACGCCGCACTGCCTTGGAAGATACAGGTGGATTTGTCACCGATTCCTTAAGTGAAGACTATTTCACGTCTGTGCAGCTTGCCGCCCGCGGCCACCAGGTGGTCTACATCGATGAAAAACTCAGTGCAGGTCTGGCTGCAGAATCCATCTCAGCCCATGCAACTCAGCGACTCCGCTGGGCCAGAGGTACCCTACAAGCCTTCTTTATTGAGTCTAATCCCCTCACCATTCGGGGGCTAACCTGGGTGCAGCGCTTGGGCCATTTGGAAGGGCTACTCCACTGGTTTAGCAGCATTCCGCGCATCTATTTTTTGTTGATGCCCCTGACCTATTCATTCCTGACCATCATTCCGATTCGAGCCAACAGTGAGGAAGTGCTGTTTTTCTTCCTGCCCTATTACTTGGTGCAGTTAACCGTATTTGCCTGGTTAAATAACCGTTCTCGTTCGGCGCTGCTGTCTGATATTTATTCTCTAGTGTTGGTGTTTCCGCTGGCAGCTACGGTCATTCAGGCCATGCTCAATCCTTTTTCGAAGGGCTTTAAGGTCACACCCAAGGGTACTACCCAAGATCGCTTTAACTTTAATTGGAAGCTAGCTTGGCCCCTGGTTTTGCTATTTATCGTGACAGCCTACAGTCTTTGGCACAACTTGGGACAATGTCTGGCCGCTGGTTGGTCATCTGAAGAACTCAAGGGGTTAGGGTTGGGGTGGATTTGGAGCGCCTATAACTTGGTGATGATTGGCATTGCCCTGCTGATTTTGCTGGATGTGCCGCTCCCAGATATCAACCCTTGGTTTGACTTGAGACGGGTAGCACGACTGAAGATTCAGGGGGATGAAAATTTAGGCGATCGCAGTTGGTGGGGTGTCACCACAATGATGTCTGAAGTGGGGGCAGAAATTACGCTGAATCATCGGGGCTTTCCCCGGCTTACCGCAGATCAGATGATCCCAGTTGAGCTAGAAATTGCCGATGAAGCTCTGATCTTAGAAGCAGAAGTGCTTGCCACCCGCTGCCTGGACGACTTTACCGCCGTACGTGTCCAGTTTGTTAACGTCACTTTAGATCAGCGACGCAAGCTAGTCGAACTGCTATTTTGCCGCCCCGGTCAATGGAAGCGCTGGAACTCCCCTGGAGAACTCAAATCCCTTTGGCTGCTGCTGCGTATCTTGATGAAGCCTCGTGTCCTGACGCGTGATGTGGGGGTCAAGGCAGTTTCGGTCACCCCAGGATAATGGACACTTTGCCGACTCAATCAACGAGCTAAATGCGAATGATTAGCAAGCAGTCGCATTTAGCTCGATTCTGCCCTGTCGAATTCAAACAAATCTTCTGTAACCGACCCATCGGTTACAGAAGATTTCCCATCGAAACCATTAGGCCTGATCCTGAACTGGGCCTTAGAACGGAATATCATCATAATCGGGTTCTTCAGCCGGGGCCGCAGGAGTAACCGGTGTTGTAGGCGTAACGGGGGCCGTAGGCGACGGTGTTGGGCGGCTGGGGGGTGCTGAGGCTGCCGCTGCTGGAGCCGACGCCGACATCGGAGGCGCCATAGGGGTCTCTGGTGAAGCTGTAAATGCCTCATTCAAACTGGCTGCATCCAGGGCTTGGATACGCTGAGCGGTCATTTCTGCCCGCTTTTCTTTGAACCCCTCAGGCCGATCAATCGTGTTGATATTAATGCGGCCAATCAACAACACGCGATCGCCCTCTTTGTAGCGCTCCTGAATCTCTTGGGCCAAATTACCCCAACCCACCACCTTCATCTGAGATGGCGGATCAGTCGCCCTAGTCGCAGGAAACTGTACCGTGAACTCCGACAGCGCTGTTTGATTGTCGGAGGTATATCGCAATTGGGGCGATTGAATGATTTCAGCCATTAAGATGCAGTTGTTCATACCACTACCTCTTCAAGTCCCTGTTCTTTGCCAATAAAATCTTGAACCTGTGCTCGATACTGCCGCAAGTTTTCATCCGTCCATTCCCGCTCTTCACTGTTGGCGAAGATGTGAACTAGGGGTTCTCCAGCATCGGGCAAAATCAACACCCAGCTGTCACGCTGGCGATCGACAATTTTCACCCCATCAATCAGCTCTAGGGATTCAGGCGGATGAGTCTCAACTAAATGACGCATCAGCGCCCCCTTCACCGTCCAAGGACACCGCACCGTTTGAGAGCGATGGGAAATCCGCGGCAGTTCACCCCAGACTTGCCCTAAAGATAGCTCTTGAATCGTCAGCATTTCAATTAACTTTGCAATGCAGAACATGGCATCAAAACCGGGGTGCAATTGGGGAAAGATAAAGCCCATTTCGCCGCTTCCCCCCAGCACGACATTGTCGCTAGCCTGGCAAGCTTCCATCAACGCCGTGGGGTTGGCCTTGGTTCGCACCACTCGTCCATCGTGGCGACGGGCAATTTGCTCTACCGCTCCTGAGGCATGGACGGGTACGACCACTGTCCCTCGGGGTTGAGCCGTCAAAATCATATGGGTCATCAATGCCGTCAGCATTTCTCCCCGAATCGGCGCACCGACTTCATCGACCAACACCATTTGCTCGCCGTTGGCTGCCACCTGTACACCAATGTTGGCCTGCAACGCCTCCACCACATGACCCAATTGGCCCAATAACACCTCTCGCTCAGCAGCAGAAGGGGCATTTTGACTAAGGCTGGCGTTGAGCACCACTGCGTCGCAACCAAATTTTGTCAGCAGTTGGGGCAATACCGCCCCGGATACTGCGTAGGCGTAATCGATCACAACCTTAGACTTGCTAGTCCGAATCGCTTCAATATTGAGTCGTTCTTCAAAGGCCTTGGAATAAATATCCACCACCCGAGTCGGGTAGGAAACGCTGCCAATTTCATGGATTTGGGCGCGGCGCAAATCTTCTTTAAAGTAGGCCCCTTCGATTTTCTTTTCTTTGCCTTTGGGAATATCGATGCCCTTTTTGTCGAAAAACTCAATCAAAATCTGATCAGGGCGATCCGGATGTAGGCGGACATGGATGCCGCCAATGACGCCTAAGGTGGGCAGTAATGCGCGGGCGACAGGAATCGCCGTTGCCTCCAGGTTTTGGACATTGACCCCAACACCCATAAGTCCGGCAATTAGGGAGCGCGACACCATCCGCGAGATGCTCCGCTGGTCGCGGGATACCGTCACGTTCGACCCAGACTTGAGTGTTGAACCGTAAGCGGCACCTAGCTTCACCGCAAACTCAGGCGTAATGTCGATGTTGGCAAGCCCGGCCACTCCGCGCTGACCAAACAGGTTGCGCTGAGCCGTATTGCCCCAAATCAGGTTGATATTAAGGGTTGCCCCAGACTCAATTTTCTTGCTAGGCCAGACCCTCACCCCTGGGCTAATTTGGGCTTCTTCACCCACCGTTGATAGAGATCCCACCACAGCGCCTTCAAGTACATGGGCGCGGCGGTCGGCGCGGGTACCTCGAGCAATGACGCAAGCTCGCAGGTGGGTTTCTTCACCGATGATGGCCCCATTCCAAATAATTGGGCGCTTCAAGTCGGCGTCGTTACCGATAGTGACGTTATCGCCAATCACAGTGCCGGATTCAATCACGACGCGGGAGCCAATCCGACAGTTGTTGCCGATTAAAACAGGGGGTTTGAGCTTGGCATCAGGGTCGATGTAAGTGTTCTTGCCAATCCATAATCCCGGCGATCGCTGCTCATAGGCGTAGTCTACCAACACCTTTTGCTCAAGGGCATCGTACTGGGACTCACGATAGGCATCTAAGTGGCCCACATCACACCAGTAGCTATCGGAGACGTACCCGAACATAGGTTCGTCTTTTCCCAGCAGTAAGGGAAACAGATCCTTCGAAAAATCACTCTCTTGACCCGTAGGCAAATACTCTAAAACCTCAGGTTCGAGAATGTAGGTGCCTGTATTCACCGTATCGGAGAAAATTTCACTCGTGGAGGGTTTTTCTAAAAATCGCTTGATGCGGTTTTCCTGGTCGGTAATCACTACCCCAAACTCAATCGGATTGGGAACGTGGGCCAGCACCAACGTTGCTTTAGAGCCTTTCTCTTTATGAAACTTGATGGCCGCTGTGAGATCAAAGTCGGCGACGCTGTCGCCGCTGATGACAACGAATGTATCGTCGAGTAACTCTGAAATATTCTTGACGCAACCGGCTGTCCCGAGGGGCTGATCTTCTTCGACCGCATAGGTCATTTGAACCCCAAAATCTTTGCCATCTTGAAAATAGTCCCGCATGACATCGGGCAAATAGAACAGGGTAGCAATAATTTCTTTAATATCGTGACGCTTCAGGAGATTAACAATATGTTCTGCAATAGGACGGTTCAATATAGGAACCATCGGTTTTGGCAGGTCGCAGGTGAGTGGCCGTAATCGAGTTCCAGAGCCTCCGGCCATCAATACTGCACGCATAAACCCTCCTTGATGGTATCGATTTCGCTAATCGGTGCGGTCTGTCTACACCGATTCTATAGGGCTTTGGGAAACCCTTCGTCCTGAAATTGGCATATTTATTTCTAATCAGCGTCCTCGAATCTATGTTTGGCCGGGATTCCACAGCATCAGTTCTGTCGTTTCACTAGAGCGGATTTAACAGATTTAGCTATGATCAATGGGGGCAGCATGGCCTAGCTGATGATGAAAAGATTGGTTGAGGAGGAATACTCTGCGAGCAGGGCATAGCCCTACAGAGTTTAATGGCTCCCTTTTGGGAGACGAGACCTGTTGTCGAGAAGAGAATACGCTAATGAAATTTTTGTTGGTTTTGGTGCTGGTAGTGGGTTATGGCTATGGCGCTTGGCGGTTTTGGCGGGGGTTTCACCGCACGAACTTTAGCCAGGGACGGCTTTACCTGACGCTGCTGTGGCCGATGTTTTTGCTGACCAATAAGTCCTATCGCAAAAACTTCTCTAGAGCCTTGAAAGGGCAGTAAAACGATATCCAACTTTATTCCTTGAGTGTTGAACTTAAGGAATAAAGTTGGATCTAGATGTTGACGAGGTTAAGATGGGCAACACGACTTGCCCTAAACCACATCCTAATTTACTCCCTTGAGTGTTGGGCTTAAGGAGACTTATGGATCTGGATGGGGCTAAGCTTTACAACCCTGCATATCCGTAAAAACTTTGGATGATCTGTTTACTGCGATCGCGCAACGTTACGACCAAGACTATCGCGGCGATGCGGTGGAACTGCCGCCCGAAGTTGAAGCCATGGATATTTTTCGAGAGCGGGCCTCCGGTGCGTTGGCGGCTAAGTTAGCCTCTCCATTTTGGGAGTTGGCTAAACCCAAGAAAAACCAGGCTTGCCTGGATTTGGGTTGTGGCGTCAGCTTCTTAATTTATCCCTGGCGTGAGTGGAACGCCTTTTTTTACGGCCAAGAGATTAGTCCCGTCGCCCAAGGGATCATCAATGCTCGGGGGCCGCAGCTCAATTCAAAATTGTTTAAGGGGGTACGCCTAGCGCCTGCCCATCGGCTAGATTACGACACTGTCAAATTCGACATTGTGATTGCCACCGGGTTTAGCTGCTACTATCCGCTCGACTACTGGGAACGAATTATGACCGCTGTCCGCAAGGTGCTGAAGCCTGACGGGGTATTCGTGTTTGATGTGGTGAACGAGGCGCAGCCTTTGGCTGAGAGTTGGGCTATCTTAGAAACTTATTTAGGCGCGGAAGTACTGCTGGAATCGATGGCAGACTGGGCTAAATTGATCAAGGACTGTCAAGCCCGCATCGTTAAGCAGCAAGCAGGCGATATCTTCCAGTTGTTTAAGGTGAAGTGGTAGATGTCGATGGTGTTGAGACATTGCCTCGTCAACTTTGGCTGATTGGTGGCACCCAAGAGAGTCGGCAATTGGCGACGGCTTTAGCGGCGGCGCAAATTCCCCATGTCATTACCGTGGTTACCCCGGAGGCGGCTGGGCTCTATGCCCCCTCCCCTTGGTGCCAGGTGCAGGTTGGCGCGATCGCCCCAGAGGCCTTAACCCACTTTTTCACCACTTATAATATTGCTGCGGTGTTGGACGCGTCCCATCCGTTTGCTGTGGAGATTTCCCAAACCGCGATCGCAGCCTGTACTCACCACCCATTGCCATACCTCCGTTATGAAAGACCCCAGGCAACCCCGCAACCAGATGTGTCAGGGGTGAACACTGCGCTGGTTCAAACCATAGCTAGCTACGACGAGATTTTGACCGATGCGGTTTTAGCTGGCGAACGGGTGCTTCTGACGTTGGGTTCCCGGCATCTCTATCGGTTTCAACCCTGGCATAATCGGGCTAGCCTGTTTGCCCGCATTTTACCGACGTTCACGGCATTGCGTGCCGCCTTAGCGGCAGGGTTTGACCCAACTCGGCTGATTGCCCTGCGACCGCCCATCTCAATTGAACTTGAATCTGCCCTGTGGCAACAGTGGCAAATTACCCAGGTGATTACGAAAGCCTCCGGTGCACCGGGGGGAGAAGTCGTGAAGCGATCGCTGGCCCAGCAGTTGGGCATTCGGCTTTGGATTTTAGCGCGTCCTGATTTGGCTTATCCCTGTCAGACTGAGGATTTACAGACCGCGATCGCCTTTTGCCACCAACAGCTTGGCCAAAATCAACCAAAATAACGTGGGCGAATGAGAGACCATCCGTTAAGATTGGGCGATGTTCTATCCCAGGGGTATCTGTTGTGCTCAAAGCTTTGCAGCATTAGGCAAAAAAAAAATCGATCGAAATCGTGACGAGGGTGCTATCCTTGTCAATCAATTCCTGCCTTTCCCATTGAGGGCTCTGAGGTACCTTTGGCCCAACTGTCTTAATTCAAGATTCGGTAAAGCCCTGATTCTGAGCTGTTCTTTGTCCCCTGTTCGCTGCCTGAATGACCGCTACCCCAATGTCATCCTCTTCCAATCCTTCTTTTGAGCCACCCAGCGGGAGCCCCATCTCTGAGGCGGCTCCCGCCTTTGCGCTCAAGGAGTTAGTCGGACGGCTCCAGCGCGAACAATACAAAATTCAAGATTTACTCAGCTCACTGGGATTTGCCCTACGCAGCCTCAACAATCTCAATCAGTTCCTCGAACTGATTCCCATGATTGCTAGCCGCGTCACCGACGCAACTGGAGGGGCTTTAGTCCTTTTTCGACCCAACGGACAGGTGCGTCTTGAGCGATTGCACTGCCAAGGGAGCCATCACTGTCAAGATGTCCGGCGAGCCTTGGAAGCCGCTACCCGCAAAGTCGCGGAATCCTTTACGTCTATTTCAGGCAGCGCTATCACCATGGCCCGCAATGCCATGCTGACGCTGGATCGCTATGTGCACCGTTATCTCGATGATGACATCAAGATCTTTGGCACCCCAATCATCGTCAAAAATGTTGAACGGGGTCGCCTCTACGTCTTTAGCCGCGATTCAGACTACAGCTGGACAGAAACCCGACAAAAACTGGTTCGATTGGTAGCTGATCAAACCGCCGTCGCGATTGAGAATAGCGAACTGACCATCGCACTACGGAAGCGAGAACGTCTTGATCGGGAGCTCGAAATTGGTGCTGAGATTCAATTACAACTGTTACCCCGACACTGTCCCACCATCGAAGGTATGGACATCGCGGCCCAGTGTAATACCGCCAACAAGGTTGGCGGCGACTACTACGACTTTATTCCTACCAGTTATGAGCAGTTGAGGCTCGCCAACCCGAAGCAACCCTCCGTTGGCGTTTGGAGTCTGGCCATTGGGGATGTGATGGGCAAAGGGGTTCCCGCCGGATTAATCATGACGATGCTGCGGGGGATGCTGCGGGCAGAAGTGCTAAACGGTCATTCCCCAGCGCGCATTCTTCAGCACCTCAACAATGTGATGCACTCCGATTTAGAAAATTCTAATCGGTTTGTCACCCTGTTCTATTCTGAGTACAACCCTAAAACGCGCATCCTATCCTACGGTAATGCCGCTCATAATCCGCCCTTGCTTTGGCAAGCCGCAACCAATACGATTAAACGCCTTGACACCGTTGGTATGCTGCTTGGCCTCGATATGGAAACTCGCTATTACGAAGATCAAATTGAGCTCCATCCAGGGGATACGGTAATGTACTATACCGACGGTTTTACCGATGCGGCTAATCCTAAAGGGGAGCGATTTGACGAAGAAAACTTATCTATGGCGTTTCAGTGGGCCTGCAACAATCTAGAGCGCTCAGATGACGTCCTCAATTACCTTTTTGAGCTTCTGCAAAAATTCATTGGCTCAGAAAATCAGAACGAAGATGATATGACGCTCATCATCATGCGGGTCAATCCAGAGGTTCAGCTTCACCTGTTTAAGGAGTAGCTGGGGAACGGTTGACTGATGGCTAGGGTCTTGATGACGGGAGTAAATCCACCTTCGTATGACCTAGATTCCTGAAATCTCACTGCGTAGGTTTGTCTGGATAGTTACAGTTACTCAACGCTTAACCGCTATGCATCTACAACCGCCTTTCCTCCAACGATGGAGACGCTCGTGTTGGACTCAAGTATTGCCTTTGGCATTGCTTGAGATTACGGAGAACTGTTTATTTCCTAGAGATTCAATGTCTCGAAGTTGCGCACTTTATCTGATGTAAGACATCGATTCAGATGTGCACTATGGAGCTATACCACTCAGTTATGAACTGGGTGGATCATCAGGGTAACAACAGCAGGATTTTGATTCGATATGAAGTCACTGTCTGATAAGTCGTTTTTCGATCAGCAACCTCAAACTACCGCAACCGCTGAAAGCAAATTAGTCAAAACCAATCCCTTCCAAACCTATCGCGATCCAAATACGGGTCAGTGGATTACCGTCGTATCCGCTGCCCGCTGGCCGCAATACTTTAGGGCCCGGCAACCCCATCGAACTCGCATGCTCGACAGGAATGTCTGACATAGAACGGACACAAGTTGTAAACTCTTGTTAAGAACAACTGTGGGTTCAAAATCTATGTTTTCTAGACGTCATCTGTTTTCCCGTGCGGCGGCTGCTTGTGTGCTGGCGCTGTTGCTTTGGCTGCAAGTGAGTGGGCCTGCAATTGCAATGGGTGGCCCTCAGCTCCCCCTAGACGAACCCGCGCCTAACTTTACATTGCCGACAAATGTAGGAGACGGAGATATTGCCTTGGCGGACTATCGAGGGCAATGGGTCGTACTTTATTTTTATCCCCAGGACTTTACCTCGGGTTGCACCCTCGAAGCCAAGCGTTTCCAACAAGACTTTGCCGAGTACCAGAGCCGCAATGCTCAGATCCTGGGAGTCAGCGCAGACGACGTTGTCTCCCACGAGCAGTTTTGTGATGCTGAAGGGCTCGACTTTCCGTTGCTCTCAGATATCAACGGCAGCGTCAGTAAAGCCTATGGTTCCTGGTTGGGTTATCGCTCGTTACGCCATACCTATTTGATTGATCCAGACGGCATTATGCGCGATCGCTTCTTGGGCGTCCGTCCACCCATTCACAGCCAAGAAGTGCTAGCCCGTTTGGATGAACTTCAAGCGATCTAATCCGTACAATGGAATCAAGCCCATAAAGATTCACTAAAGGTAACCTATGGAAACTTTGGCATTAACCTCCAACAATGTTGAAAAAGTGCTTGATGATTTGCGTCCCTACTTGATGGCCGATGGCGGTAACGTTGAACTCGTTGAGCTTGATGGTCCTGTGGTCAAGTTGCGGTTGCAAGGGGCTTGCGGCTCTTGTCCCAGCTCTGCGATGACTCTAAGAATGGGGATTGAGCGTCGTCTTCGGGAATTCATTCCTGAAATCGCTGAGGTTGAACAGGTCGCCTAACCCGAGACCTCAACGGGGTGATCAAGCCTCGATCCACCATCGCCCTCTAAGTCGGCTGAACCTTTTGGGTTAGACGGTTTAGAGGGTTAGCTTTTCCTGATATTCTGATTTATTGGTGCTAAGCCTTATTTAGGAAGAAATCGTAGGATTACTATCGTGCTGGATTTAAAGCAGATTCGAGATCAGCCAGCTGTAATTCAGGCGCAGCTACAGCGTCGAGGAGCAGGCTATGATCTTTCCGCTTTGCTCGAATTCGATCAGCAGCAGCGGGCATTAGAAACCCAGCGATCGCAGTTGCAGTCTCGCAGCAACGATATTGGCAAGCAGGTTGGTCAAAAAATCAAGGCCGGTGCCGATCCCAAAGGATCTGAGGTGCAAGCCCTGCGTGATGAAGGCAACCTGGTGAAGGCCCAACTGAGTGAGCTAGAACCCCAGGAAAAAGAGCTCAAGGCCAAAATTGAGGAAATTTTGCTCGCCACCCCCAATTTGCCTAGTGATACTACTCCTGTGGGCAAAAGTGAGGCAGAAAATGTCGAGGTAAGGCGTTGGGGCGATGAGTTTTTACCCCCTGCAGACGAGTCCCGTTTACCCCACTGGGAACTCGGCGAAAAGCTTGGTATTTTAAACTTTGAGCGATCAGCCCGAATTGCCCAAAGTCGGTTTGTTACCCTGATTGGGCCAGGGGCCGCTTTGGAGCGAGCCCTGATTCAGTTTATGCTGGCTCGCCATATCGCGGCGGGCTACACCGAGGTAATCCCCCCCTATTTGGTGAATACGGTATCGCTAACGGCCTCAGGCCAATTGCCCAAGTTTGCCGAAGAAAGCTTCAAATGCGATCGCGATGATCTCTGGCTTACCCCCACCGCAGAAGTCCCCGTGACGAGCCTGCATCGCGACGAGATTTTGGGGGCTGAGGATCTGCCTTATCACTATTGCGCCTATACCCCCTGTTTTCGTCGGGAAGCCGGGAGCTACGGACGGGACACGCGGGGGTTAATTCGCCTGCACCAGTTCAATAAGGTAGAGATGTATAAGTTTGTCCACCCTGACACTTCGACTGACGAGTTGGAAGCGCTGACTCAAAGTGCCGAAGGTGTTCTGCAAGCCTTGAAGTTGCCTTACCGGGTAATTGAGCTGTGTACAGGCGATTTAGGCTTCTCGGCCACCAAAACTTACGATTTAGAAGTTTGGATGCCGTCTTCAGAAAAGTACCGCGAGATTTCGAGCTGTTCTAACTGTCTGGATTTTCAGGCGCGGCGGGCTAATATTCGCTTCAAAACGCCTGGGCAAAAAGGGACTCAGTATGTGCATACCCTAAACGGATCTGGACTAGCCGTGGGGCGCACCATGGCTGCCATTCTCGAAAACTATCAGCAGCCTGATGGCACTGTTCTAGTCCCCGAGGTACTTCAGCCTTATTTAGGTCGCGATGTTTTGTAAAGGCTGCAACGCTAGAATAGTAAAGCGCTTGAGTTAAACCCCATCCGACTATTATTTATGTCCGTATTGGCAGCGATCGCCGTTCTCGCTATTCTCATTGTGGTTCATGAGCTGGGGCATTTTTTAGCCGCCCGGCTTCAAGGGATTCACGTCAATCGGTTTTCGATTGGCTTTGGCCCCATTCTTTGGAAAATCCAGGGTTCTCAAACCGAGTATGCGGTGCGAGCCATTCCCCTGGGTGGATTTGTCGGCTTTCCCGATGATGATCCGGACAGTGAAATTCCTCCGAATGATCCCAACCTGCTGAGAAATCGCCCCATCCTTGATCGCGCCATTGTGATTAGTGCTGGGGTGATCGCGAATTTACTGTTTGCCTATTTTGTCTTTGTCGTCCAGTTTACTGGGGTAGGCATCCCTGACTTCGATTTACAACCGGGAGTTTTGATCCCTGAGATCATCTCCCAAGATTCTCCCGCAGCTCAGGCCGGCCTCCAGAATGGGGATTTGATCATTGCAGCAGAAGGCCAGACTCTGACCGCCACCGAAGAGACAATCCCTAACCTAATCGATCTGATTCAAAGCAGCCCCAACCAACCCATCGATTTAACGATACAGCGGGGCGATCGCGAACTCCCCATCACCGTCACGCCAGAGCTGAACGACGGTAGAGCAGTGATTGGGGTTCAGCTTTATCCCAACGGTACGGTTGAGTATCGTCGGCCCAGCAATCCCATTGAAATATTCACTACTGCTGCTCAAGAGTTTCAGGGGATGTTCCTGCGGACGGTGCAAGGGTTTGTCTCACTCGCTACGAATTTTTCTGAAATGGCAAGCCAGGTGGGTGGCCCGGTCAGAATTGTGGAGCAAGGATCTAACCTGGCTCAAGAAAATGCCGCTAGCCTATTTCCGTTTACAGCCATCATCAGTATCAACTTAGCCATCATTAATATTTTGCCGCTACCTGCATTGGATGGCGGTCAACTGGCGTTTCTGATTGTTGAGGCTCTGCGGGGTAAGCCTCTGCCTCAGCGAGTACAAGACAACGTCATGCAAACCGGATTAGTACTGTTGTTAGGGTTGGGCGTTTTTCTCATCGTCCGAGACACGACCCAACTTGAAATTTTTCAAAATCTACGCCAGTGAGTCCTCAACGTCACGCTTCTAAAACGCAACAGCGGGCTCTAGAAATCCTGGTACGCCTCAAGCGACTTTACCCGGATGCCACCTGTTCTTTGACCTATGAAACCCCGGTGCAGCTAATGGTAGCGACTATTTTGTCGGCTCAGTGTACCGATGAACGGGTCAATAAGGTGACACCAGCCCTGTTTAAACGTTTCCCCGATGCCCCTGCTCTAGCGGGTGCCGAGCTAGAAGAACTTGAAGAACTGGTAAAGTCGACGGGCTTTTATCGCAACAAAGCCAAAAATATCCGCGCTGCCAGCCAAAAAATCATGGCCGACTTCGATGGGCAAGTGCCGCAGCGCATGGAGGAGTTGACATCACTGCCTGGGGTGGCGCGAAAAACTGCAAACGTTGTGTTGGCCCACGCCTTCAACATCAATGCTGGGGTTACAGTAGATACCCACGTGAAGCGGCTGAGCCAGCGCTTGGGGTTAACGAAGCAAACTGACCCCACCAAAATCGAACGAGATTTGATGAAGCTGCTGCCCCAGCCCGACTGGGAAAACTGGTCAATCCGCTTGATTTATCATGGTCGAGCAGTATGTATGGCGCGAAATCCTGCCTGCGATCGCTGTCAACTCGCCGATCTGTGCCCCAGCGTTCAATCCCCTCCGCCTGCGCCTAAATCCCGCAAAAAGCCGATGAACAGTACGCCAGGGAAGTAAATACTCACTTTCCCCTTGGCTTGAACATAGCTTTGGCTTATAATATTAGACTCTGCCTTTATAAAAAGGTATATTGCCCGGATCACATTGCTGAAGGTGCCTAAGGTATCGCTGAATTGGTTTTCTGGCAGAGTAATGTGTATTGTTCATTCAAAAGTGACTGAGTAAAGCTGCATGGCTAAGAAAAGCATGATTGCGCGTGACGTTAAGCGCAAAAAGATCGTTGAAAAATATGCCGCGAAGCGCCAAGCATTGATGGAAGAATTTGCCAATGCTGGCAACCAGCAGCAGAAGCTAGAAATTCATCGTAAGATTCAGCAGCTTCCTCGCAACAGTGCACCGACACGAGTGCGTAATCGCTGCTGGCTCACAGGTCGCCCTCGTGGCGTTTATCGTGATTTTGGCTTGTGCCGCAATGCCTTGCGAGACATGGCTCACAATGGGCTATTGCCCGGTGTGGTGAAGTCTAGCTGGTAGTCCAGTGGGGCATTACAGCTAGAACTTACAGCTCAGCCCGCAAGGCTCACTGTGGATTTAGTCGGTCATATTAAGCGTGGTATTGGTTATTCCCTTACCACGCTTAATTTATAGTGCTGGCCAGATTGCTTAATGCACCTAGTATCGCTGGGATGCTTAACACACAGGCAATCTAGCTCGCCGTAGCGCACAAAGCTTTGTGGCTACGGCTGTTGACACCTCATTTCTGCCCCATAGCCTCTGGTGAAGCGGTAAACGGACTCAGTCTATTGGCATAAAGGGGGAGATGGGTTGTCTCTAACGTGTGCGCGCCTGACACCTGACATCTTCCTCTAAAGCAGTCCTTTGCTGAAGTTTTGTATCAAATGTATTAAAACTAGATGACAAAAATTGCGGTGGCTGAAGTGTATCTTGGACTACGAAACATAGGATTGGAGGATGGTCTAGCCTGGTTTTCAAGCCGTGGAATTACGGATCTTTTTCCCAATCCCCTCATCAAAATCAAGAACGAAAAGATAGGATAAAAGCTAACCAAGATTGTCTTGTCTCGAGACAAGATAGTTGCGTGAAAACTTTTATCACAGATAAGCGATTCGGTATGACGATCTCTCCCGTGCAGGTTCAGAACGTCGCTGTGACTCGGGCGACGGGTGCTTTTGCCTTGATTGACAGCCTAGTGCGCCACGGCGTTAAGCATATTTTTGGGTATCCGGGGGGCGCGATTTTGCCCATTTATGACGAGCTCTATCGGGCTGAGGCTGATGGCAAGTTGCAGCATATTTTGGTGCGCCATGAGCAAGGGGCTTCCCATGCGGCTGATGGATATGCCCGGGCTACGGGAGAAGTTGGTGTCTGCTTTGGTACGTCTGGGCCTGGGGCCACTAACCTGGTAACTGGGATAGCCACGGCTCAGATGGACTCCATCCCTATGGTGGTGGTTACTGGGCAGGTGCCGAGCAACGCGATTGGCAGTGATGCTTTCCAAGAGACGGATATTTACGGGATTACCCTGCCGATCGTGAAGCATTCCTATGTTGTGCGCGATCCCGCACAAATGGCGCGGATTGTCTCTGAAGCGTTTTACATTGCGGCAACGGGACGTCCAGGACCAGTGCTGATCGATGTTCCTAAGGATATCGGGCTCGCCATGTGTGACTATCGCCCTGTGGAGCCTGGAGCAGTGCGATTGCCCGGTTACAAACCTACGGTTAAGGGCAATCCTCGTCAGATCAGTCATGCCATTAACCTGATCCAGGCGGCTGAGCAGCCGCTGATGTATGTGGGGGGCGGGGCAATCACAGCTGGAGCCCATCACGAAATTCACAGGCTGGCCGAATATTTCAATATTCCAGTGACCACAACCCTGATGGGTAAGGGCGCTTTTGATGAGCACCATCCCCTCTCTGTTGGCATGTTGGGTATGCACGGGACGGCCTATGCTAACTTTGCCGTTAGTGAATGTGATTTGCTGATCGCCGTTGGCGCCCGCTTTGATGACCGCGTGACCGGCAAACTGGATGAATTTGCTTCCCACGCTAAGGTGATTCATATTGACATTGACCCTGCTGAGGTGGGTAAGAATCGGGCACCCAAGGTGCCCATAGTGGGTGATGTGCGCCGGGTGCTGCAAGACTTGCTCAGGCGTTTAGAGGCAGATCAGGTTGAGGTTGTACCCCAGCGCACCCGGTCTTGGCGCGATCGCATTGATCAGTGGCGTCAAGATTATCCCTTGCAGGTGCCCAGCTATGACCATGCTTTATCTCCTCAAGAAGTGATTGTCGCCCTGAGTCAGCGGGCGCCAGAGGCGTATTACACCACGGATGTGGGACAACACCAGATGTGGGCAGCGCAGTTCCTTAAGAACGGTCCCCGTCGCTGGGTTTCCAGTGCTGGCTTGGGCACCATGGGCTTTGGTATGCCTGCTGCGATGGGCGTCAAAGTGGCGATGCCGGATGAGCAGGTGATTTGTATTAGTGGCGATGCTAGCTTTCAAATGAACCTGCAAGAACTGGCTACTCTCGCCCAATACGGTATTGCCGTGAAGACCGTGATTATTAACAACGGCTGGCAGGGAATGGTGCGTCAGTGGCAACAGACTTTTTATGGTGAACGCTATTCCTCGTCCAATATGGAAGTGGGCATGCCTGATTTTGAACTGCTGGCAAGGGCCTTCGGTGTGCGAGGTATGGTGATTCACGATCGCGCTGAGTTAGACCAAGGCATCGAAGAGATGTTAGCCCATGACGGCCCGGTGCTGATGGATGTGCGGGTGCGCCGCGATGAAAACTGTTATCCCATGGTGGCCCCTGGCAAGAGCAATGCCCAGATGATCGGCTTGCCAAAGCAGCCCCCGCAATCCCAAGGAATTGAGGTGATCACCTGCAGTAGCTGTGGCTCTAAGAATCCCTCTATCAATACCTTCTGTCCCGATTGCGGTACAAAGCTATAGCCATAGACTTTACAGGGTCCAGATATTGTTGCTAAAGCCGCCGCATATGGCGGCTTTTTTCTTAGCGTAGATGATTGATTAATTGGGTATAAGTTAGTGTCAATAACTCACCGTAGAGAATTTCAATCTCTAAGAAACCACAGACTTTTTGATGAGATCTAAGTTGCGTCTTTGGAAAATGTAATACGACTCTCGGTCAATATCTGATTTTGGTCGTTAAAGTATTGCTGTTATCCGCTGTGCACGGTAGCATTGCCCTTAACTTGCGCCGATTGGTAAAGCAAGGCAGGGTTGCGCGGTGACCCACTGATTTTATGGCGACTTGTCTCTAGGAGACGACGTTTTAAGGTTGGTGCTTTTTAAGGATAGTCACCGTTATTTATTCAGGAGTTGATGCATGGTTGCGGCCTTAAAGTCCCATTCTGTTCGATCTGGCGATCATTCAACACAGATCAAGAAAGATCGCTATTCCCAGGGGCGAACAGCGCCCCGGCCCCAGCCCCCTCAAACAGTGGCGTTTCTGGCTCAAAAAGATAGACCGCAATTGCGGTCAACCTCTTCCACAGCTCGCCATCTGACTCCTGTCGTCCCTTTGCCCGGGCCGCCCCCTCGGCCCCTGTGGCTAAAGCTATTGTTGCGGTGTCAGCAAGGCACCACCGTGATCACAGGTACCTTGCTCGTATCTGTCTTGGCCCTCTATAGCAGTACGGTATCGCTCAATGGTCAAGTGAGTCATGGGGTGCAGCGACTATCGGGGTTACAGCGCGATCGCCAACAGTTAACCACCGCTAATGAAGTCTTAAAGCACCATATGGCAGAACAAGCTAAGGCCCCTGGTGCTGGGCTTCATACCCCACGACCAAATGGCATGCTGTTTCTGAATTCCTCATCTCCAACTGCTGAAACAACCCACCAGCAGCCAGACCCGATTCCCTCCGCGAACACCATTCCTACTACCCTAGGGCAACGCCCCTTTATTCAACCCTTAGGCTACTGATTTTATTGGCTGACCTGCTGTTCATGGCTTCCCCTGCTCTCCTAACCCGTCGCGATGGTCAAAGACAAAGATCGGCCCCAGCAGGCCATCGCCGTCGCCGTTCCGCCAAATCTTCTAGACGGGCCCGTCGCTATCGCCCACCTGCACTAAAACTCCGAGCTTTATTTGTTTGGCTTGTGCTGATGTTGGCGATGGTTGGGCTGCTCGGTCGGCTTGCCCAACTGCAACTGTTACAAGGGCCAGCCCTAGCAGGCATGGCTCACCAGCAGCAACAGTTCTATGGCCTCAATCCACCTGCGGAACGCCGCCCAATTGTGGATCGCCAGGGGAACGTACTGGCCATCGATCAGGCCAGGTTTACCCTCTATGCACACCCCCTCTTATTTAAGCAATCGGGGCAAGTCATTGCTGATGTTCTGGGGCCAATGCTCAATCAACCCCCGGCTTCATTAGTAGAAACCTTTGGCCAACAACAAACTGGGATCACCGTTGCCAAAGATCTATCCGAAGAGGTCGCCCGCAAAATCCATAATTTGAGACAGGATGGCCTAGAGCTAATTCCTTATCTGAGGCGGTTCTACCCGCAACAAGATTTATTCTCCGAGGTTGTTGGCTACGTCGACCTAGAAGGTAATGCCCAAGCCGGGTTGGAATACACCAATCGAGAGGAGCTATTGACCCCGTTAGGGCAAAGGGCTGAGGCCAATTCATCCCAGCGATTTGTCCTGGATCCAACAGATCAGGCTCTATCTAGTGATGATCTCCAGCTGCAACTCACCCTAGATAGCCGGTTACAACGGGTCGCTCAAATCAGCTTGCGCCAACAGATCCAGAAGTATGGGGCAGAACGAGGCACCGTGCTGGTGATGGATGCAAAAGATGGATCGCTTTTGTCGATGGTGACTGAACCCTCCTTTGACCCCAACACGTATTTTGATGCTGATTTGGAATGGATTAAAAACTGGGCCGTCAGCGATCTCTATGAACCCGGATCTACCTTTAAGCCGATTAACGTCGCGATCGCTCTAGAAGAAGGAGTTGCTGCTGATGCCACTGTTTACGATCAGGGCCACATAAAAATTGGTAAGTGGGAAATCAAAAATGCTGATTATGCCTCAGCCGGGGGGCGCGGCACCTTAACGCTAGCCCAGGTACTCCAGCATTCTAGCAATGTGGGTATGGTGCACCTGATGGCTCAATTAGAACCCGAACGCTACTTTAATTGGTTAGTCAAGCTAGGCTTAGGTCAACCCACCGGGATTGATCTACCTGCAGAAGCCACGGCTCAACTCAAGAACCAGGCGCAATTTATGCGCAGTCGGATTGAACCTGCCACTACTGCTTTTGGCCAAGGGTTTGCGATGACACCGCTGCAGATGCTCCAATTGCAGGCCAGCCTGGCGAACGGCGGGCGTTTGGTCACGCCCCACGTGGTCAAAGGATTAATTGATTCGCAAGGGGAGGCTCAGTGGCAGCCAGAAATGTCAGACGCCGTACAGGTCTTTTCGCCCCAGACCACCACTGAAGTGCTGAAGATGATGGAAGCCGTCGTCCAAGACGGGACGGGTGAACCAGCTCAAGTGTCGGGCTACCGCATTGGTGGCAAAACTGGAACTGCTCAAAAAGCGCTCAATGGCTACTACACGCGAGAACGAATCACTAGCTTTGTGGGTATCTTGCCAGTTGAAACCCCCCGCTACGTGATCTTGGCTGTTGTTGATAGCCCCAAGGGTGACGACGCCTACGGATCAACGGTTGCTGCACCGATTGTCAAAACGATGATTGAGTCGCTTGTCAGCATAGAAGGCATTCCGCCCACGCCCAGTTAGTGATGGATAGTTGACTAATCGGGAGCTGATAGGCCGTTACGGCACAAAGCTTTGTGGGGGTTGCCATAAACAACTTCGCTGCGAAAGTTTCAGCCCCTTAAGGACTGCAAGCTTCTTGACTGTCAGGCCTGGAGGGACGATTAACCGTTAGCCTGCAACTCAATTGGCAGGTGAGATAGACACTTCCGAAAACAAGACTTGTTCAAGCTGTTGTAGGGCTTGTTCCAAATCATCATTGACAATTTGGACGTCGAATTCAGCGGCGGCTTCAATCTCTCTCCGAGCATGCTCTAGACGCTGAGCGATCGCACTGTCATCGTCTTGTCCCCGTAGGCGAATCCGATGTTCTAACTCGTCAATAGACGGCGGCAAGATAAAAATCCGGCAAGCATTCGGAAACGCGCGATGTATCTGGCGTGCTCCCTCTAGTTCAATCTCTAAGACTACAGACTGGCCTGCGTGAACTTGATCGATGACGGCCTGTTTAGGCGTGCCGTAAAAATTACCTGCAAACTCGGCCCATTCCAATAGCTCTCCGGTCATCATCATGTGCTGGAAGTGCTCACGGCTGACAAAGTAATAGTGCTGACCATGTACTTCCCCTGGACGAGGGCTGCGAGTTGTCGCTGATATCGAAACATAAAGATGAGGATGACGCTTCACGAGTGCTTTAAGCAAGGTCCCTTTGCCGACACCACTGGGGCCAGTAAAGATAATCAGACTGCCCGTGGCGGCCTTAGGTTGTGGTTTATCTGCCAATACTGTCCCAAATCCACATTGCTGCACGGATTGCCTCCTGACTCTCTTTGAGAAAATTTCGCCACAAATGTCTTTTATGCTACCAGTTAACCTCAGGCAAGCTAGCTATAAGCTCACACAGGTTTAATCATCATATACAACTCGATTTTGCAACGCCTGAGCGTGTGATGGGTATTAGAAGGCCATCCTACTGGAGCCAGAACCAAAGTAAACCACGTTTTTGTAACGATTTGTTTATATTCATATTAAAAGAGGCAGATCGCAATGCCCAGCCATGGCAAGCGCCACAATCTGTTTCTTGAGTTTTCGTCCGGTCGGGTTGTGCGTGCCCGTCGCTGCGCGGGTAAAACGGTTCAGCGGTACTCGATGGATTATTCAGTGGAGCCAAATTGACTGAAGCACATCTAGGATCTGCAGACACAATTCAGCCGCGAGGTTATTCCTGACTGACCCTGGGATTCTAGGAAGATTGATGCATCACTTGCGTTTTCCTGCTTTCCGTCATTACACATGGTTGTGTCTGAGCTGCCATCTCGCCGCGTTTTAGGGTTAAATCACCGCACCTATGAGCGGTTAAAACTCGCGTTGACCCTAAAGTTAAGGCACCAAATCTTGATTGCGGTCTGTGATGATCTGAATTTGCGGAACCGTTTGATCGCGCAACTCGCCGATGATTTCTCCCAAGATAATTGCTCCCGAAAAAAGGGGGCGATGAGGGGGGACGATTCGGCAAAATCGCTAACGGATAGTTTGGATAGCCGAGGGAGTACGTTTCCCGTTCAACCCGGAGCGCCACAGGTCGTCACACTGGGGTTAGATGTCCATGGGCCAGGTCTAAGACGGCAGGTGTGGAGCACTTTACAGCGATCGCGCCAGACTATCCCCAACCCAACCGCTCAGGAGTGGTGTTTGCAAATTGTAGGGGTCGAACATCTGACTCGTCAGTCTGGGGCGCAACAGCGGCAATTTTTAAATTCGTTGCAATCGATTGAAACGCTGGTTAATCAATTAGACTGTAGCCTATTGATTTGGTTACCGTGGCCCTGGTTTCGTTCGATTCAGCAGGCTGCTCCCGAGTTTTGGCACTGTCGAACAGGCGTGTTCGAATTCGCGGGCGAACCGACGCCGATGGAAACAGAGCCGTTGCCCGATGGCCAATGGCTCTCGACAGGAACTCCGCCCCCGGCTCTGACCTTTATGCAGCCAGCCCCCCAATCTCCCCAAATCCAGACAGCGGATCGCCGTGAGCATCCGCAGGATGAGGAGAATCTTGGATTACGCCCCCGCCCCTTGTCGATTCGCCAAAAGGATTTGGCGCCATCCCGCCGGATCAAGCGCACTCAGCAGCAACCCTTGCAGGCTCATCGGTCGCAACTCTGGGGCGATCTGGCCTCAAAGTCAGCCCTTACAGAGACGGGGACTGGTGGTGAACGGCCCAATCCAATCATTTATCCCGCCCAGTCTGCTAAGTCGGCTCCCGATCGGGATGAACCGCACCCCATTCAGCCCCAGGCAACCCTTCATGAAGAAGCTGGGAAGGAAACAGGAGTTGTGCCGCCAGCTTTAGCGATCGCGTCTTTAAATCGCCAACCTGCAACTCCCCCTTCTCCACCGCTCCCTTCCTTGATCGAGGCTCCCCTCACGGAGAGGAGGCCTGACTCGGATAGTTTGGTAGCCTTGCGTCGGGCTGCTCCCCAGCAAATGCCTCTAGAAATAACGCTGTTTCAACGGATTGAACAACTCACCCAACAGGGTACTGATACAGTCGTGTTAGCCAACACTTATTGGGCGTTGGGGCAACATTATCGCGATCGCTTGACCGCAGGAGAAAGCCACGCACACTTGATTAACGCTGCGATTGCCGCTTATGAAGGCGCTCATCAGGAATTACCTATCACCGCCCCAGGGCAAAGCGATTTACTGAATGATTTAGGCAGTCTCTATTGGCTGCAAGCTCAACAAATTGAGGTGCCTACTGAAGCCCTATCACTGCTCCAAAAGGCGCTGGTAACTTATCAAAAGGGCACTCAGTATGCAGCAGCAGATCCGGATGCTCTCAGTCGTCTCCACAGTAACTTGGCAGCGGTCTGCAGCGTTTTGGCTAACCACGACCAGCCAGAGCATTATCTTAAGCAAGCGATCGCGGCTTATCATAAAGCACTCCAGCATCTGCAGGCGGAGGCTGCGCCGTTAGAATATGCCTCGCTGCAAAACAGTTTGGGAGCTATTTACTGGCGGCTTGCACAGTATGGTACGGCCCGACCTTACCTCGACCACGCCATTACGGCCTATCTCGAAGCTCGCCACCATTGCCAACCCCATCAAGATCCGGGCTGTTATGCCATGATCCAAAACAACCTGGGGATTGCCTACTGGAGTCTGTCCCAGTTCCAGCAGCCTGGGTTGATGCTCAAACAAGCGATCGCGGCCTACCACAGCGCCCTGGCCTATCGCACCTTAGCCGTTGACCCAATCGGTTGTGCCTCCACTCAAAACAATCTGGGTACGGCCTATTGGGAATTGGCCAAACTACAAAGTGAGTCTGCCCATCGACAACGGAAACTATGGCGACGGGCGATCGCAGCTTACCAATCGGCACTGAAGGCGGTGCAGCGGTTACAAACTCAGCAGGGTGGGACTTCGCTACTGAGCTTTGATCCCAAAACGACCCACCATAGCCTGGCGGTACTCTATCGGCAGTTGGCAGAAAACCAGGAGTTAGCTGGTCAAACGCAATCGTTACACCTCGCTAGAGCGCTGACCCATGCTTTAGCCGCGATCGCAGTCGCTAGCCACACAGTGTTGTCCGTTTCTGATCCAGCCCTGACAACTTTAGCTCAAACCATTCGGGCCCACTATCAATTGCTCGGGTTGGCGGGGCAGCAAGAAGCGCTAGCCCAAGTCCCTTCAGCCCTGCTACCTGGATTACTGGCTCAGCTATAGGGGCTTGAACGGAGCTATTAACGGTAGCCACAAAGCTTTGTGCGCTACGGCGAGCCAGATTGCTTGTGGACTCAGCATCCCAGTGATACTCGGTGCATTAAGCCATCTGGCCAGCGCCATAATATGCAAAAAGCCCGCGATCGCGGGCTTTCAACGAGTGATAGGGATGAAGCGCCATCGGGATGAATCAACCCCCAACTCTGAGCCATAACCGGAACTGAAGCTACAGATCAAACTGATTGCCCCGGCGGTATTGCATATAGGCCGCAAAAAATAGGCCTGCCAACGTTACAGGAATCAAACCCAACACAATTCCACTCAGCAGAGGCTCAACCACGTCAATTCTCCTTCATCGATAACGGCACGTTAAATATAGCTTGAACCACATTGCTGAATATGCTGAGTGTTGCTGAATCGCTTTACCCAAGCAGCAATGTGACAGAGCGTCTGATGTAATCACCTTCACTTATAGTAATAGGAATTGCCACCCATTGTTAAAAACTGCAACGCCTTTCCAAGGACTTGAACTGCGACTGTGCCCCTCTAAAGCGCCTTCATCCCAATAATTTTGAGGAAAAACTGAGTTTCCAAGATGTTTTTTGTACTGTTCCCCTTGCCTGGGTTGATGAGAAAACTTTAAGCTATGTAATCATAAGACATCATAGTTTTAACGAATCAACACGTTACCCTTGACACAAGAGACTTTTGAAACCAAAGTTAATCCGGCAGCTCGTGGCCCTCAGAGATTGGTAGCCGCGCTGGTTGCGGCTGTTGTGTTGATCGTGCTCGTCGTCATTGGGATCCAGCACTTCAAGGTGTCTGATCCTTACATACTAGAAGTGTTATCTCTCAACGGCGATGCTGCCCATGGACGATTGATATTTCAGATGAACTGTGCCACCTGTCATGGGTTAGAAGCTTCTGGTGAGGTCGGCCCTAGCTTACAAGGCATTTCTGAACGTAAGTCAGAAGTTGGGTTGATCGAACAGGTGATTGGCGGTAAAACCCCACCCATGCCTCAGTTTCAACCTGAAGCCGAGGTAATGGCTGATCTGCTGCAGTATCTGGAAACTTTGTAGCCAGAGCAGTCAGCATTGGGAGTATTGCCGTTTATCCCCTGAGTATTCAGTGGGTAGAGGGTTATCGAGTTGGCAGAAGAAAACTATTCTGATGCCCGAATTCTGGTGCCTAGCTCCCGTAAATATATACCCTCCTCTTGGCTTCCTTTGGTTCTTTCGCTTGAGCCAAGCCGGGCCGCAGTACGTAAAATTTGTCCTGCTAGCACGGCTGCTCCAAAGCCGTTGTCAATGTTCACCACACCAATACCCGCTGCGCAAGAATTGAGCATGGTTAACAATGGGGCGAGTCCACCGAAATTGGCCCCATAGCCGACACTGGTGGGAACCGCAATTACAGGACAATTGGCCATCCCCGCGACCACGCTGGGGAGTGCCCCCTCCATACCTGCTACAACAACCAACACATCGGCTTGATCAATCACGTGGCGATTGCTGAGCAGGCGATGGATGCCGGCAACCCCCACGTCCCACAATCGCCGCACCTGAAAGCCTGAGAGTTCAGCCGTAATCGCCGCTTCTTCAGCTACAGGTAAATCAGCCGTCCCGGCGGTAATTATGCTCATGATTCCCGGTTGCGTTGGGGCTGAGTTGAGCGCACCCAAGGCGCAAATGCGGGCTGCTGCGTAGTAAATCAAGTCTGGCAACTGCGATCGCAGCGTTTCATACACTTCCGGCTCAATACGAGTTGCCATTACCACTGAGTTGCGATCGCGCATGGCGCGCATAATCGCCACGATTTGCGATGCGGTTTTTCCTGGCCCCCAAATCACTTCTGGAAAGCCAGTTCGTAGGGCACGGTGGTGATCGATTTTGGCAAAGTCTTCAATAGCTTCATAGTCGAGGTGCTGGAGCTTGGTGTAGGCCGATTCAGGACTGACCTGTCCTTGGGCCACGGCATCCAGCAGGTTGCGTAAAACTTCGGGCTGAGTCACAAGATGCTCTCAAAAAAACGGAATCACGATGACTCGATCTAGGCTAGCGTTTTCTTGAGTATTCGTAAGCCAAACCCTTCACCCCAAATAGCGAGATTCCCTATGAATCAAAAACCTCGCGGGAAAAGATTTGATGCATCGCTCCCAAGTAAGGTACACAAACCTGCCATTGCTCAGGCGTTAGCAAGCGATGGATACTGCTATCAAGGTGAGTTAACATTTGTCGCACCATTGACCAGGACACATTAAGCGTGGGATAGAGCATCACGCATAGCGGAAACAATTCTTGCTGCACTGAGTGAATATTTCGCTCTAAAATGCAAACCCATAAGTAGGCCTGAAACATCTCTACATCACGAATGCTCGCGGCTTGCACGGTTAAATCATTGAGGGGGCCACTATAGCAACGATGGTTGTGAAAAGCCTGATGCACCTGATTGACGATCTGTTTGGCAATGCGGCTACTTTCAGGGAGGAGACAACGAACGCTTTGCAGCTCCATATCGCGGTAATCGTAGTTAGCTGCCGCATCATAGGCACGGTGTAAAGGCATGTACAAATGATCATCAATCGCCTTAAAAAACAGTTGCAGCCGGGCCCGATGGGGGGAAGATAGGGTCTCCAAGAGCAGCTGCCCGGTGTAGTGAAACTGCATACTGACAAAAGCAATTACGCGCGGATCAACAGCCGTATATTTTTGTCGGATGCGGCCTAGCTGCTGGGCGATTTCAATGGCAAAGCGTTCAGAGGGCAATGCTTTAGCATAGCTAGTCAAAGCTTGAACATAAACGTGATACACATCTTCCGCGATCGCCCAGGGATCAATCAAATCCTGACTCAGTTGATGATTCACGATCTCTTTAGCAAGCAAGGCTTCTGTCTTCGACCAAGCCCTAGCGCTAATCGGTCTAAGCGACTGAATCATTTGCTCGGCCAGCCTCTCACGGGATAGAGGAGCTTGATACAGGGCAGATTCAAGGATGCGTCGATCGTTGACCTGCCTCACATATCGTTGGGCCCAGGTTTTTGAGAAAGAGTGAAGCGATTGAACCGATTTTTCAGCGGGAACTTGACGAAGCGATGCACTTGCAACCATAGCGTGTACCTGTATCGAGAACTCTAGACTCTAGCCTAATTACCCTGAACTGCACTGTAAGTCAGTTCAGGACGCGAATTGTTGAAGATGATGTGTCTCCCTGAATCAAGTCAGTAGGGCTTAAAACGCCGTTGCATTAATCGCCAGCAATCACGGGACACATTCAGGACAACGTTGAGTGACGGAACTTTAGATACAGGGCCTATGCGTGTGTACCTAAAGTTTTCCAGGGAAGGAAATCTGAAGGGAATGACAGCAGCAAATGCGAGAAAATACGTAAAAATCTACGCTTAGTCTGCATATTCCAGCTTCGATGTACATCAATTGTCTGAGAGATTGCTACTTTTCTTCGTCTTTGCTTTACATTTGTTGATTCTTTGCCGTGGAAGATTTAAGCCTACTTAAGTAAGTTGGATAAACCAACACAGCTCAATACGAACGATATGCTGAAAACAGCATGCTGAAAACAGCTTTGACGTGATGAGGATAACGGGTGTGGAGCCGATTGACATTGTGATCCTGTCCAATGGCCCTGGGGAAGTGATGACCTGGGTAAAACCCGTGGTTAGAACATTGAGGCAGCTCGCGCCAAAGCACGATCGCATGCGGATTTCAGTCGTCCTTTCCCCCTGTCCCCACGCCAGCGGTCAAGAAGCCGAGATTGTGCAACGCTATCCCGAAGTGGATCGGGTGCAGGGTGCCGGGGACTTTTGGCCGTTTCTATTGCGGGGTAAGACGGCGGCTGATTGGGACTGGCGCGATCGCGGTGTGGTGGTTTTCCTGGGTGGCGATCAGGTCTATCCGCTCGTAGTCGGCAAACATCTGGGCTACAAAACGGTGATCTATGCCGAATGGGACGCGCGGTGGCTCCCCTGGGGCGATCGCTACGGTGTAATGAACGCCACGGTGCAAACTAAAGTGTCTACCCAGTACCGCCATAAACTGACTGTCGTTGGCGATTTGATGTGCGATGTCCCCAATACCTTGGATGGCCAGGGTGAAATGGTTGCCCATCAGCTTTCCCTAACGCCCAAGACCGAACTCCTCGCCCTGATGCCAGGGTCAAAACCTAACAAACTTAAACCTGGGGTGCCGTTGATTTGCGCGATCGCCGACTATCTCTATCGCCATCGCCCCAGCGTTTGCTGTATCATCCCCGTTGCGCCGAGCCTAGATTTAACCAGCCTGACCCGCTTTACCGACCCTGAACATAACCCTGCGGTTGATCTGATGGGTGGGCCCCCAGTTACGCTGGTGGTGCCCGATGGTCCCCAAGCTTTGCCTTACCTGAAAACCAAGTCAGGAGCAAAACTCTATCTTTGGCAACCCTTTCCGGCTTATGAAGTCCTGACCCAGTGCCAGCTTTGCCTCACCACTATCGGTGCCAACACGGCTGAACTCGGTGCCTTGGGCGTGCCCATGCTAGTACTGCTGCCCACCCAACAGCTCACGGCCATGCGCTCCTGGGATGGCTTACTGGGCATGATCGTTAACCTCCCCGGTATCGGCATTCCGTTGACTAAACTGGTTAATCGCCTTGCTATTCGCCTGATTGAAAAAACAGGTAAGCGCTTTGCCTGGCCCAACCTATGGGCCAAGCGAGAGATCGTCCCTGAATTCTTAGGCCCCCTGACGGGAGAATATTTGGGCCAAACTGTGATTGACTATCTCGAACATCCCGAAAAACTTGAACGGATGCGCCAAGATTTGCGTGCGGTGCGGGGTGAACCCGGTGCGGCTGGCAAGCTAGCACAGATGGTGTTAGAAGCCGTGAACTACGACAATGAAGACTAGCAGAAAGTAGCGAAAAACAGAAATACAGCGATCGCCAATTGATCGAGGACATTCTTCGACCGTTATTCCCGCTTTAGTCAAGAACCAGGATGGAAATCCAGGTAATCCATAAAATATCCTACTTTTAAAGTGGTGATTGCTATAAATCCCATGGCACTTTTACGGATATTACAGATAATCCAAAACAGCGGATAAAAAATAGCATTAATAGACATCAGGGTTGAAGTTTATGAGATGATCTATAGAATGCAGCTAGATTTTTGTTGCCGCACCTTATATAGCAGATATTTTTTTGATCAACCTGCTAGAAATAACCCCTGAAATCGCGTTCTTGAAATTACTTGAAACCTATGATTTTGCCTAGACATCGTTGCTGGTGGCCAGCAATATTGGCAACAGCATTAGCAAGCTTATTCATCATATTTCCACCATCCGCCAAGGCCGATTCTGAGCGCGTTGAATTCACGTTTGACGTCTATGGTGAAGTGACCTATGAATCAATTTGGCAGGAAGCCGAAGGCTTAGCCAGACAGGCTATCGACGCGACATTTGCCCAAGATGCTAACGTTTCGGAAGTTGTACTCGTGATTATGGCTGATCGCAACGGTCGGATTGTCCCGCTGGTTTCCCTCAACGTTCCCCGCAGCGAATGGCAGGTTCAATCTAACCTAGCTCGTTGGATAGCTTGGGCTGCACCCTCCTTTAGCTCTGAGACACTGCTTGCCATAGGCGTCTCAATACCAGATCGGCCCCCGGCTGCAAATCCCAGGCCCCAACGCACGGCTCCCGTAGATTCGATAGACCCAATCGAAAACGATCCGGCTTTTAGAGATGATTAAGTTGCCAGGAATCAATCTTGCCTCGCAAAACAGCTAATAGGATGCACAGGCAACTGTAAAACCCTGGTAAACCAGAGCGGTGACACACTGAATGCATCACCGCTTTGGAATTCAATCAAAACATTTTACTAGCCCGACTTAAGCCTGCTGTTTACGCACAACCAAGCTACCCGCGCCAATCACAATTAGGCCAAGTATAGTCGCTGGTTCAGGAACAGAAGCCCCTGGATCATCGATAGGCGAATAAGAGACGAGACCACTACCAGAAACACCCGTTGCGGTCGAGAATTCAAATTCGTTGTCAAGCAAATCAATGTTGGTAGCTGGTAGGAAAGACTCGGTGAAGAAGTCCAACCCTAAGATATCGCCGCTAGCAACATCAAATGCAACCTTGGGAAATCCAGAGAGACTCGCCACTCTGGAGTCAGAACCCAAATCAAAAGAACTGCCCAGAAAATCAAACTCGAAAGCGGTCAGGTCAAAAGTTTCAATACCGCCAGCAACCAAACCTGCTGTTTCCTCAAAACTAAAAGTACCTTCGAAGGCATCACCGATGGCAGGATCGGTATCACCCGATACATCTGTCAATTCAACTTCGAATGAGAAGAAGGTGACCGCCTGTGCTGAGTTAACACCAATAGCCCCAACAGCGACTAGAGAACCCGCAGCAACAGCCGCAAACTTCTGAGACAATCCAAACATTTTCGCTTATCTCCTCTGTGAATTATCCACAATGGTTCCTCAGAAGATCTTTTCTGAGAAAAACCAAAGCGCTAAGTAAACCGGACTTTAGCAGCAGGGGAGATTACCGACGATACAAGGTCGGCGCTTGGGGGGTAATTGAGGAAAGCTTCGCGTACAAACACCCCGTAGTTAAACAAACATCGTACGCAAATGTAGCGTTTCCACTGAAACTTCATAGAAACTTTAGATGAGTTACTGACAAGACTTAAGTGAAATCAATGATTTAGATCAAGTGAAATCAATATTGTGGTTAACTTGAACTTTTTTTTAAGACGTCTCAAAAGTTTCCAAAAATCGTTGAAATCCCCAGGGAGCGACAACCTATTAGCTACACATCGTCCCAGGAATTACCTATATTTAATCCTTTAAATAGCCTTGTCTTAACCTTAGCCTCGTACCATCCACTATTGGAAAGTGTGAAAGCGTACATCCTAACTAGCTGTAGTAGGGGAGTGCAGTGGTAGTTTTCGCGGCTATCGCTGTGTTTTTTTGGTTCGCATGCTGGGGCCACTTTATTCTGCAATCGGCGTGGATGTTTTCGATAATTTTGGCTGCATTCACGCATGCTAATCATGGGTTCGCTGTCTCACCAGTTGATAGATTTGTGTCTCGTGAATTTTGTTCGGGCAGTTGTAGATCGTGGTCTTCCTAGCTTGAGATTGTTTGTCTGGTTGTGAGTCTGACTTTTCAGTGCAAGGAAGGTTTCTGTGTCTAAGATTTCTCGTAGGCAACTACTTGTCTTTTTCGGTGCAAGTGCAGCAACTACCGTCGTAGCCCCTATGCTGCCCGCGCGTTTATTGGGTCGCCGTAGTGTTGCATTTGCCCAGGGTGTGCCCGTTACTCCTGTACGTTTGCCCCACCCGCTGCCTATCTATCAAAATCAACAGAGTTTTATGCCCACTGGCCCTGGTGGTCAAGGTGATGTGATGTCAGCCTCTGCTGATACGAGGTTGAGTGCCTATAATATCGTTGACGACGTTATCGTTCCCCCAGAATATGAGCGCTATGTCATTGTTAAGTGGGGCGATCGCGTCTTTGCCAACAGTGAAGAGTATGTTGGTTACAACAACGACTACACGGGTTTTGTGCCGCTGAACTCTGGTGGTGATCGACGCGGGTCTAGCAACTTGGACGATGGCTACTTGTGGATCAACCACGAGTACACTTCCTTCCCCTTCTCTCCTGCTTCACCGGGTGCTCCTTCAGATTTGGCTGAGTCTCCCTCAAGTTTTGCATCCGTCATTGGCTTTGAACTCTCTACTGATGGCACCAGCGTCGAGTTTCGCGGTGAGGCTCTCTATAACCTGGGTGGTTCTATCATCCGCATCACAAAAGGTGCCAATGGTCGCTACGCTGTTCAGGCAGACCCCACTAACCGCCGCATCCATGGTTTGTCTGGTTTAGGGCTAAATAGTGGTCGTTCTGAATTTCCTTCCGCTTGGGGCCCTCGCAGTTACCAAAGCGGTGACAGCAATTATTTGGTAGGCACTGGCCCTGCTTCAACTGACGTATTCCCGCGGAGTTCTGACGGTCTGGGCAACAGGATTATTGGCACGGCCTACAACTGCTCTGGTGGCACTACCCCTTGGGGCACGATCCTAACGGCAGAAGAGAATTTCCAAGGGAGTTCGACTTTCTTCGTTGGGGTTACCGAAGGTTTGCTGCCTAACGGGACTCAAACGGGCTACACCGAAGGCACTACTGGCGAAACCTTTGGTCTAGTCGGTGAGAAGTACGGTTGGATGGTCGAAATTGATGTAGCAGACGCCAGTAGTCGTGCTGAGAAGCATACGGCTATGGGGCGCTTCCGTCATGAAAATATTACTTTCCGCCTGAAGCCTGGTGAACCGCTGGTTGCTTACATGGGTGATGATCGTCGGGGTGGCCATACTTGGAAGTACGTCAGTGAAGGCACGCTGGGCAACCTCAGCGACAAGAGCAACAGTGCTCTGTTTGAAAATGGCACGCTGTATGTTGCGAAGTTCAGCGCCAACGGTACTGGGACGTGGCTGCCGCTGGAGCTCAGCGCACTCACTAATCCTACGCCGCCTTCCGTGTTGGGTTCCGCAGAAATTTCGGCACTGGGTGAAGCCCAAAGAGATGCTGGCAATCGTCTGCCCCAGCGTGCTGGTTTAGTGGCTGGGATTGACGATACGGGTGCCCCCATTGTTGCAACTGAGGATGGCGGCTCCATTGTTGTGACCACGACTAATGAAGCTGCGATCTTGCCTGGCTACCAAGGTAAGACACTGGCTGACTTCTATACGAGCCAAGGAGCTGTCTTGTGTGACGCCTTCTTAGCCGCAAACCTAATTGGGGCGACTCCTTCCTCTCGTCCTGAAGACTTAGAGGTTCAGCCGGTTACTAATGATGTTTTCATTGCTTACACTGACCACATTGCCGGGGGTGATGGCTATCCTGATTCGCGCATCTTCCGCACAGGTAAGCTCAGCGCAGACGTGGATGCTCAGCAGCCCAGTGGTGCGCTTTACAAGATTAGTGAAGACAGCCCCAATGGTGCCGGTACAACCTTCCGCTGGACGGCCTTCACCCAGGCTGGTGAAGCAGGCGCCGACAACGGTGCAGGTTTCGCGAACGTAGACAACCTGGCCTTCGACACCAGCGGCAACGTTTGGGGTGTAACCGACATGTCCACCAGTCGCCAGAATGGCTTCCGCACGGGTGCCGCACCTGAACCTCGTACTATCGACCACGCAGACACAGGCGGAACGGATGCTTTAGTGGGCGTGTTTGGTAACAACTGGCTGTTCTACATCCCTACGTCTGGCCCTAATGCTGGAGAGGTGGTTCCTTTCGCCTACGGTCCCCCGCGGTGCGAAATGACAGGTCCTACCTTCTTGAACGACACTCTGGTGCTGGCAGTACAACACCCCGGTGAAGATGTACCTATCGGCGCTCCAGGTCAAGCGCCCTTGAATCAAGATATCGAGATGTTGAATCTGGATGGCACGCTGTTCACTCAGAACCGTACCGTACCGCTGGGTAGTAACTTCCCCAGCAACGTTCCGACGGCTGATGGGGGGGCTAGCACTGCCTTCGGCCCGCCTCGCCCTTGTGTGATTGGGATTAAGCCCAAAGGCTAGGGATGATGGACTGGCCAGTCGTTTGCGGTTGGCCAGCCCTCATTCGGTATGGTGGCATGCTCAAGCATGCCACCATGTTTTTGTATCTGAGTTGAAGGGTTGATATACCCCAATAAGAGCCGACTATGAGTAAATCTGCCCTGAACTCTGCCAATGCTGCTGATCTGACTCAACCCTCAACTGGCTTTGAACCGGGCGATCGCCTTTTAGATTTTTTACGTCCTGATCAAACCGGTCAGCCCCAGGCGTTTTACGAATATCCGAAAGGTAAGATCGTGATCCTTGCGGTAGCAAGCAACCTCCCAGCTAAGCCCAGTTCTTTAGCAACGTTGCAAGCCTTATCAGCTCAGTTTAGTGCGGTTGAAGATGTCTGCGTCTTAGCCCTGATGCCTCAAACTGTAGCGGCAAATGCTGAGCTAAAAACTGAATTAGATTTACAGTTTCCAATTTGGTCAGACGATGGCACGGTTTCTATGGCTTTAACGCAGGGGCCTTCCCAATCCAACTTTCGGATTCTAGTCTTAGATGCAAATTTACGTATCCGCAACACTTTTCCCAATCAAAAAGTTAAGGCTTCTCCAGATATTATCTGCAGTGCTGTTGAAACCACCATTACCTCACTGCGATTTGAACACCCCCCCCGTCAAGTCCAAACCCTAGCCCCTGTTTTATTAGTCCCGGATGTTCTAGATATGCAGCTGTGCAAACGGCTCATAAAAGCCCACGCCCAAGGCAAAACATTCGCTTCAGGGATGGTTAGGCAAATTGACGGTAAGCGACAAATGATGCAACAGGCAGATACCAAGCGACGCGTTGATCACCTCGTAGAAAATCCCGGTATTACTCAAACCATTACAGATTTGCTAGCACGCCGCCTTTTACCCGAAATGAAAAAGGCCTTCCACTTTGAACCTAGCAGCTTTGAAGCGCTAAAGATTGTTCGTTACGACGGTAAAGATAACGGATTTTTTGGGCCTCACCGGGATAATAATACTCAGGAAGTCGCCAGACGACGATTTGCCCTAACGCTGAACCTCAATGTTCCTGATAGCTACCAAGGGGGAGCCCTCCGCTTCTCAGAATATGGTCCGGATCTTTATCGTCCAGCGCAAGGAGAGGCGCTAGTCTTTTCGTGTTCTCATTTGCATGAAGTCACCCCGGTTACCCGTGGGAGTCGCTATGTATTAATTACTTTTTTCTTAAGATAGCCAGACTAGAAAACTGACATTCGGCATAGGATATTTCTTTGACTAACCTTAACTTTCAACTGTTCTAATAAGAGAGCAGCTGAAAGTTGAAAGCATGCTTTTCAAAGAGAAAAAATATTAATCTGGGAAGATTGATAGATCCATGAGATGCATCAACGTCTTAAAAAATGTAAGTGCAAGTGTTTTTGTTGCCCTAGGAACCTTCGGACTCTCCCCCGAGATTGGCTGGGCTCGACCCGATCAGTTAAGCATCCTCATTAATGCTGATGAGATGCCGTTTTTTTCACAGCTTGTGGCTGAAGCTGAGGCCTTGGCGTTGCAGCGCATTTCCCAAACGTTAACAGCTGATCCCAGCATTACCAGTCTGTCTGTACAGATTTTGGCTGAACGCAACGGCACGGTTGTGCCGTTGATGACAACTGAGGTGTCTCTTGATGATTGGCAGGAGGATGGTCAGGTGACTGACTGGATAAGATATCTCGACACTGCGGAGGGGCTACTGAGCTACGTGACGGTTGTTGCTCAAGCCCCCGACTCAAGATCCGTTGAGTCTCCCCAATCTCCTAATTCTGCTGCGTTGCCAAGCTCACAGGAGCAGATCGAACTAGAGGATGCTTTAGATTAAATAGGCCTGCTATTCTTGTAGTCCTAACGTTCAAAAAAGCTCTCCCTCGACTCTTGAGAGAGAGCTTGTAAGCAAATATTTCATTTGGAGAAATACATCCTTTAGAAGCTAAATCTAAGGATCTTAGACTAGGCAGTCTGGCGAGATTTTCGACCAACCCACCCAAACATACCCAGGATGCCCAAAGCAATCGCAAAGCCGGGCTCCGGAACTGCCTTTAAAATGCCTCCACCAGAGTCTACAACAGCACCAGCTGCATCAAATTGATCATAGAAAAACTCATCGCCAATGCTGTCATCAGTAGGCAAGAAACCAAAGAAAGCATTGGGATCTTCTAGAGAATCAACTGTGTAGCCTAGACCCACAACATTGCCGTACTGAGTAATTTCCAAGGCCGCAAAACCGAAAAAGTCATTCTCTTCGGTAAAAATGGTATCTAGGAAGTCAAACTCTAGGGAGAATAGATCTGCAGACAGGATAACAGTCTTCTCGCCTTCTGCCGGTACTAAGAGAGACTCATCAAGCGTAACGCTACCGAAGAAGAATTCGTCAGCTAGACCACCCGTTTGAATATCAACTAAGAAGTTGCGAGTGACATCAGCAGCTTCAGCACTGCCAGCAGCAATTACAGATAAACCTACAATCGCTGCAGACACTGAAAGCCTATGGACAAGCATATGCATTTAGCGTTCTCCTAAAAATGGAAGAATTAATCTCTTGGATGGTGTAAATCCACGACGGGAATCACCAGTGAAATATTACGAAAATCTGACTATCAGAGGCTATATAACTTTCCGAAAATTCATAGAAAGTTTATGCATAAAATTAATAATGCACCACTAAGTAGCCCCATGAATATCCCATGGTTTTCATAAGCAAAGGGGAAGATTAAATTATAGTTAGATTAAGGAAGAACAGGAGTTGATTATGTATTGATCTATCCAGAAACTCTTGATAGGTAAAGCTTTTGAGAATTTAAGAGAGAAAATAGAATATCTATGATATTAAGCCGGCACTGCATAGCTTAATTAGAGATTAAGCCAAGATTATGTATTTCAAAAGGTAATCTATTGCTGGATTTTACCGCCTAGATTAAGGGTTCAAATAATGGACTGTTTTCAACACAAGACTTATGGATGATTCAATCCCTTTTGAGTCAAGTCTTTCAGTCGACAACGTCTTATCTTCAATGAAAATTCAGATCATTAAAGCGCCACAAGATTGCGAGAAACTTATTTTTCATCTGGGGCAGCCAGACTTAGTCATTAGGTTTTCTGAAGGGTCAAAGCATGGCAGGGAAAGCTTTTTCGCCTTTTTGACCGTGTAGTTACTGACCTCTTTACCTGGAGATAACGCTCTGTTCAAGTTTGCCTGGTATGTTCCTATACGGAATGACTATTGACGGGAAAGTCTTGGTACAGGTGCTTTAAACGCTTGTGATCTTGCCTTCCTGGATTTTTCCTCCATTAACTTTCATATTTTCCGTCGTGTCGATTGGTGTCGTCGATTGATGTCTTTGAGACAGTTTCCAAGAAGGCGAGTTCTTCAAGGCTGAATCCCTGACGTGCTTGATTTTTTTGAAGACGATGCGCTTGTTTCTGACTTTCTACTGAGAAGGAGAATAGACTGTGGTTTCGCTATCTCGTCGTAAGTTTTTTGGCATGATGGGCGCTAGCGCCGCTGGTGCCGTTGCTGTGTCTCCCCTACAGGCATTTTTAGCTCGTAAAGCTCTGGGACAAAACTCTGCAGCTGATCCTTTTGGGCCGATTGCTCCCAAGCTTCCTGCAAATATTGACCCCCGGTTTTCTGCCGTATTTGACCTTGCTGATGGTGGCCCCTTGCTGGAGGTTCCCGCTGGCTTCGAATATTGTGCGTTCCACGTGAGTGGCATGAATATGAGCGATGGCAAAACCTGCCCCAGTGACCATGATGGGATGGCTTGCTTCGCAGGGCCTCGGGGTACCTATATCCTGGTTCAAAACCATGAACTCAGCCCCGGTGAGGATGACGGATCTGGTTTCACGGGGGGGACTGGCTTGCAGAAAGCTTATGATCCGTTCAATGGTGATGGTGGCCCGGGCATCGGTGCAGGGGGTACCTCAACCATTATCGTAGACCGCAACGGTCGTGTTATTCGTGACTACGTCTCCCTCGCAGGGACGATTCGCAACTGCGCAGGTGGCCCGACGCCTTGGGGCAGCTGGATTAGCTGTGAAGAGAATGTTACTGTTCCGGCTGATAACCCGGCTGTGACTCAAAAGCATGGCTTTAATTTTGAGGTTCCGGCTCGGGGTGGCCTTGTTGATCCTGTAGCCTTGATCGAGATGGGGCGTTTCAACCACGAAGCCGTTGCAGTTGACCCTGCAACTGGCTATGTCTATGAGACCGAAGATCGTGGGGACAGTTGCATCTACCGTTACAAACCTACCCAGCCTGGTAATCTGGCTGCTGGTGGTGAACTAGAGGTGCTAACCCTGGTTGACGGCCCTCAGGATACCCGTACGGGTGTGTTGCCTTTGCTAAATCAGCCTTTGCAAGTGAAGTGGGTTAGCCTCATTCAAAACGGTGTCAATATCAATCCTGATGAAGATACTCTCCGGTTTGATGCTCAGGAATTGGGAGGTGCTATCTTCGCGCGTGGTGAAGGTGCCTGGGCCGGTAACGGTAAAATCTATTGGGTCTGCACTAGCGGCGGTGATCAAGGCAATGGTCAGGTTTGGTGCTACGACGATGTCACCGAGGCTGTGACGCTGTTTGTTGAGTCCACTGTCGAAACTGAACTAGATAACCCTGACAACATCACAATTGCTTCCGATGGCAGCCTTTACCTGATGGAAGACGGTGGTGGTGAGCAGTTCATTGTGGGTGTTACGCCTCAGGGTGGTTTGTTCAAGCTAGTCCGTAACAATCTCAATACCTCTGAATTTGCGGGGGGATGTTTTTCTGCTGATGGAACCAAGATGTTTTTTAATATCCAGACGCCTGGTATTACTTTCATGCTCTATCGAGCAGATGGTCAGCCCATTGTTGTTTAGTGTTCCAGATGCTAGCTAGATCAAGATAACTAAGGTAGCAGAGGCACCGAATTCGGTGCCTCTGCTGTTTTTTTGCAGCATTGAACTTGACATCGTATGGTTCGGACTCGGCAAAGGCGCGATCGCTAGTGGTATATTTTGGACATCAGTCCTATTCGTAATGCGGTACCGAGACGCCTGCTTGCGCCAATCAGTGGTTAACCACTGGGCTTCCTCCCCAGTTGAAAATTATTTAGTCAGTGTTTTCTGCGCCACTTAAGACTGTGATGCTCTCAGTGCCTTGAGACGTATCCTCCTGGGCCAGGCAACGGGTTGCTTTTTGAGTCCATGCGCCATGCCTTAAGAGTTGATCCAGCGTATCGAAATTGAGTGGACTTGGTGGCGATACTACCCTGTCAGAATCTAGGTCATCAGACTGCAACAAGCTCACTATCCAGGGGACAAACGGCAGAACTTCGCTAGGCAATAGCGTTAATTCAAGGCGTAGTAATTTTTGACTGGCGGGTTGACTTGCTTTGAGGCGTTTTGCAGACTCAAGTCCCAGCCCCTTATTGACGCCTAAGCGGAGAATGAGGGGACGATTGGGTAGCATGACATCAGGTGCTATATGTGCATAAAGACAAACATAGTTCAACCTTTGGTCTTGATCTGTCCAGGAAATCTTGGGGGCATTACCCGATTGAGGATTGCCCTTGGTGATATTAACTGGCATCCCAATAGCTGCCGAGAATAATGTATGGAATTCTTGCCTAACTTGTCCAACTGTCCGAATAGCTTCTGGAGTCATGTGTGAGATTTAGCAGAAATATTAATGTTGAACATTCTGAAGGCGACGGTTAAATTGATCTTTTCATCGCTATTTTCTACGCCTATGAAGCTTGAGGAAGGATCGCACCCCGGAGAACTGCATTGCTCAAATCAACGCCACTCAAATCTACGTTGGTTAAGTTAGCTCGGCTTAAGTTGGTATTGGTCAAGATTGCCCCAATCAGAACCGTATCTGTAAGATTAGCTTGGCTGAGATTGGCACCCGACAAATTGGCCTTAGCCAGGTTGGCACCCGACAAATTTGAACCGCTTAAATTGAGGTTCCGTAAATTGGCTGCAATCAGATTTAGGTTTCGAAAATCCCGTTGGCCTGCTGCATATCGGCTCAACAGCTCTTTCGCATACATGGGTTTGATAGGCATCTTATTAGAAACTCAGTAATGGATTTGTTAGGAACTCGATCGTGAATGCTGCGCTTAGGTGGAGTAGAACGTAACTTACTGTCTCTTATAAGGACGGAGAAATCGGGCAGTCCCCTGCCCCCCAACCGATTTAAAGGTTTGTGCATGAACGCAAGCGCTTGCGTTCTCATGCACGGGAAAAAATGGGTCTGGATAGGTATGAGCTTAAGCCAGCATTTGCCGTCGTCGAGTGTCATATCTTGCGACATAGCCTGTCGAACCTGTCCGCAAATAGATGACATCATTAATCTGTTGGGAGTGTTCTTCGATGGGCGGATAGAAAGTGAGATTATTGCGATCGCAACTTTCCTGATAAGCAGAGACAGTAAGTTCAAAGTCGGAAGGACTGTTATCCATTGGTTACCTTGTGTGAAAGCGCAGGCAACCGCTCTGGTAGCATGCCCCTTGCGCTCAGGCTAACCACATGCCACCTCGCTCTTGACTGATTATCACCTTAGCACGCAAGCAACCTTAGCAAAAGCAAGGCAACTGGTGATGCAATCGAATTGAAGCGTTGCTACCTTTTAAGGCTGGCCACCATAGATTGATAGAATGGCAAGACAGCTTTCATACCCTTAATATCTGAATATCTGTGCCCATGCTTACCGTTGCCTTGCCCAAAGGGGCGCTTTTAGAAGACAGTATTGAACGCTTCAAAGCAATCGGCTTTGACTTCAGCCTGTTTTTAGATAAGTCGAATCGTCAGCTCCAAATAAGCGATCCGACGGGGCGAGCCAAAGCCTTGCTGGTGCGGGCACAAGATGTGCCTGTCTATGTGGAATACGGTCAAGCCCAACTGGGGATTGTCGGCTATGACGTGCTTAAGGAAAAGCAACCCAAAGTGGCCCATCTAGCTGATTTAGCTTTTGGCAGCTGTCGCATGTCGGTTGCAGTTAAATCCACTAGCCCCTATCGCTCAGCGCTAGATCTTGCGCCCCATAGCCGCGTTGCCTCTAAGTTTGTCAACTGCGCCCGCGACTATTTTCAAAGTATTGATTTACCTGTAGAAATTATTCCCCTGTATGGTTCGGTTGAGTTAGGCCCGATTACAGGCATGTCAGAAGCCATTGTGGATTTGGTCTCAACCGGACGCACGCTTCGAGAAAATAACTTGATTGAGTTGGAAGTGCTATATCAAAGTACAGCTCGGTTAATTGCCCATCCCCTGAGCTATCGGCTCAATTCTGCAGGATTGAGCGATATTATCGCAGCGTTGCGATCGCCAGCTGAAACCCAAGCTGAATCGCTCGTTCTGACCTAGGCATGCTCAATGGATTAGCTTGGGCATGCTTCTCCCGATGGGGGTTGGAGGTTGACGGTGAAGTCCTGATAGCCTGCGGTGGTGAGTAGTTGGCTGACCGCCTGTTCAGCGCGCTGGTTAGCCTCTTGTAAAATACCTTCAGCACAGGCAGATTGAACCACTTTGTTCAAGGCTTGTTCTTGGGCAAAATCTTGCAGCTGAGGGCCTTGATCTGGGCCGAGACCTAAAAAGCCGCGATCGTAGTCGTAGACACTGGAGCGATTGACATCGATTTTGCTGTCTAAAATGCGGGGAGGAGGCAATGTGACTTGGATGCTGTCTTCAGTGGTGATCACTGCGTCTGAGGTTAGTTCGCTGAGGTCTACCCCAGCTCTAACTTCACCATAGGCAATGTATAGCAGATTGGTTTTGCCAATGACGTAGCCGCCCAAAGTGCGATCGCTGGTGCTAGGTACGACTGCTTCCATAGCAAAAATCGCTGTAGTCAACTCACTGGCACCGCGAATTTGCTGCACCACGACTGAGCGAATGTCAACTTCTTGAGTGGGTGGGGGCGGTTGCACCATCATCATCAAGCCTTCGAAGAAGCGTCCTCCCGATCGCCAAATGCCAAACGTTGCTAGCAAAGCAACGACAAAAATGCCTCCAGAGAGCATGGCGAGGAGGTTCTTGATCATCGTGAAGGAACTCGACTGAGAAGTGTAGGCACTGTCAGAGCGCATAGTGTAGTCTCCATCCCAAAAAGTAAACTGCACCCAAGCTTAGAAGTGTAGTGTCTTTGCCTGCACAGCTCTAGACTCCGATTGAATCGGGTAGCCTTTGGCAGACTTCTGTGTAACTCAATCCTTAGCATAGACGCTGAAACCAACATCCAGGTTCACATCACCCTGTGTAAATTGGAAAAATCCCAACTTTATTATAGTTCAAACGAACTAAATGACTTGCCGAGATTTGCCCGATCACAGTTGAATTTGAGATGCATGGTTCAAGGAAACCAAATGAGCCTTATTGAGTTCAGGTTGTCGGCAACCTGAACTCAGTAATGCCGAGTGATTGCTTTAGGTCTGCTGCTCAAAATCGAGCGCAGCAGAGTTTAAGCAGTAGCGTTTCCCTGTTGGCTTAGGGCCATCGGGAAATACGTGACCCAAATGGGCATCACATATAGCACAAACGACCTCTGTGCGAATCATAAAGTGGCTGAGGTCAAGTTTGTCCTCTACGTTTTCGGCATTGATCGGTTGCCAAAAGCTAGGCCAGCCCGTGCCAGACTCATACTTTGTTTCTGAACTAAATAATGGCACACCACAGCAAATGCACTTGTAGGTACCCGATGCCTTGTTATCGTGGTAGTCACCTGTAAAGGCACGTTCAGTCCCCTTTTTGCGCGTCACCTCAAACTGCTCAGGGGTAAGCTGCTGCTGCCATTCGGCGTCAGTCTTTTTAACTTTTTCAACCATGCTTAAACCTCGTAGATGTCAAAAGGCGATTGTTATCAGCAATGTGCTGTTGATGATCGTAACTGATCTTTACAAAGAGTTCTGGAGGCATGAGGTTCGGTTTTACCACCAGCACGATATTGACTGTTAAGCACAGTCCCAGTTGTAGAGCACGTTTGAGAAATCAAGCTTTTCTAAGTCCACTGCGCGAATGAAAAAATTGCCCACGCCAGCATCGCCCCACATGATGTCGTGGATTTCGTCGGTGTCAATCTGTAATAGCAATACGTCTGGGCTGTCTTCGCTGGGTAAAACAGCGCGTGGATCAGATTGGGTAAAGCTAGGATAGCCTCCGAGTTTGTGACCTTCACAGCGACTTACATCCCAATATTCGTCGTAAAGGGTTTCATCATCTAAGAGTTCATCAAAATCCTCACCCATGAGAGTCGCGAAGCGATAGTCACTAGGGCTAATGGGGGCTTGATGGTGGGTGAAGCTAAGGCTGTAGACGCCATTGACGGGGTGATATTCGGCTTGGGGTAAGAAATCGAAGCGGGTGACGAGTTTCTCGATGGCGGTGTTGACTTCAGGAAAATAGCAGACGCGAAATCGGGATTGGTCGGTGGAGCGATCAAAATTGAGCCCGTAGAGATCGTCGCTGGCGTCAATGAAAATCTGGAGAATTCCAGTTTCTGGAAAAGGATCAAGGTGGGGGATCTCAGCAAAGTTGAGTTGTGCTAGGAGATGGAGGTAGCTACCATGACTGGATTTGGGATAGTCGCTATCTTTGGGGAGATAGGGAGTCCCACCCAATTTACTTTCCCACGGAAGGGTGGTGTCGCTCGGGCTAGCATCGATTTGAATAAAGGGGTGTAAGCTGGCTTCGATACGGGCGCGATACGGCTCTAAGGCAGGGGACAGGGCGATCGCGTCGGGTTGCATTACTCAATTTCAGCAGAACGATATCGCCATTGTACGCACAAGGGGGACGGGCCGGATAGCCATTAAGGGGCGATCGCATTAAGACAGTCATAGGTTTGGACTGCGGCGCTAGCGGTGTAGTTGCGTAGCGCTGGTGCGTCGGGATCAAAGGTGCGGTTGTCGTCACTCAAGGGATTGGCGATTGCCGGACAAAATACCGCCAAATTTCCGAGGATGGGGGCAACCCAGTGTCCATCAACATCTTCGAAGATGGCAGAGGCTTGGGCTGATGGCAGGGGACGTCCGGTGGTTTGGTGGGCATAGGCGATCGCCCCCTGGAGCATGGCCATCAGTTCAGCCCGAGTGACCGTGGCGGTGGGGCGAAACTGGCCTAGGTCATCGCCTTGCACGAGTGCCATAGCTTGGGCGGTATCAATGGTCGAGACACTCCAGCGATCGCGAGCCACATCAGGAAACGGGGTTGGAGAGAGTTGCGCCGAATTTGAACTGACTGCTGCCAGGGGGGGAGTTGGGAACTCCTGGGTCAACAGGTTCACCACTAAGGTGATTGCCCCTTCGCGGGTGACTCGGGCTTGGGGCTGAAACGAACCATCGTCGAACCCGGCAACAATGCCCAGTTGGTAGGCCGCATCAATATCGGTGGCGTAGGGGTCAGCTTGGACATCGGGAAAAATGGCAGAAGCTGTTGATGAAGCTGAAGCTGAATGGGCCGCGATGGTCGTTGGCGTAGCCGCTGCAGGGGAGCTAGGTTGGTCTTTGAGTGCCATCGCCGTGGGGGCGGCACTCACGACATTGGGTTGAGTGCTGGCGGGAGTAAGGGTTGATTCAGGCGTCGTTGAATCTGGAGCGGGAATCGGTGAATCCCATAGGTTAAAGACAAACAGGGTGCCTGCGATCGCAATCATCGGCACAAACTGGGTTGTTATTCTCATGGGTAGATACTGCGATCCCTTTAAGGAAACCAAACAACAGGGAACTGAATGCCCTTATGTTAATGGACACTCAGGATTCCTCGGCATTCTAATATTGCCACTGCATGTCAATTGTTGAACTGCCCTTAAGCAAGGTGTCAGTGACCCAAACCCGCGCCACAATAGTTAGGTCTTTTCGACAAGGAGGCATGAGCCCCCGTGAAAGTCATCTTCCCGCTGCGAAACATTGTGCTGACAGCTGGCCTGCTGGGTCTTGTCATGGTCGCGAGTTGTCAGCGTGCTGACCAAACCGCTGTGTCTGCTCCTACAGATAGTGTCCCGGCAGATAGTGTCCCGGTAGATAGTGTCCCGGCTACCGACATTGTCCCTGCGACGCCAGAGCCCCCCGCAGACAATTCCCCACAGACTGCCCCATCAGAAGAAGCTGTCCCACCGCCTGAGTCGTCGTCTCCAACGCCCCAACCCCCTAACCCACCGGCTAACGCCAGTGAATCAGCGATACCGTCCCAAGCTGCCCTGCCTGATGCGTTGGTCAAGACCTGGGAACCGCTGAGTTCGGTACTGTATGGCTTTGGCCCCATGACCATTACCCCCACCGAAATCCGCTGGGATGATGGGCAAACTAGCGCCTACGAGGTGGTCAGCAGTTCTGGAGGTAGCTATGTGCTTAAACTAACGGCTGTTCCCAGCTTTTATGACACTCCCAATCCCTATCTCAAGCTTGTGCCTGAGTCAGGGTCTCAAGAAGTCGAGGCGTATTTCTACGAAACAGAAGCCGCTGCGGATCAAGATACGTACATCATGCAGGGCACTTATTTCGTTGAATAAGCTAGGCCATGCTGAAACTAAGGCGGATACGTCCCGTCTAAAGGCATCCAACCGCCATCCCCCTTCTGGAACAGAGGACACTTAATCGGGGCATGAACCTGGCTAGGCCAGTGGGGTGCGATCGCACCTAGTTTCTTAACCCAGGCATTCGTTTCTTTCACAGCTGTGATAATGCCGATAACATTGGCCCCAATCTTTTCCATCAGTTGGAGTTCTGCCGAAACCGTCCCCCCTGTGCTGATCACATCTTCCACCAAGAGCACGCGTTTGCCGTTGAGCCGCTCCAGCAGTCGGGGATCGATGTAAACCGTCTTGGGTTTAATGGGACTGGTAATTGAACGCACCGGCACAGAAAGCGCCTCGTCGTACCAAAATTTGCGAGAGTATCCCAGGGGAACATAGCGTTCATGGCCCAGCTTTTGAGCAACTGATGCCGCATAAACCATGCCCAAAGTTGGCATCCCCACGACCACCTCTGGATCGAGTGCCTGGGCCAGAGCAGTCATGTGGGTTGACAAGCGATCTTCTACAGCAAATGAGGTTTGGTTAGCGCAAAGAAACGCGATCGCCGTTTCAAAGTCAGGCGGCAACGGCAAAAACGGCAATTCTAAATAATCGCCATCCGGCAGCAAACAAGGGTATGCCTTTTGATAAGGCGGCTTAGGAAGTGTGGGCAGCTCTGCGGCAGCAATTAGCCGTTCAAGATAGCTGCCTCGGTCAGGGGTTACAAGCATCCGATCTGATCTCACCCATCGTCATTCAGGAAACAGAGAATCCGCATAGCTGCCCCAAATCCTAGGCAAACCCATCTAAATTAGAAGTCCATGCTGCACAATTTCTCTCTATGGATGTCGATGCATATCTAAAGCGCATTGGATACGAAGGATCGCGTCAACCCACAGGCAAGACGCTGCGGCAACTGCACCGGGCGCATCTGTTTACCGTTCCCTTTGAAAATCTCGACATTCCGCTAGGTCATCGCATTGTCATCTCCCGCCCGGCTTTCTATGACAAGGTCGTGCGACGACGACGTGGAGGATTTTGCTACGAACTCAATGGCTTGTTTGGGTGGCTCCTGGAACAGCTTGGTTTTTCGGTGAGCCTATTGTCATCGCGGGTATTTGACGGTGCTCAGCCGGGGCCTGAGTTCGATCATCTAGTGCTGCTGATTGAGCTAGAAGAGCGTTGGATCGCAGACGTTGGATTTGGAAATTTATTCTTGGAACCGCTGCGGTTAGACACCGAGGAAGCGGATATGCAGCAGGGTAGTCTCTACCGCTTTATCAAGTCGAATACTGGGAAGGTGCTTCAGCGGCGACAAACTTCGGACTGGGAGCCACAATATTTTGTTTCACTGATACCCCACCGCCTGGAAGACTTTAGCGATATGTGTCATTATCAGCAGACTTCACCCGACTCTAATTTTACGCGGAAAGCAGTGTGCTCATTGGCCACACCAAAGGGGCGCATCACCCTGTCAAATAACCGTCTAATCGTAACGATCGGAGAGCAGCGTGAAGAGCGGTTAGTGGAGGATGAAGCGGAGTACCGAGCTTTGATGCGGACTCACTTTGGGATAACGCTTGGTGAGGAGGTGCAGGTTGATAAACTCATGCACCCGATTAGATTGGCTGATGATGCGCAATCGATGGAGAAATAAAATTGAAATTTGCAGTTTTATCAGATATTCATGGCAATCTATGGGCGCTAACCGCAGTTCTTGAAGATGCGAGACGTCGAGGAATTGATCAGTTTATCAACCTTGGCGATGTGTTGTATGGGCCGCTTAAGCCGATGGAAACTTACAAGCTGCTTCAATCAATCAATGCGGTGACGATTCAGGGCAATGAGGATCGAGAGGTTTATGAGTTTCATCCGAGTGAAGATCATGCCACATTGACTTATATGATCAACGAATTGGGTAGCGATCCGATTCATTGGCTGAAATCGTTACCCAAAACAGCAGTTATCGGTGATGAAATATTTGCCTGCCACGGTATCCCTAAAAGTGATTGTATTTACTTGCTAGAAGACGTTTCCAGTGGGTTGCCGACTGTAAGGGATGAAGCGGCCATCCTCGATTATCTTGAAGGGATTAATTATCCGATAATTTTGTGCGGACATAGCCATATTCCAAGGGTCGTTCAACTCGCTTCAGAACAGTTGGTCATTAACCCTGGTAGTGTAGGCGTACCCGCATATGATGACGATCTGCCAAATTATCATAAGATGCAAAACTACTCGCCCCTTGCCTCTTATGCAATCCTTGAACAAGAAAACAAGACTTGGCAGGTTGAATTGTTAAAGATTCCCTATCAGGTTCACCTAGCTGTTGATCAAGCACAGCAGCAGGGTCGAGAAGACTGGGCAGATTGGATTAACACAGGACGAGTTAATTGAAGCACTTACCATTTAATGCTGCTCTGATCATTATTGATGTACAGAAGGCAATTGATCATCCCGGTTGGGGGCGACGCAAAATTTGTAGTTATTGATGACTAGCCTGTGATCCCTCGCAAACGTCTTGATATTGGTTGGACAGATCTCCTATACGGAATCAAGCATTGTCTATGGCCACAGAGCCGTAAAGCAATTGAGACAAGACTTGAGCAGCTATGGTCCGAAAAAGATGCCAGTTTGGTCTGTTTGTCGGTGCGGAGTGGCTTTGATGCATTGCTGCACACGCTCAACTTCCCAGCAGGAACCGAGATCTTGGTCTCAGCCGTAACGATTCGAGGCATGATACGGGTTATAGAAGCACACGGTCTGGTTCCGATTCCAATTGACTTAGATTTCACTCGTCTTGAAGTACGCCCTGAATCTATGGCAAAAGGGATAACGACACGCACGAGAGCAATTCTGGTGGCGCATTTGTTTGGTAGTCGGATGCCGATGGAGCCGATTCTGCGGTTTGCTCAGGCGCATAGCCTTGTGGTGATGGAAGACTGTGCTCAGGCCTATGTCGGCGATCGCTACCATGGCCATCCCCAAAGTGATATTAGCCTGTTTAGTTTTGGCCCCATTAAGACTGCCACGGCCCTGGCAGGGGGATTTCTCTGCTTTCGCGATCCGTCACTTCGCAATGCTGTGCGCCGATATCAGGATCAGTGGCCTATCTCAAACCGCCTGCTTTTTCTTGTCCGGATTTGCAAGTATGCTGTGCTGGTGCTGCTTTCCTATCGTGTTACCTACAGCATCTTCATTGCGGTGTGTCGGCTGTTAAACGTGAATCACGATCAAATTATTGCCAGTAGCGTTCGCGGATTTTCGGGCGATCGCTTTTTTGCCAAGATTCGCCAAAGACCTTCATCTGCCGTGTTAGCGCTGCTAGAGCGTCGGCTTCGACGGTTTGATCAGGCCAAAATTTCTGAGCGCAAGGCACTGGCAGAGCAGGCGATCGCGCTGATGCCATCACTAAGGCGACCGGGCGATCGCGCCTGTGAACATACCTACTGGGTATTTCCCATTCTGCATGAACATCCAGAGCAGTTGATGGCGTATGTGTGGGAGCAGGGATTTGATGCAACCCAAGGCGGCTCCAGCCTTTACGTCATCCCCCCACCTGTGGCTCGGCCTGAAATGCGGGCCGTGGAGGCGGAACAAGTCTTCGAGCAGTTGCTTTATCTTCCTATATATGTCGGGGTATCAGTCCATGATCTAGAGAAATTGGCCAAGGTTTGCCTATCCAACCCGATTTGCCCCATCGCTGGGTAAGGGCGAGGTTTACAAGAGGCGACATAGAATCCCCCTTTTGCATTTGCAAAAGGGGGATTCCGGGAAATGAGGCTATCGGGCGATGTTTGAGATGGATTACGTTTGGAATCTATCTGGGAAGAAGAGAGGCTGACTTCAGTCAGATACCCTTATTTAAGCCCCGCTTGTGCAGCTACTTCGTCGGCAAAATTAGACTCTTCTTTCTCAATGCCTTCACCCAAGACAAATCGCGAAAAGCGGCGAATTTGAATATTTTCACCCAGTTTAGCCACGCTCTGCTTAACTAGCTCTTCAACGGTAATGTTTTGGTCTTTAATGAAGGGTTGGTCGAGTAGGGATAGTTCTTTCAACCGTTTGTCGATGCGGCCTTGAACGATCTTCTCACGAATATTTTCAGGCTTTTTAGCTAAATCATCCCGCCCCATCTCGATCGCTTTTTCGGTTTCGATCATGGTGGTCGGAATATCGTCAGTTTTGACATATTCAACGTTAGGACAAGCTGCGATTTGCATCGCAACGTCTTGAGCCAAAGCCTTAAATTCGTCACGCCGGGCTACAAAGTCTGTTTCACAGTTCACTTCGACCAGAACGCCAACACGACCGCCCGTGTGAATATAGCTATGAACTAACCCTTCAGCCGCAACCCGACCCTCTTTCTTAGCCGCCGAGGTGATGCCTTTCTGCCGCAACCATTCAGCGGCTTTGGTCATATCACCGTCGTTTTCTTTGAGTGCTTTTTTACAATCCATCATGCCTGCGCCGGTCTTGTCGCGCAGTTCTTTGACGAGCTTTGCAGAAATTTCCGCCATAGTGCCCTAGGTCCTAATGCTAATTACCTTGCTAACGTCAGTATTCAGGGAGGCTGAAACTTTGCCCCAGTTTTTGGATCATCGATTTCTCTTTAGAGAAATCGATGATCCTCAATTAAAACTTGGCTCAGTTTTCGGTACCGCTATCGCTATCGCTGTTGCTGCTGTCGCTATCGCTATCGCTGCTGTCGCTACCGCTGTCGCTGCTATCGCTGTCACTATCTTCAGATGCGTCTGGCACATCTTCATCATCGTAATCGTATTCTGCTTCAGCGCCCTCGTAATCATCATAGATGTCTTCGTCATCTGCAAGCTGACCGTGGGAGCCTTCATAGATAGCGTCAGCCAACTTGCCCAAGATTAGTTTAATCGAGCGAATCGCGTCGTCATTGGCGGGAATCGGAATATCCACGACATCAGGGTCGCAGTTGGTATCCAGCAGCGAGATAATTGGCAAGCCGAGCTTTTGACACTCTTGAACGGCGTTATATTCCCGGCGGAGGTCAACAATCACAACTGCATCAGGAATGCGGCGCATTAACTTGATGCCACCAAGGTACTTGTCGAGTTTTTCAAGTTCCCGGCGAAGCACAGCAGCCTCTTTCTTGGGGCGGAGTGCTAGGGCACCTGTGTCGCGCATCCGCTCTAAATCTTTAAGCCGATCAACACGGGTCTTAATGGTGGCCCAGTTGGTCAACATGCCACCCAGCCAGCGCTGATTAATATAATAAGCCCCGCAGCGAGCAGCCTCTTGAGCCACAATCCCTGCTGCTTGGCGCTTGGTGCCGACAAACAAAAACTTCTGACCTTTTTCAGAGGCGCTACGAATGTAGTGATAAGCCTCGTCAACCAACCTGGCGGTTTGCACTAGGTCGATAATGTGAACGCCATTACGAGCGGTAAAGATGTAGGATTCCATCTTTGGGTTCCAGCGTCGAGTCTGGTGGCCAAAGTGAACTCCTGACTCAAGTAATTGAGCCAATTGAACAACAGGCATGAATTTCTCCTTTTTCGGGTTTAGCCTCCACCCAGGCGGATTTCTAAAGTTAAGAAACACCCGAAATCCTGGATGTGCGAATTTAGACAACTCTTCCAGAGTAGCACAGTGGTGGGGGGATACAGATGGATTTTGTCAAACCGATTACAATTTTGTCCGTGATTCTCAGTGTGAATCCTCCCGGATAGTCTACGGATTGCCCGAACTTCCGCCTCAGTTCTTATCCGAAGGGGGAATGATAGTTCAAGTCTGTGCTAACGCAATTGGCGATCGCGATATCAGCTGTTTTAGACCGCAATGAAAAGCCCGCCAGCGATCGCTGACGGGCTCATGTAAGGCATCTAGGATCAATTTAGAGGTATTGGAGCGGGGTTGGCCTAAGCGTTAACCCGCACAGGGGTTAGAGCACAGGTCAAAGGGCAAGCTGGATAGCGAGGGATAAGCTGGTCTGCATCGTCTTGGGTCAACCAGCCGAGCCAACTCACTTCATGGGGATGGATCCCTTTCAAACTCAAGCTAGCAGCAGTCAGTAACACGGCCAATAGATTAGCCCCAATAACGATGGAAACGACCCATAAAACTGCGCTTGCGGTCATGACTGATTGCAGGGCGATCGCGACGATTGCTGCTGTTGCAATAATCAAAGTAACTAAGGGGAATCCCACAACCAAGAAGCAAACCTCTAAGAGAATCGCCCAAATCAAAAAACTCTTAATGGTTGATAAAATTGCAAACTTATTCAACTTTTGCGATTGTGTAACTAACATAGAATTCTCCTAAATATTGGGGATACGCAGCGTTTATAGCTTGGGATCAGCAAAAACGCACCGATTTCAGGTTTACTCCCACACGTTGCTTTAATTGACTTTAATTCGGCTTAAATTGATTTCAGTAGCAAGCGATCCATTACTCACTAATTGTCGGATTCACGCTCGCAAGCAGTATTTGCTTTGAATTGATTTCAGTATAGAGAGTGATTCATCATCCGCTTAAGTTTGATTAGACAAAGTTAATAAAAACAACCTTTTTTTGAACGAATTGCAATCCTTCGAGAGAGAATAATCTAAAAATTGCTAGATTGTTGCGTAATGTTGTGAGATCGGGCGAAACCCCTGGGGTGTTTTTGAGCTTTGATGAAGATTTACGAGTCCTCTGTGTTTTCCTTGTGCTGTCAGGGATCTGACTCATTTGTCAAATAACCGCTGACTTAACGCTTGGTGACCTGGGGGTTGGGGCATATTAGAGCCAGGTATGACAGAGTCAAGTATTGACCGCTGTTTTCAGGAATTGGATGTCGGTCGGTTGTAGCAATCCTCAATATTGTTTCTCTCTATCAATGAGCAAATCAAAAAATAGTACTCCAGCCCTACTGTTGACGTTATTGATCACCTCAGGCTTGGTTGGGGGTGGCGTATGGTATCTGAATAAGACTTCGCCTGGCATTGTCAGTGGGATCACGGGGCAGCAGCCCAACAATAGCGGTGGCACAACGCCGAGATCCTCAACCCAGCTGACCCTATTGGGTGACACGTTTAGCGGCTATAGCACTTTTCGCAGCTCAGAATTTCAGGAAGTGTTGGCGGAATTTGGCCTGGGTCTGCAATACGAAGATGAATTTGACCAGGCGGTACGAGCCCAGAAGCTGAGTCAGGGAGAAGCGGACCTGATGGTGACCACCCTTGATCAGTTTCTCCAACAGCAGCCCCAAGGTAAAATTGTTGGTTTGATTGACCGCACTATTGGGGCTGATGCAGTGGTGCTCAATACCAAGCAATATGGCGATCTGAAATCACTGCAAGATGTCAGTACGTTGCTGCAGCAGGCTCAGGCTCAAGGGCAATCCCTAAAGGTAGTCTATGCCGGAGATACCCCCAGCGAATATTTAGCGCTAGTATTAGACACCAAATTTGAAGCCTTCAATCTGTCAGATTTTGAAGTGGTCAAAGTTGCCGATGCCTCAGAAGCCTGGACACTGATGCAAGATCCGGCGAATAATGTGGCGATCGCGGTGCTTTGGGAACCCTTCATTACCCAGGCCAAACAGCAAGGCCATACGGTAGTGCTCTCCAGTCAAGATGCGCCAGGTTCAATTGTGGATGTTGTTGTGGCCAGCGATCGCCTGCTTCAGTCCAAACCCGAGCAGGTTTCCGAACTTTTGGAAGCTTACTATCGCCGCATTGATGCTAATGTCCGCGATTCATCACAATTGCAGACCCAGATTGCCGAAGACGGGGGCTTGTCGCCCACGGATGCCGGCGCTGTATTACAGGGAATTGATTTCTTTACTGCGACCGAAGCCAAAGATTGGATGCAGGATGGCACCCTCAAAACGCGCATCGAGGCGATCGCGGCAGTTTTAGTCCTCTCCGGTCGGATGAACAGCATCCCCTCAAATCCAGAAGAGTTGTACACTGCCGATTACCTCACCAAAGCAGCCACCAATACCAACACCCTGATTGAATTGGTGCGAGCAGACAACCCTGAACTGGCCGATCGACTCTCTGGCAACAACGCCCAAACTATTGCGATTCCTGAGGTTAGCGCCGAGCAAGTGCAGGCTGCTCCAGACATTGGCAATCTCGATGTCAAAGGACAAGTGGACTTTGGGACTGGCTCGGCTCAACTGACCGCCGCCGGACAACAAACCCTCGACGCGTTAGCTGCAGAAATTCAAGAATTTAACCCCCAAACCGTCGCTGTACGCGTGATCGGTCACACCTCACAAACGGGCGGTGCGGCCTTAAATCAACAGCTCAGCCAAAACCGCGCCCAGGTAGTGGTCGATTACCTGCGCAGCAAAGGCATTCAACACAACATCGTGGCAGAGGGCAAAGGCTTCAGCGAACCGTTACCCGGCATTGCCCCCCAGGATGCCCAAAACCAGCGCACCGAAATTCGATTAGTACGGGTTAATTGATGTCCATCCCAACCCCAACTCAACAGCAGTGCAACTTACTCGCTGAGGCATTGGATTTGGCTCGCTGCCTGGTGTTTGGCAACCGTTCCCACACTGAAGCCTCGGTGATTGAGCGGCGGCGCGATCGCCTGCGACAAATTCAAGTGGCGTTAGAGTCGTTTACGCATCCCATCTGTCGCGATCGCCTGCCGCTTGAGCAAATTCCCCTGACGGTGCGTCAAGCCTTTGTGCGGGCGGTGCTGTTGGTGACCCGCTATCACCAGGCTGGGGGTGTCGGCTGGCAGGGCACTTTGGCCTCCCCGACGCTAAGTAACTATCATCCTGATCCGATTCCAGAGGGTTGGAAAGAACCGGGCGCGATCGCTCAATGGAACCAGCAGTTTCAATTAGGCGCTGAGTTTGAAGCGAGTTTAACCCAACTACTGACAACCGTAGACGAGCGTCTGCGGCAACAGCGTGCGATTATGCAAGCGATTTTGGCTGATGCTGATGCTGGAGATGGGACTGGGGCTTTATCAAAGACCGCGATCGCGGTCTTATTCCAGGCGTTGTTTGAGATTCAGATTCCGGTTGACAAAATCCACTGTATCTATACACCCCTCCAGTTTTACTTTTGCCTCGATTTTCCCCCAGCGATTGATGACCCGAGTCAGGGTTGGGACGGCGTCGACGCCGACAATCTAGAGAAGTTAAGGGCATTGCAAAACAGCCTTAGCAATTTTAGCTTCGCCAAATTCCGTCGATTCCCTACCTTTGGCCCCTGTAACCCCGTCCATATTGATTCAGCCTGGGCTAACAGAATTGGGCAAAAAGCTAACTGTTCCTCCACCCAGGTTGTGCAGGCAATGGCACAAACTGTCGGTGTATTACCTGTCGCCGATGCTGAAGCCTTTCTACTCCACGATATTTGGGGGCATTATTGGCAATTAGTATTAACCCAATTTGAAGGGGACTACGCCATCTTAGCTGACTGCCATGAGCCCCTCCGCGCTGGCGAAACGGCTTACACGGCTGCCGGGCCGCTCACCTGCTTCGATCTGTTTGAGTTGGTTGCCCCTGATCTGTCCCAGGTGCGCTTAGACGAAGCCAAAGCCCGCCAATTTTTCCATGCGGAGGTTCGTCAGCGCTTAGGGTTGCTGTTTACTCACCTGATTGGCGAAATTGTGGCAGATGTGGCTGAATTTAAGTTCATTTGGACTAATCCTGATAATGCAAAAGCGCTACCAGGGTCTTCACTATTTAAGCAACATCCCACTAATTTTGATCTGAGCTTAGGCGATCTAGATTTCCTGTTTTTACGCGTGTTGCAACCGCTGTTGGCGCTCAATTTGTCGGTGATAGAACCGTGCCCTCTAGAAACCGACGTGCTGGCCCATTGGCAAACTCAGGGTGCTCCCGTTGATGCGTTGACATTGCAGACTGGACTAAAGGGTGCGATCGCGCAACTCTATCAACTTTTTTTGACAGAATATCAAGCCCTTTATCTACCAACCATTTCCAACCAGTCCGGGCTATTTACCCAAATTGCCAGCAATCTGCTGCAGCTGCAAAATGTGATCAACTGTCTCTATACCGACCCAGAGTTAGCTCGGCCAGGGCCGTTCCCTTTCCAAGATTTGCTCATCGTGTTTATCAGCAGTTATTGCTGCCTCGACAGTTACGCCGAGTTTTGGCAAGTTGATGATGTGTTGGCCACCTACTTTATTCCCTGCTGGCGCTGGCTGCATGATCAGCATTCATCAGCCAACTAATGGTGGGTGTTAATGTTGATGACAGGCTAGAAACACCCATAGAATGAATCGTAGATGGCAATCCTTTATCAAGATTTAACCTTTTCATTCTGAGACCTTAATCGCAACCGATGATGATAGCAGTGAATGCAGCAATACTAAAAAGCTATGCTATCCACCCAGACCCATGCGCGCAGGGAGTTTGTTGAGGTACTGGAGCAGCTCTATCGAGAGCGTACCTTGACCCCTTACCTGGCAGGGCGTTCGATTTCGTTGCGCTCAGAAGAGGTGGTGGTAGTATGCCGAGGGGTAGTGCAGCTTTTTACGATTCAACCCGATGGCAGCGAAACATTGCTGGGTCTGGCTGGGCCATCAGCTCCCATTGGTTTAAGTTTGACGACTGTAGAGCCTTACTGGGCCCAAGCCTTGACCGATGTGGATGTGCTTCCCCTTTCCCTGGCAGAGATAGAGTCTTCACCCGTGCTGACGGCAGGGTTGTTTCGCAACTTGACCCTCAGGCTCCAGCAGGCGGAAGCGTGGCTAGCGTTGGCTGGCAAGCGCCTGGTTACCGATCGGCTCAGACACCTGTTGATGCTAATTGCTGAAGAGTTTGGACAGCAGGAAGATCGAGGCATACGGATTTCTGTGCGGCTGACTCATCATCAGTTGGCTACCGCCATTGGCACCACACGAGTGACCGTGACGCGTCTGCTGAAAGACTTTAAAGATGAAGGTTGGCTCATGACTGATCAGCGCCACCTAATTCTGAGACTACCCCAGCCTTCACCCCAACGGCGGTTTGCCCACCTCCGCTAGGGATTGCAGAGTTCGAGAGTTTCGACTCCTAATAACTTACAAGGTTTTTCGCGCATTAACCTCTGCTTGGAACAAAATCAATCCTTGTAGGTTCCAAAAATTCAGGGGTTATGAAGGTGAGCGATCGCCTTGTCAGCATGGCTGAATGCTATGCATCTATTCGCGCTACAAACTTAAGCTTAGGTAAATAAACGCAGCCCTGCGCTGACTCAGCGTTAGGGTAGTCGAACTTTGTCTTTTTTCGGCTCCGCGTCATTCTAAATGAAAATCACAATACTTTTTCGACAAACCACAGCCTCTATTCTAAATCCAGCTATCGCAGCCTAAACAACGCTATAGCTGACTATCCTGGCTGACCTCAAAGCGTGCATCCCTGACTCCCCTTTGTGTGCATCCTGGCTTCTAGCGAACAGTTAAAACCTGGGATGCATACCCAAAGCTATGCCATTGGCACGTTGAGACCGTTGCTGAATTCAAACTGATTATGTTGACATCAAGCAAGCTAACGACCAAATTCGATGATCGAGTTGAGCCCTTGTTAACCCTTGTGTATGGGGCAGAAACAGCAACCTACCTGACCCAAGAGTTACTGCTGCTGTTGGAACCTTATGTGGGTGATCATGGTGAAGAAGATCTCGGCAAATGGAGTCAAGATAATATCTTGCTCATCACCTATGGTGACAGTATTTGCAGCAGTGCGGAGTCAGGCGAGTCGCCTCTGGCAACCCTAGAAAAATTTCTATCCACCTATCTAATGGAGTCGATTACAGGGGTTCATATTCTACCCTTCTTTCCCTATAGCTCAGACGATGGGTTTGCTGTGATTGACTATCTTGAAGTCAATCCAGAATTGGGGATTTGGGATGATGTTAAAGCGATCGCGACAAAGTTTAACCTCATGGTTGACTTTGTGGTTAATCATATTTCTAGTCAAAGTCGCTGGTTTCAAGACTACAAAGCAGGCACCAAACCCGGTTGTGATTACTTCATTGAAGCAGAGACTTCAGAAGCGCTGGCTCAGGTTGTGCGCCCCCGCAGCAGCCCACTGCTGGTCAAAGTCGATACGGTTAATGGTGAAAAACAGGTTTGGGCGACGTTTAGCGAAGACCAAGTTGACGTTAACTTTGCCAATCCTGATGTCTTAATTGAATACATCAAGATTTTACTGTTCTACGTTAACGCCGGGGCCAGATATGTACGCTTAGATGCGGTTGGGTTTCTGTGGAAAAAAATCGGTACCCCCTGCATTCATCTCCGCGAAACCCATGCCTTGATTCGCGTCTTCCGTGAAATTTTGCAGCTCATTGATCCCGGCATTGCCTTAATTACTGAGACCAATGTGCCCAACCGCGAAAACCTGAGTTACTTTGGCAATCGCAACGAAGCACATATGATCTACAACTTCAGCTTGCCCCCGCTGTTGTTAAATGCCCTGCTACAGGGTCGCTCCGATCACCTTAAAACTTGGATGATGAGCATGCCCCCAGCGCCTATGGGGTGTGCTTATTTTAATTTCACTGCCTCCCACGACGGCATCGGGTTGCGGCCTGCAGAAGGTCTACTCACCGAAAATGAGTATATTGACTTGCTTGAAACCATGAAAAAGTTCGGCGGGCGCATTAGTATGCGCAAGCGCTCGGACGGTAGCGAAAGCCCTTACGAAATCAATATTTCCTTATTTGATGCCTTAAGCGGGACGGTTAAGGGCAAGGATCGGTGGCAAGTTGAGCGGTTTATTTGCTCTCAGACCATCATGATGTCCTTAGAGGGGATTCCTGCATTTTATATTCATAGCCTACTGGCTACCCCGAATGACTTGGACAACCTGGCAAAAACGGGGCGCAACCGCTCAATCAATCGCCACCGCTGGGACTACGCAGACTTGGAGAAAAGACTAACTGATCCCAAATCGGCTCAATCAATCGTACTTACTGAACTGAATCGGTTGATTCGGATTCGCCGCCTTCAAGGAGCCTTTCATCCCAATGCAACCCAGTACACCCTGCATCCCCTGAATAGAGCTTTATTTGCTTTTTGGCGGCAAAGTATTACCCGCGACCAAAGCATTTTCTCAATCCATAACTTAAGCGATCAACCCCAAGAACTGCGGCTAGCCGATCTTAATCTAGTGGGTACAGATACTTGGCATGACTTAATCAGCGGCGATCGCTTCGACGACATCCAAGCTTCCTATACGCTGCATCCCTATCAATCTGTCTGGATCACCAACAAAATCGACCCAGAAGCCCAAGATGAAATTGACTTACCCAGCTACTACACTATTTGTCAGTAAGCAGTCGTTCATCAGTCACCTGGTCTTGTGCCAAAGGCGTTTTAAATCCATCAATGCTGATCAAATTCTTAGTTTGACGATACGCCTCCAACCCCACAGTTCCCTTTTTTTCGGCCCAGTCAATCAATGTATCTCGCTGGCCTTGATAGTCAAATAGCGGTACCCCAAATCCACAGGAAGTTTGTACTCGATGAACCTCTGTCACAATAATTTGGCGCATACCCGGTTCAACCTCAAAATGCGCTATCAGAGCGTCCCAATCTTTGTGGTGAGGTAAGACGGTTTGTCCTTTGCCATAGAGCCGCAAAATGCACGGCTTGGCCTCAAAGGAACAAAACATGAGAGTGACGCGGCCATTTTCTGCCAGGTGAGCCGACGTTTCATTGCCGCTGCCTGTCAGATCAAGGTAGGCCACCCGTTGGGGCGACAAGATACGCAGGGTTTCTAACCCTTTGGGTGAAACGTTAATATGTCCGTCAAGGGTTAAAGGCGCACTAGCGACGAAGAAAAGATGCTGCTGCTGGATAAAGCTTTGCAGCTCTGGGGTAATTGAATCGAAGACTTTGGCCATTGCCTTAAGACGTAGAAACAAGCATCCTATTTTAGCTTTAGGCACAACGGTTAAAATAGGATGCCATTATCCCAATCCTTATTTAGGGTTTGCTGAAAAAAGCTGTAACAGTTTCAGCACAAAGCTTTAGGGAATCAAAAGCGAGATTCAAGTGCAAGGAAAAAGCCGATAATTGGTTCAATCCCTTGCACTTGTCTTGCCGATGTACCGTCGTCCTAGTCCC
>JBCBZT010000072.1:0-30117 GCA_039815185.1 Cyanobacteria bacterium P01_A01_bin.123 | reverse complement strand
CAAAGAAGCCTCCTACCCTCCGTCAAGCCATGCTTTGGATTGCCCAATTAGGCGGATTTCTAGCTCGCAAAGGTGATGGAGAACCAGGCTTGAAAACGCTATGGCGAGGGCTCACTAAGCTCCATACTTTGATGGAAGGAGCCCAACTAGCCGCTGAAACCTAACCTGTAAAAGTCTTTGAGCAACTTATGCGTAAGGGACAGCCCCAGGGGAGAGGGATTTAGGGTGAGGGCCGAACCCAATTTATACCAGTACTTTGTCATCCTGACTGTTCTTAATCCTGAATAGCCTGGTTCAGGATTGCCTTGATGTCGTCAAGCTTCAGTTGCTTGGTTAAGTCCAACAGCGATCGCGCAAAGGGTTCATAGTCTGCGTTGAGCGTAATCAGGGTTTCCAGTTGCTGGCAGATATCTCGTAGGTTTTCGGTTGCGACCACATCACGGAGCGATCGCAAGGTATCTACTGGCGGTAAGACATGCGCGGGTAACGCCTCAGCCGGGGCAGCGTCCTCAGCTGCAGTTGGCGCAGCATCGGCAGCATACTGCCATTCCAGCTCCAACTGATGCGCCAGCATCGTTAGCAATTCGCTCATGTCGATGGGTTTCGGTAAAAAGTCATCCGCTCCTGCATCCAGGGCCAACTGTCGATCCTGCTGAGACACCGATGCCGAGGAGGCAATCACTTTCTGCTGAGCAAGGGTGGCAGACTGACGAACGTGCTTGAGACAGGTATACCCATCCATCACGGGCATGGCCAAATCCATAATCACCAAATCAAACGATTGATGCTGAAGCTGCTCAAGGGCTTGCTGACCATCATCCGCTTCGGCAATCTCAAACCCAAGCGGCTTTAAGACATTTATTAAAACACTACGATTGTCTTCGCGATCATCCACTATTAAAAGTCGACACCGTTTCCCTGCGTAGCCCATGATGTCAGGGTCAAGGGTGCTAGCGTGGGGAATTTCCTGCTCTGATGCCACGGGCACGGCAATCTCAAAGCTAAATTGGCTGCCCTGATTCAACTTACTCTGTACCCGAATCTCAGAACCCATCAGCCGCACAATCGTCTGGCTAATGGCCAGCCCTAACCCCGTGCCTTCAGAGTATTTTGGGCGATCGCCCACCTGCTTAAAGGCGGTGAAGAGCTGATCGATATCCGCATCTGCAATCCCGATGCCGGTGTCTTCCACCGAAAAGCGGAGGCAGCTGATCTTAGGGTTACCGGCAGCAGGCGTCGCCGATACTCGCAGCGTCACCGTGCCCTGGCCGGTAAACTTGATCGCATTGCCTAATAAGTTGAAGAGCACCTGGCGAAATCGCTGTTCATCTAGATAAACCCCTTCCGGCAACGGCGATTCAACCTGATAGACAAATTCCAAACCCCGTTGAGCCGCTCGCACCCGACAGACCTGCACCACACTCTGTAAACAAGACAATAGATGAATCGCTTTAGGATTCAGCTCCAGTTTCCCGGCCTCAATCCTCGACAAATCCAAAATGTCGTTGATCAAATCCAACAAATGAGTGCCGCATTTATGGATGACTTTAACGGGTTGTTGAATTGTGTCGGGCAAAGCAGGCGATCGCTCCAATATCTGGGTATATCCCAAAATGCCATTGAGTGGGGTGCGGAGCTCATGGCTCATATTGGCTAAAAACTGGCTTTTAGCCTGGTTAGCAAACTCTGCTTGTTCTTTAGCAACTTCAAGTTCAGCAGTGCGCTCTTGCAGTGATAAGGTCCGTTCGCGCACGCGCCGGTCGAGATTGACAAAGTCTGATTTCAGTTGAACTGCCATACCGTTGAAGGCTTGGCCTAAAGCATTCAGTTCGGCAATGTTGCCTGCGGGCACTTTTTGGTCTAGGTCTCCTTGGGACATGGCTTGTGACGATTGAACCAACCGTAAAATCGGTCGAGCAATCCAACGCGAGGTGTAAAGTCCCATGCCAACCGCTCCTCCCAAGGAGAGCAGCATTAGCCAGATCGTGTTGCGCGTGTTGGCATAAATTTGTGCCATGAAATCCCGTTCGGGAACAACCGTGACAATCAGCCAATCAATGCCCCGTTCATCCGTGTAGGGAGAGATGCGGACGTATTGCTGCTCTCCCCAAAAAGAAAACTGTAATTGTTGTTCTGTTCTGATCTCGTCAAGCTGGCCAAATTGCTCCTTTAAATAGTGAGCACTGGCTTTTACCAGAGGATCTTCCAGTGCCGTCGCTTTAATCCGTTTCAATTCTTCTTCGTTGGCATCGACGCGAAACGGTTGTTCGTCGGCAGACGTTGCCACCACCAACCCATTTTGCTCAATAATCAAAACGCGGCCATTTTCACTAATTCTCAACGTTTTGAGAAAATCGCTGATTTGATTAAGACTGAGGTTTGCAGAGATAATACCTAGAAACGTCTTATCGGTATTGTAAAGAATCTTGCCACCTTTGATGACTAACCGTTGCGGTTTAACAGTCGTGTAAATATCTGACCAAAAATCAGTTAAGTGTCCAGAGCGTGCTTGCTGATACCAAGATCGTTGGCGGTGATCGTATTGAGGGCTGGCACTCCTTTCTATAACTTCAATGTCTTCTGCTTGTGCTGTAACAAGAAAATCAACCGTGCCCTCAGACTGTTGTGCCGATTCCCACCAAGTGAATTGATAGAAATCTTCTTTGCGAGCAGCATCAACGAAATTAGGTTCTTCAGTGGCCAGCGTTAACCAGCTAATCTCGTCAAACTGCTGGAGTTGTTGCACAAAATGCTGGGCAAAGGTTTCTCTATTTTCCCAATCAATATTGAGAACACCCAAGGCGATCGCATTGGCATTCGTTTGGTTGACGAGGTGAGGGAGTTCGAGATGGCTATTTAGTTTTTGTTCAACTTGACTTGACACATCTGCCATTAATTGCTGTGCCAAATCTCGCACTGCTTTTTGACCATTGCGAATGCCCAGATAACCTGTTAAACCCACTGCAACGATGATCTGAGCGACAAATGGCACAATTAATACTTTCTGAAGCGGCCACTGTTGGTGTGTGGATGAACGAGATGTTTGAGTACGCATAAGACATAAAAGCAGCATGGGAGAACACACACACACCGCTCAGGCAATAGACGACAGTGATTGCATGAGTCAACTGAGCACACTTCCACTTAGCGCTGTGCTAATCAGTGCTCTGAGCATTCCACCCTGATAATTGAGCTCGAAGTTGCCTAAGTCGAAGCTGATTGCGGATTCGACAGACTAGCTCCAAAATCTGCAGTGGTTTAGTCACATAGTCATTGCCTCCTGCCGCAAATCCTTTCAATTTATCCCAAGTTGCATCTAGCGCACTCACAAAAATAACTGGGATGAGTTTAGTCTGCTCGTTCTCCCTTAGCTGCTGACAAACGTTATACCCACTCATATCAGGCAGGTTAATATCCAAGAGAATCAGATCCGGCAAAAGCGTCGGGGCAAATTTCAAAACCTCAGCGCCAGTCGTGGCTTGCCAGATGTCATACTTCTCTTCTTTCAGTAAATCGGCCAACAACGATAGATTTTTAGGATCATCATCCACTAGCATGATGGATGCTTTGGCAGCCGACTGCTCGTCCATAGACGCATCCTGAAGGGTCACTGTAGGTAGAGAGGGGGGTTGCGAGGGGTCTGTCTTTGAGGTTTGATCACCCAGGCCGGATAGCTGGGCCTGGGTGGCTCCGATTTGGATCTGATGATCGATTCGTATCAGGGTTTCTAGGGTGTTAAACGGTTTGGTAATGTAGTCAACGCCACCCACAGAAAAGGCTTGCACCTTATCCCACGACTCATCCAGGGCACTGATGAAAATAACCGGGATGAATTGCGTTTGAGGATCGGCTTTGAGCTGCTGACAAACTTCATACCCACTCATTCCAGGCATGTTGACATCGAGCAAAATCAAGTTGGGGCGCGCCATCACAACCAGTTTTAGGGCATCCGCCCCGTTTGTGGCAGACCAAACTTGGTATCCCTCCTCTTCCAAAATGTGGGTTAGCAACTCTAGATTGTGGGGTTGATCGTCAACAACAAGAATCCAGGGGGCAGATGAGCTAAGCTGCTGAGGACTGGTGTTATCATCAGCGTCAGTTTCTACGATGCCTTCTGCGGCTGCCTCAGACTCAAGCGAAACTTCCGCCTCAGGTAACAACCCCGTATCGTCAGCTTTAGACTGCTCCAGCAGCAACGTTCGAATATTCCGTCGAGTGACCTTTTCCTCAAGGATCTCTGAGAATGATTGCCAAAGACTCCGGGCAATAATGTTTCTGATGTATGCGCCGGAATACCCCGTTTCAGCCGCGATTTGATCGTAGGTTTTGGACTTAAACCTAGTGATCAACGCTTCCGAGAGCACACGCCTTTGCACGTTATTCAGCGCATCTCCCGTCTGAGCGGCAAACAACTGGTTGGCAAATTCAAGTAGACGTTCAGCATCTAGCATCAGAAATGATTGAGCGACGGTTCTAGGTAGTGCTTTAAGAGCTTTGATGCCATTAAGAAGCAGATTAGCTCATGTAAGTAGGTTTCCGTAAGTATCTTTAAGATTAAGACTACGGTTCTTAAAGCAAATGTAGACCTGCGCCACTACGGGAGCAACTAAACGAAGAATTTCGCCCTCACTGTCTGGCCTTGAAGCCCCTATTACCCAGGTGAGTAGATGCCATCTTGTCAAGCGGCAGCCTTGTTTTCAGGCTGTTGGCAGCACCTATTGTCACTGAATCCTGGTTCAAAATTGCTCTGTTTGCAGGTTTGAGTGCTCTTGTTTGTAGGTCGCTAAATTAGCCATCATCGTCGGGTTCATCTAGATGCTCTGAGGCTTCCTGATAAAGATTAAAGATGTGCTTATCTTTCAAGCAGTAGTAAACATTGCGTCCCCGCTTGCGGTAGCTGACTAGCCGCATGGTTCGCAGCACTCTTAATTGATGGGAAACAGCTGATTCACTCATCTCGACTGCCTCGGCCAGTTCTCCTACGGGCAATTCCTGGGATGCGAGTGCTGACAGAATCCGCCAGCGATTCGGATCGCCTAACACGCCGAAAAACTCAGCCATCCGTTGGGCCTTCTCAACACTCAGAATCCCACTGACTGGGGCATCCTTCTCCATCTCCATTGCCTGCAAAGTCTGGTCTTCAGAACGTGACATCAATTAGTCAATATCCAGCAGTAGCGATACCTTTAGCGATCGCTCAGCAGCCCCAGCCAAAGCCAAAGATTTTCTGATCCTAATACCTGAACAAGCATTCAAGTGTTATTGTGATATCTGAATAAGTGTTCAGAGATTTGTTCCATTCTACCGTTTTAGGAGACTGCTATGACGACTGTTACCCAAATGAAATGTGCCTGTGATTCTTGCCTGTGCATTGTTGACACCAGTGATGCCCTTGAAAAAGAAGGGCAGTATTATTGCAGCGAAGCCTGTGCTAACAGCCATCCTGAGGGATCATCTGGTTGTGGTCACACGGGCTGTACTTGTCACAGCTAAGTTCTGGGCAGGCAGTAGTGGTTATGCTTGCCTTTCTCGCATCCAGAAACCCGGTCTCTGGCATGAAAGCAGTAGCCATCTGCTGTTTTTCTTTCTATAGAGACCTGGTTTCTCCTTAGCTATGGAAATATCCTGTTTATGCGATCGCACGCCAGGATTGCGACAAGACCGTTCCAGCAGAACGGGCGAACACTACGGTGAGTAGCAGGCCCACCAATAAATCTGGTATGGAGGAGTGGGTCAGCAAGACTAGCCCCGCTGCGGCTAAAACTGACGTGTTGGCAATAATGTCATTGCGGGAGCAGAGCCAGACGGACGACATGTTCAAGTTATCTTGGCGATGGCGAGTGAGCAGCAACAGACAGATCAGGTTAGCTGCCAGCGCCAGCAAGCCCACAAATCCCATAATTTCTGCTGTGGGTGCAGCCCCTGTCATAAATTGGTAAATGGCCCGAGCGAAGACTGCGATCGCAAAGCCAAACATAATCACGCCCTTTAACAGGGCAGCTCCCGCCTGGGCTTTGCTGCTGCGATGAATCACATAGAGGCTGGTGCCGTAGACCAAAGCGTCTCCCAACATATCGAGAGAATCCCCCGTCAGCGACAGGGATTCTGCCCGTAACCCCGCCCCAAACTCCACCACAAACATTGCCAGGTTAATTACCAAAACGATCCAAAGCACTCTAGCTTGCCGTTGTTTCAGCTTCACCAGAGCTGCTTCTTTGTGCTGACAGCAGTGATCGGCCATTGCTTTCACCCAAACGTTCAAATGAATATTTGAATAAAGGATAAATCATTATGATGCTCATTTGAATGTTTTTGTGAGATCCAGCGAAGCTGCATTGCCTCCCGCAAGCGCAAGCCACTGCCGTAGAGCAATTGCACAATCAATTGATGGACTCCCGACATTTGCTGGATCACGGCCCGGACTTCTTCCGGAGTCAAGATTGCATTGGGTAGACCACCAGCAAGGATGATAAACAAACCCTAAGCAATTCCAGGCGTGCAACGGAGGGATGATTATACTGATCTCGTCTACCTAATCACCCATATAGGGGTATTAGGCTGAAATATTTCCACCTAAACGCCCAAATCAGGATCTTAGGCTGAAATATTTCCACCTTTTTACCCGTGTGGGGATCTTAGGTGGAAACTTTCCCTCTAAGTAATAGTTAGGCGGCAAGGAGACAACCATGCACGAACAAATTATTAGCAAGCTACTAAGCCGCTTCCAGGCTTACTCCGATCTGGCTGAGACATTAGACGATGATCTAGTGAATCAAAAGATCGACGTTCCCAAACACAAGTCACTTGCGGAACACCTATGGTGTGTCGTCGGCGCGCGGGAAAGCTACGCTCGCGCCATCGAGCAAGGTTCGTGGGCTGGATTCGGTTGCTCCATGCAGGCCTTCGGTGCTGCCGATTTTCGGGAAAAGCTTAAAACCTCCAGCTCAGCGGTCGAGCTCGCCATTCGGACTGTCTCCGATTGGAACGATGAGAGGTCTGACCTTCTGGCAACACTAGCAGAACACGAAGTCATGCATGAGGGCCAGATCATCCGGCACATATATGCGCTAGAACGAGAACTACCAGAGTCATGGGTCTGGGCGTAATGTTGCCACCTAACAAGTCGTTGGTGGGTGTTGTAATCGGAGCTTATCTTTTGTAAGCCTTCATAATTTGAACTTTCCAAATGTAATATTCCAAGAGAAAAAGCCAGGTATGGATTCATACCTGGCTAATCTGTTAGATGCTTGTCAAATTAAAACCCCAAAAGCTAGCCCTTTTTGTTACTAAAATAGAACCCAAAAGCTACACCAAGTAGAGTCACTTGGGTTGTAATGAGCTGTGGAACTAAATCTCTGATTAGCTCTTTGTCAGCGCGAGGACTGAACGTAGCCATTCCTGTCAGAGCAAAGGTAACTAGCAAAGAACAACTAAGAATCTTGACCAGCCATAAAACTAGTTTTGTTCGTGTTGTTTCTCGACGCTTTTCTGTCCAAGCTGAAATATCTTGGACAGTTTCTTGAGCTGGAGGAATATCATACACATAGTCAGAGATATTCAAGTCGCCATTTAGAGAGATATCAGATTCTAACTTCTCCTGTATTAGGCGAAATTGTTCTACTTCTCGGCGAATAAAAGGGGCTGCAATGCTACAGATGTAAGGTTTATCAGACATCAAGGACTCCAATGTTTTACAGGAGCCACCTCAGCTTAAATCACCTAAACAATACTTCTCGAATCTCCTTATCAGATTTCTGGAGCAGAACCTTTGTGCCTTTCAGCCTCTCTTCTAAAAGATAGGCTTCCGTTGCGATAGCCCTGCGAAGAGCTTCATTCTGAGTAATGTTTTGTGATTGAGCAAGAAACTCAAGCAGATGAGCAGCTTCATCAGACAAGCTTATGGATAATCGTTTCCCACCTCTTGCTTTGGTGGCGGATGTGCTTTTGGCTTTAGCAGCAGAGCCTTCCCCTACATCCTTCATCAATTTGCTCATTAGGGTTGGTGTCAGATTTGGTGTTTAGGTTGATGTCAGATTTGGTGTTTAGGTTGATGTCAGATTTGGTGTTTAGGTTGATGTCAGATTTGGTGTTTAGGTTGATGTCAGATTTGGTGTTTAGGTTGATGTCAGATTTGGTGTTTAGGATTTGATTGGGCAAAATACCCTGCTGCTGTTTACAGTATGCACACAAACACCAAAATGGTGCAAATACTGCACCATTTTGGTGCAGTCGGTGAGCAGCAATAATTTTGTAAGCAGTTGTTTAGCTTCTCTGTTAGTTAGCTTCATGAAGCGATGCAATGCGTCATGGATGCTCTGTTTGCCACTCAAAACGCAGGCTATAATTGGCAGTACGTAGCCTAGATTGCCTAATGCGTATGAGCCAGCAATTAACCCTGGAAATCAGCGATGAAGTTTATGCAGACCTACAGCGCAAGTCTAGTGCCGTAGGAATCTCTATAACGGAGTGGATTGTGACGCTCCTAAGCAGACAGAGTAGCCTTGTGAGCAATATTTTACTTTCACCAGAGCTTCAAGCACAGGCACGGAGCAAGTTCAGGAGTCATGCTGGTGCAGCCAGTCTAGGCTATGCCACAGATATAGACAATGACCAGATTGATGCTGACCTCGCAAAAGCCTACGCAGATGATTACTAGAGGTCAGTTTTAGCAGTGCTTTTAGACACATCAGGCTTATTATGCTATCTCCACCGGGATGAGCTTCAACACGCTAAAGCAGTTCAATTAATCCATGATGCTGGCGATAGATTATTGACGCACAGCCATGTTCTAGCCGAGTTGGTTGCTCTTGCTGTGGCTCGTCGTTTTCCTCGACCCCAGGTACTGGCGTTTGTAGTGGACTTGGTCGATAATCCAGATATTGAAACGATATGGGTTGATGAGCAACTACACCGAAAGGCCATGGAACTTTTGGTACAGCGAGAAGACAAAACTTATTCTTTATGCGATGCGGTCAGCTTTGTTTTGATGCGCCAACGTGGCATAACTGATGCACTAACAACTGACCGTCACTTTGAGCAGGAGGGTTTTGTAAGATTGTTGCCACCCCCTAGCTAACACTGCGTTGCAACGGCGGGGCATGAGCAGTTGATCAAAATTCAAAGTTACTGCCGCCGTTGAACTTCGCCGTTATGAACCGTCTCATCCCTAACGCACTTTTGTCACTCTAGCGAGACAAAATCTGAAACGCTGATTTCTCGTTAACAATCGCTCTAATTGACAGGCCATGAAGAACGAGAAATGGTCGCTTCAAATATTATTCTGGCGACTTTGACAAAAGAGCGATAAAGTCCTTAATCCACTAACTGTCTTAGTGAATGGTTGAGAATTTCGGATACCCGTCGATCGCGCAATGAGTAGTAGGCGAGCTTGCCGTCATTTCGGTATTTGAGAATCTTCAAATCCCGCAGTTTGCGGAGGTGATGGGAGGCCGTCGCGACTTTCACTTCTAGCAGGGTGGCAATATCGCAGACGCAGAGTTCTTGATCGTGGCTCAGGGCATACAGAATTTTCAGTCGTGAGCGATCAGCTAAGGCTCCAAAGATAATTTGGGCTGTTTCCAGAGTGTCTTCACTGGGCAGCGTGTTTTGGATATGAGCAACTAACTCGGTATTGAAACACCGAACCTGGCATACATCTTTGGGTTTGGAGTTGTTCACAAATAAAGCGAGGGAGTCATGACTTCATTATGGGGCACAGACTGGGCTTCCAAGGATCATCAAAGTTTTAAGCAGAAGACAGACTGGCCTTGGTCAGGGCAGGCACAATGCGGTTAGCAGCCAACTTGCCACCAAACAAATTCCGGGCAACTGGCCCGATTCTCAGGGCTGCCCAAGGCCCCATCAAGAAGAGTCCACAGTCTGGCCAGCGTAGATACTCATCTAAAACGGGCAGACCGTTGACGGTTGTGATGGGGTACTTTTCTAACACACCCTTTAGAAGGGAATGCGCCTTGATATCGAGCGATGTTCCCGTTGCTAACCAAATGCGATGAATGGGTTGGTGAGCCATGCAGGTATGCACTGAATGGTTGTCGCAGCAAACTTTCCAGGCGTTATCTTTCCAGTGAGCAGCGGCAACCTGGCAGTGCTCATAAAAAGTGATTTGCCCCTGGCGTTCCAATTTCCGCAAGCGGGTCATCATGGCAGGTGTTAGCGACCCACCATTGCGAGCATGCTGCACCATCTGCCAACGAACCTGCATATCTGGCTCAGTCTGGAACCCTTTCAGGTACTTTGGTCCTAGCCAACCGGGGGCGGCATCAAACAGCTTTTCTTGGAAGGTGCGCCGCGCCATCATCAAGACTTTGGCGCCCCGCTTTACGGCTCCAACGGCTAGATGCCCGCTGGTCAGCCCACTGCCGACAATCAGAATAGTTTCTCCGGCCAATGACTGAAGCGATGGCAACCTCACCTGGTTAGCATGGCATAACCGCTCAGCTGGATAAGGGGAACCAACACGCTGCACCCAATCAGGCCAATCAGGCTGGCCACCCCCAGTGGCCAGCACCACCCGCCGCGCCAGCACGGTATCGCCCGTATGCAACGTCAAACAAAATCGGAAAGCTCTTTTTTGTAAAGGTTCTAGGCGAGTGACTTGGGCAGGATTGACCGTATTTTGCAACTGCCAGCGGTGTATCACAGTATGGCAAAAGTCGTGGAAAAGCTGAGTGCCGGGGCGATCGTAGGGTGGATGTAGTTCGTGATAGCGTCCTTCTGCAAAGGTTCGAAGCGCATGGGAATTCGGATCGGGATGATGAACAGCGGGCGATCGCAACTCGGCAATTTCTTGAGCCGCAAACTGCTGATGCCACTGAGTCATCCAGGTACCACTGGGGTCAAACACCTGGATACGATTGCGGAAGGTTGCCTTCTTTTGCAAGATATGGGTTACCAGGGTCAGCGCTTGAGGCCCTGCCCCAATGACTGCGATATCCGTTTGCTGCTCAGCCATACCCCTCCCTGGGTTGATCGAACGCGATGTGAGCAATATGATAATGATTATCGTTACCATTCCGCAAGCCTATGATCACGGTCGTCGCTGGTTCCTGCGGGGCAGGCAAGACCACTTGGATTCTTCAGGAACTCGCTCAAACACCGGCGGCAGCTGTTTACGTGGCACCGGGAGTCGGAACGGTTCCCGTTGATGCGACTCGTGTGGCTGTTCGGTTTCCCGAGGTCGAGATCTTCCATCAGCAGTCCGAAGCAGAACTATTACAGCGCTTAGCCGCTGGGATTCCGGTCTATTTTGAGTTGGGTTTTCATCTGGAAGTAGAAATTCCCCTGTTGGAAGCGCTGCCCCATCATCGAGTGGCCGTGTGCTCTGATGATAGGCCGGATTCTGGTTGGTCGCTCTGGGCTGAAAAGGTGATTCGAGGCAATCGGTCTGCGCTGAACCCTCAAGCCGCCCAGCTCTGGCGGGCTCCCTTGAGTGGTCAGGTCTTCGATCCGCCTAGTCTGGATACGTTCTGGCAGGAGCTTATTCAGGGAGCTTATGGTGAGGTACATCGGGCTAAGGGTATTTTTGAGTTGGCCGATGGTCAAGCGTTCCACTTTGACTTTGTGAAAAGTTTGCTCAGCAGCGCCTACACCGAACTCAAGCTACCTCGTTGGTTGCAGGGGCGGCCCAATCGTTTTAGCGGGCTTGAGGTGGTAGGGCATGGGCTGGATGAGGCGGCGATCGCAGCTACCCTCAAAGACTGCTATTTGTCTGACTCTCTGCTCGCCTCTCACCAAGCCACGTTAAAAAACTCACTTTCCCTGGAGGCTTCATGAACATTGCAGTGCTGTCCTGCATCCACGGCAATCTGGAAGCGTTGGAAGCCGTTCTGCGGGATATTGACCAGCAGCCCGTTGACCAGATCTACTGCCTCGGCGATCTGGTGGGTTATGGGCCTTACCCTAACGAGGTGGTCACCCGCATTTGCGAATTGGCGATTCCGACCTGCCAGGGCTGTTGGGATGAAGATATCGTTGACGGGCTAAATGCCTGTGACTGTAGCTATCCCTCTCTGCTGGCAGAAACCCGAGGTCGGCTGGCCCACGAGTGGACCAATCAGCAAGTCACTTCTGAAACCCGCACCTTTCTGGCCAGTCTACCCATGATCTTGCAGCAAGATAATTTGTGCTTCGTCCACGGCAGTCCCCACAGCCAGCATGAATACTTGCTCCCCGACACCAGCGCCTTCATCGCCCTAGAACGCGTCCTCGCAACTGGAGCGGACACTCTCTTCTGCGGTCACACTCACGTTCCCTATGTGCGCAACTTAGAAAACAGCCACCTTACCCTCAAAGTCGCTTTCCCACCCACCCATCCGCCTACCCACTCCGCTACCCCCTTATCCTCCCTCAAGCGCATCATCAACGCTGGTTCCGTCGGCGAACCCCGCCATGGTCGCCCCAATGCCACCTATGTGCGCTATGACACCGATACTCAACAGGTCGAACTCCGCGAAGTTGAGTACGACTACACCCAAACCTGCGCCGCTATTATCGAGCAAGGGTTACCTGCAATTTTCGCCTGGCGACTCTCGCAGGGCCTGGAGTTTGCCGAAAAAGCTGATGATCCAACCCATGTCTGTGAGCGATAAGCATGACCCATTGGGCAATCCTTTCTGGCATTAACGGCAATCTCCCCGCATACAAAGCCGTGTTGGCTGATATCAAGCGCCTACGCGGTCAGGTCGAAGCGCTGTATATCCTAGGCGATTTAATTGGCCTGCATCCGCACTGTGAGGCACTGGTGCAACAGGTGCGTCAGCCGCCCAGGGGCGAGCTAGAACCGCAAGTCTGCATTGGCTGGTGGGAGGAGCAGTGCTTCAATCTGTATGGACTGGGCAGTGACCCGGAGGCCAAAGAATTGCTGGATCAGATCGGTTCGACAGGTATTGAACAATTTTGGCAGTCCGTTTCCCGCGAAACGGTGCAGTGGCTCCGATCGCTGGATTTTGGCTTTTTTGAGCTAGATTGTCTGCTGATTCACGGCAGTACGGTGGGCTGCAACGACAAGCTGACACCGGAAACGCCGCCGATGCAACTACTGGATCGACTGCTACGAGCAGAGGCCAACACCCTATTCTGTGGGCGGTCGGGGCTGGCGTTTCAATTGCAAATTCCGGAAGGGGCGGTGACGTCTACAATCACAACGCTGGATGCTCCAGCTCAAACGATGACGCAGACGGTGCGCGATCGCCAAATTATCGGTGTCGGTAGTGTTGGCAGGGAACCAGGGAAAGCAGCTTACACGCTATACAGCCCTTACACCAATGCGGTGAGTTTTAGAACGGTACGCTATGGTACTCAAGGGAAGGGGTTTGGGACAGTTTAACGCTTTATCATTCGCCACTTCTGATGCCATGCTAGGGCGATCAGCGAGATCAATGTAGAGGGTATCGGTATCTGGGAAATAGGTCAGCTTCATTGAGGCTCATCTCCCCTGAGTTGACGTCGGTACAACGTCTAGGAATGCGGCTTTCCAATGAGAATAAATCGCGGGGTGCGATGCCCTAAGTCAACAGGGTTTGATCGACTTCATCTGCATCGGTCAATTTCGATCGCTGGTGCTGGGTCCAAAGGTTAATCAATAACCCATCAGACGGACTCAAGAAGAACGCTAAACAGAAGAAGCAAAAAGATACGAGCACAATCGCCGCACCTGATGGTGCATCCAAGTAATAGCTCAGATACATCCCAATTATGCTGGAGAGGGCTCCAATGACCGAACCCACCCACATCATTTGGTGGAGCTCTTTGACGAGCAAGTAAGCGGTTACGGCTGGGGCCACCAGCAAGGCAACGACCAATAGCGCCCCCACCGTGGGTAAGCACACAACGATCGTCACGGTCATCGCAGTAATCAGTGAAGCGTTGTACCAATGCACCGGCATCCCGCTAGCCTGAGCTCCTTTCGGATCAAAGGTGTAAAACAAAAGCTCTTTGAAAAACAATCGCACCAAGATAATGGCGATCACGGTAACAACCAGGCTCCACCACACCTCTTGCATGGTGACCCCCAGAATATTACCGAACAGGATATGAACCAAGTCAATGCGATTTGCCCCCGGCAGGACACTGACTAGCGTGACGCCAATGGCAACAAATGACGTCAAAATCAGGGCCATGGCAGCATCTGTTTTCACTCGCGATCGCGATTCAATCAAATAGAGCACCAGGGCACTGATTACCCCGGCGACTAAGGCTCCAAACGAGAGAGCAACGCCAATCACATAGGCAATCGGCAGGCCCGCCATCACCGAGTGAGAAATGGCATGGGCTAACATCCCCATCTGCTGCACAATCATGTAGCTGCCCACAACTGCACAGAGAATCCCGAGAAAAATACCCAGCATGAGGGCACGTTGCATAAACGACAATGACAATGGCTCAATAATCCAATCCAACATAGAAGGGTTCCGTATCTTTTAAGGTTGATGGGTTGAAAGTGATGTGCCTAGGCGCGGCTTAATAGCGGGATGATCGAGGGGCACAACGGTGTCTGCTTAAAGTCTCTGGTCATCCCTAGATGCAGCCATGCCGATGTCTAAGCGGATACCGCTTAAGCGAAAACTCTGGCGAGGCCCCGACCGTAGGCCCGTTCTAAATTGTCGGAGGTGACGACTTCACGCCGTGTCCCTTGGGCAATCAACCGCTTGTTGAGCAGTAGCAGTTGATCATAAATCGCCAACGAATCGCCCAAATCGTGGTTAATGACGAGTAAGGTTTTGCCCTCTGCCCGCAATTCCTGAAAAATATCAAAAATGATGTCTTCGGTCTTGCGATCAACCGCCGTAAAAGGCTCATCAAAAATTAACAGCTCCGCTTCTTTGGCCAGGGCGCGAGCAAGAAACACTCGCTGTTGCTGACCGCCCGACAATTCGCCAATGGGGCGATCGCGCAAATCATACATATTCACCCGTTCAAGTGCGGTGCGGGCCAGATGTCGCGCCTGACGACGAAACCCCTTAAAGAGTCCAGCCTGAATAGTTTGCGCCATCATCACTACATTCCAGACAGTGACTGGATAATCCCAATCAATGCCAGAGCGTTGGGGGACGTAGGCGGTTTGAATAAGCTGGCGCTTCAGAGGCATGTCCTTAAACCGGATCACCCCTTGCGCCACAGGCACTAAGTTCAAAATTGCTTCGACTAGCGTACTTTTGCCAGCACCATTGGGGCCAATAATGCCCACCAATTGACCCGAGGGTACAAAAAAACTGACATTGTGGAGTGCGCAGGTACCTCGATAGTCGACCGACAAGTTCTGAATTTCTAGCATCGGCATCAACCTGTGACAAGAGAAAAATGCATTATCCCAATTAGCTTCATTGAGGCAACAAACTCGGTAGAGAGAATACCAATCGCGAGAACCTTTCAATGAGCAGCTACGTAACAAGTAACTACCTGAGTCAAGACTGGACTGACGTACCGAGGCAATTCAATCAAATGAAATGCCTCTTACTGAAAATTTCTATTGATAAGCCGATTAAAAGATTGACACAAGTGTATAGGTTAATGATATAAATGTCTAGCGTTTGAGGGGTTCCTCTAGGCATTGATGACTCAACCTTGATGCAGGCTGAGCATTGTGTGGATTGCATAGCCTTGGCCTATCAAGGCACGCGGAAATAGGGAACATAAAATTTATGCCTATGAAGCTTATTGGGTGAGTGCTGGTAGTCGTTGAGCTGACAGGCTGGTCATGTGTATTAGGCATGAGTACCTGTCGTAAATGCTAATTATTCACATTAGTCTCTAGTAGTGGGGTGGTTCTCTATCTCCACTGCTTCTGGCAGTTCTTTGTAGTAAGGATAGGCAGACAGAAAAGAAAATGCAGCGATACTTTACGAAAAAGCACGGAATCTTTGGGGTCGCGATCGCACTCCTGATTGGTCTTGCGGGTTGTACCGGCTCAACCCCCGACGATTCAGACACCACAACCGAATCTGACGCAGCCGCTGAATCTGACACAGCCGCTAGTGATGTAACAGACGAGTCCCAGATCAATGTCGTCGCATCTTATAGCGTCATTTGCGATTTAACCGCTCAAATTGCGGCGGATGCGGTGCAACTGGACTGTTTAATCCCCCCCGATCAAGACCCCCACACCTATGAGGCCACACCCTCCGATCGGGAGGCAGTCGATACGGCTGACTTGGTCTTTTATGCGGGGCTCAACTTTGAACCCGCGATTATCGATATGGCGACTGCATCTGACTCCGAGGCCCCGAAAATCGCCTTGCATGATGAAGCGGTGCAGGAACTGATTGAAGTGGAAGAAGAGGGTGAATTAGAGCCCGATCCTCACGTCTGGCATGACATTGAAAATGGCCTAGAAATGGTCGCCTTGATTCGGGATAACCTGATCGCCGTTGATCCGGACAATGCCGAGATGTACACCGAAAATGCTGACCAGCTGACGGCTGAGTTGGAGGCTCTAGATGCCTGGATTCCCGAGCAAATTGCCACCATTCCGGAAGAACAACGCCGCTTGATTACGACCCATGATGCGATGTCGTATTATGCCCAAGCCTATGGGTTAACCGTCGAGGGCACATTGCTGGGCGTTTCAACTGAAGATGAACCAACTGCCGCCAAGATTAACGAGTTAGCCACATCCATTCGTGACAAAGCCCTTCCGATCATCTTTGCTGAACTCACGGCTGACGATCGCGTCTTAAAAACAGTAGCGGACGAAGCTGGGGTCTCCATTTCTGAAAACGTCTTGCTAGCAGACGGTTTGGGGGCAGAAGGTACGCCTGGGGAGAGTTATACCGGGATGTTGGTTTACAACACCTGCGCCATTGTTGACGGTTTGGGTGGAGAATGTGCACCCGCTCCCTAGTGCAAAGCTATGGTGTGGTGACAGCATTAGCATTCCAAAAAATGCTAGAGTCAACCTTGACATTCTTGTAAATGTTAAGGTTGGCACCCATGACCCAGGCTAAGCAGCAGTTAACCATTAAAGAGCTGACTGAAACCGTTGGTGGCAGGGTAACGCCGCGCATGGTGCGTCACTATCATCAGTTAGGATTGCTGCCCCAGCCCCAGCGATCGCGTGGCAATTACCGTCTTTACGATGATGCCGATGTACAACGTTTGCGACGCATTGTAGCGCTCAAGCAACAAGGGTTCCAGCTTAGTCATATTCAGCAATTGCTCGCTACCAAGGGTGAAGCGCAACCGAATTCGATGGCGGTGATGGCGCAGTTGCAGCAGCATTATCAAACGTTAATGCGCCAGCTTGTCCAACTGCGGCAAACAGCCATGGCTGTGGAGGGCATCTTAGGACGCGATCAGGGTTGCCAAACCGTGCAAGTCGAAGCACTAGCACAGTTGCGTATTTTAGAAGTTGAGGCCAATGAGTTAGCCACCCATCGCGTTTGGGATGATCTTGATTGTGCGGCTCCCAATCATCCTGAGAATTTTCAGCAAGCCTTAGAGCACTTATTGCCCGATTTGTCAGAGCGATCGGAAATTGAGGTCGATTTGCTCACACAAATGGTTTTAGCGTGTGGTGATGTCAGTTTAGTGCCCTTTGTGCGTTTAAGCTTTGATGCGCTTAAGTCTGCCCGTGACGCTTTAAAGCAGGGCTGCACTGTGGTGGGGGATATCCCAGCCGTGGTTACGGCTCTTGATCAAGCCCGGTTAGTCCATTTAGGTTGCTCTGTGCAAACGCTGATTGATAACCCTCATATTAGTAGCGCTGCCGAAGCAGAGGAAACATTTTGGCAGCAAGACCAATGGCGATCAAGGTTGTATGATTTGCCAGAAGGTTGTGTCTTGGTGATTGGGTATGCCCCCTCAGCTTTGATGGCTGCCTGTGCCGCGATTCAAGCGCAACAATTAAAGCCAGCGCTCGTGATTGGTCTGCCGATCGGATTCAGCCATGCCCCCGCCGCTAAGCGGCGTTTACAGCACAGTGGCGTACCGTTTATTACCACTGAAGGCACGCAGGGAGGAGGACTGTTAGCAGCCGTAGCCCTGAATTCACTGGTGACGACGTTGATTGAGAAGCCTAATTGCCATTGTTATCTCAAAGGACAACGCGAAATCCCATAAGTCTACGCGCTTAACAAAAGAATGGCATTTCCGCTTTGACACTTAAAGGAGGCTGAATATTTTCGCCATGGGCTTGCTGAATATTCGCCAACGTCATCACCGCCTGCGAGATGTCGTTGGCGATCAGGCGGCGGTTCAAGATCAACAGGCGATCGCAACGGCGTAAAGCATGGCCCCATTCATGGCTACACACTAGTGGTATTTCACCCTGAGCCTTTAGCTCTACCGAAAATTTCAATGGCGACATCGTTCGGGGATTACTGCTGCGTCACCCCAATCTGGATTTGCTTCGAGCTCAGGATGTTGGTCTGCGAGAAGTAGACGATCCGGCTATGTTAGCCTGGGCAGCAAGTAATGGGCGTATCCTACTCATCCATGATCGGCAGGCTTCAAAATTTCTTTGGATTGAATCGCAACGACTCATAGTGATATGGTGTAAATTTGTTAGAAACGATAATCATTCTCAATTTTTTATCGCATTCGTGTTGTCTATGTTGTCCCCAAGGACGGTAAGCCATGGCTAGACAGTTTTTACAAACAGCGATCCAGCGAACTGCCTGGGGTGCGGTGGGGGTGATCGCTTTCGGCTTGGGCAGTTGTGCCGCGCCCCCAACCACCACTGAGGCGGAGTCTCCAGAATCAGAAGTTGCCGCAGCCCCAGAAGATCCGCTGCAGGTGGTAACGACATTCTTGCCCATTACCCAGTTCACGACCGCTGTGGCAGGCGATCGCGCCGAGGTGGTGCAACTGCTGCCAACGAACGTAGGCCCCCACGAGTATCAGGCCAAACCGGGCGATGCTCAGGCGATCGCAAATGCCGATGTGCTGGTCAAAAATGGTCTGGAGATGGAATTCTTCCTGGATGACATGATTGAGAACGCGGAAAATGCTGAGCTGGCGATTATCGATTCCAGCGAAGGCATTGCTACCCTTGCCAGTGCTGATGACCACGATCACGACCACGCTGAAGGTGAGGCGCATGACCACGCTGAAGGTGAGGCGCATGACCATGCTGAAGGTGAGGAGCATGACCATGCCGAAGGCGAAGCCCACGCTGAGGGCGAAGCGCATGACCACGCTGAAGAAGACGCCCACGCTCACGCCCATGGTGAATTCGATCCGCACATCTGGCTAGACCCCAAGCGGGTGATCGAGCAAGTGGAGAATATTCGCGATGGACTGATTGCCGCTGATCCAGAAGGCGAAGCAGAATATACGGCTAATGCTGAGGCGTTCATCGCTGACCTACAAGCCCTGGACGCAGATATTACCGAAAAGTTGGCTCCCTTTGAAGGGCAGACCTTCGTGGTTTTCCATGACTTCGCCGGTTACTTTGCCGACAGCTATGGGCTGCAGTCCGAAACATTGGTGGGCATTCCCGAAGAAAGTCCTTCACCTGAAGATGTGAAGCGGGTGATGGAAACGGTGCAGGCAGAAGGGCTGAAAACGATCCTGACGGAACCCCAGGCGGGGCAGGAATCTTTTGAGGCGATCGCGGGCGACCTAGATATCAGCGTCAGTGTGTTTGATCCCCTCGAAACGGGTGCCTCCGAAGCCGTGCAGCCCGACTACTACCTCACCATCATGCGCCAAAATGCCGACAACCTCGTGGCAGGCTTTGAGGATTCCAACCAAGCATGGTTGCCCCTCTGGCTACCCCAACCCGTAGCCATGATGCCGCAGCGCGTGGGTTTGCGATTCTAATCGGTGATGTTCTCGGTGCAGTCAAGCGTTAGCGCTTGAACGATCCGGTCTTAGTGGTGAATGGATTAACGGTGTACCGTGGGATTTCTGTATTAACCGGACGCTGCTGTGCCAGGGCACCCCTGACCATGCCCTCTCTCCAGAGCAGTTGTCCCTGGCCTATGGGTCGAATTTCGTTTCTATCATCACACCTGCCAACTTCCTCACCATCATGACCATTGAGGCTGAATTCACTCGCGTTATCGAACTGTTTCAATTGCCCTTCATGCAGCGGGCCCTCATGGGCAGCGTTTTGACCGGGCTAATGGGGGGCTTACTGGGCAGTTTTACCATTCTCCGGCAGCTTTCCTTTTTCAGCGATGCGCTAGGGCATTCCGCCCTGCTGGGCATCAGTATTGGGCTACTACTGGGCTTCAATCCGTCTTGGGTACTGCTGCCCTTTGCGGTGTTGTTTGCCCTAAGCGTGACCTATTTTCTGGAACGGACTCACCTCTGGACCGATGCCCTGTTGAATATCATTTATTCGTCGTCCCTGGCAGTGGGCATTATTCTGCTTAGCTTTCGGGACGAGTATCAGGGGGGCATTACTCATTTACTGTTCGGCGATATTCTAGCCGTGCAAACCGCTGATTTGATCTTCAGCGCTGTGCTGTTGGGGGTATGCGCGGGGTTTATCGGTTTAACGCTGCGATCGCAAATTCTCCTCACCCTACATGAACCGATGGCGATTGCTCGGGGTGTTTCCGTCTCGGCCCAGCGCACGGCCTTCATTGTGCTTCTCTCCCTAGTGGTGGGCATTTCTATCAAGGCGATCGGCGTCTTGCTGATCAGTGCCTTTGTCGTCATTCCAGCCTGTACTGCTCGTCTGCTCAGCCGTAAATTCACCCACTACATCCTTATCTCCGCTGGCTTGGGCGCGGTCAGCGCGGTCATCGGCATGCTCCTTTCAGCGCTGTTTGATTTACCCTCCGGCCCCAGCATTGTCACCGTGCAACTAGGAATTTTTCTGCTGGCCGCTCTCATTCCGACTGCTCGTGTTCTGACCTCCTAACCTGGCCCATGACTCGAACCCTGGATGCGTTATCCACCCAACAACCCCGCCATCTCCAGAGGAGATGGCAACTTAATCCACCGTTTTGAGGCCGATACCATGACCGCTTCACTATCAGAATTGATTCCCAAACGGGGTATGCCTGTGACCCTGATTACCGGATTTTTGGGGAGCGGTAAAACCACATTGCTGAACCACATTTTGACCAATCGCCAAGAGTTGAAGGTGGCGGTGCTGGTGAATGAATTTGGTGATATCAATATCGATAGCCAGCTGTTGGTGTCGGCAGAAGAAAACATGGTGGAGCTGAGCAATGGCTGCATCTGCTGCACCATCAATGACAGCCTGGTGGATGCCGTGTATGCCGTGCTGGAACGGGAAGAGCGGATGGACTATTTGGTGGTGGAAACCACAGGACTGGCCGACCCGCTACCGATCATGGTGACGTTTTTGAGTACAGAGTTGAGGACATTCACCTATCTGGATTCTGTCATTACGGTTGTCGATTCGGAAGCCTTTACAGAAGACCACTTTGACAGTACTGCGGCTCTCAGCCAGTTGGTCTATGGCGACATCATCTTGCTAAACAAGGCCGATTTAGTGCCAGCGTCAAAACTGACCGAGTTAGAAGCCTACATTCAAAGTATCAAAGAGCAGGCCCGATTCCTGCGGTGTTCGCTGACGACAAAGTCTAATGATTTGCCGCTTTCAGCTTTACTGGATGTTGGTTTGACCGCGCCACCTGCCGTGCTGCTCACAGAAGACTCCTCAGAGCAGACTTGGCCTGGGGCATCGACCCACCTGCCCCAGGATGGATTTGTCTCGGTGCCCTTCAAAAGCGATCGCCCCTTCAATCTGACCCAATTCGAGCATTTTTTGACGACCCAGCTGCCCGCCACCGTGTTTCGGGCTAAAGGGATTCTTTGGTTCGAAGAGGACGAGGAAAGTCACATCTTTCAGCTCAGCGGCAAACGGTGCAGCGTTAGCCCCGAACCCTGGAAAACGACACCCCAAAACCAACTGGTGTTCATCGGTCGCCAGTTGAACCCCCTACAACTGCACCAACATCTCACCAATTGTTTGGCCGGTAGCCGAGTTTCCCTACTGTCGTAGCGAGAAATGGCCAAACGCTGCTTGGGCTATCTCTCGGCTAGGCCGGAGTTGCCCAATGTCTGTGCCCTAGAGGCGCGTTCCATATCGGGGGAAGCTTCCGTTTCCCCCCTTTCTACCGTAGTTAGGAATTATCTATGACTTTATCGATTTCGCGTGACGAGTTCCGCTCGGGTCTTCCCAAAACCAAAGCCGAACCTCCCGTCTCCGATCAAGAGATGGAGCAAGCTGTCCGCACGCTGCTGCTGGGTCTAGGGGAAGATCCTGACCGAGAAGGGCTGATTGACACCCCCAAGCGCGTCGTCAAAGCGCTGAAGTTTCTCACTTCCGGCTATCACCAATCCCTGGATGAGTTGCTCAATGGGGCCGTCTTCCACGAAAACACTAACGAAATGGTGCTCGTGCGGGATATTGACCTATTCAGCTCCTGCGAGCACCACATCTTACCCATCCTGGGCCGCGCCCATGTCGCCTACATCCCCAACGGCAAGGTGATTGGTCTATCCAAAATTGCCCGCATCTGCGAAATGTATGCCCGTCGTCTGCAAGTTCAAGAACGACTCACCGCCCAAATTGCCGATGCCGTAGAAGGCTTACTAAAACCCCAGGGTGTTGCCGTCGTCGTCGAAGCGAGCCATATGTGCATGGTCATGCGTGGCGTCCAAAAGCCCGGCTCCTGGACAACTACCAGCGCCATGCGCGGCGTCTTTGCCGAAGACTCCAAAACCCGCCAAGAGTTCATGAGCTTGATTCGTCATCGTCCGAGTTTCCATTAAGGGGAAGAGGTGATGGGGAGATGGGGCATTAGGTGCTAGGTCTGAGGGAATAGGGAATAGGGAATAGGGATTAGGGACTAGGTGAAATACACAACCCAGAGTCCAGAACCCAGAACCCTGAAATCGAGAACCTGGAACCCAAAACCTAATACCTAATACCGACAAGCCTAACTCCCCATCTCCCCCACTCCCCACCCATCCACTCCCCCACTCCCCTACCTATCCACTCCCCTACCCATCCACTCCCCCACTCCTCCCATGACAACCACCGATATTCCCGATACCCGCCTCCCCGTCACCATCATCACGGGTTTCCTCGGCAGTGGTAAAACCACGCTGCTGAACCACATCCTGAAAAATTTCGATGCCTTTCGCGTCGCGGTGCTGGTGAACGAATTTGGTGACATCAACATTGACAGTCAATTTCTGGTCACCGTTGAACAGGATATGGTGGAACTGACCAATGGCTGTATCTGCTGCACCATCAACGATGATCTGATGCAGGCGGTGCATCGGGTGCTGGAGAAACGCGAACGGATTGACTACCTGGTGGTCGAAACCACTGGAGTTGCCGACCCCCTGCCCATTACCCTCACCTTCCTGGGTACTGAGCTGCGGGATATGACCCGGCTCGATTCCATCCTGACCGTGATTGATGCCGAAACCTTTGAACCCGACTTGTTCAACAGCCAGGCGGCGATGAGCCAAGTGGCCTATGGCGATATTATGCTGCTGAATAAAACCGATTTAGTTTCGCCAGAACGCCTTGACGCCGTAGAAGCGGGTATTCGCAATTACCGAGAAGATGCCAAAATTCTCCACGCTCAGCATGGTCAGGTACCCCTGCCGCTGATCATTGATGTGAAGGTGGGCGATCGCGGTCTGTATCAAAAGGTAGCTCAGGCCGATGCCGAAAAAGCTACGCACGACCATGAGCACGATCATCATGATCATGAGGCTCACGACCACGGTCACCACCATCACGAGGCCCACGACCACCACGGTCATCACCATGACCACGACCATCCCCACGAACACCATCACCATCACTCCGATCACCTGGACAACGATGGCTTCATTTCGATGGCGTTTCGCTCCGATCAACCCTTCTCCCTCAAAAAGTTTCAGCAGTTCCTCGACTTTCACCTGCCAGCCGAACTATTCCGCATGAAGGGGATTCTCTGGTTTAACGAAAGTCCTGCCCGTCACTTTTTCCAACTCACGGGCAAGCGGTTTCAACTTGAAACCTCTGAATGGCAAGGGCCACCGAGCAGTCAACTAGTCTGCATTGGTCGCAACTTAGACCTCGGAGTGCTAGAAGCAAAACTGACAAAGTGTGTAGCTGAGGGAGAGTAGAGTTTGAGGTTTCAGGTTTGGCTTTACACTTGACAACCCATCTCAGGACACAATCCCCACCGCCGATACCCAATAGCAAGTACCCGACGCCCTCCACCCATCCACCTTCCCATGCCCCTCACCCTCTACAACACCCTCACCAAACATAAACAAACCTTTACGCCCATCCATCCGGGACGGGTGACGATGTATTGCTGCGGGGTGACGGTCTACGATGACTGCCACTTGGGTCATGCCCGGTCATACCTGGGGTGGGATGTGCTGCGGCGCTACCTGCGCTGGCGGGGGTATGCGGTTCATTATGTGCAAAACTTCACCGACATTGACGACAAAATTCTCAACCGGGCCAGAGACACAGGCACAACCATGGCGGCTGTCTCGGAGCGCTACATCCAGCGCTACTTTGAGGATATGCACCGCCTGAATGTGATGGATGCCGATGAGTATCCCAAAGTGACGGAGCATATTGGGGCGGTTCATGAGTTGATTAGCCAGCTAGAGGCCAAGGGCTATGCCTATGCGGCTGGGGGCGATGTGTATTATCGAGTGGAGCAGTTTGCCGACTATGGCCAGCTTTCGGGGCGATCGCTGGCAACAATGCAGGCCGGCGCGAGTGGTCGCGATCTGGTTGCCACCGCCAAGACCAACCCGGCTGACTTTGCCCTCTGGAAGGGAGCAAAACCCGACGAACCGGCGTGGGATTCTCCCTGGGGGCCGGGACGACCGGGCTGGCATATCGAATGTTCGGCGATGATTCGAGCCCGGCTAGGGGCTACTATCGATATCCACGGTGGCGGCGGCGACCTCGTGTTTCCCCACCACGAAAATGAAATCGCCCAGTCCCAGGCGGCCAATGGCAAGCCCCTGGCCCGTTACTGGCTGCACAACGGCATGGTGACGGTGAATGGTGAAAAGATGTCGAAATCTCTGGGCAATTTCACCGCGATCCGTGACCTGTTGGAGGGTCGTTGGACAGGGTATCCGCAGCCGGTAGATCCGATGGCGGTACGGCTGTTTGTGCTACAGGGGCATTATCGGAAGCCGCTGGATTTTACGCAAGCTGCGATCGCAGCGGCGGTTAACAGTTGGCAAACACTAAAAGCCGGACTCCACTTTAGCGACCACCATGGAATCACGTTGGGATGGCCATCCATCAGTCAATCTTCTCCTCAGGAACTCAGCCCGGACAACTCATGGGTCGAACGATTCCAAACGGCCATGGATGATGACCTGAACACGCCGGGTGCTCTGGCAGTGCTGTTTGAGCTTGCCAAAGGGCTGCAGCGAGAGGGCAACCGTCTGGTTCATGAAGGTAAGCCCCAGTCCAGCCCTGATCGGCTCTGGCAGCAGTGGCAAACATTGTCGCACTTGGCCCAGGTATTGGGGTTAGAGGCCAAGGCGGACAGTGATACTGATGTAGCGGCGGGTGATTTGGATGAAGCTGCGATCGCTGACCTGATCCAGCAGCGCCAGACGGCCCGACAACAGCGCGACTTTGCAACGGCAGATGATATTCGCGATCGGTTGGCGACAGTAGGGATTGCGGTGGTTGATCAACCGGATGGCGAAGTCCGCTGGCATCGGCAGTGAATCAATGGATGGAACGGTTGATACAGTTTAGATAGCTGCACAGACTCCAATTGTGAAAAGTTAGACGACGTCATTATTCACATCACCCATGCAAAATCAAGAATCAGCGATTGTCTTCAACGAAGAACGCGCTTCTACTTACGATGAAAGAGCAGCTAAGTTAGCGCCATTGCGTGACACGCTTCATCTGCTGACTCGCCTGATACTCTCTGATCTCCCGGCTGACGCCAGAATTCTTTGTGTGGGAGTCGGAACTGGATTGGAGTTGATTTATCTCGCTCAAGAATTTCCACAATGGCAATTCACAGCGGTAGAGCCTGCGAGTGCGATGCTTGACGTTTGTCGCCAGAAAGCCGAAGAGTCTGGGATTGTATCGCGCTGTACCTGGCATGAAGGCTATCTTGATTCATTACCGGCATCAGCCCCTTTCGATGCGGCGACTTGCCTTCTGGTTTCTCACTTTTTTATGCAGCAGGAGGAGAGACGAAAATTCTTCAGCCAAATTGCTTCACGACTTCGCCCTCAGGGGTATTTAGTGAGTGCAGATTTGGCTTCTGATATGTCCGCCCCAGCCTATCAAAAGCTTTGTGAAATGTGGACTCGAATGTTGAGGTATGCAGAATATCCTGATGAGGATATTGAAAAATTTCTGACTGCTCACGGTCGAGATGCTGCGGTATTACCACCCCATGAAGTCGCATCAATCATCGCATCAAGTGATTTTGATCCCCCTGTATTGTTCTTGCAGACGCTTTTTATGCATGCTTGGTATACACAGCGGACATCGTCAGTTGGCGGCAAACCCTGATGCACCTGACCTTGGCTGGCAACGGCGGGGATTGCAGTGGTCGACCAACCGGATGGCGAAGTCCGCTGGCATCGAGAGTGAATCGTCGCAAAGCTATGGCGAAACGTATGACAACTCACGCGCTTTTGCACACCAGCTTGTCTGACGGCTCGTTTGATGGCTCGCTGCAAGCCACTCTCATGAAGGTGATGACGACGCACAATGCCACTACGCGGATCTTTTGAGCAACGCTCAGCAGGAAATACAAACTGCCAAATCCATTCACGGTCCGCTGATTACCAACCTATTCAAGAACATGTCCTCCAGAGTGATTGAGAACGGTGCCAGTCATATATGCTGCCAAGTCAGAGGCTGCTAAAACCATTACACCTGCTGTCTCTTGGGCTGATGGCAGTCTCTTCAGTGCCGTCTTATTCTGTTCAATGAAAGCTTGCATCTCTACTCGGGTTAACCCTAGATTCTTACCCATTTCAGTGAATGTATAGTTTATGGTTGGCGACTCCGGCATTGCCTCCGAACGCACACCAAGCACCCGAATTCCTTCAGGTCCCCATTCATTGGCAAGTGATTTTAAGAGTCCTTCTGTGGCTGCATGTGATGCAGTGAGTGCTGGACTCCAGGGAGAGCCAACTTTCGCTAAGGTTGAAGTAATAAAAATAATCACGCCATTTTTTTGATGGGCCATGTGTTTATATGCAGCCTTGGCCGTCACAAACTGACTGGCAGTAGCCGTCTTCTGAGGAAGCAAAAATTGTTCTAGAGAGACTTCTACGGCTGGCTTGCCGTGATTGTATTCAGCAGGATTTGATCCAGACAGGTTTGTGACAATATCCAAAGTGCTGGTCTCAGCGGCAATTGCCTCTAAATAGGTCTGTACCTCGCCCTCATTCAAGGTATCGACTTTTTGCACATCTTTGGTACCGGATAGTTTGGATACAGAAGCTACATTTAAGCTGGAGGCAAAAACGTTTGCACCTTGTTCTACATAAGCTTTGACGACTTGCTGACCTAGATTGCCTCCAGCGCCAAAGATGACAGCTGTTTTGTTGGCCAATAGATGGTTTCTCATTGTTTTTGGTCACCTACTTCAATAATTTATGAATCCACCCCTATGGATTAGCAGTGGTAAGGCAGGATCCTTTCGAGACCTTCCAGCGCGCCTACCCTCTGCATCCAGTCAAAGAGACGGGAATAGCGATCGGCGAGATCTATAAAGTCTAAGGGTGACATCATGGCAGCCTTGTAATCCAACGCTCACTGAATTAACCGCGCCACGAGGGTTAGTCTTCAAGAATTCAGGCGCTTCATGCTCACGCTTGACCCCTTGAAGATAGTGCGTCTCATAGTCCAATCTCTTGGTGTCAGACTCACCAGCACGCGCCATCCCCTAGGGGAACCGTTGATAGTGTGAACCCTTGATGCCATGAATTTCCCTGGTTTTATTTCTTATCGCTAGAAGAATCATAACTTTTTAGTATTTAAATTCAAGTAGGCAGATTAATCTTTTATACTAATAGAATTAATACTAAGTTTAAAAAATAGAGTAAGTATGGCAGTGCCAAGCAAGGCGAGTGAAAAAGTCTCAGAACCTCCTATTCCCGTGATAGAAGGCGTTTGCCCCATGCCAGATATCGCCCAGCTAATTGGCGGTAAGTGGAAGCTCATCATCTTACAAATTCTGATATTTCAGGGAACCAAGCGCTTTGGCGAACTGCGAAAGCAGATCGATGGGGTCACACAAACGATGCTCACCAATCAGCTTCGAGCACTTGAGCATGACGGCTTGGTATCGCGTAAGGTCTATCCAGAAGTTCCGCCCCGTGTGGAGTATTCCGCTACACAACGCGCACTCGCTCTGCACGATGTTTTTCTCGCCTTGCATGATTGGTGGGTTAAAGACAAGGAAAAAAAACAGAACACAAAACCCGAGACTGTTTGAACTCTTCGCTCACCCGTAGAAAACGATAGCCCTGCCCACGTACGATCCACATCCTCTTGTTCTACGGGTGGCTTAGGAGCCGACAATGATGGCACTCCAATAACAGAGTGCATTAGTAAGTCAAATGTTTGGAGATTGGATTATCCTTGATGCGTTTGACAGAATTTTGGTGGTTGTTCATACCCTGTGTGGCGAGGAGGTTCGAGTCATCTCTGTAGCCAAATCTTTCAATAAGGTTTTGGTAATAGTCCGAACTAAGGTTACTTCAGTGCGCTCGAAAGACCATTGGCAATCAAGAGTAAGGAGACTCCACATCTGTACACTAAAAGATGCCCAGAGGTATTCAGTGGCTTCTTTAATCGACCAATCGTCAGAAAGCTCGTTATCAGATTTTAGAGATTGTATGAGAATCGTGAGCCAATCGCGAAGATCAGACATGCGATCTTCCCACGCTGTCGCAGCATCCTGGTCAGTTTCTCTAAGACGCACAAGATCTTTCGCCACAGGATGGATTTTGATCACAAAGTCGATCCAGACCCGAATGGACTCCTGGAGTCGTTCTCTAGGATCGACAATATCGAAACAAGCAAATAAGCGCTCTTTGATTTCAAAACGATCATCAGCGCGTCGCACAAGCGCCACAAGCAGTCCGCCCCGGGTACCAAAGTGAAGATAAACGGATTGTCGACTTATGCCAGCAGCTTTAGCAATTTCTGAGATAGAAACTTCAGCCCCTTTTTCGGATACTAGTGTCCATGCTGCATCCAGGATTTCCTCTCTCGTTCGTTTATATCTAGCCTTGCTTGACACGTGTAAAGTCTTTGGTTATTTTACATGTGTAAAGTAAGTGGGTTAGTGAATGGATGTCAACAAATTCACAGTAAAATTTGCTGCTTGGTACGGAGATGGTAAAAATGGTAACTGTCCTACAGCCGAACAATGGAAGCGTGTACTCACACGACCATTGGATAAATCGATCACACTGGTAAACTTTTTCAAGATTCGTCCAATGGCGATTTATGGCAGTGGTGAGCAAGGGGTGACCGGTGAAGAGGCATTTTCACGCTATTCGTCAGTAAGCTTGCCAGCCATGGAACAAGCGGGAGGAAAATTCTTAGTTGTAGGTTCGCATCAGGGATCATTTGTTGGTACTAACGAAGATTGGGATGTGATTGCGGTCGGGGTATATCCCAATCTCGATGCATTGATTGCCCTTCATACTAATGAGGCTTACCGAGAGTGTTATCATCACCGGACGGCGGCATGCGAGCGCCAAAAAGTCTTCGTCTGTGCAGAATAAGCGTTAAGCTCAAGCCGCAGAAGTAAACGCCTCTCATCCGAAAAGCAAACTTAAGAGACGAATAACAGGTTGGACAAGTGGAGCATGGTTCCATGCGTCTTTTTGAAAACTAAACCTGTATCTAAGTTTAACGATCCTGACTATCGAAAGCGATATGTTGAAAGTCTGGTTGAGAGCGCACTCAGTCTTAATATTTATCGAAGGTGCAAGACGTATCTTTATTCCATAGTGGTTTTAATAAAGAATGAGCAACAAGAAAATAGAAAAGCATAATCGGGATAGGGAGAATCCTCACGAATCCCCCCTCCCACACCACCCTGCAAGCGGGTCCGCACAGGGCGGTTCAGCATCACGGAGCAAACTCTAACCTGAGTTGTCAACTATAGCCCTGGGCTTTCATCCACAGGT
>JBCBZT010000106.1:0-10870 GCA_039815185.1 Cyanobacteria bacterium P01_A01_bin.123 | reverse complement strand
TAACCGTTTTAGTTTCAAGTATTCTCTTTGGTTCAGCTGGCTTTTGGTTGATGCCAGGTCAAGCAAAAGGGGCAATAACAGGCGCGGCGGCCGGTGCAGCCGTAGCTGCCGGACATGTCCAACAAGATAGACGGCTTAGACACCTTATGGCTAAGCAACAAAAAATCAATAACGCACATCAAATAAAAGTAAACAGTCTGACAGCTGTAACGGCCCAAAATAGAAAAAACGTCGAAAAAGTTTTCCTGGCGAGCAAACAGCACCAAACAAGGCTGACTGAACTTAGAGATGGTTCACATTCCAGTCAGCCAGCATTAAACTCGGATGAAATTAACGGTATCCAGACAAAGTTAGCAGAGCTCGAATTAAAGATTAATAGAAACTCAGTCAGCCCTGACGATAACATTTCTAATGATGCTGATCGTATTGAGACAGCTTCGAGAGAATTAGAAAACCAGGCAAATTTGACTACTGAACCAGCTCTCCCTGGCAACGATCAAGAGACTTTTAATAATATCGAAGAACCAGCTACGACAGATCAAGAAGAAATTTTAGAAGATAAGACGGCTCAGCGAGTGTTGGAGTGGTTCAAAGGTAAAAATATTAAAGTTCAAAACTATTATGAACCCGATCCTAAAATTGACGGCTTATTAGATGAACTGTCTCTTTATCTTGGCGATAATTATGCCATTCTTAAAGGGTTTCATCGAAAGTTGAGAAGCAGCGTAGGAAAGAGAACCCGGTTTGACCTACGAGACTATGACGCACGCGCTAAACGTATCCATAACCAATATATTAAAAAACTCAAATCATGCGATTATTTGTTAAACGGCAGGCTAATTAAAAATAAAGAATCTTCAGACTTCATCATAGCCGATTCCTACAATCGCCCCGATATACAAGGTTTTTTTGATGGCGGTTGGTTTGAGCGCTTTATTTATGACAAAGTAGTCGAACTGTTTGACTCAGAAGGCGTTGACTACCAGTATCTTAGAAATCCGAAAATCGCATATGAAAATGGAGATTTATCGGAACTCGATTTGTTCTTTCTGGTCAATGGGAAGCCGCTGCTAATTGAGTGTAAGGCGGGTCAGCAATATCATGCAGGCATAGAAAAGTTTAATACCCATGGTCAACGGTTAGACCTTAACTCCGACAACGCTATTTTTGTTGTGCTTGATATTGATGAAGCAGAGGCTCACATTCGGACTCATCACTGGGACATTACGGTTGCAGACCAGAATAACTTTTTGGATCGGATAAAGAGTCTCATAGAGACCCACGGAGCTTCTCAATCTTTAGTCGATAATGGTGAGGAAGAGGAAGAGGCTGGAAAAGAAGCTGCGGCAGCATCCGACGATGACAGCCTTGAGACCTTTTTCAAAAAAGGAAACCTTAATCTGGCACCAGAGTCTAGAAAATTTGTGTTTAACGAACTAATCAAATTATTTAAAGGCTTGGACGGATCTACTATCAGCTTTAACGACATTACAAAAAGTCTTCGTGACAGCGTCCAGACAGAATCCAACCTGTCGAGAAGAAAGGTGAATGAGATTCTAAACTGTTTACGCTGCGCCGATCTTTTTCGAGATGCTCAGAAAAAACCTGTTCGCAATACGTCTGAACCCATAGCGCAGATAGCTTCTTTACGATCAAAGATCTTTGAAAAAAAATGTATGGAGTTCTATGCAGGGAGGATTCTACATCTGTTTGATCCAGATTTTTTTGAGGAGCCAGAGAACATCACAGTTTTTGAGAGTCTTACCCTTGGCAGCGCTCCATCTCTAGAAAGAGTCAGATATCTCAAAGAACGTCAGGTGAATATGCGGGATGCCACTTCTAATGGTGATGATGAGCAAACGTAAAGAACCGTAGAGGCTGGCTCGGGTGGTTTCTGAAGCCTGAACGTTGTGGGTGTCTCTTGCTTTGGGCGGCTCGGCCAGCAAAACATCCCTGAAGCAGCTGAGAATAGTCCACTTAAAATGTCTTAATTTTATGGGCTCTTTGAGGTCATCCAGGCCAGGGAACGCTATTCGTTGCAGTGCACCCTGGCCTTTGGTTTTGCTACGGATGAAGGAGTCAGCAAAAGGACTCTGGGGACAAGGATAGTAACGTACGCCCCACCCAAACCACGGTCCCTCCTATAATACAGACTAATAACCTCACAAATACGATGAAATTAGCTGCTATTGATATAGGAACCAATTCCATTCATATGATTGTGGTCCAGGTGCTGCAGCAACGAAATTTTGAGGTTATAGACCGTGAGAAGGAAATGGTTAGGCTCGGCGCTGGGGTTTTTGCAACTCATCAACTTAGCGATCGCGCCTTTCACGCCGGATTAGAGACAATTGAGCGATATGTCAATCTTGCAGAACAGCTGGGCGTAGATGAGATTATTACTGCGGCGACTAGCGCAATTCGAGAAGCTCAAAACGGAGAGACCTTTTTACGGGAGGTGATTCGCCGGACCCAGGTCACCCCGCGAATAATTTCAGGACAAGAAGAAGCCCGTCTGATTTTCTTAGCCGTGCGCAACGCAATCCCGCTAGCCGATCGAAATGCGCTAGTGCTGGACATCGGCGGTGGCAGCACCGAGGCGGTTGTAGGCAACCGCGATTTAGTTCTATTTGGCACCAGTATGAAGCTGGGGGTGCAGCGGCTGCTAGATATGGTCGCAGATGAGGGGCCGATGGGTACCGACGCTCGTAGTGTTCTAGAAGCCCACATCCGCTTTATCGCTGAGCCCGTTTTAGCCAAGGTGCAGCCAATCGGGTTTACTCAAGTTATTGGCACCTCAGGCACTATCCGTAACCTGGGCGAAGCCGCCTATTTAGCGAATCGTAAACAGTCACTTCTATCTATTAATGCTGAAGTTGTTCAACTGAGTGAGCTGCAAGCGGTAACCGATCGGCTCGTTGAGCTCAAAACCGATAACCGTACGAACCTTGGCGGTATTAGCGATAAACGCACTGACACCATTCACCTGGGGGGAATTTTGCTAGTGCAGCTGCTGCAGATGGCCAATGCTCAACAACTTACCTTGTGTGATGCCTCTTTACGAGAAGGGATGATTTTAGACTACCTAGAACGTCATCCCCAACAAATAGCGCCAGGAAAAGACTATGAGAACTTGCGGCAGCGTAAAGCGGCCCAGCTCGTTTATAAATATGAATCAGACTGGACCCATAACTGTCATATTTCTGTCCTGGCACGGCAGCTATTTGACCAAACGCAGGACTTGCACCAATACGGCGACTTTGAGCGAAATATTTTAGACTATGCCGCACTTTTGCATGACATTGGTCAATTTTTGACATTCCAGGGGTATCATAAAAAATCGCGCTACATTATTGAAAAAGCCTGCCCAAAAGGGTTTACCGATGAGGAAAGGCTGCTGATCGGCCACGTGATTCGCTACCATCGCAAAGCCAAGCCCAAGCTCAAGCATAAAAAGTTTAAGCGCCTCTCCAAACAACACCGTCAGATTATATGGGTATTAGCGGGGCTCCTTAGAATAGCGGTGGGTTTGGAGCGTACTAAAAATCAACAGGTTGAAACTGTTGTCTGTCGCCTTTCAGACAAGCGTATTGAGATTGTCGTTGCTGGGGCTGGAGACATCAAAATCGAACTCTGGGCCGCTCAGCAAAACAGTGAGATTTTGGCAAAAGCCTTAAACCGTACTGTCCGTGTATCCGAGGCACCAGCACCCCTGACGTCGGAAGCTCAGACGACAAAAGACCGCCGTAGCGTAAGGCACGACGGTCCAATAGGATAACGAGGAAAAAATTGATAACAAAGTGGCTTAAGCTGACCTACGGCGGGTTGCGATCCCCAACATGCCTGCGAGGAAAAGTCCTGCGGCGGTTGCAGGTTCAGGCACAGAAGCAGTTGCCTCGATGGTTGAGGCATTGACCTGGGCACTACCTACGGCTGCCCCAATTAAACCAGGATTCCCCAATACGCCACTGAGTTCTTCAGAAACGAGCAGGCTGCCATCAATGGTCAGATTCTCTCCATCAAAGCTGGGGGCCACCTCTGCAACGTCAAACAAAACGGCATTTGTCGTTAGCAGATCCTGTACAAAGAAACCGGTTGCTCCAGTTGTTGTGTCAGCTCGTGCCGCATCGAAACCAATGGAAAAGTTACCAACGGCAAGCGCGCTGGCTGTGCCACCATTAAATTCAACCCCACCCGTATGTTCAATAGAACCACCCAGCAATGTGAATCCGCCTTCATCACTAAAGGAGAAGTCAGTTTCAGGGGTGATTGTAAACCCGACTAGAAACTCATCAGAGATCGGTGCTTCCACATCTCCAACAGTACCTGTGAGTGCCAGACCAACTGTATTTAGGGTGTCAACATCAAGGAATACGCTAGTGACCCCGGACTCAACTGTAAAGTCCGCAGCGTGGGCCGGCACCACAATAGTTGAAGCCACCGTAAGAGTTGTTGCGCCCAACACGGCGGGCAGTATACCAAATTGCATTCTTTAAAAACTCCGCGTACTTTCACCAAATTCAAACTTGACCTCCATCTCTATTCCGATTAGCCTGTTGTCCTTATTTTCTTGGGGCAATAGGCTAACGGCGGCCTTTGGAAAACAGAAACCCAGCAGGTTATCGGTTGACCAAAAATCTAGAGCTAAGGAGGTCAGGTTTTACTAACAGTTACGGAGGGTTTAATGAAACGGATTTAAAGTTTGCTGTCCCCCAGTTGGGTTTAATTTACCCTCACCCGTCTGGTCAAAATGGCCATCATTTCGTTGGCTCGACCGGTGGGTAGGGGTTTGCTCCAGTCGTTGGGCTCAGAGTAGTTGAGCTTGTGGAGCAGTTGAATGGTGTTACGTATCGCCGTCAGGCTGCCGAACAGCGTGTGGTTGACGGTTTCGTACTCATACTCGGGGAGCGATGGCACGATAGGCGGCAGATTGGACGCGCCTGCGCCCTGGGTAAAGTCTTGAAACATGGGTCTGGTCTCCAGATAGTGTAGCCCCAGCGGGGCAAGGGTGACCAGAACCCAACAGCCAGCGCCTCCGCAAAATGTGTGCAAATCGCGGTGGCTCAGGCATAATGACCAAAGCTGCCGAACTGCTTACTCAGTTTGGGAGTAGCTGCTAGTGGGTGTTGGATGCACCTGCTAGCAGTGCCAGATATTGAGTTCTGAGTTAAGGCCACAACGCAAATTACAGCCTTGAAGAAAGAGTAAACCACAGGTTCGCTGTGGTCAAGTAGAAATTAGGGGTGCGATCGCTAAATCCTATGAATGGGGTAAGAGGGGTGTGGGTCAAAATAATATGAGTGTTGGGGAAGGGGGAAGGGGGGAAAGGGAAAGAGGTACAGGGGGGACTTTGTTAACTGAAGGGTTTAGCAGGAGTCGTTTGTAGAGGCACAGTCGTGCTTTCTCTGTCGGTTTGAGAGCTGGGGCCCAGCTCAATGGCGGGCTGGCTAAGGTGAACTGAGTATTTCCCGGTTTGAAAGAAGTACACAAGCCAACTCACAATGCCCACAAATTTTGCACCATCCTCAAGCAAAAATGCACGTTGACCTGAGAGATCGAGCATATCTACAGCGATTGACATGCCGAAAAAGCCCAGTGCGATCGCGATTAGGATATGGTCTGTCGTGAGGATGAGCGGATAAAACCTAAAAAGATAAGACAGTAACAGGACACCGTAGGTAGCATATATAGCTCTGCCGGAAATGCCCAACTGAGGGAATACAGTCTCATGTAGCAAGAAGGCGTCATCGAGGCCCAGAAGAAGTGTCAGCAAGGCTGAAACAAACAAAAATCGTTTGAGCTTTCGATAGCTTGCACGATGACTGGGAAGAACGGTTGCACTAAAGAAACAGATCATGGCTGATGCGGCCCACAAAAGGATACCTATTTGAGATAGAAACCTTGCATAGAAAGGAAGCAGACCGATCGCCGCTGTATCTCTTGTTAAATCACTAATGGGTATATTGTTCCAAATATGGAGATACACCACTATTCCTAAAAAAAGTATTGAAACAGCTGCGATTAGAGCCACCAGAGGCAAGCTGGATTTGCAATATCGAAGGAGAGAGTGCAGTAAATTCTTTTTCTTATTATTTGTGGTCATAGGAGACCGTCTCGCTGACGTTGGCCAGCAGCACGGATAGTAGGTAGATGTGGCTGATGCGCACTAGCAGCCTGTCACTGTGCCCCAATTATATTTAAGGGGGTGTGACTGTATCATTTAATTCTTTGTTAACCCTATGTTAAACACCTAATCAATGTAGATACGTACATCACACTTTACTGTCTAAGTCTTTAGAACCCTGACTACTCGTATCGTAGTCAGGGTTCTGATTTTCATCTTTTACAACCAGCTGCGATCGCGGGGCCTAGGTTATCCACGCGGTTATCCACCTCAGTAATAAACAAAATACAAAAAGCCCTTCAGGCTTCGCTGAAGGGCTTTTTCATTCTCCTAATGGAGCAATCAAACGCTAGCCAAATCGCCCAGACGTTGATGCTATCAGGAAGGCCGCATAGGTCAGGACATATCCCACCGTAAAGTGAGCTAAACCAACCAAACGAGCCTGAACGATGGATAGAGCAACCGGCTTGTCCTTCCAGCTAATCAGGTTAGCTAGAGGAGTACGCTCATGCGCCCAAACGATGGTCTCGATCAGCTCTTGCCAGTAACCCCGCCAAGAGATGAGGAACATGAAGCCAGTGGCCCAAACCAGGTGTCCAAAGAGGAACATCCAAGCCCAAACCGCCAGGTTGTTCATACCGTACGAGTTGTACCCGTTAATCAGCTGGGAAGAGTTCAACCACAGATAGTCACGGAACCAACCCATCAGATGAGTAGAGCTGTTGTTAAACTGCGCTACGTTCCCAGACCAGATCGCCAAGTGTTTCCAGTGCCAGTAGAAGGTCAGCCAGCCAATGGTATTCAGCATCCAGAACATGGCCAGGTAGAAGGAATCCCATGCAGAGATGTCGCAAGTACCGCCACGACCGGGGCCGTCACAGGGGAAGCTGTAGCCAAAGTCCTTCTTGTCGGGCATTAGCTTGGAACCACGGGCATCCAACGCACCCTTGACCAAGATCAAAGTGGTGGTGTGAAGACCCAGTGCGATCGCATGGTGAACTAGGAAGTCACCAGGACCAATGGCCAAGAACAGAGAGTTGGTTCCACTGTTGATAGCCTCTAACCAGCCCGGTAGCCAGACATTTCCATAGTTGGGGAATGCCGTAAATGCCACACTGTCAGGGTTGGATAGCAGCGTATCAAAGCCATAGAGGGCCTTACCAGACGCCGCCTGCACCCACTGAGCAAACACAGGCTCAACCAGGATCTGCTTCTCAGGAGTACCAAAGGCAACTACCACATCGTTGTGGACGTAGAGACCCAGGGTGTGGAAACCGAGGAACAGAGATACCCAGCTCAGGTGAGAGATGATCGCTTCTTTGTGATCCAAAATACGAGCCAACACATTGTTAGCATTCGCAGCCGGATCGTAGTCGCGAATCAAGAAGATCGCACCGTGGGCAAAGGCACCCATCATGATGAAGCCAGCGATGTACTGGTGGTGGGTGTAAAGCGCAGCCATGGTGGTGTAGTCCCGAGCCATAAAGGCATAGGGAGGCAACGCATACATGTGCTGAGCAACCAGGGAGGTGATCACACCCAGGGAAGCCAGGGCCAGCGCTAGCTGGAAGTGCAGGGAGTTGTTGAGCGTGTCATACAAACCCTTGTGACCTTCACCCAGACCACCAGCAGGAGGCTGGTGAGCGTTGAGGATCTCCTTAATGCTGTGACCAATACCGAAGTTAGTCCGGTACATGTGGCCAGCAATGATAAAGATGACCGCAATGGCTAGGTGGTGGTGAGCCATGTCAGTGAGCCACAGGGACTCAGTCTGAGGATGGAAGCCGCCTAAGAAGGTCAAAATTGCAGTACCTGCACCCTCAGAGGTCCCAAACACATGACTAGCCGTGTCAGGGCTCTGGGCGTACACACCCCAGTTTCCGGTAAAGAAGGGGGCCAAGCCAGCGGGGTGAGGCGAAACCGTTAGGAAGTTATCCCAACCAACGTGTACACCGCGAGACTCGGGGATTGCAACGTGTACCAGGTGACCCGTCCAAGCCAGGGAGCTAACACCAAACAAACCAGCTAGGTGGTGGTTTAGGCGAGACTCAGCATTCTTGAACCAGGACAGGCTGGGACGAAACTTGGGCTGTAGGTGCAACCAACCTGCAAGCAGGAAGATTGAGGACAGCACCAGCAAGAACAAGGACGCCGCATAGAGGTCGCCGTTGGTCCGCATACCAATGGTGTACCACCAGTGGTAAACCCCAGAAAACGCGACGTTAACGGGGCCGGTAGCACCAGCCTGGGTGAACGCATCCACCGCATTCTGGCCAAAGTGAGGATCCCAAATCGCATGGGCGATGGGTTTAACGTTGAGAGGGTCTTGAATCCACTGCTCAAAGTTACCTTGCCAAGCTACGTGGAACAGGTTGCCAGACACCCAGAGGAAGATGACTGCCAGATGACCAAAGTGGGAAGCAAAAATCTTTTGATAAAGATTTTCTTCCGTCATGCCATCGTGGCTTTCAAAGTCGTGGGAAGTGGCAATCCCGTACCAGATCCGACGCGTAGTTGGATCCTGTGCGAGATCTTGGCTAAATTTTGGAAATTTAGTTGCCATAGTGTTCTATTAAGTCCTCCCTGCTAGCCTAACGAGAGAATTCGAGCATGGAAGAACGCCCAAGTTGTAGCAATACCGCCGAGGAGGTAGTGAGCTACGCCAACTGCACGACCCTGAGTAATGCTCAGTGCGCGAGGTTGGATTGCAGGAGCGACCTTGAGCTTATTGTGGGCCCAAACGATGGACTCAATCAGCTCTTGCCAGTAGCCACGGCCACTGAACAGGAACATCAGACTAAACGCCCAGATAAAGTGAGCGGCCAAGAACATCAAACCGTAGGCGGACAGAGCCGAACCGTAGGAGTTGATAACTTGAGAAGCCTGTGCCCAAAGGAAGTCACGGAGCCAGCCGTTGATAGTAATCGCACTCGTGGCGAAATTACCACCCGCCGGGTGAGCTACCGAACCCCCGGAAACCGTTCCCCATACGTCCGACTGCATCTTCCAACTAAAGTGGAAAATCACAATGGAGATGGAGTTATACATCCAGAACAGACCGAGGAATACGTGGTCCCAACCAGAAACCTGGCAGGTGCCACCACGACCGGGGCCGTCGCAAGGGAAGCGGAAACCCAGCTCGCTCTTATCGGGGATAAGACGAGAACTACGGGAGTACAGCACACCCTTGAGCAGGATGAGGACAGTAACGTGAATGGTGAACGCATGGATGTGATGCACCATAAAGTCAGCCGTGCCGAGGGCAATGGGCATCATCGCCACTTTGCCGCCAACGGCAACCATATCGCCACCAAACGCAATACTGGTGGGACCCATGGCATTGGGAGCCGTGGTACCGCCAGCTGCTAAAGTGTGCAGACTTTGCACCCATTGGGCAAAGATTGGCTGCAGCTGAATTGCACTGTCAGAGAACATGTCTTGGGGACGACCCAAGGCACGCATAGTGTCGTTGTGGATATATAGACCAAAGCTATGGAAGCCGAGGAAAATACAGACCCAGTTGAGGTGGGAAATAATGGCATCACGAGCGCGAAGAACGCGGTCGAGCACGTTGTCGACATGCATGGCCGGATCGTAGTCGCGGACCATTGCGATCGCACCGTGAGCAGCACCACCCACAATCAGGAATCCACCAATCCACATATGGTGGGTAAATAGGCAGAGCTGAGTGGCGTAATCAGTTGCTAGGTAAGGATATGGCGGCATCGCATACATGTGCTGAGCCACGATAATCGTCACCGAACCACCCATAGCCAGGTTGATTGCCAGCTGAGCATGCCACGAGGTGGTCAAGAACTCAAACAAGCCATCATGGCCATTCTTAGCAGGGAAGAGCAACGGATCGCCCTTTTGACCTTCTAGGATCTCCTTCATGCTATGGCCGATACCCCAGTTGGTGCGGTACATGTGGCCAGCAAAGATGAACATCACTGCGATCGCCACATGGTGATGGGCAATATCAGTCATCCAAAGGCCACCCGTAACGGGGTTGAGACCACCTTTGAAGGTCAAGATGTCAGAGTACACACCCCAATTGAGGGTGAAGAATGGCTTGATCCCTTCAGCAAAACTTGGATATAAGTCTGCAATCAGTGCCTTATCCAGGATGAACTCGTGGGGCAAAGGAATATCCTTGATCGCCACGCCTGCATCAAGCAGCTTATTAGTAGGAAGGGATACATGAATTAGGTGACCGGCCCAACCTAGTGAACCTAAGCCGAACAAGCCAGCTAAGTGGTGATTCATCATGGATTCCACATTCTGGAACCACTCAAGCTTAGGAGCCTTGATGTGGTAGTGGAATACACCAGCATTCACCATCAAACCAGCCATTACCAGGGCACCGATGGCGGTACACAAAAGCTGGAAAGAGTTGGTGAAACCAGATGCTCTCCACATCTGGAATAAACCAGACGTGATTTGAATACCTTGGAAACCGCCGCCAACTTCACCGTTCAGGATCTCTTGACCAAAAATAGGCCAAACCACCTGAGCACTGGGGTGAATATTGACGGGATCCGCCAACCAAGCTTCATAGTTAGAAAACCGAGCGCCATGGTAATACATGCCACTCAGCCATATGAACACGATGGCCAAATGGCCAAAGTGAGCGCTAAAAATCTTACGAGAAATGTCCTCTAAGTCACTGGTGTGACTATCAAAGTCGTGAGCGTCAGCGTGAAGATCCCAAATCCAAGTGGTTGTTTTGGGTCCTCTAGCCAAGGT
>JBCBZT010000048.1:0-56801 GCA_039815185.1 Cyanobacteria bacterium P01_A01_bin.123 | reverse complement strand
TCGCTCCCGACTATCCAGGCTTTGGCAACAGTGACTTTCCAGATTCCAAGGATTACCAATACACGTTCGACAATCTGGCCACAACGATCGACCAATTCCTTGAGCAAAAAGGCATTACGGAGTTTGTGCTAGTGATGCAGGACTACGGAGCACCGGTTGGTTATCGGCTAGCAACGAAATACCCCGACCGAGTCAAGGGCCTGATCGTGATGAACGGTAATGCCTATGAAGAGGGTTTCCATCCAGAGAACTCAGCGCCGGTTAGCGATTACTGGGAAAACCGCACTGCTGAAAACGAAACCATGATCGTCGGCCAGCTCATGAGTCTCGAAGGCATCAAATGGATGTACATCGAAGGCACGCGGAACCCCGAGGGCATTAACCCGGACAACTGGGTTCTCGACTTCGCCCGAATTGATCGACCTGGTCAGCAGCAAGTGCAGTTGGATTTATTTTACGACTACCAAAACAACGTCAAGCTTTACCCGCAGTGGCACACGTTTCTTCGCGAGCACCAGCCACCAACATTAATTGCCTGGGGCGCAAACGACCCGATTTTCGTGGCTGCGGGTGCTGAAGCTTATCGAAAGCACCTCGACGACATTGACTTCCACCTGTTCGATACCGGGCACTTTGTGCTGGAAGAAAATGCCCCGCAGGTCATTGAGAAGATGCGTGATTTCTTGAAGCGAAACCAATTCTAGTTTTCTAGAACCAGAAAATAACACGTTGTTCGCAACAACGAAGTCGTCCCGATGTCTCGATGATTCAGTAACAGTCAACATAAAGGAAAGAACCAATGAAAATCTTAGATAGCACAATTCTTGTTACCGGTGCCAATCGCGGGATCGGTCTCGCTTTAGTCGAGAAGTCGCTGGAAAAAGGAGCCGCTAAGGTCTACGCGACTTATCGTTCAGAGAACAACCGCTCGATGCTTAATGAGTTGGGTGAACGGGTAGTTCCTGTTCATCTCGACCTCGGCGCTCCGGCGACGATTGCGCAGCTTGCTCAATCAGTGCCCTCACTGAATATCCTCATCAACAATGCGGGCATCATGAGCGCCCTTAGTTTGCTGGAGGACACTGAAGAGCAATTGCGTAATGACATCGAGACCAACTTCTTTGGAACACTCGCAGTCACCAAGGTGCTGCTACCCGCACTCCAGAAAGAAAGCTCAGCCGCAATCGTGAATGTTGCGAGCATCGCTAGCCTCGCGGCCATGCCGAGTTTAGGTGGGTATTCCGCGTCGAAGGCTGCTGTCCATTCAATGACGCAGTCGATACGCAGCGAGTTGAAGGCCGACGGCATCTCGGTACATGGCGTTTACCCCGGTCCAGTGGCGACGCGCATGACGGAAGGCTACGATATGGAGCTGACACCAGCTCCGGTGGTTGCTGAAAAGATCCTGAAAGACATCGAGAACGGCGTTGAGGAAATTTTCCCGGACGCTATGTCGCAACAAACAGGACCGCTCTTCCTCAGTTCGCCTAAGAAGCTGGAACAGAACTTTGCTTCCTTTTGATTTTCAGCTCCTGCAGCGAATCCAATCGTTAGAACCAGAAGACAACAACAACTTTATTCCCAACAAAGGAGACACCTGTGACAACTTTTACAATACACACAATTGAAAGCGCACCGGAAGCTTCTAAATCCATCCTGAAAGCTGCCAAGAAAAAACTCGGCTTCATACCGAATCTCATGGCAACCATGGCTCCAACTACACCACTCCTATCGTCAGACCCAAGCTTGATGATGCCTTTGCCCCAATGGCGTGGAGTAAGAACATTGCTCAGTTGTAGTAGACTGCTTATGGTTTTGAAGCGCGTAGCGATCGCAAGGGAAAGACTAGCATGAAGGTTGACCCTTGACCCAATGCACTTTGCAGTTCAACCCGTCCGCCCGACGCCTGCGCGATCGCATGTACAATCGGTAACCCCAAACCAGCCCCTTCTGACTGGCGGAATTCGCTGGTTACTCTGGCAAATCGCTCAAAGATCCGGGTTTGATCCTGGGGACTAATTCCTTTCCCAGTATCGGTTACCCAAAACCGGACATACTGGTGGTTACGCGAAGAACCTAGGGTAATCTGCCCTGCTTTAGGGGTATGCTGATTGGCATTTTCGACCAGATTGACCATGGCTTGGGTAATCCGTTGGCGATCGAGCCAAACTGTTCCATGTCCAGACTGACTAAGTTTGCAATGACATTGGGTGATGACTTTTGCCTTGTCATAGATTTCACCCGTCAACTTCTCTAAATCTAAAGCTTCTGGCTCAATAAAGTCTGGTCGGTCTGCTTTGGCCAGCATCAACATATCTTTGACAAAACGGTTCATCCGATCTAACTCATCAAGCACCAGTTCCAGAACTTCCCGCTGTTCTTCTGGATCGTCGCCCATCAGTTCTAAATGGCCTTGGACGATGGTGATAGGTGTCCGCAATTCGTGACTGGCATCCCGAATAAAGTCTTGCTGACTGGTAAAGGCCAACTGGAGTCGATCCATCATGTCATTAAATGTGGTCGCCACCTCTGCCAACTCACCCGTACCTCTAACCGGGATGCGCTGCGATAGGTCAGTCTCGCTGATACTACGGGCAGTGGAAGACAGCGATCGCAACGGCCGCAGTATCCGAGCTGACAACCACCAAGCTACCGAAGCGGCGAGCAGCAACAGCGCCAGCATAATCAACAAGACAGTCCGGACAATGCGATCAATTTCAGCCCGTTCTGCCGAGGTCGAACGGGCAATGATAAACAGGCCCCTGACTTGCCCATCGACCAAAATCGGTTCTACTGCATACAGCAACTTACCCATTTGTGGATCGGTCGTCATCCAATCTCCTTGAGTTTGCTGCTCAAGCAGACGCCATTCTTCCATCAGGGGTGAGCCAGCCTGCATGACGATCGGCAATGGGTCTGGTTCAAAGGCATAGGGTTGCCCGTTAACCATGAAAATCAAATACTGATCATCTTCAACCAGTTCATCCCTGATGTAGTCCACCATGAGACGCTGCATTTGGGGTACCGTTTGGAGTGGCTGTTCGCGTAGGGCGTCCTGAAATTCTCGGACTTCATCAATTAAATCAACCTCTACGCGGCGATCGACTTCACGAAACAGAATGTAGTAGATGCAGGGCAAAGCCACACCCACAAAAAGCACCATCAAACCGATATAGCACAGCAAGATTTGATTGCGGGTTTCGGCAACAAATGGCTGCCATCGAGCGTGATTAAGCCGTTGAATCACGCGCATAATCCAAGTTTGATAAGATATCCTGGGAAACTGCATCACCCTTCCCTTTGGGTAGCTGTTAAATCACGCACCATCAACAATGAGCCTGCATAACAGCTTCTAATCGTAGTCCATCCTATCAAGCGCGATCGCCGCCCAGCCAACACCCAGCAAGATTCATGACTTTCTAGAACTATAAGTGTAAATGGCACTATAAGTTGGCCAGCCTTGGAACCATAAGTTGGCCAAACAATTTCTGCAAGCATTGAAACCACCTAGTGCGCAGCCCTAAAAGATATGGACTGATTGCTGCATGTAGCAGCCTAACTAGGTGCTCTTCAAAGTCTGAAGAGTAGAATCATGAACAAGACAGATGCCAAGCCAGCAAAAGGCGTTCTGACTAAGTTCCATCGATTCCAACCGGGTTCGAAATCCATTCGAGCCGCCTTCAGGGCCACTTCATCCATGGCATCGACATTCAGCGCCTGGAGTCGGTTGTTTAGCGGGACGTTAATCATGAAAGTGGACAATTGGACACCCAAAATATAAATGAGAGGAACCGAGATCAACAGCAGACGCTGAGTGCCATCCAGTTGTCCGAAGCCCAGTCCAGCCGCCGCTATCGACGCCACCACGGAACCCATCCAGACGGCTACAAATAGCGGCTGGTTATTTTGGATGACACCATCAATCACCTGAAACGCTCGGATAAATTCTCGGTCATTCAACGTTTTGATGCCCGGCATTACGACTGTGGCAAAGGCAAACAGAAAGCCTGCCACGAGGGAACACAGCAAGGTTGCCACAATCAGAACAATTTGGAAAGTGGATTCAGTTGACATGGTTCAAGCTCCTTAATTGAAACGTCAGCAGTTGGGAATGACGAAGTGTCAGGTTGATCGACAAGGTGAACAGTGTGGGAACCCGCGAGAGCAAGAGCTACTCAGCCGATCCCCCTTCGTGTCGCTTTTCATCCGCGAGCAATTTAGTACGACAAACTGGGTGTCTGGCGCAGGGATGATTGATCCAAGAGTTGCTTCAGAATGAAATCTGCGACATCTGCCCGAGAAATCTGGAGGGTGATGTTGCGGTCGGTGCTAGGGAAACTGTGGCGATAATGACCCGTACGCGGTCCATCGGTAAAGGCGCTGGGCCGCACTATGGTCCAGTCCAAGTTGCTGTTGCGTACTAGGGCTTCCTGCCGCTCGTGGTCGGCAAACACTTGGCGCAAGATGAAGCCAAACATGACGTACTTCCAGTAGAAGTCAAGGTTGCTCCAGCTATCGCCCGTACCTAAGGTGGACTGACAAATCAATCGGCGCACCCCGACCTTTTCCATCGCTTGGATAATCTGTTGGGTACCCTCTGAGCGAATGGTGCTCTTTAACTTTTTGCCAGAACCCAGCACGCAAACCACAGCGTCTTGTCCCCGGATGGCTTGTTCTACCGCCGAGGCATCCATCACATCCCCCTGGGCAAGGCTGAGTTGAGGGTGTTGGATATCGAGCTTGGTTAGACTGCGGGCAAAAGCCGTGACGGTGTGTCCTTGTTCAAGGGCTTGTTGGACTACCTGAGCGCCAACGGTACCGGTTGCACCAAAGATTACGAGTTTCATGGATTGATTCCTCAATGAAGACATTCATAGCGTACGGAGAGTGAGCTGGCGGCGCTTGCCATTTCTTGCGGGGTTGTCACTTTCTTGCGGTGACTTGTGAGACCGAAAGGTAACGGCTAAGATTAGGAAAATTTTCAGCGTGTAAAGAAAAGTCCAAGATGTACATGTAAGGTGCTGACAGGGTCTCGCTATCAGCAACGTGCCTATGCCTTGAACCTATGGCTCTTGAACAATCCCAGTCAGCCGATGCATTTCCTGAAGACCCACATCCAAGTGAGTCAGCTCTAGTCCTGGAGACAGAGACAATTCAGGTTGAAAATCTTGTATTTCCTCCAGGTGAAGCGGACTTTCATGCTGAGGCGACCCACACCCTGTTTGTGAATCTGAAGTCGCGCCCCCTGCATTACCTGCACGCTCAGGATGGGAAAACCCATACCGGTCTATATCGCCATGGCGATATGTTGATCACCCCTGCTAACACACAGCTTTTTGCGCGATGGGAGGGGGATGAAAATTGCCTAATGATTCAGCTACCAGCATCATTCCTGAAGCGAGTCGCAGAGGAAACCCTGGGAAAGAATGGCGATCGCCTCACCTTGGTACCGACTTTTCAAAGTCGCCAGCAACAGCTTGAAGCGATCTCTACACTGTTATTGGCAGAGGTGCAGCAGCGTCAACTCAGCGGCGGGCTGTATTTAGACTCACTGGCAAATGTGCTGGCGGTGCAGCTGCTGCGCAACTATGGGACGACCTCAGCCCAGTTGCCAACTTATGAAGGTGGGTTACCGACGTATCAGCTGAATCAGGTATTAGACTACATCGATGCCGGTTTGGCCGGGGAAATCAAGCTGGCTGATCTAGCCGGATTACTGAACATGAGTCCGTTCCATTTTGGGCGCATGTTCAAGCAGTCCATGGGAATTTCGCCCCATCAATACGTGATTCAGCAAAGATTAGAACGTGCTAAACACCTGCTTAAACACAGTGATGAAGCCATCATCGATATTGCCCTGGAGTGCGGATTCAACAGTCACAGCCACCTCAGCAAGCAATTTCGCAAAGTGATAGGGGTAGCGCCCAAAACCTTCAGAGGCTAAGGGCTCAGACATCGAGTCGCCTGAGCAACAATGAAGCCATCAGACGGAGTACTGCCTGCTTTATCTAGCGTCCGAGTGACTGGAGTGGGATTCCTTTGGGCAGTCTTACTGCTATTGATTAGTTGCGTATCGAGCAAATACTCAATCCCATTAAATTCAATCAGGCAGATGGTTTGAGCGAGAAGTTATTTAACCTGGACTGAAATTGGACTAAATTTTGCACCCCTTGCTCCCTTATTTCATCGGCTCTATCTGGCAGATCCGTTTGGCCTCCCAGGAGGCTCCCACAACTTGACACATGATATAGCAGCTGTATGGGTTTAGGCCAAAGAACGCTCAGCTTAGAGGGCTGAGCGTACGGTCAAACTTCCCTCAAGATCCAATCGCATCGTTATACGGTTTGAGTTTTGAAACAATACACGGCGATCACTCAGGGACTGAGCCTCATTACCTTGCCGGATGTCCGTCACTGGTTTACCCACTGCTGCTATTGTGCTTAACCTGCACACCGCTATATATTGAAACTTCAAGCAAGCTGAGGAACGCTGCATATGGCCAAATCCCAGGCAAAACTCTGGCGCGTACAAGCGTTGAATGATGTTGAATGCCTGAAAGCCGTAGGTATTAACCATGCCTTTGATCGCCATATTCACACTGGATTTGGGCTGGCTGTCGTAGACCAGGGACGGTTGGCCTACCGGACGGAAGCGGGCGATCATTTCCTCAAACCTGGCGATGTATTGGTGATTAATCCAGGACAGGTCCACTGGGGTGGGACAGTAGATGGCGATCGCTACGGACAAGCGATCGCGGATGTGGCGATCGATACGGGCTTTGCTGACCAGAGCCACTTTACCCGTCACTTTAAGCGGTTTGTGAGGGTTACGCCAGGACAGTACGTCAGTGGGCAGTAACGGGTTAGGTTGAGGGGCTTATTGCTGTTGTTGCTGCCGAATTTGCTGGAGATATCCAAGGCTCTCTTGACTAGGCACCAGCACAATATTTGAAAGCTGTGGGTCGTCCTCAGTTCGCAGGGTGTTGATTATTCCCTCTAACAGCAATACCTGAATAACAACCGTGTCTGCCAGCTCTGGGTTAGCAGCCTTAAACCTATCGGCTAGCGCCTGGGCCTGTTCATACTCAAAGTAAAAGGGGACCGCTTGCGGTCTATTTTCTTGCTCAATAGTTAAGTATCCCCGGTTTGGCCCCCCACGAGCGACAAAGAGCGGTACACCTCGCAGCTCATCTCCTCCGAGTAAATCTCCGGCATTGACAACCTGCTCCTGCACCGGAATGAAGACAAAGTCAATATCGTTGTCTTGCCCCTCGCTTGCAAACTCTAGTTGATACACCTCTGCTAAGGACGTTGGCGTAATTTGCACCTGGTCAGCAATGTTCGGGCTTTCCTGGCGTAGCTGGGTAGCCAATGACTCAGCATCGCTCCGACTCATGAATGCCCCTGCAACTTCTGCGGGCTCATCACCTTCCACCGGCACCGACACAATTACGGGGGCACCCTCATTATTGGTCACCATAAAGACAATCACAGGGGCCAGCTTTTGTAAAACCTCTTCCTCTGGCAGCGCTAGGGAAGGGGGGGAGCCCATCCCCAATGTGCCAATCAGCACCGTTGCCATTAAGGTGATCTGAGTACCCCAGTGCGCAAACAATTTCATTTTGATTTGATTACCTGCGGTGATTTATACGCCCATAGGGCAGCAGTCAATGACGGTTAGGGCATCGACTGCTAGATAAGTTGCTCGCATCCTGAGCTTCTCAACGATCCTCGATACTGTGATCATCCCGATGGAAATGGGGTGACCATAAATTCACTTCCACAATATCTTGTCGCGAGACTTAATACAGGCAGAAATTTCACACAATGATTTGTCTACTTCAGCTACCTTGAATATGAGAACAAACTATAAGAACCCACCATGACTGCCCTTGAGGATGTCCAGCAGGCTATTGAACGATTCTCGCCCCAGGAACTGACAGAATTCCGACGCTGGTTTGCCGAGTTTGAGGCTCAGGCTTCAGCAGCCGATAGGCTCGATCAGTTTGCTACTGAGGCTTTAAGAGTAAAGGGAAAGATAGCTCGATTTTCTCCTGAAGCACTGACGGATTTCGAACACTGGTTTTCTGGATTCGAGGCTCAAGCCACAGGAGACAACCTTGATCGATTTGCCATAGAAGCCCTCAGGATGAAGGGAAAGGAGGTTTTCTTCTCCCTACCCTAGCTGACAGAATGCTCCACCTCCAGTCGAGCGCTCGATGCCGTCGCCTACTGCTGTGGTGCGTTTCAACAGGCTAGCAACGGGAGAGGGAAATTTGAAACGCTGCAGAACAGATCCGCGATGTCTCACTTATAGACTCAAAAAGACCAAATTTAGACTCAATACTCGACTGCTTGGTCTAAAATTGAGACAATCCCATGCAGCTCTAGACGCAAGCGCTGAGGGACTCACCTTTTGTAGGTAGCCGATCCTGATCTATAGCAATTCTACTTCTTGACATCTACCTACTAGATGGTAGATACTTGAGCTATGGAAAACAATACTGCTCAACAAATATTAGATGTTGCTCAAGATATGGTGCGGAACCGGGGCTACAGCGCCTTTAGTTACGCCGATATCTCAAAGCAAGTTGGGATTCGCAAAGCCAGCATTCACTACCACTTTCCTGCAAAGGATGAATTGGTCAGGGAACTGGTGAAGCGATATCGAGCAGGCATGGCTCGAGCCTGCGATCGCATCGCGAAATCTACCGCCAGCCTTGACCAACAGATGATCCAATTTGCCCATCTCTACCGGGATAGTTTGGCACACAATCAAATTTGTTTGTGTGCCATGTTGGCTGCAGATTTTGCCGTATTACCCCAGCCAGTTCAAGATGAGATCAAAATCTTCTTTCAAGAAACCGAAGCCTGGCTGACAAACCTGCTCCAGCAGGGATGTGATGCCCAACTTTGGGACTGTCAACCCTCGGTTGGACAGGAAGCAAAAGGGGTCATTGCGATGCTCCAAGGCGCACAGTTGTTGGCCCGCTCCTCAGCGGATAGCACCGCCACGTTTGAGCAGATTGTTTATCCATTGCTAACAGCTAGATTTTCTGGCAGTTAATTTTTTTGTTCTAACATCTACCTTCTAGTAGATAGTTTATTGATCCACTACTAATTCCCCAAAAGAGGTCATCATGTCTCAATTATTTGCCGGTCAGAAACTTATCGTTATCGGTGGCACCAGTGGTATGGGCAAAGCTGTGGCCCGAATTGTTCTCGAAAATGGCGGTTCAGCTATTTTAATTGGGCGTCGCGAAGAAAAGTTGCAGGCAGCCATTGATGAACTGAAAGGTTACGGTTCTGTTGTGGGAGAGCGAGTTGACATTTCTAGGCCTGAGGAATGTCAAGCCCTAATTGAGCGGATCAATCAAGCCTATGTAGATGCCACATTGTTGGTGAACTCAGCCGGGGTCTTCCTGCCCAAGCCGTTCTTGGAATATACGGAAGCAGACTATGATCTCTACCTAGACCTCAACAAAGCCACGTTCTTTATTACCCAGGCGATCGCCCAGAACATCATCAATCAAAATGCTCACGGAGCCATTGTAAATGTGGGTTCCATGTGGGCCAAGCAAGCAATTCAGGCGACGCCCTCATCGGCTTACTCGATGGCTAAAGCAGGATTGCATTCTCTAACCCAGCATCTGGCCATGGAGCTTGCAGATAAGAATATCCGCGTGAATGCAGTCTCTCCAGCCGTCGTTGAAACCCCAATTTACGAAGGGTTCATCCCCAAAGCAGCGGTTCACGACGCATTGCAAGGCTTCAACACTTTCCATCCCATCGGTCGAGTTGGGGCACCCGAAGATGTTGCAGAAGCGATCGCCTTTTTACTCTCTAATAAAGCCACTTGGGTTACCGGAGCGATTTGGGATGTTGACGGGGGTGTGATGGCGGGTCGAAACCAATATAGCTAAACGTTTGTGAGCCCCTAAGCGGGTGGCAAAGCTACCTGCTTACAAAATGAAAAAACCAAGTTAACGCCAAGTTTTTTTAATGAGGTAGACGCTATGAAAATCCATGCTGATCTGAGTCAACGGGCCGTCATTTTTAGCGAAGAACTACCCTGGATCGATTCTCCAATGCTAGGTGTCCAACGTCGCATGTTAGAACGGGACGGAGAAGAAGTTGCTCGCGCCACCTCCATCGTTCGCTATGCGCCCGGTAGTTATTTTTCAGCCCATACCCACGGCGGTGGCGAAGAGTATTTGGTGCTAGACGGTGTGTTCTCAGATGAGCACGGAGACTTTGGCCTCGGCACCTATGTCCGTAATCCCGTAGGTTCCAGCCACACTCCTCATAGTAAAGATGGCGCAACTATCCTGGTCAAACTGTGGCAAATGCAGCCAGCGGATCAACAGCAGGTTGTGATTGACACGCACAAGGTAGCCTGGTCTCCTGGTTTAGTCCCTGGTTTACAAGTGTTGCCCCTCCACGCCTACAGTACCGAGCAAGTAGCGCTAGTGAAATGGGCACCCAAAACCAAATTTCAACAGCACTGGCACTGGGGTGGCGAAGAAATCTTTGTTATCGATGGTGTTTTTGCAGACGAACAGGGCGTGTATCCCCAAGGAACCTGGCTGCGTAATCCACCGGGCAGCGTCCATACGCCATTCAGTGAGGAAGGCTGTTTGATCTATGTCAAAACGGGGCATTTGTCCAACGCCTTTATCAGCGTTGAAAAGCCTAGGGAATAGGAGCTCTACTCAAAATCGTAAGCTTGTACTTCAATATCTTAACAGTCAAGAATTAAGATTTACCTGTCTTATATTGAGACTAAGATATAGACTTTTTAGTCTCAATATAAGACATGCTGCTAAGACCAGAATGCTCATACAGTTAAAACTGCTTTCACAACCAATAGGCCCTGCCGCACATCTAATTACTGATTGGCAGAGGAATTTAAACACTTCTATCGATGTGTGGGTTTGATGTGACCATATCTCACTTATGTGAAAACACTGTAGAAATAGACTAAAGTTCTTGCGCTGCCATGCACCACAGCGATATACCTCCAAAGACAGGGACATCGCCAAAAGAGGATGTGCTAGTTTGACCGCTCGTATTAAACACAAGTTTCTATCCGCGATCGCTAAGAAAGTTAGTTAGCCACACGTTTTGTGTGGCTAACTAACTTTCTTAGCGTTGAAACTCTTGTTGGAACCAGAATTCAGGTTTTGTAGACTTTGTTGGAACAACTAATAGGTTCTAACAATCTACTCTTTATAGGTGATAGGGCTCAAAAGTATGGTTGAGAATCAACTCCTATGGCTATGTACACGGAAAGACTTTAGCTCAACCCATAGGGATAAAGCTACTGCAATCATCAAACAAGGAGAAGTTGACTGGGACAATATTTACGATACTGCGTTGAAGCATAATGTTGCATCAATTATGTTTGCTAATCTATTAAAACTCAGAGAACAGGGTATCAGTTTACCTAAAGAGCTGATAAAAAAGCATATTTTTAATTTTTCACGACACTTGAATTATCGCAAAAATCTCTTAGCAGACATCGAAAATATTTTAGAGTATTTCAACCAAAAATCCGTTGATATTTTGCTAGCAAAGGGAACAGCCTTAGATTTAACTGTATATAGAGATTCAGTTCAATATACTCCTGGCGATATTGACTTATTGCTAAAAAATAATCAAGAAAACGTCTCTGCGAAAGAAGATAAAGCAGACATCAGATTTTTCAAAGGTTTAAACTACTACCCTGAATGGGAACGATCTGAACATCATGATTTAAGCATTAATGGCCTACTCCCAATTGACTTTAATTATGTCTGGAAAAATGCTTTTCCAATTGAAGTTGGTAACAATAATCTAAAGACATTTGTTATGTGTCCAGAAGATATGCTGCTATTTACATGTATTAATGCTTGTCGGAAGCGATATTTCCGACTCAAGTCAGTTTGCGACATTGCTGAAATCATTTACTTTTACCCAAACTTAAGTTGGGATAAATTAGTAAAAGATGCCAAGATTTACCAGTGTAAAAATATTGTCTATACAGCACTGCTAGTGACTCAAAATACAGTTAACTGTAATATTTCTAAAACTATTTTTGAAGACTTAAAGATCAATCCGATAAGAGCTTTCTTAATCCGGAAACTCGTAAATTTTCTCCATGACAATTTCCCACTGTCAGAACTCTCGTCTTCCGTAGAGAATAGATTGAATAAAATAGATCTAACTCTATTATTAGTCACTGTTACTTATACTTTCCCTCAAATCTTAAAACGAGCAATATACTTATACGAAAAAATCATCATTTGTGAAAAAGATAAGAGTATACCTCTTCAGGTTTAGACTGACAATAGCAACCTTTGTTTGAATCAAACTGTAAAATAGAGTTTACCAAATTGGATAAATATGAATACTCAAAGTCAACCTTTAGAGCTCAGACTTTATACTTCTTCTTTAAAGATTCTACAGAAATTAATTTCCTTAGCTAATGCAAGCTTCATCGGTTTTTGGTTGGGTTTTCTCAAAAAAGAACATTTACACTTGGTTGATCAATCTTATTATGATAAAACTAAAAACTACTATGATCAAGACTATAATAAAAGCGGGTTTTGGGATTGGGAAAGAAAAGTATTAGATCAATATTTTTGCCACTGCAAGCATCTATTGGTTGGTGGTACTGGAGGTGGTAGAGAAGTTTTAGAGCTTCTTAAATCAGGATACAGTGTTGATGGTTTTGAATGTAATCCTAGTTTAGCTAAATTTGCCAATGACTTAATAAAAAGTGAAGGATTTTTGTCCGAGATTATATGGGTCGAGCGAGACCAGTGCCCTATGAATCATAGAAAATATGATGGTATTATTGTTGGCTGGGGCGCTTACATGCTGATTCAAGGAAGAACACAGAGAATTTTATTTCTAAAAAACCTAAAGAGTCAAATAAAAGAAAAATCCCCCATTCTTCTCTCCTTCTTCCATCGTCGTCAAGACAGTAATGCACTGAAGACGATTGTTGCCATTGGAAATGTTATGCGATGGATCCTGAGAAGAGAAAGCTTGGAGCTTGGAGATTATCTAGCCCCTAACTATGTTCACTATTTTACTAAAGAAGAAATTGCTAATGAGCTCAAAGAAGGAGGATTTGAGCTAGAGATGTATTCTACAGATGAATATGGTCATGCGGTAGGAATTGCGAATTAAATAATAGATTAAAAACAGGCATACTATAAGATAGTGAGATTTGTAATCTGAGTCTTTTCACTAATATAAACTTTTAATAAGTTCGATGCTAATCCTCATGATTTATAGATTTCTTGTCGAATATAGGAGGAGGCTTGACGTGCGATATATTCACGTTCAATTATGATTTTTTAGTTAGAGTGACTATGCCTTCTCAATCATCAGAAATTTCTTCTAATGCTGTTATCTTACTAACTCAAGATCAGATTTCATGTGAGCTTTCCGGCGAAGCTGTCATCTTAAATATGGTTTCAGGCATCTACTATGGCTTAAATGAAGTAGGGGCTTATATTTGGGAGCTGATTCAACAACCCCGTAGCTTTGGCGCACTGTGCAGCATTTTGGTTGAAGAATATGACGTTCCAGCAGAGGTTTGTAAACAAGAGCTAACCAACATTCTTCTGGAGTTGAAAAATGCCAATCTGATCGAGGTAAGAGATGAACCGATTCAGTAAGCTATTTGCCCTTTCTTGGCGAGGACGGAGGTTATTGCTCTATGCGTGCCTCTTGCTAAATGGAATCCGTTTAGCTTTATGGCTGTTTCCTTTTGGAGTGGTTCGGCAGCAAGTGACGACTCTATCATCGATTTGGGTATGTAATAGTGCTTCACAACCCATTCCCATAAACTTCATTGTGTGGGCTGTCGCCGTGGCTGGCCGCTACACGCCTGGGAAGGCAATGTGTCTGGTTCGAGCCCTGACAGCCCAGATACTGCTGAACCGATATGGATATTCTCATCAGTTGCATATTGGGGTTGCTAGGAGCACTACCCAAGAGCTCGAGGCCCATGCCTGGATTGAATATGAAGGGCGGGTTGTTATTGGTGGATTGAGTGATCTGAGTCGATTTAAGCCGCTTTCTGCTGCGGGGGTAAAGCGATGAGCGGCATCGTCGGAATTTATCATCTGAATCAGTGCCCGGTTGAGTCCCATGACTTGTCTCGGATGGTGGATGTATTAGCTCATCGTGGCCCAGATGGAGCTGACATTTGGTGTAATGGTGCTGTGGGATTTGGCCATCGCATGTTATGGACAACGCCAGAGTCTCTACATGAGCAACTCCCTTTAGTCAAAGGAGAGTTGGCAATTACAGCCGATGCACGTATTGATAACCGGGATGATTTGATTGAAATTCTAGGTCTTAAGAGTCTTCCTGCTGAAAAGATTGCGGATAGTCAGCTGATATTAGCAGCCTACGAACGATGGGGAAATCAATGCCTGGATAAGCTCATTGGCGATTTCGCGTTTGCGATTTGGGATGGACGCAAGCAAAGTCTCTTGTGTGCAAGGGATCCGATGGGCATTAAACCCTTCTATTATTACTACTCCAATCAAGTTTTTTATTTTGCATCCGAAATTAAAGCACTTCTATGCTTACCCGATGTACCCAGACGACTTAATGAGCTGAAGGTTGCTTGTCATCTAGCCATGTTTGGCGGTGACCCCGTCAATACCTTTTATCAGGAGATCTTTAAGTTACCCGCAGTTCATTACCTCACAATAGACCATACTCGAGCTAAGAAAATACAGAAATACTGGTCTTTAGATCCCAAGCGAGAAATTCGGCTGAGCTCAGATCAGGAATATGTCGAGGCGTTTCAAGAAGTGTTCACTGAAGCAGTACGCTGTCGGTTACGGAGTGCTTTTCCCGTGGGTTCAACCTTAAGTGGAGGGCTAGATTCTTCCTCCATTGCTTGTACTGCTCGTCAACTCTTTAGACAGTCTGGAGGGCAAAAGCTTCATACTTTCTCAGCCATTTTTCCGAGTCTTCCCCTAGAAGATCGCCGTTGGATTGATGAGCGCCAGTATATGGACACCGTAAAACAGCTTGAGGGCATTGACTCTCATGATGTGCGAGCGGATCAACTCAACCCTTTTATTGATCTCCTATGGCAAGACGAAGAACCCATTTGTGCACCTAATCTTTACATACATCAGGGACTCTACCATTGCGCCCAACAACACGGTGTGCGGGTTTTTCTAGACGGCATTGATGGAGACTCTACCATTTCCCATGGTTGGCCTTATTTGACTGAGCTCGCATATACCGGACGTTGGTACACCTTATTTAAGGTGATGGCAGCTGCAGCCAAACACCATCGAATTTCCCGCCAAACAATTTTGCAGATGCAAGTTCTATCGCCATTGTTTATAGACCCTGTTAGCAATATTTGGCAGCGGCTATGCCAGCTGGTCAATCAGCCTCAGCTAGATAATACTTTGGTTAACTCAACATTTGCCCACCAAGTTGAATTATCTGCTCATCTTCAGAGGTTGACGGATACTCAATTATGGCAAATTAGCCCCAGGAAACAACACTTTCTCAGCCTCACCACAGCGCTATATCCCCATGTTATGGAAATTACTGACAAAACGGCTGCCAAATCTTCCTTAGAAGGACGCTATCCATTTTTTGATCGGCGATTGATGGAATTTTGTCTAGCTCTGCCGTCAGAACAGAAGTTTCGTCAAGGATGGTCGCGGGCTATTCTACGTTTTGCCATGACGGACATCTTACCGGCCAAGATCCAATGGCGACCTGGGAAAGGACGATTGGGGGCAAATTTTGTTCGCCGGTTTTTAGAACTTGAGAAAACCTCACTGGAAAACATGATGCTTCAATCACAGGTGCTTCAATCCTACGTAAATGACGAGATCTTAAAGTCTGCTTATGAATGCTGTGTTACTCATAACAAGTCAAGCAAGGAAGATGCCATGACCTTACTGGCAGGAGTTACTTTGGAAAAGTGGCTGCATCAGACTCCTGACATCAACACACTTTCTTAGCAAGAAATCCCATTTTTATGATTTTCGTACTTAATATTTAGTATTTTCACTCACTTATTGTGATGCCAATTTCCTGAATAAAGTTGACATCGTAGATTCAGTTTTTTGATCTTTTTTAGTCAGAAAAAAGTCCGGATATTGCTTCTAGATCGTGATTACTTATGTAGGTGCTTTGTATTGCATATAAAGTGCCCTTAGTTCGATCTAAGTTGTTGTTCAATTACGAGGAAATCTCAAAATGAAGAAAACATGGATTACACCGGAACTTAAGAATCATGGTGCTGCCGAAAATTTGACTCAACAGCAAAAAACCTTTGGCTCTGATGATGGCATCGTCTTGATCATCCCTGGCGTTGATAGCGACATTGCCATTGGCTCATTGTAGATTGCTTGCTGTAAACGATTACAGCACAAGGAGTCAAATACGATCTATAGGGTGATCGTGCTACCCCATAGGGGGTTCCGAATGATTTAAGTCATCTGCTGCAGCAGGTGATATGAGATGTTGTAGTAGCCTAGGCTACTACAACACCTTATCTATAGCGCCAATACATCACAAAGGAAGAAAAATGTGTTTTCATATTTTGCCTATGGTTTAGGAATCCAATCTGAAATTGCCATTCCAGAATTCATAGATGCGGGCTCAAGATGTGATGCGGATATCACCCTTCGATTCAATACGAGTCAGCCCCTGGCTAAATATTTGCCCGCGCAAGTAACTGAAGAATTTGGTTATCTCAAACTAACCCGAGAGCATGCCATTTTCTATATCAAAGATGCCGGTGTATTTTTGATCGAAGGTGGTCGCAGCATCGTGATTATTCCGGCACCGGAAGTCTCTGAATCTCTACTACGGTTCTATCTTGTGGGAACTGTTATGGGGATTTTGCTGTATCAACGTGGTTTACTAGTCCTTCATGCTAGTGCCGTCAATATCAACGGGAAAGCAGTGGCTTTTTTGGGAGTATCTGGAGAAGGGAAATCATCGACAGCCGCAGCTTTCCACGCATCTGGGTATCATACCCTGACTGATGATGTCGCACCCGTCATCTTGAGCCAATCCCCCCCTGTTATCGTCCCAGGTTTTCCACAAATCAAGTTAAGTCGAGAAATAACGACTGCCCTTGGCTATGATTTTGAGTTGTTATCACCCCTGTATCCGTCTGCTAAGAAACGAGGCTATCGCCTAGATCAAGGATTTGCCAAAACACCCCTACCCATCGGACACATTTACGTTTTGACATCTAGTCCGGATTTTGGGATTGAGCCTCTGAAGCCTCAAGATGCCGTTGTTGAGCTATCAAGGCATTCTCGGCCTTCGACATTATTTCATAAGCCTGATGCCAAGCATTTCTTTCAGTGTGCCAATCTTGCTAAAGAGTGTGCGCTTTATCGGCTCAATCGACCTCGCGATCTGACCTTGCTCTCAGAACTAGTACGGCGGGTTGAAAACCATCTTATCGATGCCCCTTTAATGAGCTCATTATGAGAATTGTCCGCAAACTCAGTGCCTTTGCCCAAAATACTCAGCGATTGATCCCAGCCCTGCGACTGGTTTGGCAAAGTAGCCCTAGGTGGACGATTGTTAGGTTAGGGTTGATTACCCTACAGGGTCTGTTGCCATTAGCCTCAATTTATTTGGTCAAGCTGCTAATTGATGTGCTCACAGAAGGATTAACTGCGGTTGATCCGCAGCTTGTGTTAAGCCAAATTACTCCCTTATTAATTGGGGTTGCTGCAATTGCCCTAGTGACACTATTCTGCCAAGCCTTCTCTGAACTGGTCAATACGGCTCAAGCTCAGCGGGTGACTGATTACATGCGCAGTATTCTCCATACCAAATCTATCGAAATTGATCTGGCCTATTATGAGAATCCCCGCTATCACGACACCCTACAGCGTGCCCAGCAAGAAGCCACCCATCGCCCTAACCAAATCCTTGCGCGGTTAGCTCAGGTTGGGCAAAGTAGTATTTCTTTAGTGGCAATGGTAGGGCTGCTATTAACCCTCCATTGGGGTATTGTCGGTGTATTACTGGTGGCGGCAATTCCTACGGTGCTGGTGCGATTAACCTACACTCGAAAACTATATCGATGGCAGCGGGCCTGGACACCAATAGAAAGGGAGTCGATGTATCTTTCTTGGTTAATCATCGGGGAGATGTTTGCGAAAGAGATTCGCCTGTTTGATTTGGGCCACCTATTTAGTCAGCGGTTTAATCACCTCAGGAGCAAGCTTTACAATGCCAAACTGCGGCTGATAACACGACGCTCGATGGCGTTTTTTATAGCTCAAATGCTAACGGGTATTTTAGTTGGGGCTATCTATGGTTTTATTCTGTATCAGACACTTTATGGTTCGCTTAATCTAGGAGATTTAGTCCTTTATCATCAGGCGCTACAGCGGGGACAAACCTCTCTGAAAGGGATGGTTTCTGGCGTATCTGGCCTTTATGAAGATAATCTATTCCTTGCTAATTTGTACGAGTTTCTCGATCTTAACCCTAAGATTGCGAGTCCTGCTGTACCTAAGATGGTTCCCATGCCGATGCGCCAGGGAATTGTGTTTGAGCAGGTAAGTTTTAGATATGATGACACACCTCGGCAAGCACTTCGGGATATTTCATTAGTGGTTAAACCTGGTGAAACTATTGCCCTAGTTGGGGAAAACGGCTCAGGTAAGACAACACTGATTAAGCTACTGTGTCGACTCTACGATCCTACCCAAGGGCGCATTACCCTTGATGGTGTTGATCTGCGTGACATGGATGTAAACAATCTTCGTCAGCACATCAGTGTGATCTTTCAAGACTATGCCAAATATCACCTTACGGCTCACGACAATATTTGGCTGGGTAATATTCGTCTACCACAGCAAGACAGTCACATTATTTCAGCTGCCAAACGAGCTGGGGCACATGAGGTCATAACCCACTTGCCTGAAGGGTATGACACCAGACTCGGTAAGCTTTTTCAAGATGGTGAAGAACTCAGCATTGGCCAGTGGCAAAAGGTGGCGCTGGCACGAGCGTTTTTGCGAGATTCCCAGCTCATTGTACTCGATGAACCCACCAGTGCTATGGATCCTCAAGCTGAGTATGAGGTGTTCAAATCATTCCGCGAGCTGATTCAAGACCAGGCAGCAATTTTAATTACCCACCGCTTATCTACTGTCAGAATGGCTGATCGTATTTATGTGATGGAGCATGGCCGTATTGTTGAAAGCGGTACCCATGCTGAACTCATGAGCCAACAGGGTACTTATGCCCACTTGTTTAATACTCAGGCTCGAAACTATATCCTTTCATAGCCCATTTTGGTAAACCAAAATGGGCTATGACGGTAATAAAAGTTTCTTAGCAGTTAAAGCTAGGGTTGCTGTTGCTGTCTCAACTGCTGTAAATACTCCAGCCCTTCTCGGCTCGGTATCAAAACAATACTCTCAAGACCAGGTTCATCCTGCGTTCGTAGGGTATTAATCACCCCTTCTAATGGCACCACTTGAATCTCCACCGTATCTGCCTGCTCTGGATTCGCCGCTTGAAAATCATTAGCAATTTGCTGCACCTGCTCATATTCAAAAAAGAAAGGAACAGCTTGTTCGCCATCCCGTTCAATCGTCAAATATCCACCTTGCTCACCCCCGCGAGCCACAAACATGGGTACCCCTTGCAACTCTTGATCTGACTCCAGTAACGTTTGTGCAGTTTGCGCCTGCTCCTCTACCGGAATAAAGATGAAATCAATGTCGTCAGCTTCTCCCTCAAACTGGAAGTCTAATTGATAGACCTCTGCCAAGGAGGCAGGCATGACCTGCACCTGATCATTCAACTCAGGATTCTCTTCCTGTAGTCTTGCCACAAATGCTTCAGCATCCCCTTGACTCATAAAGGCCCCAGCAACTTCCAGAGGCTCACCTTCTTCAATCGGAACGGAGACCACCAGCGGTGCCCCTTCAGCATTCGTTACGGTGAATACGGTTACCGGGGCTAGCTTCTGCAAGACCTCTTCTTCTGTTAAAGCAAAAGCCTGTATTCCAGTCATACCCAAAGCACTGGCTATCGCTGTGGTCACTAGGGTAATTCGGGCGCTCCAGTGAGCTAACTTTTTCATGTTGGTTTCCTCGATGTTTAGCGATATCCAAACAGTCATACAGACATGCCTAAGACAATACATTAGTCCCGAGGCGCGATATTCATAGACCGAACCAAGGGCCACCACTATCGTTGGCGTTCAAACACTCACAAATTCAATCCATTCTATTCAGCCATCCTAACAATCAGCCAAAGCCATTAATCGATTCTTTGGCCTGAAATACGGGAAGAGGGTCAATACTGTTCGGTTAGTAGCGCTATGTATTAGGACAAGCAGGGGGCAACAGGGAGCAGGGGAAAGAAAAAAGGTTGATCCAAACAGTGCTGGAATAGGGCTGGAATCTGTTTGTCTCGTTTTAAGACTTATTAAATACGCTTGTAGACTCACAATGAGACTTTTTGGTCTCGCTTAGCCTCTTGAAGTATAATGATGCTCTAGATATAGCAGTCGCCAATCCGGTTAGGGCAAGACTGCAAGCCAGATTGCCTGTAGACTCAGCACCACAGCGATACTCGGTGCATTAAGCAAGCTGGCCAGCACTATAGATGCTCGGTACGATGGCTGTTTCGCATGACAGATGAGTATTTTGACAACACGACTAATCTTCGTACTGAATCTTTTCCCAATCATCGTCTTGACAGGTGAAGGGGTCGTTCGGTGATGCATTGCCGGTTTGAGTATCATCATCTTGCGCCTCTTGGGGGTATTCTGCGATCGCACAAGCGGGATGAATCAAGGCAACGGCTCGGGCCGTTTGGGTTCGATGCACTGTTGCTGCGATCGCGATCGCGATCAATACAGCTTGCATGACTTTATTTATCATTGTGATTTTCCTTGAATGAAGGTTTGGTATGAGTGAATATTGGGTATTGCTGAACCCTGCCCTGGCTAACGAGAACGCACAAAGGAATCGTTGAAAATCAGGGCGTTGGGCAATCGAGCTTGGATTTCTTCTGGGCTTAAACCCTCAGCTTGCAGGCGTTCTGGGCAGTTTGCGTGTACATAGGTGATCGCCTCTGGCCAACGGGTGCGGCTGATCCACACTGCACCGTCGGGGCCCCAAGCCGCTTCAAAGGCCATGGCGCTGTGGGTAGTGGGCATCTGAATGGAGAGGCGATCGTATATATCGATTTCAGTGCCGTCGCGAGTATGGCTGACACCATCACCGCAGTAATCGGCGCGGGCCATGCGGGTACAGGCTTGGTGCAAGTCTTGTAACGAGTAGCCCTCGACTGTTTGTTGGGGATGGTAGCCCCATAAAACACATTTCCCGATGACGCCACTGGTGCAGGCAAAGGTGATTTCATTGTTGTCAAGGTACGAACCAGTGCTGTCCCACTGGCCAGGAAGGGCAACCGCACGGGTGTCTTCCTCAACATTGGGATTGCATAGGGGTTGCCACAGCTGTTCTGAGTTCTGGTAGGCAACGGTATGGAGCACCGTTTCATAACCAGAAGCATTTAAGACAACGTCAGCATCAAGAATTTTGATCGTGCGAGCGTTACCCTGAACGTTTGAAGTCGTGAGAGTAGTGCCAATTTCAAAGGCCGTTGAAGGCTGGGTTTGAGCGGGCAAGGCAGTCAGCGCTACGCTGCAACCGCTAATTAGCAGCAGTAACTCAATCGTGTGGTGTTGCATGGCAATCGCTGGGATATGAATTGAATGCAAAGGTTTGGTCCAGGGACGAGAGATTTCCCGTCCCTGGGGAGTTTCAGCGCGGATCTTTGACACGCTGCTGGCGCAGACTCGCATCTATTGAGCGATCGCGCTTTGACCGTCTAGAGACGTTGAGTTGATGGTGAAGCCATTGAACTCGGTTTGGCCGTCCAAAGCAGTACCTTGAATCCTTGCCCCCTTTGGCTCAATCCTTTGACCGTCTAGAGACGTCGAATTGAGCGTGAAGCCCTTAGACTCAGTTTGGCCATCCAAAGCAGTACCTTGAAATCTCAGCCCTTTAGACTCGGTTTGCCCCTCTAGGGAGATGCCGTTAAGTGATAGTCCCTTTGGGGATGGGCTGGAGCGTTGACCAGTCAGGGAGGCACCGTTCACGGTAATGATGTCCGAGTCGGTCGCAAGTCGTGCCTTTGAGAATGAGCTTGAACCTTGCCCCGTCAGAGAGTCACCGTTATAGGTAATGATGTTCGAGTCGATCACGATCGGGAATACAGGTTGTAGCAGCCCAGATACAACATCACCTGTGTGGGCAAGATTGGTGTTCAGGAGTTGGGTTTTAGCGCTAGCTGTTGTTGCAGCGGTCAGTAATGGGGTGATGAGACAAGTGCTGGTGAGCAGAAAAAAGAGGCGTTTCATAGAGATATCTCCTTGCTCAATGAGCGGTAGTTCTTTGCAGTCAAAATTGTCGTCATGTCACTGCAATTTGCAGTGACATGACAGTGAAACTGTCGTGAGTATCACAAGATAGGAATTGCGATCTCACCCTTGGCTGAGCCGTCGATAGCGGCTAAAAGACCTAAACTCCAGTGCGTGGAATCTTGGTTTTTAAGCAGGCGACCAGCCCATCCAGTTCTTTCAAAAATTCATCTAAATCGAAGTCGAGTCCGTTGAGATAAGCACTGATGCCAACGCTGTGCTTGGCATAGTTCGCAGCTTCTTGAATTTCTGCATCAGTCGCACCAAACACCTTCGCCAGGGCAATATGAAAGGGCGCACAGAATTTACACTTCGTTTCAGCGTGGATGGCAATTCCCATCAACTGGCGATACTTAAGGGGAATCACTGGATTGGGCGCTGGATAATCCGCTTCAACCACAGGGGCCAATTCAAAGTGTCTGAACAGTTCCCATTCAAAATTCAAGACGCTATCGGGCATTGTTTTTTGGGGGTCGCGATCGGAAAACAAACCCGGGACACCACCGCAAAGCGCTTTTTTGATCTTTTCCTGAACAATTTCACGTGAACAAGGGTTACCGCAAGGTTGGATTGCAGTCATGGCTATTTACTCCTAATTAAAGTTCTGAACAAAAACTAAGTCAGCATCGGAAAACAACAGGTTTTAATCCCTTATGTTGAGGATTTATCCTGCGAACACTTCCAACGCTAACGGAGGATTTTGTGACTGTCGTTACATAAAAACTCACTAATTGGAGACAACCGCCTCACCTATGACAAACCTCATATAATCTCAGGTAGGACTTGTGTCAGCTCCCTCTCAATCCTTGTATCCCTTTAGCCTCAAAGAGAATGGACCTTGAGACCGTCCTCAAACTTGTTAATGATTCGATGTCTGCCAAATTTGGCAGGCAATTGAACGATGTGGAGCTAGCGCTGTTTAAAGGAGCCTGGCACGGGAAAACCTATGAGGTCATTGCTACAGAATCAGGCTATGCCACCAGCTATCTCACCCGCATCGTCGGACCCAGGTTTTGGAAACACCTCAGCCAAGCCTTGGGTGCAAAGGTCAGCAAAACCAGCTTTCGGGCTGCAATAGAACAGCAGGGGCGCACCCCGTTACGACCCGCCCCTCATCCCCCCCTACCCACTGCCCCCGCTTCTGCACCCTGCCCTCAAACCGACTGGGGCGAAGCCCCTGATGTCTCTGTTTTCTTTGGCCGAGCGCAGGAGATCGCAACCCTTGGACAGTGGGTGGCGAATGAGGTGCCGGCAGCGCCGCAAAGTCAATGCTGTCGATTGGTAGCCGTGTTAGGCATGGGGGGAATTGGCAAAACTGCCCTGACGGCGAAATTTGTGGAAGCTTTGACAACACAGGTCGGCTGTCCGTTTACCCATATCATCTGGCGATCGCTGCGCAATGCCCCGCCACTCCATGAATTATTGACAGAGATCGTGTCATTTGTTTCGGATCAGCAAGAGACTGAGGCCACGCCAAAACGATTGCTCCACTGGTTGCGACAGTCTCGCTGCCTATTGATTCTGGACAATCTGGAAACTCTTTTGCAGGGGGGCGATCGCGCGGGCTACTTCCGCATGGACTATGACGAGTATGGAGACCTGCTGAAACTCGTGGCTGAGACGCGCCACCAAAGCTGTGTGGTACTCACTAGCCGCGAGAAACCGGCCATTGTGGGTGCATTAGAAGGGATAGCGTTACCCGTGCGATCGCTCCAGCTCTTAGGCTCGCCGGAAGCTGCCCAAACCTTGCTGGATGCGAAAGGATTAATGGGCACAGCGGCAGAAAAGCAGCAATTGGGCGATCGCTATGGCCATAGTCCACTGGCACTTAAGATTGTGGCCACCTCAATTCAAAGCCTTTTTGACGGCGATATTACCTTATTCCTCGCTGAAGATACGTTGGTATTTAATGGATTGCAGCGGTTGCTTGATCAGCAGTTTGCACGCATAACAGCACTTGAACAGACGGTCATGATTTGGCTCGCGATCAACCGCGAATGGACTTCTATTACAGAACTCGTGGACGACATTCAGCCGTCGGTGTCGCGGATGCAAGTGTTAGAGAGCCTAGAGTCGCTGAGTTGGCGATCGCTGATTGAAAAACAGGGCGGACGCTACACTCAGCAGCCTGTCGTGATGGAATATGTCACAGCTCAGTTCATCCAGCAGGTTGTTGAAGAGCTGAATACGGCAAATCTGGCTTTATTTCTACATCACGCGCTGATCAAAACCACGGTCAAAGACTATATTCGCCTGAGCCAAAGGCGCCTGATTCTAAAGCCGATTGCCAACCAATTCGCTAAAACGTTTGAGACTCAGGCCGTCCTTGAGCAGCAAGTGTTGCGGATTTTAACCGGGTTGCGACAATCACAAAACTCGTTTTCTGGCTATGGTGCGGGCAACTTGCTAAACCTGTGCCTCGATCTTGAAATGGACATGGCCGGGATGAATTTCTCCAACTTGTCGCTCCACCATGCCTATCTGCAAAATCTCACCCTACATCAAGTCAATTTCGCGGGTGCCGCCTTTGTCGATGCTGCGTTTACTCAAACCTTTGGTAGTGTTCTTGCCGTTACCTTTAGTTCCGATGCCCAGCTCTTGGCTGCTGCTGATACCAGCGGTCAGATTTGGCTATGGCGGGTTGGCAATTTAGATCAGCCCTGTCTTACTTTGCAGGGGCACAATAACTGGGTTTGGTCGCTAGCCTTTAGCCCTGACGGTCAAATCCTGGCAAGCGGTTGCGACGATGAGCACGGCACGCTTAAACTTTGGGACGCACGGACAGGCCAGCATTTACGCACCCTAGACTGTCCCGACAGTCGGGTGCGAGCTGTGGGGTGGAGCCCAGATCAAAAGCTGATCGCAAGTAGCAGTGTAGATGGGGCTATTCGCCTCTGGAACCCCGAAACGGGTAACTGCATCAAGACAATAGCAGCACACACCAATAAAACATCGGCGCTGGCTTGGTGTCCCTACCCAGCAGATGGGAACACCGACGTCTTAGCAACAGGCAGCGCTGACCAAACCCTCAAAGTATGGAAGGTCTCTAGCGGGGAGTGTTTGCGAGTGATCGACGTAGGGGATGCTATCTTTGCGATCGCCTGGAGTCCAGATGGGCAACAACTCGCAAGTGGAACCAAGGATGGCAGCATTTTTATTTGGGATAGTCTAACCGGAGAGTGTCTGCAAACCCTACAGGGGCATCAAAAATGTATTTGGAGTGTTTCCTGGAGTGCCGATGGTCAAGCCCTCGCCAGCGGTGGTGATGACCAAAGCATTCGATTGTGGGATCCTCAGACAGGACGGTGCCTGCGCATTCTGCAAGCCCATCAAAATGCAGTGCGTGCGGTGCAGTGGCAGCCCGCTCGCCGGATGCAGTCCGATACGTTATCAGAATTCCAAACCAATCAGCCGCAAGATGATACCGAAGTCCTAGCCAGCGGTTCTTTTGACCAAACCGTGCGCCTGTGGAGTGCTCGGGCTGATGCCTCGCTCAAGATTTTGCAGGGATACCGTAATGCCATTCAAGCCTTGGCATGGCACCCCACCGATCAACGCCTCGCGAGTGGCGGCCACGATCGCCTAGTCCGGTTATGGGATACTCGCACCGGCAAATGCTTGATGGCACTGGCAGGTCATACTCAACCCATCTGGGCGATCGCCTGGAGCAATAATGGCCAAATCCTAGCCAGCAGCGGCGATGATCAGACGATTCGGCTTTGGAGTCTGATCACAAAACAAGTTGATGCTGTGTTGAAAGGTCATCAGGGCACCATCTGGGGAATTGCCTGGCATCCCACGGCGGCAATTTTAGCCAGTGCCTCCCACGACCAGACGGTCAGACTTTGGGATGTTGAGACGGGGCGTTGCCTTAATGTTCTCGCCGGACATCAAAACTTTGTCCGCACCATCGCCTGGAGCCCAAACGGACAGCTACTTGCCAGTGGCAGCTATGATCAAACCTTAAGACTTTGGCAACCTGAAACCGGCGGTTGCCTAAAGGTGCTTCACGATCCAGATAACTGGGTCTGGCAGATGGCGTTTAGCCCCGACGGCAAAACCTTAGCCACTGGCAGCACCAACGGCGATATCAAATTGTGGGAGATACCCACGGGCAACCTGCTGCAAACCCTAAAAGGCCATCAAAATTCGGTTTGGGCCTTGGCCTGGCGACCCAACGGGCAGACTCTGATCAGCAGTTCGCACGACCAAACGGTTCGCATTTGGCGTGTCAGTGACGGTCAGTGCCTCCATACCCTCGCAGGTCACACCAATCTGATTTGGCACATGGCCTTAAGTCCAGATGGCAGAACCATTGCCAGTGGTGGTTCTGACGAAACGATTCGGCTTTGGGATGCGATCGCAGGAAACTGCCTCAAAGTCATGCACCCCCAACGTCCCTATGAAGGGATGAACATCACCGATGTCAGGGGACTCACCGAAGCCCAGCAGCTAAACCTGAAAGCATTAGGAGCCGTCACAACGTCTGCTCATCAGCCTGATAACTTTGGGCCATTCCAGCCAACCGATTCCAAAGCCGCAGCACCTTCCAGCTCTGAAGACGCTGCGCTTCCCAGTCATGTCTCCAGTCTGTCAGTATCCGCCAATCCGCCCCTGGTGATTCGACTGTTTGGGAATTTGAGTTTGACCTATAACCACCAGGCTATCCACAGTCTTGGATCCAGCCGCACCCAATCGTTATTGGCTTATCTTCTGACCTATCGACATACATCTCAATCGCGTCAGCAAATCGCTCACTCACTCTGGCCTGACTCTCCAGATGGGCAAGGCCGCACCAATCTCCGCAAAGAACTCCATAATTTGCGCCGTCATTTGCCCAACGCTGATGATTATCTCCAGGTCAATACCAACATGCTCGGATGGCAGACGAGCTCACCCTTCTGGCTAGATGTCGCCACATTTGAACAATCGCTTACCGCTGCAGAAACCAGTTCAGATACCACTACGGCAAGACAACAGTTAGAGCAAGCGGTTGCGCTTTATACGGGAGGGTTGCTACCCTCACTTGATGATGAGTGGATACTCCCGGTTCGAGAAACCTTACATCAGCGATTTATACAGGCTTTAGCACAGTTAGTTGAAACCCTGAACCAAGCGGGAAAATATCAAACCGCGTTACCGTATGCCGAACAACTGCTGCGTCTTGATCCGTTGAGAGAACCGACCTATCAACAACTGATGCAGCTTTGTAACCGGCTGGGCGATCGCGCTATGGCTCTCCAGATTTATCAGCAGTGCATGAGCATTCTGCGAGAAGAACTCGGGATAGATCCCAGCCCGACCACCCAGGAAATGTATCGTGCCCTGCTCAATTAACCGCCTTGCTGAAGCACCTCAAGCTGTCGGTTGAGCTGATCAAGTTTTTGCTGTTTGGCCTGATCATTGAGACTCTGATTATTCTGAATCTCCAGAATCTGATTGCCAATATCCAATTCTCGAATGGTGTTCCAGTCTTTGTCTTCTGCAGGGGTAAAGCCAGCCCAGCCCAGGGGCTCTAGGATCTCGCTGTCTTGATAGTTATAGAAGAAAGTCCTAATTTTTGCTTTCAGACAGTCTGGCAAATCGTGACGATAAGCAATCGGTTCTGTTGGAATCATCGGCGACGTCCAAATTACCTGGATGTTATTTCGGGCTTCTGGATCTGCCTGGGCCATCATTTTCAGCGTTTCGCTGTTGTTGGTTGCGACGTCCACCTGGTTATGGGCAACCGCTAGTGCTGTCGCTTCGTGGCTGCCTGCAAAGAATAACGCTCGAAAGGTTTGGTTGGGGTTAATCTCATTCTCAGCAAATACATAGAGGCTGGGAACCAGATAGCCAGAGGTAGAGTTGGGGTCGTTGAAGGCAAAGGTCAGGTCGTCTGCATGTTCGATCACGTAAGCGTCACCGTTGCCCACTTCAACATCAATTTCGGCCAGCATCGGATGCTCTCGATGGGTCACCAGATGAGAATAGTAGCCCTGGGTGCCATCGGTATTGACGGTTCGCAAAAACGCCTCCGCACCCGAACGCTCAGCGGCTTCGATATAAGCTTTTCCGCCAAACCAGGCGACCTGTAGCTTACCTGTGCCCATCGCCTCAATCACGCCAGCATAATCAGTCGCATAAAATCCGACCACAGGACGTCCGATTGCTTCAGCCATCACGGCAAGGAAAGGCTCCCACTGCTGCTGTAAGCTGCTCTGTGATTCAGACGAGCTGATGCCAAATTCGATCTCGGTGATCTCAGGAGCGCAGGTGTCCTGACGGGCAGTCGCACTAGAGGCGTTTGATGAGCCACAGCCCAAGAGAACAAGGCAGCTTAGCAGCCCCAGTGGGCGTCCAAGCCTATGCAAAAGGTGTTGTATCAACATGGTGGTGAATCCTTATAGCTTGGCCAAAGTCTTTGCTTGAGCGGCGTTAGCGGTAGCACAACCCTGACGGGAAGCCCCAACTATCCAGAGCAGCATTTCATCCACCATTTTTCGTTTGAACACAACAAATCGAATATTGGTCTGAAGTAGGGAACTAGCGGAATTAGCAGTTGCCATCGTAACCTCCTGTTCGACTCCGGATGTCACCCGTAACAATAGGATCTTGACCGTTCCGAGAGCGTTCTCTAAGCGTTCTTGAAATATGGCACTGGCCAGATTGCTTGATGCATCGGGTAGCGCTAGGATGCTCAGCACACAAGCAATTTGGCTCACCGTAGCGCATAAAGCTTTGTGGCTACGGCTATATAAATAAGCAATGGGTATTACGCTCACTATCTGTCAGCAACGTTATTTTTTAGCGTTTTTCTCATGTAGAGACTCTCGCTACCTGGGTAAGCTTTGCGATACATCTCTTGATAGCCAATTGAGGTGTAGAGTCTAATATTGTGAATCATGGTTTCATTGGTGTGAAGCCAGATTTCACCATAACCTTCATGGATTGACTGAGCCTCAGCCTGGAGTAAAAGTGCCTTCCCAATGCCTTGCCTTTGGCTGTTAGGATGCACGGCAATATTGTTGATATGGTAGTGGGTGTCGTTAATAGCCAGCACCAGTACTGCTATCAGTTGGGCCCGTTCGTCAACGACCCAAACGCGATCGCGGGCAATCACCTGGCGGTAATCGGCTAACATGACGCGGGGCATGCGACCGATTTGATCAATGTATTTTTCAAACGCGATGCAAGAGAGCTGCTTCACAGCATCAGCATCATCAACAACCGCTGGACGCAACGTTAATCCACGCGTGTTCCAAAAGGTATCTTGACCCGTCATGAATGTTCGCTAAAGTGGACAGCAACTGCCCGTTTACACCTCCAAGGCTAATCAGAAAATTTGTCTGCGTCGTTGCATAAAATCTCACTATTTTCAGGTGATTATCTCATATATTGATTGAGGCGAATTTTAATTTCTATATTCCGTCACGACATACATTTGAATCTGCCAAAGCTATCAATAAACCGTGTCTACATCCAGATCCATAGTTTTTCCTTAAGCTAAAACTCTAGATTTCAGATCGGATGTGGTTTAGATTTATGTTCGGCTTGGCAAACCCTAAACAATCTCAGCTATGGTTTGGGTCAGAAGTTGCATATCGTAAGCCTGTGCTTCTAGTGCCTTGGCATGGACTTTAAGACAGCTCTCAAATCGGTTAATGACGCGATGTCTGCCGAGTTTGGCAGGCTTCTAAATGATGTAGAGTTGGTATTGTTCGAAGGGGCTTGGTACGGACAAACCTATGAGGCGATCGCTGCAAAATCAGGTTATGCCGTTAGCTATCTCACCCGCATTGCCGGACCAAAGTTTTGGAAATCTCTGAGTCAGGCGTTGGCTGTAAAAGTCAGCAAATCCAGCTTTCGCAGCGCGATTGAGCAGCGCTGTAGACAGTTGGGGGAAGCGGAAAATTCATCCCAGGGCACCCCCCAAGCGCCTGCGATCGCGCCAATCATCCCCCTGACAACTGCATCTCAGATCAACAGCTCTCCTAACCTTGACTGGGGAGCCGCACCCGATGTGGCCACGTTTTATGGGCGTCAAGCTGAACTCGATACGCTACAGCAATGGGTGGTGAACAACTGCTGTCGGCTGGTGATCGTGTTGGGCATGGGCGGCATTGGTAAAACAACCCTCACCACGAAGTTTGCAGAAGTCTTAACGGCAGGGTCAGGGTGTGCCTTCACCCACATTATCTGGCGATCGCTGCGTAATGCCCCGCCGCTAGAGGAACTGTTAGAAGAGTTAGTGCCCTTTGTGTCTGACCGGCAAGACAGCAAAGCCACGCCCAGGCGATTACTCCACTGGCTGCGGCAGTCCCGGTGTCTGCTGATTCTCGACAATATGGAGACAATTTTGCATGGCGGCGATCGCGCGGGTTATTTTCGTGCGGGCTATGAAGGGTACGGTGACCTGCTGCAGTGGGTGGCAGAAACCCGTCATCAAAGCAGTGTTATCCTCACCAGCCGTGAGAAACCTGCTGTGGTAGGGGCATTGGCAGGGATCGATTCTCCAGTGCGATCGCTCCAGCTATCGGGATCTTTAGAAGCTGCATTATCCCTAATCGATGCTAAAGGGTTGATCGGCACTGGAGCGGAAAAGCATCAACTCTGCGATCGCTACGGTCGCAGCCCCCTGACGTTGAAGATTGTAGCCACCTCAATTCAGAGTTTGTTCGATGGGAAAATCGCGCTATTCCTGGCTGAAAATACCCTCGTCTTCAATGATCTCCAACGCTTGCTAGATGAACAGTTTGACCGGTTGTCTACCCTAGAGCAAACCGTCATGTATTGGCTGGCAATCAACCGCGATTGGACATCGATTTCAGAGCTGGTCGATGATATTCAACCCTCGATAACCCGTCACCAGGTCTTGGCAGTATTAGAATCGCTTTGCTGGAGAAGCCTGATTGAAACCCGATCGGGACATTATACCCAGCAGGGTGTTGTGATAGAGTATGCCACCCATCAACTCAATCAGCAGATTGCAACCGAGCTGATCACGGTAGAACTGTCACTATTCTTGCGACATGCCCTGATTAAAACGACACTCAAGGATTATCTTCGAGACAGCCAAATGCGGTTGATTCTGCAACCCATCGCCAGTCAGTTCCGCCAAACCTTTAGCGCTAAAGCCGCATTAGAACAGCAAATTCTACGTTTGTTGACTGCCCTACGCCGCAGTGAAACTCAGCTTTCAGGCTATGGCTGCGGCAACCTGATCAATCTCTGTTGCCATCTCGGCGTGGATTTAACGGATTATGACTTTTCCAACCTCAGCATTCGCCACGCCTATCTACCGACAACAACGCTACATCGCGTCAATTTTGCCCATGCAAAGTTGACCCACGCGGTTTTTACCCAAACCTTCAGCAGCATTTTATCGATTGCCTTTAGTTGCGATCGCCAGATGCTTGCTGCGGGTGACAGCAACGGCCAAATCTGGATTTGGCGCAGCACCGACCATCAATCTCGCTTAATCATCCAGGGCCATACAGACTGGGCTGGTGCGGTTGCCTTTAGTCCTGATGGGCAGCTATTAGCGAGCGGTGGCGATGACGCCATGATCCATCTGTGGGATATTACTGCCCAACAGCGACTTAAAACACTGTCAGGACATACCAACTATGTGCAAACCATTGCCTTTCATCCCAACGGGCAGTTAGCCAGCGGTAGCCATGATGGCACTATCAAACTCTGGGATGTTCAATTCGGTAACGCAGTCCAAACGCTATTAGGGCATACTGCCCCCGTAAGATCTGTGGCGTTTAGCCCAGATGGAAACTATTTAGCCAGCGGCAGTTCTGACTGCACCGTGAAACTTTGGGATTACCCCGCGGGAACCTGTCTTGCGACACTCCAGGGACATACCGATCGCATTTGGGCTGTAGCCTGGCATCCCAATAGTCAAACCTTAGCCAGTGGCAGCTCAGATCAGACGATTCGGCTTTGGCATGTCCCCACGCAAACCTGTACTCAAATCTGGGAAGGCCATGTCCATGCGGTGTTAGCGCTTGATTTCAGCCCCAATGGCCAACTATTAGGCAGCAGCAGTTCTGGTCAAACTATCAAGCTTTGGGATGTCCAGACAGGCAATTGCTTGCGAACCCTGAGAGAACATCAAGACTGGGTTTGGGCACTGGCTTTTAGCAGCAACCAGCAGCTTGCGAGTGGGGGTGACGATCAGATCCTCAAGTTTTGGGATGTACACACAGGGCAATGCCTCAAGACCTTGCGGGGGTTTACCAATCAAATCTTTTCAGTCGCCTTTCATCCCGGTCAACCTTGGCTGGCCAGTGGTGGCTCAGACAGGATTACCCGAATTTGGAACTGGCTGACAGGGGCGACATTGACCGCGCTCACTGGACATACCCTATGGATTCGGACAACCGAGTTCAGCCCAGATGGTCAATACTTGGCCAGCGGCAGTCTCGACAAAACGATTCGACTGTGGCAAGTTAGTGCGAACGCCCAGCCGCGACTGGAACAACCGACCCAGATTCTACAGGGTCACACAGATTCGGTCCGGTCGTTAGCTTGGCATCCTCATAGCGAACAGCTGGCTAGCGGCAGCGGCGATCGCACAATTCGAATTTGGCAAGTCAGTACGGGTGAGTGCAGACACGTCTTACAGGGACACACTAAGATGATTCGGTCGATTGCCTGGAATCCGGTGCAGCCGTGCCTAGCCAGTGTAGGAGACGATGAAACTTTGAGGATATGGGACACCACGACAGGACAGCAACTGCGGCTCCTAAAAGGCCATGAGAAATGGTTGCTGACCGTCGCCTGGCATCCTAACGGTAAGCTCCTTGCTAGCGGCAGCGCCGATCACACGATTCGTCTATGGAATGGCGACAGTGGCGAATTGTTGCAGGTACTGATCGGCCACAGTAGTCAGGTGCAATCCGTTGTCTTTAGCCCAGTTGAACCGATTTTGGCCAGCGGTAGCGGCGATTCCACCCTTAAACTCTGGGATCTAGAGACCGGAAAAGTGCTCCAGACCTTAGTGGGACATACGAATCAGGTGCAAAAAGTGGCGTTTACTGCGGATGGGCGAACCCTAGCTAGCGGCAGCAACGACGGCACGATTAAACTTTGGCAACGTGACACGGGTGACTGTCTGCGATCGCTCCAAGCTACCCGACCCTATGAAGGGATGAATATCGAAGGTGTACAGGGGCTGACCGCAGGCCAACTCGTTGTGCTTAAAGCATTGGGAGCGGTTGATCGATCTGAAGCGATCGCTGACCCCCCACCCCTCTCACCAATTCTGACAGACCAAAAGCTTGAATCGCATGGTTCGAAGTTTCACCAGTCCAAAGCCGACACCTCTGCTAATTCAAGTGTTCCGACTGGCACTAACCCTGATTTAGCCTGGGCCGGTTCAGCTCAGGCGGATTCCATCATCAAACGGGCCTTGGAGCGAAACGAATTAGACGCGCAATCCAATCAAAAGCCAGTACCGACGCTGCAAATCCAGGTTTTGGGGGGATTTAGCCTCCATTACAACGGTGAACCACTATCGGGTTTGACCAATGAGCGATCGCAGGCCTTATTAGCTTACCTGGTGCTTCACCGTCACGCTCCGCAACCGCGTCAGCACCTTGCGTTCGTACTTTATCCTGATATCTACGATGCCCATGCCCGCACCGCTCTCCGCAAAGATTTATTCAAACTGCGGCAAGCATTACCCAATGCGGAACAGTTTATTCAAATTGAGGCAAAGACTATTCAATGGAATAAGGCTGGCAGTTTCACGTTAGATATGATTGATTTTGAAGCCGCACTCAATCAGGTTGCGCAACGTGCTGTTGAGGATCTCACAGGTAAACAGTGCCAGTTGAAAGCCGCGATCGCCCAATATCGCGGCGAGTTATTGCCCTCGTTAGACTATGACTGGATTGTTCAAGCGAGAGAACAACTCCATCAACGTTATCTCAATGCATTAGACGAGCTCATCCGTTTGCTAGAGCAGCAACAGCAATACCGCCAAGCCATTCGCTACGGGCAACAATTACTTCAAGCGGAGCCATTACGAGAATCGACTTATCAAACGTTAATGCAATTGCAGGGTGAGCATGGCGATCGCGCCGCGGCCATCCAAACCTATCATCAGTGCATGATCATGCTGCGGGACGAATTGGGCATCGACCCCAGCCCTGAAACCCAACGGGTTTATCAAACTTTATTAGCGTGAGGCTACCTTTCGCATTTAACCAAATGGGCAGGGCTTGTAGGGAATCCATTGGGCCCACAATTTTGCCAGCGTGCCTTCGGCAATTAGCGTATTCAGGGCACCATTGAGTGCTTCAAGCAGTTCTCGGTTACCCGGGAGAACACCGACACCAAAAGGCATCTGAGTGGGGAGTTGAAAGGCAACTCGCAAGGCTGGATCCTCCGCCTCTGCTGTCAATAACATTAGAGCATCGCTGATGATGGCATCGATTTCGCCTTGTTTCAGCGCGTCTAGCATTGTAGTCAGCACGTTGTCGCTATCTGAGAATGTCACTAATTCCAGATCGGGGAATTGTTGGGTCAATTCCACGTTTGAGAGATTTTCAAGCCCGCCCAGGCGTTTGCCCTTGAGGTTCTCAGGCGTTTCGATAGGGCTTTCTTCAAGCACCAGTACGGCTTCATCAAAACGCCCATAGGGTCGGGTAAAGTCTGCCCAGGCACGTTTTTCTTGGGTAACGGCCTGATTAAACCAAATCACATCGTAATTGCCCGTGGCCAACTCGGTGTAGAAATCTCCAATGGAATGGTTAATCCATACGGGGTCTAACCCTAGCTTGTCGCAAACAGCACGGGCCACTGCAGGTTCATAGCCCAGCCGCTTCTCCCCGTCTAGATAGCTCATGGGGCGAGCATCAAAGTCGCTGGTGATGATCAGCAACTTACCCGGTTGAACCGTGGTGAAACTCATGCTGTCAATAGCTCTTAACTGCATAGCACAACACTCATTCTTGCAAGTGAGAACCTATCCTTACAACCATGGCCAGTTGACTACATATCCCAATGGGCAAAACAGGCGATGGTAGTAACAACAGGCTACCAGTACAGGGTAGCTTACTTAAAGAGAGGTGAATCCCCTATCTCGGGAGCATTGTTTAAGCTTTCCCAAAGTCTCAGGTTGAACAACTCTCTTTAGAGATCCCCAACTTTGGGCATGGTCGCTACGTCGCACTATCTCGGTGAGCCTGTTTGAGTCCACTCTTGCGGGCCTTTCATCGCTTTGCCCCACTGGACTAATGCACTTAGCATGGCGGAACTAGTGGATAGCGATGCGATGGAGAGGCACAACCGCACAACACTTTATGGCGGTTGCTACATCAACAATTTACATACCCTTTAAGAATCTCTAAAAATCGATCGTTTGCCCTGCGATGTTTTGCTCAATATGTACGCCATGTACGAAAAGAAATGGGTTGAGTCCGTCATCATCACTCTCGGCATGATGTAATCTTCAAGTGAAGAAAGTCATTAAAGATATAGCTACTTTTACTAAGCGGCTAGATACCTAGATACTCATCATTCTGAAGAAGGAATAATTGAAAGGGCTGAACTCAAACCGCCTTTCAGCATCTGGGTTTCAAAGCTTTATCAGGGGTTGCAAGGATTCTAATATTTTTAGCACTGATTGCTTAGAGAGCCATGGCACTTCCAAAGATTGTCCAGCGTGATAACGTCCGCGTTTTCAACTTCTACAGAGAGCAGGCACTCCATGAAGGCATGATTTATAGGGGCAAACTGTATAGGTTGCTTCGAGTTTTCCCAAGTGATCAGCGATTACAAGCGTCGGCTTTGGGATGCAAACTCGGGAGTAATGTTGTGATTACAGTTAGCGAAGTGGCATTTCAAGTCTGGGGCGATTGGCAAATCGATTTGCCCTGGACACCTAAACTGAAGTTGCAGCCCTCTTCGCCTGCTACCGACAACAATGACATATCGCAACCTCTACGATGTGTTCCCACAGCTTAATGCATGGTTTAGTCCGTTGTGATTTAGTCTGTCTGCTGTTGCCAATAGCGATAGACGGCATAGGCCATAGTCACCACGCCAGTCAGGATAGCGCTTTCGTCAACTTCAAATTGAGGGTGGTGCAGGGGATAGTTAGGGCGATCGGCAAATCCTACCCCCAGACGAAACATAGTGCCCGGGGCATGGTCGAGATAGAGGGAAAAATCTTCTGCGCCTAGGGAGGGTTCGAGCAACCGCTGGACGCGATCGCGCCCCCAAGCCTCTTGTGCTGCCGTTTCCATAATTTGCGTCAGCATCGGATCGTTTTGCACAGAAGGCACCCCGGGACGGTAGTCAAAGGTATAGGTTGCACCGTAAGGTTGACAGACGCTGACGATAATCTTTTCAATCCACTGGGGTAGGGTGTCGCGAGTTTCGGGATGGAGCGATCGCACCGTACCCAGCAAATTCACCTGGTTAGCAATCACGTTGGGCGCACGCCCCCCGGAAATTTGGCCAATGGTCAACACGACTGGCCGCAGCGGGTTTTGAGTCCGGCTGATAGACTGTTGCAGCGTTGTTACGACCTGAGCCGCAATCCAGATCGCATCAATTGCTTCATGGGGACGTGCCCCATGGCCTGACTCACCAATAATCTTAATTTCAATGTCATCCGCTGCCGCCGTCAACGCCCCGTAGCGGATGCCAATCGATCCACCTGGCACCGTGGGAAACACATGTACGCCAAAGGCGGCCGCCACATTATCCATGACCCCATCACCGATCATCCAGCGAGCACCTTGGGCGGTTTCTTCTGCGGGTTGAAACAAAAACCGCGTTGTCCCGGGGAGTGTCGCCTCAAGTTGAGACAGCACCATCGCCGTACCCAATCCTACTGTGGAGTGTACATCATGGCCGCAAGCGTGCATGATGCCGAGTTTTCGTGACGCAAAATCAAGCTCGGTTTGCTCTGGAATCGGCAGGGCGTCCATATCCGCCCGCACTGCCAAGACGGGCAAGCTATCTTGCGCTCCCTCCAATTCGGCCATCACCCCAGTTTTACCGACGAATTCCTGTACGTGTAGCCCGCAGGATGACAGCACCCCAGAAATATACGCAGCCGTTTGATATTCTTGCCCGCTGAGCTCAGGGTGGGCGTGGATGTGACGACGAATTTCAGTGAGTCTGGGAGCCAGTTTAATGGCGATGTCTTTAATTTGACCTAGCATTGAGCCTTAATGTGAGGAGGTTCCTTTCATGATAGGGGGAAGCGAGTCAGGGAGAAGAGAGAGCCATTAATGCTTCATGCAGCCGGGCGCGATCGCATCGTCAAAATTTTCCTGGAGAAAAGGCGCATCCGGTGAAATGACACTTAGCGACTGTTGCTTTCCCTACGCGAGATTTGAGAATTGCACGGTTGATCCCAACTAGGGGCAAACTGGAGGCGATGGGTACGGTTTAATTTTGGTGTTGGTCAACTGTTATTTGGGTATTGGTCATGGCTCCTCCCCTGAAAGTGCTGCAAATTGTGCCGTCGATTTCTTTGGTTTACGGCGGCCCAAGTCAGATGGTGCGGGGGGTATCAGCAGGATTAGCCCATGCCGGGGCTGAGGTAATGGTGCTGACGACCGACTCAAATGGGGATATTGACCAGCCACCGCTAGAAGTGCCGTTGAATCAGCCCGTGCCGACAGATGGCTATCACATTTGCTATTTTCGCTGTTCGCCCTTTCGGCGCTACAAATTTTCGATAGGATTGCTGCGCTGGCTATTCAGCCATGCCCATGAGTATGACATTGCCCATATTCACGCGCTGTTTTCGCCTGTGAGTTCTATGGCAGCGGCGATCGCGCGGTCTCGTCACTTACCTTATATTTTGCGACCCTTAGGCACCCTAGATCCGGCTGATTTACAAAAGAAGCGTCAGCTCAAGCAAATTTATGCGGCCTTGTTAGAGGGGCCTAATATTGCCGGGGCTACGGCAATGCACTTTACCAGTCAACAGGAGGCCAAAATCTCAGAGCGGTTTGGAGCTACCACGCGAGATTTAGTGATTCCTCTGGGGGTAAGTTCAACCCCAATCACGGAGGAGATTGATGTCCGCGATCGCTTCTCGATTTCCCGCGATCGCCCGATATTGCTCTATATGTCGCGGATTGATCCGAAAAAAGGGATTGAGTTGTTGATAACTGCCCTAGCAAAATTGACCCAGGACGATCTGCCGTTTCACTTTCTACTTTGTGGTGCAAACCCCCAAGATCGGGAATATGAAAACAATATTCGTCAACAAATCGAAGCATCTCCCCTAGCCGAACAGACGACACTCACTGGCTTTGTCTCAGGCAATTTAAAAGCGGCCCTATTAGCGGCGGCTGATGTATTCGTGCTGCCGTCGTACTACGAGAACTTTGGCATCGCCGTCGCCGAAGCTATGCTCGCCGGGAAACCAGTCGTCATCTCCGAGGGTGTTGACATTTGGAAAGACGTGAAAAGCAGCACGTCGGGCTGGGTTACCCCAACCCAAGTTGAGCCTCTGACTGAAGCCTTGCGTGCTGCCCTAAGTGATGGAGAAGCGCGCCAGCAGCGTGGCATTAACGCTAAAACCTATGCCGAAAGTCACTACAACTGGGACGCGATCGCCCAGCAAATGCTCAACGCTTATGACCAGCTTTTAGGCAAAGCGTGATTGGCAAATTAAACAGTTCCAATTGAGGGATGTCGTTTAATTAGGGACGTCAGCAGGTTTATCAGCTTCTACTGGGGGTGCTTCTGTCACTGGCGTTTCCGCTGGAGGAGTCTCTACCGGAGGCATTTCTGCTACGGGTTCTGCTGCTGGAGCTGCTTCAACCGGAGGTGCCTCTGCCACTGGCTCTTCAGCCGGAGGTGCTTCAACGGGTTCCTCTGCTGGAGCTGCTTCAACCGGAGGCATTTCTGCTACAGGTTCTGCTGCTGGAGCTGCTTCAACCGGCGGTACTTCTGTAACTGGTTCCTCTACTGGCGGTACTTCTGCTACAGGTTCTGCCGCTGGCGGCTCCTCTGTTGGAGGCGCTTCAATTGGAGACGCTTCTGCTACGGGTTCTGCCGTTGGCGGGGCTTCTGCTACAGATGCTTCTTCTGGAGGAGCCTCTGCGACGGGTTCCTCTACTGGCGCAACTTCCGGTTCCGGCTCCGGTTCTTCTGCTTTAGGCTTGGGCTTGGGGCCGCGCATTAGGGCTAGGGGAACAGCGGGTTTTCGCTCTTCGCGATCGCCTTTGCCTTTACGCCGTCCGTCTTTGCGACCTTTGTCGCCCCGTTCTTTACGATTTTCGCGCTGTCCTTCACCTGTCTTGGCTTCACTGTCGCGTGCCGCCCGTTCTGATTTCTTAATAGGTCGCTCAACCATGATTACCCTCCTACCTAACCGCCTTGCCATCCTAACCCGAAAGCAACCGATTACTCAGATGAAACTAACCTCTGAACCCATCCAGATCCACAGTTTTTCCCTCAATTAAAAACTCCAGTTCTCAAATCAGAAGTAGTTTATCTGTAATATGACCCGTGGCAGTCACTTAAGGTTTTGCAATGCTGAATTATTTTCTTTGTCAGGACAATTCAGAATAAAGAAAGAGGGCAGTATTGGTGACTCCCATGAATTCCGCTCAGCTAAATCCCGATCTGCGTGCTGCGATCGCAGACTTAACGCCCGTCAACCCTCGGGAAGGACTGTTGCGATTTAGTATTTTTGGGGGCGTATTCTTCAGCTTGGCGGCATTGGCTTGGGGCTTTCAATATTCGAGCCTGATTGGCAATGCAGCTATCAAGCCGATCGCGTTTTGTTTGACCACCGCGATCGCTGGTGTGGTCTATGCCTTTTGGCTAATTTGCACCCACGATATGGTGCATCAAACCTTAACGGGCTGGCCTTGGTTTGAGACAGCTTTACCCCGCCTCATCAGTTGGCCTATGGGGTGGCCTTACGGGCTTTATGCTGAGCTTCATCGACTCCACCACGGGTGGAATGGGGTTGACCTGCGCGATCCAGAACGGGTGCAGTGGACAGTTACAGAATACGAAACCACCATACCCTTCTTGCGCTGGTATGTGCGTCATCAGTGGCTGATTGATATTTTGCTATTAGGGGGCATTGGGCTGATTCTTAAAACTTTTGCCCATGCGCTTCGGCTCCAAGCGGTTACCCCTGGTCTACGGCAACAGCTTAGGTTAGACATTACGGGCATTGTAGTTGTCCAAGGCGTTCTAGTTACCCTGGCGTTTTGGCAGCAGCAATTGCTGACTTACCTGCTGTTCTGGCTGATGTTAGAACGGGTGATTGGGGTGGTCATGCAAACTCGCGATCATCTTGAACATTATGGACTGTGGGGCAAAACCAGTAACTATCAACTCACCCAGCTTTATGCTTGCCGCAATCTGCAAGTGCCCCTTTGGGTGAACGGGGTGATGGGGGGCTTACCGTATCATGGGGTTCACCATGCCTTTCCAGAAATCCCCGCTAATCACCTACCTGAAGCCTTTGACCGCCTCCAAGCCGTGTTGCAACGCCATGAATTACCCCCGATGATTCTTGATCCCGGCTATGGGAAAACAACATGGCAACTCAGTCAACATCCCACGGTAATTGACACTCCGATAACGGCAAAAACTGCTGGGGGCGATCGCCCGGGTCGAAATCCAATGATTCCTGTTTATTTAATGAATAATTCGTAGAGGGATAGCAAGACTTCTATCACAATCAAAATCACCACATACCATTCCAAGCGTAGGCTGGTATTTTGGTGCTGCAATTCTAGAGCCGTTTCTGCCGTGAGCGAAACCAACGCCAATTTACGTTCCAGGGCGGTGTGGCGTTCACGAATTTCATATTCATCTTCTAATCTCAGATACAGATGATCGAGATCTGGATGCTCCCAGAGCATTTCTGGCTTGTCGATGATTTCCACTCGCCCCACCATCTTGTGTTGAATCAGCAGATTATCTCCAATTTGTTGCAATAGCGCATGGCCTTTTAATCGCCGACCTGAAGGCTTTTGCAAACTGGCGGCAAAGGGTTCAATCCGGTCAAAGACGGCTGCGGTCTGCACTTCGTAGTGGGCCAACACAACGCTTTTTGCCAAGATATCTGCCACGATTTGTAGTTTTGGCTGGTTGAAGTCAGGCAGCAAGATCACATCCTTGCTAACCCGACCTGGTTTTTCAAGGTCTCGCTTGAGGGTTTCCCCTTCAGTTTCTGGCTGTTCAAAAGGATTACTGACTAAAGGGGCTAAATCACTAAGAAACCTTGCTTCTTCTACCGGAGACAGCCCGATTAGCACAACCGCTCCATAATTAAACAAGACAGCACAACCCCGAGCACCTGCCGCCACCATTAAGGGATCGACAGCCCATGTACTGCCCCCGTTAAATGGCTGAAGATCTATGCTTTGGCCTAGGAAAATGGCACGGACTGCAAGACTGTCAACATCGGTAAACTGATCGGTTAGCATTCAATTCCAATGAAGCGAGTTTTATTTATTTTAGGTGTACTTGAAGATGAGGACATCGACTGGCTTGTAACCATAGGCGATCGCCAGGAGATTGCCCAAGGTACAACACTGATTCAAGAAGGGGTACCCACAGATGCAATCTATATCTTGTTAGAGGGGATTTTGCACGTATGTGTGTCTTCGCTTAAGCATCAGGTGATTGCCCGTCTCTCCACGGGAGAAGTCGTGGGTGAAATGTCTTTTGTCGATCGACGACCGCCCTCTGCTACCGTTGAAGCAGCTACTTCTTCTCTCGTGTTAACGATTCCTCGCCAAGCCTTAAGTCAAAAGCTCGAACAAGATTTAGGATTTGCGGCTCGATTTTACCGAGCTTTAGCGATTTTACTCTCAAGTCGCTTGCGGGGGATGATTCAGCAGCTGGATGAAGCCAGTCAATGGCAGCCCTTGGAACTCTCTCCAACAGATTTGAATGGTGAGATGGATATTTCCCTGGCCGCTATTCGATTTGACTGGTTGCTAAGGCGGTTGCGAGATGGTGACATTGGACAATCCGCCCGCTCCTAAATTACCTGCGATTTGAAAACTTGAGTCGGGGCGCAAGGTGTTATGTTCCAATCAAGGAAATTTAGCTCAGGAGAGCTATCGTTCTAGATGAGATCCAGGTTTAGTCTCAAACTTTCAAGAAATATGACATCCATTGGCCGTGTCAATTCTAAGTTAGATGCTGGGAAGCTTGGCGTTAGGTTGGTTTTGGGCCCTGATATTGGCTCATCATTATATCCATTGCGTTAATGCCACCAAAAAAGCCACAATTAAAAGCGACACGACGGGCCAGGATGCGCTAACATTCGCTTTCAGTGCTCTGCAGTTAACGGCTCAAACTGAACACTGACTTATCATTAGGCGATGGCAGAATCTCAATTCAACAGCATTTTAATTGTCGAAGACAGCAAGGGGCGGCGAGAGATCGTTCTGGATGGTTCTGTTTACTCCATTGGTCGCGATCCGAAATGTGACATTCGCCTGTCTTCGCAGTTTGTCTCTCGACATCATGCGACGTTGGTGCAGTTGCCCAAAGATGATGAAACTTTCTACTACCGGATCGTAGACGGCAACTTGAAAGGTAAACCTAGCGCTAACGGCATGCTGATCAACGGACGTAAGTTGCAAGCCCATGATCTAAAGAATGAAGATGAGATTGTCTTTGGCCCCCAGGCCCGAGCTATCTACTACCAGCTCAAACGAGACGCGACCTCAACCCTGCCGCCAGATGAGTTCGACATTACGCTAATTAGCCCCAACATGGTTGAGGAAGATGAAGATGAGCTCAAGGAGAAGACAACGGATCTCCCTGATGAAGGGAGCTAAACTTAGTCTATCGGTGACTTAAAAGTCTATTCAGGTAAACTGCCAACTGTTAGTTGCACGAATAGCCTGATTGACAAGCTGGAAGACCCGTTGACAATGGTTATTGTTACTCAGGGGTAGTTCTTCGTTTTTTACCACTAGATTCACCCGAGCTTCGTGTTGGCCAGCTAGAGGAGGATTGATAAGCACCTCAATGGTTGCCAGCTTAGCGTAGGAGACCTGCCCTGGCTTTTCCTTAGCAACTAAATAGTCTTGTGCTTCGTAGATTAGGTTCAGGTCACAAGATTTTAACGTTTCAGCCAAAGCGACTTTCAGCTCTGGGACTGAATCTGCTGCTGTCGTGGTAAATAAGTTCGTGTAACGAGCCATAGAAGTCTATCTCTCTAAAATGCGTCACCAAGAAACTCTTTACAGAAGACTACGCCTGATGCTGGTTAATCCTTATGATGCCTTAAGCTCAAGTACCCTTAAATGCGTCACGGCTGGCTTGACGTTAACTGCTTATACAGGCTTACGCCACTAGCGCCTTAAGCTCAGGAAACTCTGTATCCTTAGATAGCCGATGACACTCCTTCTACGTTACTACCACCCTGACACTCCTCATAGACCGCGTACCAAGACAGATAAAGCAAGTTGACCACTATGGTTTGAGGCCAGGCTCTATCATGGCTATGATTGCATGTTACTTATTTTTAAGTCAATTGCAATCCTTTTGAGGAAATGTTAATCATCCTCCCTAGGTCTTCTCTTGGTGAGTTGAATGCTAAATCAGTCGCGCGGAAAGTTAATTGTGTTTGAGGGGGGGGAGGGCGTTGGGAAAACGACCCAGCTCCATCGGCTGTTTGAATGGTTGAAGCATTGCAATACGTTAAAGCAGCTCCAGTCTCAAGGTCATGTTGCGGGTATTAAGCTGACGCGCCAACCGGGGGGGACGGAGCTAGGAGGACGGCTACGGCAGTTGCTATTAACTGAAGTCTTAGAACAGCCGATTGAAGACACGGCTGAATTGCTACTTTACGCGGCAGATCGGGCTCAGCACGTGGCTGAAGTGATTCGACCCCAGCTGGAGGCAGGATTCATTGTGCTCTGCGATCGCTATACAGATTCAACGGTGGCCTATCAAGGCTATGGTCGGGGGCTCAACCTGTCGTTGATTGATCGGCTGAATGAAATTGCCACTGGGGGACTGCACAGTGATTTAACTTTCTGGTTGAAGCTCGATGTGACGGCGGGCTTGGCCAGAACCCAACGGCGGGGTGCAGCGGATCGAATCGAGCAGAATCAGCTCGATTTTCACCAACGAGTCCAGCAAGGGTTTGAAAGTTTGGCCCAAACCGATTCAAATCGGATTGTCGCCATTGCAGCCGATGGCGATGAGGCGGCGATCGCAGCAGAGATTCAGCAGATTATTCAACAACGGCTTATCCAGTGGTATCATCCCCATTCGACACGCTTTTAGGACAGTCCACCGGGATCGAATTACTCCTACGGGCAGTTGACTGTAATCGCATTGCCCCCGCCTACTTATTCGTGGGGCCTGCGGGGGTTGGGCGGCGGTTAGCAGCGGCGGCGTTTGCTGAATTAGTATTAGTCCATCGCTCCAGCGTGGCCGAAAATTCCCAGGACATCCGGCGGCGCATTCATCAGCGCAATCATCCTGATTTACTCTGGGTAGAACCGACCTATCTGCACCAGGGAAAGCGAATTACTCCGGCAGAAGCGGCAGAGCTAGGGATAAAACGCAAGAGCCCGCCCCAAATCCGGCTTGAGCAAATTCGTGAGCTGGCCCGCTTTCTCAGCCGTCCACCGCTGGAAGCCCAGCGATCGCTAGTGGTGATCGACCAAGCTGCAACGATGGCAGAAGCCGCTGCCAATGGATTGCTCAAAACCCTGGAAGAACCGGGGCAGGCCACTTTGATTTTGTTAGCCCCGGATACCCATACCCTGCTGCCCACTTTGGTGTCGCGCTGCCAATGCGTGCCTTTCTCACGACTGGATCCAGACACAATGGCAACCGTGTTGCAGCGCACCGGGCATGAAGACATCTTGGCCCAGCCTGAAATTTTGGCGATCGCCCAGGGGAGCCCCGGTCAAGCGATCGCCAGTTGGCAACAACATCAAGCCATTCCTACCGACTTACTCCAGGATTTGGCTCAACCGCCCCAAAACCTACGCCAGGCCCTAGATCAAGCCCGCTCGATTGCCAAAGAACTTGACACCGAAGCCCAGCTTTGGCTGATTGATTATCTCCAACACCATTATTGGCAACAGGTTCAGGTTCAGGCCATTCCCTGGCTAGAAAGGCTAGAGCAAGCCCGTCGGCACCTGCTGGGTTACGGCCAGCCGCGTTTGGTTTGGGAGGTGACCCTAATGGACTTGGTTTCGGGGGATTAAGCGACACCCGGTACACCTCCGTCTCACCCTTGATCCCAGGTTCAGGCAGAATGGCTAAGGATATCGCCATTGTCCCCCCTTCAACTATGTTCCCTGATTTTTTGCCTGCTGCCGTTGCAGCGCTTTCAGAATCAACCTCGATTGCATTAGCCCAACAAATTCAGCAGTGCTCTATTGCTACGCCTTTAACCGATCGACCGATTCCGACCACCTTTGTCAAGCATGGGACTGGTGATCCACCCGTGGTGTTGATTCATGGGTTTGACAGTTCCCTACTTGAATTTCGACGATTGTTGCCCCAGTTAGCGTCCTATCAAACGACCTGGGCTTTAGATTTACTGGGTTTTGGCTTTAGCGATCGCGCCACCAGCCCAAGCTTTGCCCCCGATGCAATTAAGCTGCATTTACACAGCGTTTGGCAGCAGTTGATTCAGCAGCCGATGATTTTGGTGGGGGCGTCCATGGGCGGAGCCGCAGCGCTTGACTTTACCTTGACCTATCCAGCCGCCGTGACCCGGCTGGTGCTAATCGACAGCGCCGGGTTTACGAGTGGGCCAGCGATGGAAAAATTGATGTTTTCGCCCTTGGATCGTTGGGCCACCACGTTTCTCAAAAATCCGTGGGTGCGGCGGCAGGTCAGTCTAAAGGCTTACTGCGATCGCACCCTTGTAACGCCCGACGCAGAACTCTGTGCCAGGCTACATACCGCCTGCCCTGGGTGGCAAGCAGCGCTAATCTCTTTTACTAAAAGTGGAGGTTACAACTTTTTAAGTCAGAAGGTTGCCCAAATTAAGCCCCCGACCCTAGTTATTTGGGGCCAGCAAGACCAGATTCTGGGCACCCGCGATGCCGAACGCTTCCAAACCTCCCTCCCTAAAGAACAGTTGGTTTGGATTAATCAGTGCGGCCACGTCCCCCACTTAGAAAAGCCCGAAGCCACCGCCAAAGCCATCCTTCAATTCATTCAAGGTCGTGAGTCGTGAGTGAATGCTTGACCAAGCCGGTTCTGATGACCGCCTTACCCTATCCCGACCCCTGATTCATCTCTTCTCTCTCTTCCCTAAGGTTAAGACTTAACGCATTGCAGTATTGCCAAGTCGTGATATCGTAGCAGCGACGGTGGGGTGCCTCCAGATTTCAGGAGGGTTCTAGCTGTCTAAATTGTCCGATTTCCTTATAGATTTACAGTGGATCTTCAGCAGCTTGACTTAGCGCTCAAGCAACTGTCTCCCCAAGGGACAGGGGCACCCTCCATGGCAACCTGGCGGCCACAGTTCAAGATTCACGGGTTTGATCAGATACCCTCGACCAACGCCCAGGTTTGGCAGTTAATCGATACTGGAGCCCCCTCTGGAACCGTGGCGATAGCGGCCAGTCAAACTGCTGGACGGGGGCAATGGGGACGGCAGTGGCAATCACCCCGAGGGGGGGCGTATTTCTCTTTGGCCTTGGCTCCCGATGTCGCTGCAGATCAAGCCACAGTGTTGACTTTAGCTAGCGCCTGGGGTGTTGCCCAAAGCCTAAACGCGCTTGATATTCCGGTGCGGCTGAAATGGCCTAACGATTTAATTCTATGCGGGCGTAAGCTGGGAGGCATTTTGACTGAAAGTCGGCTGGTGGCCGGACGAATTGCTTGGGTCGTGGTGGGGGTCGGCCTTAATTGGAGCAATCAGGTACCTGATAGGGCCATTGGTCTCAAATCTTTCCTGATGGCCACAGATCAGCCTAGAATTGCTAGCCTAGAACGGTTGGTTGCGGTAACGTTGCAGGGCATTGTCCACGGCTATCACCAATACCAGACGATAGAGACCAACGCCTTTATTCGAGCCTACGAAAGGTTGCTGACTAATCGAGGCCAGCGGGTAACTGCGGCCGATGGGCACTTAGGTGAGGTGGTTGGCGTCTCTAGCAGTGGCGCACTGCGAATCCGTCGAACAACAGAGTCGACAGGTAGTGCTAATGAGATAGAGTATCAACCGGGCGAGATTGCTCTGGGATACAATGTCTGACACCCCAGTCTGGCACCTCAATCAGGTACCCCAGCCTGACACCTTAGAAAAGGCAGTTTCGGAGTAGCGTTAATGACCCGACCGTTTGATTCAAATCTCGCCAACCGCATGAGTTCCCCCCGCTTCATCCTTCGCTTAGTGAGCTTAGTCGGCGGTTTTGGATTACTCAGTGGGGGTTGGGGCTGGGCCCAGTCAGAAAGTACCCCAACAGTGATTATGCCGCCCTCGACTGAGGCGGCTGATTTGGCATTGCCCGCAATTGACTCAGCCCCAGTCCCTCCAACCCACACCGCCCAGTCTATTGAGCCAGAACAGGTTGTGGAGTCAGCACCTGCCCCTGAGGTGGCGGCCCCGACGCCACCGGTTAGCGAACCTGACATTCCTTCTATAGAACCAATGCCAAGCATTGTGTTTGAAGCCCCGGCTGTGCCTGATGAGGTGCCTGCGGGTGCTGATGTGCCTGCGGGTTACAACGATATATTTATTGATCCCACTGAGTACAGCGTTGGCGAAACAGTGAATCCCGACGCGCCAGATGTTGTTTTTGCTGAGCGTTCCACGGGCTGTCAGGTAACGCTGAGTGAGGGAGAATCATTGGTCGGTAATGGATGCGTGGCGGCGGTAGAGGGCGCGCTTCCTGAAGCGGCTATTGCGACTGGCGGCGGTACCAGTGGCGGCGGCGTTAATATTGGCCCTGTGAACATCAGTGCTAATGGGGTCAGTGTTGGCGGCACAACAGTTGCCAGCCGTGAATATTACAACCGGATGCTACGCCCGCTGAATAACCTACGGCAGACGGCTGAAGCCTTTATTTTTCCGCTAGCGACCCCCTCACCGATTACTTCTTTGTTCGGTTGGCGCACGCATCCCATCTTTGGGACAACGCGCTTTCACTCCGGGACTGACCTAGGCGCGCCTTTGGGGACGCCGATCTTAGCGGCCCACGACGGGCAAGTAGTGGTCTCTGACTATATGGGAGGCTATGGCTTTACCGTGATTTTGCGCCAACGCAACGGCCAGCAAGAAACGCTCTATGGCCACATGTCTCGACTGTTGGTTCAGGCTGGAGAATGGGTCGAACAAGGAGAAGTGATCGGCTTGGTCGGCAGTACGGGGAATTCAACTGGCCCTCACCTGCACTTTGAAGTCCGCCAGTTGACTGGGGACGGCTGGATTGCGGTGAATCCTAATGAGTTGCTGCAGTACACACTCAATAACTTTGCTGCTGTGCTGGAGAATCCTCTAGCGTTTATGTCACCTGAAACAGAAGCAGAAGACGCTGAATCTATTGACTTTGACGTGCCCTTCCGTCCTGCTCAACCCAACGCGAGCTAGGCGTGGCGTTTGTCTATTCCCGTGTGATTCGGTTTGCCGATACCGATGCAGCGGGGGTCGTTTACTTTGCCAATGTATTGGCTCTATGCCACGAAGCCTATGAGGCGGCTTTGGCAGCTAATGGTGTGGACATTAGGCAGTTTTTTAGCCGGGGCTCCACGGCAGTGCCAATCGTTCACGCTGAGGTCGATTTTCGCCATCCGCTCCACTGTGGTGATCGGGTCACTGTCGATCTTGTCCCCAAAATTTTGGGTGAGAGCAAGTTCGCGATCGCGTATCAGGTTTATCTCAGCGACACGCTGGCCGCCACTGCCCAGACGCTACATCTATGTATCGATCCGGTCGAGCGGAAGTTACAGCCTTTGAGTCCAGCTTTGCAAACCTGGTTGGCTTCTCATGATGATGAGGTTACTAAATTTTGAGCGGCTTGTGCTTGATGGGACGAGGATGCTGCGGTTTAGGATCATAGTCCCGGCAATGAATCGCGTCTTCCGAAAAAGCTGATACGGGATGCACGGGACACTTTAAATAGTTACTGCCAGTGTAATACTGACACCGATGACACGGAATTTGATGCAGCCGCCTAAGTCGCTGAATACCGTCCTGTATTGACAAAAACAGGGCCAAAACAAACAGCAGTAAGACTGCCCAAATCACCAGCGGAACAAATAACGCCAGCCAGTTGTCAAGGGGTTGGCTTAAAGTTTGCAACGTCATGTCGGTAATACGTTTCTTGACTTAGCAGCATCGAGACTGGTCAACGGGATCAACGGCATGGCTTGACGACAAGCTGGGCAAAACCAATAGGTGCCTTTTCTGTCAATGTGATGGAGCAAAGTTTCAGAACAGCAAGGGCAAATCATCGGGAGAAAGTCTCAAAAAGGTCAGAAAAGGGGGATATAAGCTTGACAGCTCTAATCCCCCAAGTAGAGAGGAGAGAAAGGGTTCAGTTGCTAGGACTCAACTGCACTCAAGGCTTGCTCTACCCGACGGAAGTCAAAACCAATCGCTCGCAACGCATGCCAGAGATGGCCTTGAAGAAAGAAAAATGCCAGGAAAAAGTGAGCATTTGCAAGCCAACAGCGCGAGGTATGGCTGTTCAAAGGCAGGGCAATTGTATCGGCAAAGTAAGGCGCAATCCCCAACTTCACAGCCAGTGGAGGACCGTAGAATTCCACTGGATAAGCCAAAGTATTGACAGCACAGAAGTAAGCGGCTACAAAACCCGCTAGGGCAATACCCCCCAAGGAATAAGACAAAATCGCTTCGCCAGAAAATTGCAGGACATTTTTTGCCCACTTCAGTGGTGGTACCAAAATATGCCAAACGCCTCCAGCAATCAGCAACGTACCCACATAGACATGACCGCCAACTAAATCTTCCAGACTGCTGACGTTGGCAAAGTGAGTTTGATAGCCATAAATCACCAAGGGATCGAGGGTCGGTTGAACCAAGCGTACCGTTTGAGTCGTCGAGTCATAGAGGCCACCCCACGTCGTTGCCTTAGCCACCAACAGCAGCGCCCCCGCCCCCAGGAACAGCAGATGATGCCCCAAAATCAGGCCGAGTTTAGCCGGGTCGTCCCAGGCAAAATCAAACTTGCGGGCTTGACCTTTAGCTGTGTTCAAATCTGCTGGTGCTTTGAAGGTGTGAAATAACGCTCCAGCTCCCAGCACAGCTGAAGAAATCAGGTGCAGCACCCCGATAACGAAGTAAGGATAGGTATCCACAACTTGCCCACCATCACTGACGCCAAAGCCCAGGGTAGCAAGGTGGGGAAGCAAAATTAGCCCCTGTTCGCCCATGGGCACAGTGGGATCAAACCAAGATAGCTCAAACAGGGTAAAAGCTCCTGCCCACAAGGTGATTAAAGCGGTCTGCCCCACATGGGCTGCAATAAAGAACCCTGAAAGGTTACTAAATCGAGCGTTGCCAGCCCACCAGTCGTAGGCAACGTCTGTTTTTCCATAGGTTTGCATGCAATCAATTCCTTTATGAAGAGAATGTAGCTTGCGAGAGTCTTATTGACTCAATTTCGCAATAGAGCTATCTCAACATAGATCAGAATTATTCTCAATAAGAAAATGGTTAACTTTTATTGCCAAATGATTGGGGAATGAATTCTTAACAATTTATCTTGTTGCCTGAGAACTCTGGTATTCTTGGCATTTTTAATGAACACTAACGGATATTAATGGATAAGAAGTGCATTCAGCTCGGCACTATGCCTAAGTATGACCTGATGTATTTATTAGGATTTCTATGCATTTTATTGAGATTAAATCTTGATTGTGTTTTATTCTCCTACAAGGAATCTAGTTTTAACGGGAATAATTCGCAATTGAAGCAGAACGTCATCCCGTCAAGTTTGAGGTCGGAGAAATTTAAGGTAGCACGCGATCGCTGTCGTCTTAGAAATCAACGCCGCGTTTTAGATCAACGCCATTCTCGGCATAGTGTTTGTGATTAAACACTTCCGAGTGGGCACTGGCGAGTTCAAAATAGGCAGGGGGATTCTTGCAGCGTCCAGTAATGATGACTTCGGTGTCGCGGGGTTTGCGCAGTAGGGCTTGGACGATCGGTTCTTCCGGTAGCAGTTCTAAGTCAACAGTAGGATTGAGCTCGTCGAGAATGATGGTTTTGTAGAGCCCAGAGGCGATCGCGGTACAAGCAATTTCCCACCCCCGCTCGGCTTCCACATAGTCAATCTCTTGCTGCTGACCCCGCCAGACGATGGCATCCCGGCCACAGCGCTGGTGATCTACTAAGTCAGGATAGCTTTGACGTAAGGCGGCGATCGCCGCGTCTTCGGTATAGCCCCGTCCCCCTTTAAGCCACTGCATAATCAGCACCCGATGGGACTTGTCTTGGCTAATCCCACGACCAATGGCTTGCAACGCTTTACCCAGAGCGCTAGTCGATTTACCCTTACCGCTACCCGTATAAATTTCAATGCCTTCAAGGCCAGGGAAATCGCTGTTGAGCCGCGCTTGGGGCTTCATTTCAGAATGCAGATTAGCGACATCCAGGAGGGGTTGGGGGGCGCCTCGCCCAGTGGCGATAATTTCAAGATGGTCGGGTTTGCGCTTGAGGGTGCGGACCACGTCGTCGATGGGTAGCAGACCCAGATCTAACACTGGGTTGAGTTCGTCCAATACCACAACAGAGTAGAGCCCAGACGCGATCGCGCCCTTAGCCACATCCCACCCCCGCTGGGCTTCTTGCTTATCAAAGCGAGTAATCTCCTCGGGGCCAAAGAACTCTGCCCGCCCGGTGCGTACCTGATCAATTAAATGGGGAAAGCCTCGCTGTAGGGCTTCAATGGCGGCGTCTTCGTCGTAGGTTCGTCCTGGCCCCTTAAGAAACCGCAACAGCAGCACCCGGCTTTCCATAAAGTTTTGAATGCCTAGGCCAATGGAGCGTAATACGACCCCCAGTGCCACCTGAGATTTGCCTTTGCCTTCGCCATCGTAGACGTGGATTTGCCCGGTCAATCGCTCACTGTTGTCTTGTGCCGTGCGAATGCCAATGCCCGTTCGAGTTGTCATCGTGATCTAAACAAGTGTGATCCAAAGTCAGGGTACCCCTGGGTGTCTCCAGTGGGCTTACCCGTCAGCATTGTAACCAACCGCAGGCCAGATGCCGCCGGGCACTACTATTTACACAGAATCACTTTAGAACTCTAGAACTTGTTATCTAAGTGCGGTTTAGCTAAGAAAAAACTACAAATAGATTTGGCATCTACCGCTTCTCCCGTCAAAATCGCTTTTTCTAACGCTTCGGGGGTCATCAACACCACTTCGATGTCTTCGTCTTCATCCTGGGCGACTGGGACATCAAGTTTTTCTAAATCGGTGGCGAGAAAAGCATAGATAAACTCATCGGAATACCCTGGTGCCAGCGCAAACTTGCCCAGTGATTGCCAGGTATTAGCGTGGTAGCCCGTTTCTTCTTCAATTTCTCGCTTGATCGTTTCAGCAGGGGACTCTTCCAGTTCAACAGTACCCGCCGGAAACTCAAGCAGTCGCCCCTGCACAGCAAAGCGATATTGCCGTACCAGCACCAGTTCTCCCTCAGCCGTGACCGGAACCGCCAAGGCTCCGCCAGGGTGGCGGATACATTCCCAATCGCCAACGGCTTTGTTGGGCAATCGTAGACGGTTAACTTCAAAATTAAATTTGCGACCTTCGTAAAACAGTCGCTGCTTGAGCAGCTGGGGCGGTTCTTGATTAAGGGACATAGCGCAGATGCAGTAGCATAACCCCGTTATTTTACAAGGCAGCGGTGAGGGAAAGCTGGGTCAGAGGCTCAACCCTCTAGGCATCAAACCTTTGAGGAGCGTAACGCCTCGCATCACCCGCCACAGATAACCTCTGCACCATACCGATATACTTTCGGCGGTCGGTTCATATCTGCAAGTAATTCCTTCTCGGCGTCAAGTGCTGTGCCAACATCTTCTAAAATTTCGCCGTCATCGCCAATCTTGAGACGGATGCGTTGCTGATTGCGGATTAAGGCATATCCAAAACTGTAGGATGTTCCGTTTTCCGTGATAGTTCCACTCACAGAATGAGAACGCAGCATAACAGTGAAGTTGTGCTGCGGCAGATGCCCGCCAATAGTCACAGATAGCTTCTGTTTCGCCCGCACCAAAGTAGGGTTGGGCTGCTAGCTCAGACTACAAATGCTATATGAGAGTGAGTCATAATTGAGATGCAATGATATTGCCCTTAAAAGTTCATAAACGCATTGGTTGTAGTGAAGCAGCTATTCTACAGATCTCAAGAACTAGCAACTCATCGTGCCCTGACGATAGATTTCACTCAAGATCGTGAGGTTGTGCAAGTCTTGCCTTCGGAAGCATTGCTTTCAAGCCAGCCACGACAATGGAGTGGAGTTCACCTGAGCTATTATCACCATCCTGCTTACGAAATTCCAGCGATCGCCTCTCAACACCACTTAGTCCTGGTTCATTTGGAAGCATCTACTCAAGTTGAGCAATGGTTGGGAACCCAGTATCAAAAAAATCATTTTCGAGTTGGCAGCGTTCTGATTGTTCCAGCACATACACCTCACCATGCAAATTGGGATGCTGAAAATCGATACTTGATTCTGAGTCTTGAGCCAAGTGCATTCCTCCACGCTGCACGATCTGCTGGTAACAGCCATACAGCTGAACTAATCCCACATTTTATAGACGCGGATCCGTTGGTCCACGGAATTGGGTTATCACTCAAAGCTGAACTTGAGTCAGGAAACCTGGGAGGGCGGTTATATGCCGACACCCTTTGTACGACGCTTTTTGTCCATCTGCTTCGCCACTACACAGCCGAAGAAACCATTGTGCCAGCTCCAGCAGGAGGACTGCCACGTTATCAGCTGCGGCAGGTCATCGAGTATGTAGATGCGCATCTTGACCAAGACCTTACCTTAGCTGAACTTGCCGCGATCGCTCAGCTCAGTCCCAATTACTTCACCCGCTTGTTCAAACAATCGACTAGACTTACGCCACATCAGTATGTGATTCAGCAGCGCGTTGAACGGGCAAAACACCTTTTACGTGAGGGCAAATTAGCCATCGCTGATATCGCAATTGAGGTCGGATTTGCCCACCAAAGCCATCTCAATCGACACTTTAAGCAATGGGTTGGTATGACCCCTAAAATCTTTATCAACCATTAGTGAGAATGTGCAAAAAATCGGAGAAAGCTGCAAGATATCAAGACTTGACCCACTGCATACTCGTAGGTATCTGCTGAAATATCGGTAAAGGAACGAGTTGCACATGTCACATATTTTGCATCTCGACTCTAGTCCAAGAGAGAGTCGTTCAGTTTCGCGCGCCCTAACAAAAGAATTTGTCTCTAATTGGGTTCAGCATCATCCACAAGGTACGGTGACCTATCGAGATGTTGGGCTGCACCCGGTACCACCCGTCGATGAATCATGGATTGCTGCAGCGTTCAACAAGTCTGAGATCTTGCCCGCCGAACTTTCTGAGGCTCTACAAATATCTGATGAGCTAATTGCTGAATTATTGCAAGCAGAATGCTATATGTTTGGCATTCCCATGTACAACTTCAGTATTCCGGCCAATTTTAAGGCTTATATTGATCAGATTGTGCGCATCAACCGAACATTTACTCCAGCTTGGGAAGGGTTACTTAAGCATAAAAAGATGTTGATCATTAGTACACGAGGAAGTAGCTATGCCGCTGGCACAGACCTCGCCAGCTATGATTTTCAAGAACCTTATCTGCGTGCGGTTTTTGGGTTTATTGGCGTGAGCAACATCACGTTTATTTATGCTGAAAACTTAAACGCAGGAGAAGATTATCGTCGGCAGTCTCTAGCCAAAGCTCATGACTTAATTCGCCAGAAGACAACAACTTGGTAACAAGAAGGGAAAAGCGGGCTTTACGATGGCTTATCAAACTGAATCACTCCTCCCTGTCGCAAAAGTTGACTGGCGAGGCAAACGTCGTGTGGATTATCGAGGCATCTTGCTTCTCGCGTTTCCGCTGTTTCTCAGTAGCGGGGTTCAAGCTGTTCTGAACCTTACAGACTCCTGGTTTATTGGACGCCTCTCGACCGATGCGATCGCTGCAATGGGGGCGCTGTACTTTCTTATCCTGGTACTGTTCGTCCTGTTTGGCGGGGTCGGCATGTATGTACAAACCTTAGTGGCTCAAGCCTATGGAGAGGGTAAATCTCACCAGGCCGCCCAAGCGGTTGGGGCCGGATTTTGGGGTGCACTCTTGCTCACCCCACTGTTCGTTCTACTGGCTATTTCAGGAGCTGAGTTGCTTAAGCTGTTTCAGTTCTCTCCAGTCGTTGAGCAGCTAGCCATCGATTACTGGATGCCCCGTCTCCTGGGCTTGACAATCGCAATTATAAATTTAGGATTGACTGCCTTCTTCAATGGCGTTGGCAAAACTACGATTACGCTGTGGGTATCGATCGCCATTGCCCTCCTCAACGTGGTTTTGAATGAGGGCTTGATGTTTCAGTTGGGAATGGGAATGGCCGGGGCCGCATGGGCGACAACCCTTTCGCTCATGGCTGGCATGGTGCTTTTTCTCTGGGTTTTTCTCAGCCGTGAGATTCGTCAAGACTTCCAATCTCATCGGATCTGGAAGCCCCAGTGGCAAACGATTCGCTATCTTTTTGCGGCGGGTCTTCCACTCGGATTTCTCATGACCGCTGATTTAACCGGGATTGCCTTCTTCCAAATCATGCAGGTCAAGCTTGGTGTCGTACCAGGGGCTGCTACCCAGGTTGTTATGATGCTGACCTCGACGGCCTACATGCCAACGCTGGGCATCGCGCAGGCAGGAACAACCTTGGTCGGACAGTCAATTGGAGCAGGTAATCGCCGCTGGGCAAAGCGATTAGGCAATATAGCGATCGCCTTATGTGTGCTGTACTCGATTTCAGTGAATGTCTTACTTGCCTTTAACGGGCAGTGGCTAGTACCCCTATTCGTCACGACGACTGATGCCCACGTTGAAGCTGTTATTCAACTGAGCCAGACATTACTCTGGCTAGCCGTTGTCTACAACGCTTTTAATGCATTGAATATTGGCAGCGCCTTTTGCCTTCAAGGTACCGGCGACGTCAAGGTGCCGAGTCTGTTGGCTGTTCTATTAAGTTGGCTGGGCTTTGTGCCACTCACTCATAGCCTGACATTTGAGCAAGGAGAGGGGCTGGTTAATTTTCTGCCACAATTAGGAGTCGGTATCTTTGGTGGATGGAGCGCCGCAATCTTGTTTACTCTGCTACTGAGTTCATCTCTATTTTTGCGATGGCG
>JBCBZT010000036.1:0-87915 GCA_039815185.1 Cyanobacteria bacterium P01_A01_bin.123 | reverse complement strand
CGGTCAGCGAGAAGCGGCTAAAGCTCTCTTCAACGATTGCCGTCGAAAACAAGCAGCCAACTTTTGTGCCTATCTCGATAAGCACCAAGCGCGTATTGTCAACTACAGCTATCTACAAGCTGAGCAGTTGGCCACCATTGGCTCTGGGGCAGTAGCATCTGCTGTCAAACAGATTGACCGTCGGTTGAAAATCTCGGGGGCTCACTGGAAAGCTGAAAATGTCAATGCTATGCTTTCTCTTCGCTGTACTTATCTCAATGGCTCCCTAGCAATCTAATGTTTTTTCACATTCGGGATGCTCCCAGATCAGCTTCTTCTCGGGGGAAGAGTTTAATGTAGATGATGCGTTAGGGCTGAATGGAATTTGCGATTTCCTCGTTAGCCGTTCGCCAGAGCAGTTATTTATTCAAGCTCCAGCGGTGGTGATTACCGAAGCCAAGAAGGGCGATCTGAAACCAGGTTTGGGGCAATGTGTTGCCACGATGATTGCGGCTCAAAAGTTTAATCAAGAACAGCAGCAGGTTGGTGCCGTTTATGGCTGTGTGACCAGTGGAACCCAGTGGCGCTTTTTGATGCTCAAGGGTGATGTTTTGACGATTGATCTCAACGACTATCCATTGCCTCCGACTGGACAGATTCTCGCATCGTTATGCTGGATGACAGATGAGATGTTTGCTTTACAATAGGGAACTAAGACTGTACGTTATGCTTCACTTTTTTCTATGTCTTTGGGCAAGACAATGCGTTATGAAAGAGAAAGGATTATTGACTAATCGGTCATTATGCTTCTTTGTCGGTAAGACTTAACACCATTTCGTTGCTTTCCCTATAGCCGAGGCTCGAATAAAGTAACCTCCCCGTCTCCGAGGCATGCAAAACTATCTTTGTGCAACCGATGCCTTTCAAGTACACCATAGCCTCTTTCATTAACCTTGTAGCAATCCCTTGCCTTCGATAGGATGGTTCTATACATACCCCCCAAATATATCCTTTCTGATACTCCTGACTTACCATTGGGTAGAGTTCTAGAATCTGGCAACTTGCTGAGCCTACAACACAATCGTTGATTTCTGCTATAAAACCTTTGTATTGAAGCTCTCGGCGAGCACGATCAATAAATTTAGTGGCCCTATCTAACCAATCTCGTCGGATAGATTTGGGCGAAACACCTATTTGGAGCGCAATTTGACATAGATGGTTAGCAATGACGACTTCGTCGCTCTCAATTGCTTCACGAATAGCTAAAATATTTTCCATCATCAGAAGTAACTTATTGATGCATATCTAATCCATGCAATTGATTTACCCTCTTTTAGGCTGAGTTTAATCTGTAAAAACTAGCATTTCTTAATTTATACAGCAAGGCATCGCAAAGCGTTATAAAAGAGACATGGTAGCTTATTCATAAAGACAGCGCCTACTCCTATTTCTCTAGTTGCTCAGCTCTAATCCAACTACGTACTGCTCGAATCACCGTATTATCATCCTCATCTTCAGCCATTGCCAAAAACTCAAGCAGCTTGGCTGAAGACACCATTGAAAAAGTCGAACCATAACAACACTCACAGTATTCTCCAGCTTGCAATTGATAAAAGACGATGCCCTGCTTTTCGGTATAGCGCCAAACCTCTGGAATTTGTAGAGACTGATAAAGAGTAAATCGGCGTTGCGAAGAACTGGTAATGTCCACTTCAACGGCTAAGTCAGGTGGTGGGTCTGTTTCTAGATTGAGACAGCGGGTTTGAATTTGGTCTGCATTTTGAATGTAATAGCAAGAATCAGGCTCAATCCCTTTAGCTAAGTCTTCTCGGTCTAAAGTTGTAGAACCATAAGCCTTGATTTTGAGACCCAGTTCTTCGGTAAGTGCTGTGATAATGCGATCGATTAGGCGATTAATGATTTCATGCAGCTCAGATGGCATGGTGATTTCAAGATATCCCTGATCGTAGAGTAGACGAGTCGCCCGGTGATTACCCATGTCTCGCAACATGGCTCGGTAGGTATGCCATGAAATACCATCGAGAGTAACTCGCTGGGTTTGGGATGGATTGAGGGTAGCAATCATGGCCACGGGTTGTTGAGCGCGGTCGCTTTATCTCTCTAGTCTGATGATGTCATTATATAAGTCTGATGATGTCATTATATAATCCTTGTTGCTGTAATTTTTCACAGCACAATTTTTATATGCGTGGGTTGAGTATTGTAATCTGCTTCAAAGGTTGACTTATACCAACGATAGATAGGGTACAACTTCTTACGGCCAAGCACTCAGGTATGGTAAATTTGCTGTTGTAAGTTTTTGTGTCAATAAGTTCTTTGAAAGCAAAGATTCCACCTTCGCTATTGAATCTCACATTGAAGCAGTACTCAGTAAATAGATTGCTTTTGAGAAAGTCGCTTTAGACAGTCCTCAAAAAAATTCCTATAAAAGATATGAAATTCTGGCTGCTGCTGTGCCGAGTCCTAGCTAACTTGAGTGGTTGGCTAACTTTCACCGTCGAGTACTAGTGCTCCAAGGGGGCTAGCTTGATGTCATTCGCGAGTTGCATTGTGAGGGTCTCAGCTGCCAATGGTTGAGCAAATAAAAACCCTTGCACCTGCTCAATGCCCTTGTCTTGCAGCCACGCCAATTGCACTAATGTTTCAACCCCTTCAGCGGTCACCATTAGGCCTAGCTTTTGCCCCAGCAAAATGATCGCTTCCACGATGGCTGTCTTTTGAGCATGGTTAGGCAACTGTTGCATAAAGCTACGATCAACCTTCAATCCACTGAGGGGAAATTGATACAAATAACTGAGGGACGAATAGCCTGTGCCAAAATCATCCACACTCAGTTGAATCCCTAAATTTCTGAGCGATCGAAGTTTAGATTCGGTAGCATCATTAGCCTGCATAAATAAACTTTCAGTAATCTCAAGGATTATCTGCCGAGGATCTACACCTGTGATCTTGAGGATATGTTCAACTTGGTCAAGACAGTTCGTGGCAAAAATTTGCTTACTTGAAAAATTAATACTCATTGTCATGGTCTGGCAGTCATTAAACTGTTGTTGCCAGATGTACATCTGACGACATGCTGTTTCCATCACCCACCAACCGATGTCCAAAATGAGTTCGCTTTCTTCGGCAATGGGAATAAAACATGTCGGTGGCATGAGTCCTTGATGGGGATGCTGCCAACGGATCAACGCTTCAAACCCCTTAATTTCAAACGTTTTGAGATCAACAACAGATTGGTAGTGCAGAATAAACTCCTGCTGTTTTAACGCATGATGCAAGTCAGTTTCGATTTGCAGCCGCTCGACAGCAATGGCATGCATCTTGGCATCAAACACCTTATAGCTGGCTTTACCTGCATTTTTGGCTGCGTAGAGGGCAATATCAGCATTGCGCAAAAAGCTCTCGGGCTGATCACCGCCTACCGGACTCAGGACAATACCGATACTGGTCTTGATAAAGAATTCGCGATTATCGATCGTAAAGGGGGAGTGAAAATTTGCTAGCAAATGGCTGGCAACTCCTATTGCCTGGGTGACATCAGTCACCGGGTTCACCAAGATGAAAAACTCATCTCCGCCAAACCGAGCTAAGGTTATTTGTGTTTGAGGTGGCAGGACAGTTGCTGTTGCCAATATTTGCTTCAACCGATCTGCGATCGCAACGAGCAGCTGATCCCCAACCAGATGACCAAAACTGTCGTTAATTAGCTTAAAGTTATCAACATCCAGAAGGAAAACTGCAAATAGGTTGCCATCGGATTGATCCATCGCTGCTTGCAAAGCCACCTGCAGCCCATTACGGTTAGTTAGTCCAGTCAGTGCATCGTGGTAAGCGCTGTATTCCAATTTTTGAAAATAGGATTGTAGCTGATGCGCCATCCGGTTAAAGGCTTGAGCCAACCATGCTAGTTCTTGCACCCGAGGAAGGGTCACTGGCTGCTGCCATTTTCCTTGAGATAGCCCATTTGCTGCTAACGCTAACGTTTGTACTGGGTGCACTAGCCAGCGTGTTGTCAATAACCCCAACCCAGTAGCCAACAACAGCGCTGCACCACACAAGGTCACCGTCGTCTGTCGGTTGCGATGAATTTCGCCCATGAAATCAGACTCGGGCACCGCAATCACCACTAGCCAATCCATACCTTCTGTTAAATGAAATGGCATCACCTGAACAAATTGGCATTGACCATCTAGCCTAAAGCTCAGTTGTTGGTTGTCCTGAATCTGATCGAGGCCCTCAAATTTTTGGTGTAGAAATTCAGTCGTTCTTGCGACTAGGCGATCATCACTATCACTTGCACTAATCCTTTCGGGTTCTTCAGTCTCTGGGTTTAATTGGTAAGGCAGCTGGCCCGATGATGTGGCTACTAAATGACCTGTGCGTTCTATGATAAAAACTTGGCCGGTTTTGCCAACTTTTAATGTGCTTAAAAAATCGCTAATACTAGCCAAGGACAACTCGGCATCAGAAACCCCTAATAGATTACCAACCTGATCATAAAAAGGCTGGTCGATTGAAATAGTTAACCGCGCTGGGTTGATGGTGAGATAAGGTGCTTGCCATTGAGCTATTCCTGCTATCGTTGGGTTGACATACCAAGGCCGCTGCCGATGGTCATAGTCTTGATCGACTTTGGAGATGGCAACGATCTGACCTTTGCCGTCGAGAAAATAGTCCACAACCCCCACATCGGAGCGATTCCACAGCGTTAATACTCGAGTACCATCATTAGCTTCAGCAATTCCGACATAGTTAGGAGCCTCGGTCGCAAGGGTTACACCAGTTAGCTGGGGAAACCGCAGCAGTTGTTGAAATAGATATGCCGCCGCCTCTGGATGTTGATCCAAATCAAGGGCTTCCAACTGCACTGCATCAATATTCAGCTGCACAACGGTTTCAGCTATCTCAAGGTGATTTGCGAGCTTCTGATGAACCCGAGCAGTAATTTCATGCCCCAGATTGGTTGCTAGGTCATTAACTGCTCTCTGACCACTGCGCCAGGATAACCAACCGACGAGTCCTACTGCAGTAAAGATTTGCACCACAAATGGCACAATCAAAATCAATCGCAAGGATATCTGGTAACGGCTGGCAGCCTGCTGAGTTTTTGACATACGTTGGACAATACAGTGAACTGGAGCCTAAAAGAAAGGTTCATATCTCTTATGTATGCCCACTCAAAAGCGCAACGCCAGAAAAGTTTTATGTATAGCGTTGGCCAAATTGTTCAATACACCGAGTATCGTTAGGATGCTGAGTCCACAAGCAATCTGGCTCGCGGTAGCGCACAAAGCTTTGTGGCTACCGCTATAAATAGCTAACGTGGTTTTCTCCAACAAATTGCAACTGGGACTAACTTAAAACAGCTTCACCGCAAACTTTTGATGAAAAGCTTGGGGGTTACGCCCTTAACTTGCTTAAACACGCGGGTAAAGTGGGATTGATCGGTAAAGCCAAAGGTGTGGGCAACTTGAGCAATGGTTAAATCTCCCTGCTTCAAGACCTGAGTTGCCCGCTCAATCCGCCGTTTCAGTACGTATTTGTGGGGTGTCAAGCCAATCACATCTTTGAATAACCTGGAGAAATGAAACTTGCTAAGCCCTGCTGTCAACGCTAAATCTGCCAGGCTCAGATCTTCGGTTAGGTGAGCCTCAATATAGTCGAGGACGCTCCCCAGCCGTTGGCGTTCTATGGGATGCAGATTTAGAAAATCAACCGGGCTATCGATACTGTAGTGATTGACAAAATGGGTCGCCAACGCCGTTGAGAGGGTATCGGCATACAGCCGTCCATTGGGACCACCCATTTCTGCTTCGATCAATAGCGCCTGCATTAACACTTGCAGGTGTTTATCTTGAGCTTGATGCTGCCGCCGAAACACCTGCCGTTCAAGCAGCGGTTGATCCGGCAGTAACTCCAGGATTTTGCTGGGGTCTAGGGTCAGCAGCACAAACTGATTATGGCCGCTGATGCGATGGGAAAATGGCACTCCGGCTGGATTCACCCACAGATCGCCCGTCTCGTAGCGGTGCATTCTAAACCTGTTGCCGTCTTTCCATTCCCACGCCAGGGCTGGCCCCGTGTTCATCGCAAAGTAGTGCTGCGTCACGGTGATGTCGTCTGGCGTAAAGCCTTCGTTTTCCCCTTTTTCGATGTAAATTCCGTCCCAAGCGAGGTCTTTGCTAGACACAATAACGTGCCCCGCCGTGACGTTGGGGTTTGGGGTAAGCGTTTGGCTATCGACGAAATTAATTTGGCTTTGCACAGGATGGGGCTAAAAGAGAGAACCGCAATTTTTGACCAAAACTGAGCAATCGAGTCCTAGAGTCATTTTAAGCCTTGCCCGATAGTGGTAACTGTAAGCCCGCGACAGAAAATCACATTAGGAGATGATGCATGCAGTACTACACGCTAGGTAATACAGGCCTTAAGGTTAGCCGTTTAGCCCTCGGCACCATGACCTTTGGAGATGACTGGGGGTGGGGCGCAGACGAAGCCAATGCTCGTCAACTGTTTGAGACCTATTTGGCAGCGGGCGGTAACTTTGTCGATACGGCGGATCTCTACACCAACGGCAACAGCGAGCAGATGCTGGGTCGGTTCATTAAAGAAAGTGCGGCGCGCGATCGCGTCGTGGTCAGCACCAAATTTAGCTATAACGCTGAACCGGGCAACCCCAATGCAGGCGGTAACGGACGGAAGAATATTCTCCGCGCGGTAGAGGGTTCCCTCCAGCGCCTCGGTACCGACTACATCGACCTGTATATGCTGCACACCTGGGACCAGGTAACGCCCGCTGCAGAAGTAATGCGCACCCTGGATGACCTAGTCCGCTCAGGCAAAGTGCGTTATGTTGCCCTGTCCGATGCCCCAGCTTGGTACATTGCCCAGGCGCAAACCTTGGCTCAAGAGCGACACTGGGAACCTATTAGCACCGTCCAACTCGAATATTCCCTAGCAGAACGCAACATTGAGTTTGAGTACACAGCCCTAGCGAAAAATCTGGGCACAGGCATTATGGTCTGGTCGCCCTTAGCCAGTGGGCTGCTCTCGGGTAAATACAAACCTTCTGAGCAAGGCGGTGAAGGTTCGGGGCGTTTAGCAATGCTAGCCGACAGCGGTAATCCAGCCTTCAATAAGTTCACCGAAAAAAATTGGGCAATCGTTGCAGAACTAGAATCCATTGCGAAGGAACTGGATCGCTCCATGGCTCAGGTGGCACTGAACTGGGTAGTCAATCGCCCTGCCGTAGCTTCAGTCATTATCGGAGCAACTAAGCTGCATCAACTTGAAGACAACCTTGGTGCTTTAGACTTTGAAATTCCGACGGAGCTGCAACAGCGATTGGATCAGGTTAGCAAACCGGAAACCCGCTTCCCCTATACCTTCTTTGAACCCGGACTCCAAGGCATGATTAATGGCGGTGCAACGGTGGGCGATAAGCCGGGGCATTATCAACAGCCTGTTTTAGTCGAAGGGGGTGGAGCTGGCGTGGCGGCTAGCGAATCGTAGGTTTATAAACATGACCTGTAGACCCAACAATTTGAGCCGCTGCGATCGCAGCCAGTCCAATCCCTGTTGCAATATCTAAAACATACTGGCCTGGTTGTAAGTGTGCGGCCTCAATTAGCTGAGTCGCAGCTCGTTTATGAAACTCATTGTCATAGTTTGAACGATGGTTGAAATCATTCAGAATCTGCTGTTTGAACTTGTTCACTCATCCGTTCCCTCGGATGCGTTCTCTAGAATGAATTGGAGGAAGGCGTAGGTCGTGATCGTGTCAAAGCGAAAGGTTTCGCCCTTGTAATCCACGATGTAATCGCCTGCGACTTCGCCACAAGCAGTACAGGTAAATACACCATTAGCCATGGTGTTGACGCTGAGCTGACGAATCTGTTCTTTAATCCAGGCATCAAACTGACCAAACACGGCAGACTCAACACTACCCTGCCGCTGCATTTCAATATCCATAGCCGATAATTTCTCTAGAGGGGGACATTCCCGATTATGACACCGCCAAGGTCTGATCAAATTGATGTAGAACAAGTCAACGGCAGGATGTTATGCGACACAAAGCAGCACAAGTCTCTGTGCAAGCTTGGGAATCTGGCGGCATTTTACTAGAGCAGTATGCTTACTCGGCAGGGGCAGTTGAACCCCTGCCCAAGCATGCCCATGTTGAATACCAGTTTGGTTTGAGCTTTGACTGTCAGGGGGAGTATTTTTATCGCGGAGCCCGTCATCCGATTCCGACAGGCAGTCTGAGCATTATTCACTCTGGTGAAGTGCATGCCCCCAGCGATCGCACCTTTTTGCCCGATCCTGCCCACTTTGCCATGGCCCATATTGAGCCAGCGTGGTTACATACCGTAGCGGCGGAGATCGCCGAAAAGCCCAGCAGCGAACCCTTTTTTGCGACAACGCAGCTCACCGATCTTGACTTAAATCGCTTGTTCCTGGCGCTACAGGCGGTTGTCAACAGGCAAGCGTCTAAGCTTGAGCAAGATACGACCCTCTGGGATTTTTTGACCCACCTGATTACCAACCACGCCTTGAATCGGCCTGCTGATCAACCATTGAAGCCTCTCCACCATGGCGTAGCGCAAGCTTGTGACTATCTACATGCCCATCCTGCTAAGGACGTATCTCTAGAAGAACTCGCTGCGATCGCAAATCTGAGCCGGTTTCATTTCTGCCGTATGTTTAGCAAAACAGTAGGATTGTCGCCCAGCGCTTACCAAACCCAACTGCGCATTGCCCAAGCGCGAAAGCTTTTAGCCCAGGGGCTACCGATCATCACCGTCGCGGCAATGACTGGGTTCTATGATCAAAGCCATTTTGGCTGGCATTTCAAACGTCAGGTCGGCACAACCCCCGGCAATTATATCGCTGGCTAGATTGCTTAATGCACCTAGTATCACTGGGATGCTCAACTTACCAGCAATCTGGCTCGCCGTAGCCCAAAGCTTTGTGGCTACGACCATACATCAGCAAGATAGCAATATCTTCCTAGCGCTCGATTGGATATTGGCATAAATTGATTTAAGTCAATGCTTCGTCAGGCTTTGATAGTCTAAAATCTAGAGAAAATTTCAATCACTCTCGATTTTTAATCTCCAGAATCCTTGCCTGTCAAAGTGTTCTGACTTCAGTGAATACCTTAAGCAACTCCATTTTTTGAAAAAGCATGTCAACCCTCAATCGCCGCAAAATGTTAGCGACGGGCACCGTTGCCGCTGCTGGATTAGCTGCTGCTGTTTCTGCGGGTAAAGCCAACGCCAACGCCCTGAATCCGCCTGAACCGGAAACCTCAAGGGCTGACCCAGAAGGTCGATTTGCCGGAAAAGTTGTGTTGATTACAGGTGCAACTTCTGGCATTGGGGAAGCTACCGCCAAAGCCTTTGCCCGAGAAGGCGCTAAGGTCAGCTTCAATGGCCGTCGGGCTAACCTGGGGCAGCAAGTGGAAAGCGACATTCGTGCTTTCGGAGGAGAAGCCACCTACATGCAATCTGACGTGCGTGATCCGCAGCAGGTCGAGCAGTTCGTCAACGCCACCGTTGAAACCTATGGGCGCTTAGACATCGCTTTCAACAATGCCGGGATCTTCATGACCCCAGTTGAGATTCAAGACATGGATCTGGACAACTATCGCGACATGATTGCTACCAACCTGGATGGGGTGTTTTACTCAATGCGCTACGAACTACCCATCATGATTGAGCAAAACAGCGGCGTGATCGTCAACATGTCTTCTGTGGCAGGTCATCGCGGGTTTGCTAACACGCCCCACTACAACGCCAGCAAACACGCCGTCATCGGCCTGACCAAAGCCGCCGCTAGCGCCAATGCCAGCCGCAATATTCGCATCAATTCCATCTCACCCTTAGCGGTGGATACGCCGATGCTGCGGCGCTCGTTTGAGTATCAAGGCTTGACCTATGAGCAAATGGCCCCCAACTTTGTCACCCCCCGAATTATGACCCCCGCAGAAATGGCAAGAGCCGTGATGTTTTTGGCTTCGGATGAAGCAACCGCCATCAATGGCATGGATTTGGATGTCACAGGTGGGCAACTCGCTTAGGCCGCAATTTTGGTCTAACACTGAGCAACGCGGTTCAAGTATTTTTGGCGGGCTGAGCCGATAGTAATGGATGAAAAAGGAGGAATAACACCATGACAAACTTTACTCGACGTCGGATTTTAACCACAGGCGCGATCGCGGCGGCTGGCTTAACCACAGCTGTTTCTGCAGGTAAAGCCAATGCTCAACCCAACCCCCAACCCGAACCTGTAACCGCCGACCCCGCAGGTAAATTTGCCGGAAAAGTGGTGTTGATTACTGGAGCGACCTCAGGCATTGGGGCAACTACGGCTACAGCCTTTGCCCGAGACGGTGCCAGTGTCTTCTTTTGTGGTCGGCGCGAAGCGTTGGGAGCACAGGTTGAAGCTGAGATCCGGGCGATGGGGGGTGAAGCGACCTATATGCAAGCGGATGTGCGCAACGCGCCGGCAGTCCAAGCCTTCGTAGACGGTTGCGTCGCCCAGTATGGCCGTTTGGATATCGCCTTTAACAATGCGGGGATTGACTATCCCCCAGCCCAAATTGCCGACACTGACATCGATGAATTTGATGACCTGATGAGTACCAACGCCAGAGGCGTTTTCCTCGGTATGAAGTACGAAATCCCCCACCTGCTCGAAACGGGTGGCTCAATCATCAATAACGCCAGCATCGGCGGCCACCGCGCCTTCCCCAATATCATCGGCTACGGAGCCAGCAAAGCAGCCGTGATTCACATGACGAAGATGGCTGCCCAGGAATATGGCAAGACAATTCGGATTAACGCGATCGCGCCCGGTGGCGTCGATACCCCCATGTGGGAGCGGGTACAGCGTGATTGGAATGTCACAGAAGAGCAACTCGTCGCTGCTTACCCCATGCAGCGCGTTGCCCAGCCGGAAGAAATTGCCAATGCCGTGTTGTGGTTAGCCTCTGATGCAGCGTCCTATGTGTCAGGGATGCGGTTTGACATTGATGGCGGCGGCTTGGGTTGACGTGGAACCCGACGTAGAGTGGGCTATTGCTATATTGTCCAAGCGACTAGACTGATTGCAAACCAAGCCCATGCAACCTTCGCCACAGGAGATAATTACGATGACCGCCGAAGTGCAGCGTCTGACCCGTATTGAACCAGCAGTGTTTGGTCAGTTTGACCCATGGATGACGCAACGGATTCGTCAACTCAGCTTTAGCACCATGGCCTCGGGCCTATTCACCTGCACTGCCTGTGGCGAAGTTGAGGGAGATTACATCTTGGCCTACAAAGGCGAAACCTTTCGCTTTGACACCATGACCACCTATGCCATTCTTCAGTTCATGCTAGAGAAAAAATCTGCTTTGTAGAAACAGGAGGTGCGCGGATTGTAGCGCCCCTTACCTACTTGACGACTAGCGCAGTATCTTGACCATAATGATTCCCCTTCCGATTAATAAGCCAATGAGTCCTACGACTAGAATCGCGGCAGGCATCCAAATTGCAGGTAGGGTTGTATGGCGTACCGCGATCGCGCTTAGGGCCCATACGAAAACTAATACAAAGGCAACATCGCCTCGTTGTATGGCAACTATAGCCGCGATCGCAGCGGCAATCACAATCATCACCACCGTCCAACCAATCTGACTTAGACCAAACCCGTTCCAGTTTGAGGTGTATAGGGCCGCCGCCACATTCACCACCGTTGCCACTGAAATCCACCCCAGATAGACACTAAACGGGATCTGGGCATACCATTGGCGCTGGCGTGACGGGCGAATATTCTGATTTGGGGTGTGCAATGCCAAGTAAGCCCCCATCAAAGGCAGCAAAATCAACAGCATTACCCCGACCGAGGCCCAAAACCACTGGAGCGTAAACAACGGGATCCAAACGACCTGAGCTAAGCAGGCAACAATCAACAACTGGCTGGCGCGTTGAATAGTCGGGTCTTTGCGCGGATGGAGGCGTAATTGATAAACGCCGTAAGCAATGAGCCCGATGTAAATCAAACCCCAAATCGCGAAGGCATAGTTAGCGGGTGTAATCAACACACCGCTCAACACCGTATTAGAAATCTCGCCGACATTTTGCCCCCCAGGAGGGAAGAAGTTAGACAACGTGTTGACCATCAGCGTTGCCAAGATGGCAACCAACGTAAACAGGGGCAAGCGAGTTGCAAACATGCAATGAGTCAGACGTAGGGACTGTTTAAGATTGTAGAAAATGATGTAATGGCTGTCGCCCATTTCCCGTCGTGTAGGGTGGGCGCTGCCCTTACTTTTGACTCAGCAACCAATAGGTCGTCATGTCGCCTCTTCCTTTCACGGCAATGGTGCCGCGAGGTTCCAATAAGAATTTGGCGGCTAGCTGCTGGTAGAGGGCTTCGGGCACCTGAATTCGACCCGCTGAGGCAGTGGTCTCCATACGGCTAGCCGTGTTGACCGTATCGCCCCACAAATCATAGGTAAATCGCTTAATGCCGATTACTCCGGCAACAACGGGGCCAGCATTAATCCCAATACGCAGTTGAAAGGGTTGACCATTGGGGCGATAAAACTGGCCAATAGAAGCCTGCATGTCGAGGGCCAGTTGGGCGATCGCCTCGATGTGATCTTCACAAGAAAGGGGCAACCCCCCAGCCACCATATATTCATCCCCGATGGTTTTAATTTTTTCCAGTTTGTATTGTTCAACTAGATGATCAAAAGTCAAAAAGATTTCGCTCAATGACTCAACCAAGGCTTTAGGAGACATTTGGGTTGAAACTTCCGTAAAGCTCACCAGGTCTGCAAATAAAACGCTGACTTGATCAAAGCTCTCTGCGATGTTGTGTGCCCCTTGCCGTAACCGTTGAGCAATTTGATAGGGTAATACGTTGAACAGCAATCTTTCTGATTGTTGGCGTTGATGACGGAGTTCAGCTTCTAGGCGATGCTGTTCGGTAATATCTTGCACCGTGCCCTCAAAATAGAGCATGTTGCCAGCGTCATCGGTCACCGTGCGCATGCTTTCGCTAATCCAAATGCGATCGCCGTCTTTGCGATACACTTCCGATTCGACCCCAGCAATTTCGCCATACTGCTGCAGATAGACCCGCAGTTCTTGTCGCCGCTTGGGCTGAACATAAAGTTGCCCAATGTCTGTCACCGTCTCCTGCAGTGCTTGGGTTGACCCATAGCCATAGATCCGGGCCATGGCTGGATTAACGCTGAGATATTGTCCGTCCAGCGTAGATTGAAAAATCCCTTCGTTCGCATTTTCAAAAATGCTGCGATATTTGAGTTCTGCCTCCCGCAAAGCTGCTTCCGCCTTAGCGCGTTCTCGCACCTCTTGGAGCAAGGCGGCATTTTGCTCACTCAGGTGCTGCCGTTGACGCAAGAGATGCAATTGGCTAGAAACGCGAGCAATCACCTCTTCCAGGTAGAAGGGTTTACTGATAAAGTCATTGCCGCCCACTTGAAAACTGCGGACTTTATCTTCAGTACTGTCTGATGCGCTCAGAAAAATCACTGGGATTTCCCGAGTTTCTGGAGCAGCTTTAAGCTGTTCACAAACGCTAAACCCGTCCATCTCTGGCATGCGAATATCCAGCAGAATCAGATCTGGCGCGTCTGCATGGACAGCTTTAAGCGCCATCATGCCGCTGCGGGCCTTACGGACTTGATGCCCTTGTTGCTGTAGGAGTTTTGACAATGCGCGTAAATTCATGGGATTGTCGTCTACCACCAAAATATTGGCAGGAGAGATTGCTGGCGTAGAAGACAATGGAGACTGCGACATAGTCAGCGTGAAACGGTCGAGTTACCCGAAGATCCGCAGAATAGCATTTAGTTATTCTACTGATGTAGGGATATTCCAGTAGGTTGCCCTCCAGCAATTATGCCCGCCAGTCTAGAATTAAATTCCGTCCCTATTTAAATCCATGGTTTTTTCTTAAGCTAAAAACTCAGGCTCAAATCGGATGGGATGTCTTGTCGAGTTATCCCAAATCTAGCTTGGAATGGGGAGTTTCCCTGTCGGTAAAACGCCAGGTCTAGCCTGGGATAGGGTTTATTTAGATTGTCCTGTTGTTCTTCAGTTGGGGTGTGACATTCCATGGGTACCGTTGTTGAGGTGAGCGATTCACAATTTGAATCAGCCGTGTTGATTGAGTCCCACAATCAACCGGTGGTTGTGGATTTTTTTGCGACTTGGTGTGGCCCTTGCCAAATGCTCAAACCCATGCTCGAAAACTTGGCCCAAGACTACGACATGGTGTTAGCAAAAGTTGACATTGACCAAAATCCAGCCTTGGCCAACGCCTACGGTGTGGAGGGCGTACCCGATGTCAAAGTGTTTTGGGAAGGGCAAGTGGTGGATGGCTTTGTTGGGGTTATTCCTGAATCTGACATTCGGGCTTTGTTAGGCAAACTGGGGTTGTCTTCTGGGCTAGAAACAGGGTTGGCCGCAGTTCGAACAGCTCAGTCTAAGGGTGAGCTGGATACGGTCAAGCGGTTATTCGTCCAGTTAATTGAGCAGTATCCCAACGATCAACGGTTGATCATTGAGGCAGCAAAGTTTTTGATCGGCCAAGATCGGATTGATTCGGCTGAAAAACTATTGCAGGGCATTACTCCCCAAGACAAAGCGTTTTTTCCCAAGGCAGAAGGACTGCGATCGCTGATTGGCTTCAAACAGCAGGCGGCAAATTTAACGGTTGAAACAGAACTCGATGAGCGGTATCTGAAGGGTTGTCAGGCTGCGATCGCCGCAGATTATGAAACCGCTCTAGCAGAATTTTTAGAGATTGTCGGGCGCGATCGCGCCTATCAAAAAGACGGTGCCCGCAAAGCCATGGTTAGCCTGTTTAACCTCTTAGGCGAAGACCATGAACTGACCCAACCCTATCGACGACGCTTGATGCAGGCACTCTATTAAGCGGGCTGAGTCCAGGTTTGGAGCACTTTGCCGGTGAGCATCTTGCCATACCAGGGGGTATTAGTGGCTAAAGATTTGAGCATGGGTTGACGCACCTGCCAGGTTTGGTGGGGATCAAACAACAACGCTTCGGCTGAGTCGCCGACAGCCAACTGGGGAGGCGATTGCTGTAGACACCTGGCAGGGTGCGCACTCAGGGCATTCCACAATGTCAGCGGCGACCAAATTTGGGTAGCCACCAGTTTTTGCCACAGCAGGGGCAGCACCAGTTCTAGGCCAATCGCGCCGGGGGGGGCATCGCTGAAGGCGACGGTCTTTTCTTCGTAGGTGTAAGGGGTATGTTCCACAGCGATGCCATCGAGGATGCCCCCTGCTACCGCAGCAATCAACGCCTGCTGATCTTCAGGGTTGCCTAGGGGTGGGGCGAGGTTCAAATTGGGATCATAGGACTGTAAATCGGCAGTGTTGAAACACAGGTGCATCCAGGTCGTACTGGCGCTAATCGGCAGCCCTTGGGCTTTAGCCCGCTCAATCAGGGCGACGCCACGGGCGGTGGAAATCCGCATGAGGTGCACCGGCACCTTGAAATCAGCCACACATTCTAACAATGCCGCCAGCGCAGCAGTTTCCGAAGACACCGGATCTCCTGGCATGCCCAGTTGGAGAGCCGTCACGCCATCCCGAATCACGCCACTCCCGGCTAAGGCAGTCAATCTTGGCCACAGGGCTACGGGTTTGCCAAACAGTTGAGCATAGTCCAACAGGCGATTAACTAATAACCAGTCTGCTAAGGGGCGACCATCCCCGAACCCAACCACCCCTGCCTGGTCTAAGTCCCCCAGTTCAGCCATCGCCTGCCCCTGGGCCGCTTGGGTAGCCGTGCCCCAGACAAAAAAATTAGCCCCCTGCCCCTGATGATTGCCGGCTAGAATTTGCCCGACTAATGCCGGATTGTCCAGAGCTGGTTGCGTCGTTGGCAGCAAACACACCCGCGAAAACCCCCCCGCGATCGCGCTTTGCCGCAACGACGCCAAGGTTTCCCGCGATTCATAGCCCGGTTCCCCACTGTGGCTATAGAGATCAACTAGAGCAGGGGCAAAAATTTTGCCTGCTCCGTTAATACACTCTGCCTCTGGTGGTGGCGGAATCTGGTCTGCGATCGCGCTCAGCACCCCCGCCTCAATCAGCACATCCCCGACTCGATCTGTCCCAGAGACCGGGTCAAGTATGCGCACTTGTTGGATTAAAGTTGCTGTCATTGGTTCAGCGACTAAAGCGCTCCCGCCGCCGTTTGGTCAAAAATCCCGGCAGTCAGGTGGGTGGTAATATTCATGGCTTTGAGGACTGGCGGGCTACCAACGCCGTCGGGGTAGTCAATGACGCTGACGGCACCGTTACCCTGTTTGAAAGTCCAAAACTGATTGGGCTCGAACCCCAGCACGTGGCAAAGAATGGCTTTGTTGACGGCGTCGTGGGCGGTGACTAATACAGTTTTAGGGGTGTCGCTGCCGCTGTGGGCGGCAACGATAGCTTTCCAAGCTGCGATCGCTCGCTGCCAGACCTCCTGCAAGTTTTCACCCCCAGGCATTTGCACCGTTTCGGGGGCGTCTTGCCACTGTTGCAACAGGCCAGGATATCCCGCTTCAATGTCCGCTTCAAGCATGCCTTCCCATTCACCGTGGCCGATTTCCCGTAGGCCATCTTCGAGCCGCAGATCAAGGCCAGGGTGATGTTGCAAAATGAGTTCGGCGGTCTCCTTAGGGCGCAGCATGGAGCTGCTGACGGCGGCATCAATGGGGATGGCTTTGAGAAATTCGGCCGCTTTCGCCCCCTGAGCCCGTCCATTATCGTTGAGGGGGATGTCCCGCTGGCCTTGGAAGCGTTTGTCGCGGTTCCAGTCGGTTTCGCCGTGGCGCACCAGCAACATCCTGGGCCCCCGGTGGGTTTTGCGCATGGGTGGCAATGGTTGGCCCATATGGCTGGTCAGGTTCATAGACTCGATCTGAACCTTGTCTCCCAGCGTGCCAGAAAAGTTGAGGACGCTGATGCAGCAGTTGGCTTGATCGAGTTGGTTGTGCTTTTCGGGGCCAATGTCTAGCGCAACGCTAATCAGGGCGCGGTTAATGGCGCTATGGGCCACCACCAATATCGTTTGACCCGGATGGTTAGGTAATAGGGTTTGCCAAAATTCTTGAGCCCGCTGATACAGCTCACGCATGGGATAGAACGCTTCTGTCCCGCCATCTCCGGAATCCTGATCTTTGGGCAACTGCATGCAAAACGCTTCAGGCTGCTGTCGCCAAGCTTTGTATTCCGTAGGATATTTGGTCTCTGCCGCTTCAAAAGATAAGCCTTCCCACAGGGGAAGGCTAATTTCTTTGAGGGTGTCTTGGCAGATGGGATCGGGGAGATTGGGTGTCTGCGATCGCAGCATTGCAACCACTAAAGCGGCTGTTTGACTAGCCCGCTGCAACGAGCTGGCGTAAACGGCGTCAAAGCTGATGCCCAGCAAAGCAGAACCGACTTTGCGAGCTTGCTGTTGACCCAGCTCAGTCAGGGAAGACTCGTCACAATGGCCTTGAATTCGGCCTTGGAGATTATAGGAGCTTTGACCATGTCGGACTAGAATAATGCGGGTTTTCAGGGGTTTATCCTCTCTGTCGCTCAGCCAGTCAGATTCTAACCCGATGGGTTGCGCTATCCTACACCCAATCTGCTTCCTGAATCTGGTTAAGAAACGATGCGATAATGCACCCAGTAGCCGAGCTGGGCAAACCCCGCTATTGCAACGATGGCTGTTTGGATTAAACCTTCTTTCAATGGGTATGACCGTACTTAGACGACTGATTTTGACCGTGTTGACGGCGTTAGTAGCCCTCGCGGTCGGGAGTTCCTTAATTAGCAGTTGGCAACAGCCCCAGGTGACCAGCCGCCTGCAGCTTTATCAGGCTGATTTGTTCTTGCAGGCAACCGAGTGGCAAGGGGAAGGGGTTGACTCGGCCACTGTCGAGCAGTTGCGGCAAGCATTGTTGGGGGATGAGCCCTTACAAACGACCTTAGACCAGTACCAATCAGTGCGCCAAGACGCTACCAATAATATCGATAAAGCGGAAACCGCGATCGCCCAAGCTCCCCTAGACAATTCGGGTAATGGCAGTTCGCTAGCCCGGCCCAATCGACTCCAGATCGCTATCCAGCAGCAGGTGATCTTGCAGCAGCAGTTAGATTTGCGGATTGGTCTCTTACAAGCAGAACTGGGTGAGACAGACGCTGCGTTGAAAACCTGGCGCATCCTGCAACAGTCGGGTAGCGGTACGGATGCGATCGCCCAAACTGCCACCACCCTCAGCGGCCTTTGGAGCCAGCCAGCCAGCTTACCTAACGGTGCGGAAGGGTTAATTGAAACGAATCTGGACGGCTGGTTTCGCAATCAAGCCCTAGCCCAGCTTTACGGGTTGCAAAACCGCACCAGTGCCCTACGTCGTCTCCAAGCAGCCGAACAGGATGCTGCTGAAAGCGCCCTGTACAAGGTGATTGTTGTCGGTGTGTTACCCACGGTGGGGTGTCTCTTGGGCGCGGCCACTTTGATTACGCTGATCACCCAGCGTCTGCTGCGGGGCAAAGACGCCTGGATTGCCCAAAATGAAAATAAGGGTTGGGAAACGCCTTGGACAGGGGAAATCATTTGGCAGGTATTGATTTTAGGATTCTTCTTCACGGGTCAACTGTTGCTTCCCTTTTTGCTCGGGCAGTTGGGTTTAAATATTGCGGCCCTCGGGAGTCGGGGGCGGGCGCTATATTCCATGGGCTACTACGTGCTAATGGCCGTCATCGGCGTGAGTGTCATCTACGCCTCGATTCGCCCCTATCTACCCCTGCCAGAAGGTTGGTTTCAGTTTCGCTGGCGTAGCAATTGGCTATTGTGGGGCATCGGTGGCTACTTTTGTGCCCTACCCCTGATGATTGGCATATCGTTGCTCAACCAACAGTTTTGGCAAGGACAAGGGGGTAGCAATCCGCTGTTGCAAACGGTTTTAGAAGAGAGCGATTCAGTGGCGCTGATTGCGTTTTTGCTGACTGCATCAGTCGCCGCGCCCATCTTTGAAGAAATTCTATTTCGCGGTTTTTTGCTGCCGTCGCTAACGCGGTATATGCCGGTTTGGGGCGCGATCGCGCTCAGCAGTTTTGTCTTTGCCGCCGCCCACCTCAGCCTGTCAGAGGTGCTGCCGTTGATGACACTGGGGGCAATGCTCGGGTTTGTCTATACGCGATCGCGTAACTTACTCGCCCCGATTATGCTCCACAGCGCCTGGAATAGTGTCACCATGATTGGATTATTTTTACTGGGTAGTGGTTCAAGCTGAATTGGATTTTAAAGAATAGTCATGAGCAATCACTACACACTATCGCCTGAGCTCACCGTCTGTTTAAGCAAATCCAAAAACGCAAACACGGCTGGAGACAGCAGCGCATCCGCCAGCGTTGCCACACAGATGTTACGAAAGACTGGTTTCGGTAAGCTGTATACTTTCACCCCTGCCGGAATCGGTTCTGCCGCTAACCGGGGGCTAATGGCTGCACCAATCCCCTGGGCCACCATGTTGACGATGGTGGCATCTGAGCGGATGTGATAGGTCGGCTTTAAATCGATGCCGTATTTGGCACAGTGGGCATAGACCATCGCGTCGCAGAGGTCCCCGTCAGGAGCCATGATCAGTGGGTAAGCCATTACTTCTTGCCAAGTCAGGTTTTCCCCAGCCAGCTCAAACCCTGGTGGAAATAAAATCACAAACTCATCCTGCATCAGCGGCCAAATTTCTAAATATCGAGCTGCCGGGAGATAAGTGATGCCCACATCGGCCTTACCTTTACGTAAATCTTCCTCAACATCAGGACGGTCATCGTGTTCGGCAATGCGGACTGCAATCTCGGGGTATCGCTGGCAATATTGGGCAATCACCTCAGGCAAGATATGGGTGCCCGCGCTGCGAAAGGCGGAAATCCGAATCTGGCCTCCCTGCAACCCTTTCGCTAAATTGGCTTGGTGGTAGATGTCATCGACCAAATACAGCAGTTGCTTTGCCCGCTCGGTAATTTCCGCCCCAATTGGCGTTAGCGTGGCCCCATAGCGTCCCCTGGAAAACAGCACCACACCGAGTTCTTCTTCGAGGCTGGCAATGGTATAGCTAATCGCAGACTGTGAAAGCTGGAGCTGTAGTGCCGCTTCACTAAAACTGCCGCAGTCGGCCACCGTAAGCAACACTTGGAGCTGAGCGGGTTTAAGCTGGTTTGATCGTTCAAGCCCCATTGCAAACCTATCCCACTTTCAATATCCGCATTGTGGCAGGTGATGAACGATCGCATCTATCAACTTCCCTGATAGATGCAATGCAATCAACTGTTTGTTTGTCTAATTAAGACTGCTTACGGTGGAGGGGATGAGTAGAATAGACACCGAAATTCGCGTTTGGCTTGAACAACGTCATCGGATGCCGCATCGATAGAATAAGAGCAAGTATTAGGCGCGATCGCATGACTATGGCTAATCGACCTGCTTTTCCAGGCATGAACCCATATCTCGAAAACCCTGCTCTGTGGCCAGAGGTTCACTACGGGCTAATCGGTGCTCTGATGAGAACGCTGAATCTGGAAATAACCCCTAAATATCGAGCTGCGGTGGAAAAAAGGGTTTACTTGGATGCCATTTTGGTCGGTATCCCAGATACATCAGTATTTGAAAAAAGACCCACAGTTAGGGTTGAGGCTGCTCAACGGACTGCTGTATTGAGCAAACCAGAGCGTGTTAGCGTGCCGATGACCGAAGAAATTACTGAACGCTACTTAGAAATTCGGGAAGTGGAAACAAACCGAGTTGTTACAGTTGTTGAGCTGCTTTCCCCCAAGAACAAACGTGCTGGGGAAGGTCGTACTCAATATTTGGAGAAACGGCAAAGCATCTTATCGAGTCCGACTCATCTGGTTGAAATTGATTTGCTCAGAACCGGGAAACCAATGCCAGTAGAAGGAGGACGGAAGTCTGATTATCAAATCTTGGTCAGTTGTGTCCGCGACCGTCCAACAGCAGCTCGCTATCCGTTTGACTTAAGGGAAGCGATCCCTCGCTTTCCATTACCGTTGAGGTCAAGTGACCCTGAACCTGTGATTGATTTAGCTGCCCTCCTAAACCAAATTTATGCCGAGGCAGCTCTAGATTTAGCGATTGATTATGCACAACCCCCTAATCCTTCATTGAGTCAGGATGACATGACCTGGATGGCAATGCTTAAAGCGGATCAACCGCATGAGGATGACTAAACCATGCAGGATCAAGCCCAGCCTTTTTCAGTTGTTTACGATCCAATAATCGATCGAACGGTAAACGGCCTCTTTGGACTTGCTGTGTCAGGAACTCAGTTGCGTAGCGGTTGGCGAAGTCTTCTTTATCTTTCGTGGGTTTAGACGCATACCGATTGTCTAACTGCTGCCGTTCAACTACATCTTCGCCTGCGGGGATCGTCACGCTTTCCAAATAATCGACATAGTGGCCAATCTCATGGGGGGTGGTGCGATAAAGCTGGGTATACCGCAGGGCTTCGAAGTTGCTCGTGATGTGATGATATCGGCGATCGCTGCGAATCTGGTGCCCCTCTTGTTCGAGACGGTTCAATTCAAGTGCCTGATCTGGGGTTAGCGACTTGGGCCATCGATAGGTGGCATTGACAGGCTGTGCTTCGAGGTGGATCGCAGGCCCTGAGTATGGCCCCATATCAGCCCAATACTGGAGCCTCCCCCAAACCGGATTGAGGATAAGTTCTTTACGCTTCGGCTGTCTCAACACAATCAGTCTGATCGGCGCGAGATGATCCAGTGGTATCAGCTCAAGCACCCGTTCAATATCTTGGGGGGTGCAGGCATGACAAAAATCAGCGTGCGTCGCTTCGATCAGAAACGTAAGTCTATGTCCGTTGATTTCACGTGCTAGTGCAACTGGGTTGTGGAGCCTTTCGTAAAAGCGACGGTTGTCGGCCCATGACTCTGGGATAGTGAGCCGCTTGTCTTGGCCATGACCAGACTTGGCAGTACCCATATTGCGATTTCGACGGCGGGCATCCCAACCAGATTTCTGCATAGATCTAGATCGGTATTAAGGTAAAAAAATTGCCATCCATCCTGGTTTTCATGCTCTGAGAACAACCTGCCTATCCCTCACCGCAGCCACCCCCGCCGCAGCCACCCCCACTACAACCTGGCTCAAAACCCATTGCTTCGAATCTAACATTTTCACAACTGACCATTGAGAGAGGCTAGCTGGATCTTTGGGGTCGTTCTTCAAGCCGATCTGCAGGGGTAACCGTTTTACCCCTGCCCCCCGTCGGCACAACCTGCCTGTCATAATTCCCTTGGAAAAGTAATCGCGGTCTTTGAGTCGATGGGCAATTTTCTAGAGACGCTTCAGCAAGTGCTGGACACGCCATTTCTCAACATTGGTGGCTCAGCTTTGACCCTGAGCGCGATCGCGCAGTTTATGCTCGCCCTGCTGATGGCGCTGCTGTTTTCCCTAGGTTTTAAGCGTCTACTATCGAACCAGATTTTAGGACGCTTAGGATTTAAGCAAGGTACCCGTGAATCGATTGCCACGATTACCAGCTACGGGGCAGGGATGATGGTTTGCATCATATTGCTGCAAGCCCTAGGCATCAACCTTGCCTCTATTGCCGTCTTGGTGGGTAGCTTGGGCATTGGCATTGGCTTTGGCTTGCAAGATCTGACTCGCAACTTCACCAGCGGCATCGCCATATTGGTCGAACAAAAGCTTAAAGTGGGCGATTTTGTAGAGTGGGAAGGGCTCTCGGGATACATTGCCGAAATTTCCCTGCGTTCTACGGTGATTCAGACCATTACCAAACGGCATATCGTCATCCCCAACAGCAGCCTTGTGGGCACCCATGTGATCAACTGGACTTATCACAACACCAAAGGCTGGGTGCCTGTCTACGTTAGCGTTGCCCACGAAAGCGATCCTGTGGTGGTGATTGAGGCGCTACTCGATTCGGCATATTTAGAAGCAACCGTCTCTTACGAATATCCGCCAGAAGTTTATTTCACGGGTTTTGGCGAAAACTCTTTAGACTTTGTGCTGTGGATTTGGATCAATCACATTGATCTGAAGCACAAAACCGAAAGTTCTTTACGGTTCATCATCGATCAAAACCTGAGGCAGCACCGCATTCGACTGGCGTCACCCCGCTATGACGTTTGGCACCGCAACCCTAATTTGGTGGTCCAGTCCTCTCCGGCAGATTATGAACGCCATATCCAGATGCATCGGGAGACTCAAACCTTCAATGAAACCTACCCCAAACCTGTCGCCGTCAGAGATTTGCTGCGTCAGATTCCTTACATTGAAAAATGCAGCACAGTGGAGTTGCGGAAGCTGGTGGAAATTGGCTATCGCAGACGTTTGAGCAAGGGTGAAGTGCTGTTTAAGAAGGGAGATCCCGGTGATGCGTTTTATATCATTTTGACCGGCGCGGTGAGCTATACCATCGATGACGCCGAGCACCCCCCCACGGTGCTCAAAGCAGGACAGTTCGTGGGTGAATTCTCGTTGATGCTCGGTATTCCCCGCACAGTCACTATCGAAGCCGTCGAAGAAACGACTGTATTTGCGATCACGCCCCAAGGCTTCAATCAGATTTTAAAAAGCCAGCCCCGCCTTTATGATTTGATCGTGAAAGAAATGGGTCGCCACGAAAAAGAACTCACCCAGCAAAATCGCCGCCTGCGAGAGCTTGGGTTGATCAACAATGATTACGATACGAATCCGGTCGCCTGGGTGCAAAAGCAGTTAGAGAAGCTGTTTGCCCCTTAGTGCACTAGAAGCGATCGCACTACAGGAAGTTTCCCGTCATCAGAAAGTATAATTAAAGATTTGGAAGGGAAGATCCACTACTACCTAACGATTTGCTCGAGCAGCTGTAGACAGCCACCGCAATACACTAGGAGCTTCTGTTAATGTGCTCCAAGCGAATTATTAGACTTCATCATGACTAGGATACAGTAGTTACGGTAGCTTCAATTATTTCAGTACTGACTTCAACTGATGTCAATATAGCATCTGAAGTCGCTGTATCGCTTTTCGGCACCTTTATACTCAACCAAAAATCAAAGAGTTCTTGAAGAGCCACCTTAATTTGTTTATGCAAAAACTCAATTTCTTGGACGGTAATTTTTTTGGAATGAGATTGAGTTTTCTTGTCTATCGGGTGATCAACAAGGTTTCTCATCTCATTTAGCCTCTCCCACGTACTCACACTAATCGGGCATTTTTCCTTAAATACTTTTCTGTGAATAAGATCGTGGTAATACGAAGTCCGTATCCCTCCTTCTGAAGGAAGGGCATATTCATAAAATGCAATTAGTGTTGTGTGTGTAAATTGGTGAAAGCTTCTCACATATAAACTAGGAGATTTTTGGAAAGAGATTACGGATTCTCGTAGAGTTTCAATGGCCTTATCATAGTGATTTGAATAGAGAAATCGAAGATCAGTCTTAGGCAAATAAATTTGATATGTTCTTGTTATAGTCTCAGCTATAAAGCAAGGCTTTGATACATCATCTGATATGCCTAATTTCTCAATCAAACCTGATAGTATACTTAAGTTATTATGATAAGATTTGAGATCGTTCCACTTTACTTTGCACTTAGGCTGTTGAAGAATATAAATGGCTAGTCGATGAAGTATAGGGCTTTTATCTGAACAAATAAGTTGTAGTAATGCTAATTGTTTCTTAAACGATTTTATTCTTCGAAAAGCACTGTAAGCTAATTCCTGACGGAGTACAGAAGTTGCCTCACCATCTTCATTTGTGTTGTTCTGCTCTTTTTTTAAGCATTCAACTAGGTAGGAGTGTTGACTCGGAACTTCTGCTAATATTCTTGCTGCAATTGTTCTTGCATACCAATCAAGTTGATCATTAGCCAACCATTCCCTGCATTGAGGTGCGACATCCTTAGCTGCACTTGTTTTGTATAGCGTCCAAAGAGTATTGGCACGATGCCAAGAATAAACTGTATGCTCAGATATAAATTTTCTTAACTCCTCTATGACAAAAGAATCACTCTTAAATCGCCCTAAGAAAGCTGATATCGCTTCAGATCGCCAAGGCAACCTAGATAGTAAGGTAATTGCTTGGCTGCGTAGTGTGATATGAGGTTCAAGTCGATATAAACAAAAGGTTATGTGAGACTCAGCTTCTTTAGCTCGGGCGAGATCGTTTAATAAGTTAAATGCCTCTAAGAATTTATTGCGTAATTGTTCCTGAAGTTTTTTAGATTTGTATTCATGTATATCAATATTTTGATCTGGAACATAGCCTTCCTCCTCTTCATCAGGGCAATCTTTACACGATTCGTTTTGTTCAAACTCTGTTTGCTCACTTGGTGTGTTTTCTACCAAGCTTTCGACTGATCCAGCCTGCTCACTAGTAGGTAGAGAAGGCGTCTCAAGAAGAATATATTCACCTGTACCAGTTGGATCGGTGATTATAAATCTGAGCCGCGAAACTTCTTTCTCTATATCTTCAATTTCATGAACGCTTGTTTTTGAAACTTGGGCTACCAATCCAGCACACTTTAGTTCAAGATCAAATAATATAAGACCACGCTGAACAGTTGATTTATCTGGCCCAAGAATTCTGACATCATCAACATATCGAATGTAATGGTATCCGCTAGAGATAAGCTTACAATCTATTCCATGTAAATATAGATTGGCAAGGAAGTCAGATGCATTGCTACCTTGTGGGATACCTCGACCCATAGTAGAAGTTGCATTATGTGCTGACCACTTGGACAAACATTGGCGAAAAAGGCTCTCAAACTTATCTTCTTTGCCACAATATTGTCGAATTAGACTCAATAGTCTCTCATGATCAATAGTGTCATAAAAAGCCACTATATCTGTTGAGGCAATCCAAGAATTCCCAATGCCGTATAACTTCTCAACGCGCTTTACAAACCTGGAATATTGGCGCTTCCATGGCTGTAGCATCCAACGCCTTCCGGTTCCTGCATAAAGGTTTCCTAAAACGTGTTCATTTTCATGACTTACAAGGTGAAAATGAGAGTGATCAGCAATCACATTAACTAGTGCTTGATACACAATTACATCTGGAACAGCCATCAATGACATAGTGCGTAGAGTAGTCGATGGCTTTGGGAGGTAAACTTTGTGATCAGCAAGAGGCGAGTAAGGGAAATCTTCTGATTTGACCTGCTGCACCAAATCTTCAAGATTAGATTGGAGATTATATGCAAATATTTCCATTCCTAGCTTTTCATGAACCATTCGGCTGGTGACATTTACGGTTCTTTGCCAAGCCAATAGAAAATTTTCATAATTTGCGAATTTATCCCAAAGCTCATTCCTGGTTAACATGTTCTGTGAGGAAGCCTTCAAAATTGCCCACGATCATAGCCTCTTGTATTGAATGTTGCACGTATGCTAACGAATTTGATGTGCAGGAGTTGCCAATAACGCTCAGGCCAAGAGGTTTAACTCTTATCGGATCGACATTGAGTAGATATATTGAAGGTGTCACAGTATAGTCACCCAGGTTTATCCGTAGGTCTCAATTTATGCATGTCAAAGTTAGGATCATGTGCTGCATCTACCACCTATGAACCCTCAACCCCGAAAATTACTGGATCAAGCGCGATCGCTTCATCGCGTAGAACGTGTCGCGATGCATCAAGTCAAATATCCCAAAACCCCGCAGGCTTTTTCGGTTCTACCCTTACTCCTAATCTGGCAGATAGACACCATCGCTAATAAATCACTGAAAGCTGATATATGACCATGTCCTTAAACCTTTGCACAACCCATGCCGCACCAGATTGTGGTGAATATAATTGCAATACCAACCCAAAACGCGTATTCCTAGTTAACGGATTGATTTGTCGCAATGCATCCTACAAAGCGAACAATCGCACTAAACGTCCGTTATTCAGACTGCGCTTCTTATAGGCTTTGATACGAACAATGGTTTCTTTGAAGAACTCTAGCGGCGCACCACCGGGAACCAGTGCGATCGCCAACCGCAACAGCAAGTCTCGATAGCCAATCTATGCAAGCACCATCCAAAAAAGGAAAGTTAACATTAGGCTCATGGCACCGATCAAATGGTCAAACTGCTCAGCCGCACGTGGTAATTTAATCGATAACTTTTGGAAGATCAGTAAATACGCCAGCCAACCGGCTGCAATAGTAATGAGCGGTTTAACACTGTTTTGCAAGCTATAGGCTTCATAGTAAAAGCCATTCGCCAGAACCAATCCGCTCAGTAACAGCACCACAGCTGGCCAAAAGCCCTTTTTCACAGTATATGCAGAGCGCTCTAGAGTATGGGGCAGAAAAATAAACTTAGCAAATGAGATGGCTGTTCCTAATGCGGCGATATTCATGCCGATCACTTGCCAGGGGACTAGATTCTTTGAGGTGAGTACTTTAGCGCCAAATCCCGCCAGGAGTGGAAAGCCCGAGATCGAAAAACTCGCGATCGCCAGCGTGATCCAAAGAGAGATGGGTATGGGATTTTCTTTCAGCACTTTGATGTTGCGACTCGGTAAGTTGCCGACAATCAGAAAAAGGGCCGATTTCACCAGGCCGTGGGTGAGCGCATAAAAGCCGCCTACAGCCGGTGCCGCCAAGATAAACCCGAGCTGAGAAACCGTGTGAAATGCGAGTATGCGCTTGGCATCTTTAGAAAATACGGCGTAGCTGACACCTAAAAGCGCGGTTGCCACACCAAAGATGCGAACGATAGAGTCAATCTCAGGCACCATGAGTGCAAACCGGACGAGCGGAAAGACACCTGCTTTGACAACAACGCCTGACAGTAAAGCGGATATCGGTGTTTCCGATTCAGAATGGGTCAGGGGCAGCCATAGCCCTGAAACAAAGATCCCGCCTTTGGCCAAAAGGCCGACAAAAATGAATGCAATAGCCTCTGCTGGAGCCTGTGATATTCCCGTAAAGGCAAACGAATTGCTGGCTTGATAGACCAACACTGCCCCCATCAGGTAAAACAGCATGGCTGTATTACTCACAAATAAATAACGCAGCCCTACCCAAATGGAACGGTCAGTGCGAGGGTAGGCGATTAGCAAAAATGCGGCAATACTGATGACTTCTAGAGCAACATAGACGCTGATCAAATCTGCACTAACAAATACTGCATTAACGCTGCCATGCAAAATGATGGCTTGGGTGTAGAAGAAAGCTTCTTTTCCACTCTGCCAACAGTAAAGAATGACCGCCAGGGTTACGATGGCATTGGTCAAAATAAAGAAACCGCTCAGGCCGTCGATGAGCAAGCTGACGCCATAGCTATCTAATAGTTGTAAAGTTATAGGTGCCGGATTGAGTACATACCATAACCCGTAGCCCAACGAAATCAAGGAAATGGTGACTGCCAGAACGCGATCCAATTTGGGCAAAAGATAAATGCTGAACCCCACAAACAAGGGCAGGACAATCCAAACAAGGGTAAGGGGTTCATGGTCTATTATCATGTTCACTCTCAAGGCACTCTAGTGTAGGAATATCACGTGATGGACCAGCAGAGCGGAATTTGTCAGAATTGAGTAGTCAAATTTCACTTGCTCGTCATTCGCGATCGCCCCTCTCCCTATTTCTGTTTAAGCAGACTGGAATCAGGCTTCCAGTTCCTCAACGGTCTTCATAAATCGCTCTCTGCGATCATGAAGGCATACGATTCTGCCATTCGCGTCTGAGGTCTTCAAAAGGGCTCTGTTGCAAAAACAGAGTGTAGATGGTTATGGCTTGAGCTACTGAGATTTAGAAGCGATGATGGTCGAGTGCGGGATTGAGTTTGGCCACACGACAATCTATCGCTGGGTGCAGGCTTGTAGCCCGTTACTGGATCAGCGTTACCGTCGGTATCTATAGCACTGGCCAGATTGCTTAATGCACCTAGTATCCCTGGGATGCCCAACACCCAAGCAATCTGGCTTGCCGTAGCCACAAAGCTTTGTGCGCTACGGCAAGCCAGATCCAGCAATGATTCGGGCGAGTGGATGAAACCTACATCAAAATTAAAAAGAGCAACAGGTACCTGTATCGAGCCGTCGATTCGGCAGGCAATACCCTCTTGCCACACAACCTAGCTATCCGCCTGACTGGACTGCGCTTCGTTATGTTCTTGAATTCTGATCACGGCCTCTTCAAAGAACTCTAGCGGCGCACCACCGGGAACCAGCAAATCGTTGATCAAGAACGCCGGAGTCCCCCTGAGTTCCAGTTCTTCCGCTAACTTTAGGTCGCTTTCGACAGCGGCAGCAGCAGCTTCACTATTGCGATCGCGATTGAATTGCTCAACATCCAACCCAATTTCTTCGGCAAGTTCTATGTATAGGTCTTCGCCCAAACGCGCTTGGTAAGCAAACAACCCGTCATGATAAAGCCAAAACTGGTCTTGCTGCTGAGCCGCCCAAGCTGCCCTAGCTGCAGGGGTCGCCTCTGGGTGAATGCGATTCAGCGGGAAGTGCTTATACACGTAAAGCACATCTTCGCGACCGTCCATGAAGGTTTTCATGTCTCCCGAGGCGATCGCGCAGTAAGGGCATTCAAAATCAGAAAATTTAAACAGCACGATCTCAGCATCCGGCGAGCCCTTGGTCGGTGAATTCCCAATCAGCTCAGCCCGATCCTTCGTCTCAATCACTGAGGCAATGTGTTGCTGTTGAGCATCCCACTCAGCTTGAGCATCAACTTGAGCCGCTTCGTCGGGTACTGCGGCCTGGGGCTCAGGGTCAGTGGGTTGATCGGGTTCAGGGGGGGTGGGCGAACAGCCTAGGCTGACTATCAAGACGAGGCTGGCAAGCGCAGTGAGACCGCTACGGTAGGGTTTGGGCAAGATGAGATGCATAGTTCCTCCGTTATCCCGCCACGGGTTCAGATTGACTGGAAGATTGAGCCTGAGCCGAGCCTCGGGTGCTGAGTTGGATCAACTCCACCTTGTACCCATTGGGATCTTCTACAAAGGCAATCACCGTCGAGCCGTGCTTCATCGGGCCGGGTTCTCGCACCACTTTGCCGCCCTTCAGGCGAATTTGAGCACAGGTACCGTAGATGTCATCAACCCCGAGGGCAATGTGGCCATAGGCGTCCCCTAGGTCGTACTCGTCTTTGCCCCAGTTGTAGGTCAGCTCTAGCACGCTATGGTCGGCTTCGTCGCCATAACCCACAAAGGCCAGGGTAAACTCGCCACCGGGGTAGTCCTTTTGGCGCAGGAGTTTCATACCCAAGACATCGCAGTAAAACTGCAAAGACTCTTCTAGGTTTTTCACCCGCAGCATGGTGTGCAGTAGTCGCATAAGCTTGTGTTCATTGGGGAGCAACTCTTCTATTGTGGAGCAAAATCTTAAAAGCGCGTGTTGGGATATCGCTGTAACCACAAAGCTTTGTGGTTACAGCGACCCAGATTGCCTGTGTGCTGAGTATCCCAGTGCTACCCGGTGCATTAAGCAATCTGGCCAGCGCCATATTTCCCCGGAAAGATTTAAATTGTCTGCGGTTCTAAGGAACTGGGCAAAGCGATCGGTAAGTTAGGGGTGGTAATTTCCAGTTGCAGCGATTCCATCTACGAGAGGAGATAAAAGCGTGATGATCGACACCATCGATACTGCCATCGAAGATATCCGGGCGCGGGAAATTCTAGATTCCCGTGGACGTCCCACGATCGAAGCAGAAGTCTATTTATCTGGCGGGGCCTACGGGCTGGCCCAAGTGCCCAGCGGAGCCTCTACGGGAAGCTTTGAAGCCCACGAACTACGCGACGGTGACGCTAATCGTTACAGCGGCAAAGGCGTTTTGAAAGCCGTAGAAAACGTAGAAGAAGAGATTGCCCCAGAACTGATGGGACTCAATGCCCTAGAGCAAACGGTGATTGATCAAACTATGATCGAACTCGATGGCTCGACCAACAAGTCTAAGCTTGGGGCCAACGCCATTCTGGCGGTTTCCTTAGCCAATGCCAAAGCGGCTGCCGACACGCTCGGCATTCCCCTCTATCGCTATCTGGGAGGCCCTTTAGCAAATGTGCTCCCCGTACCGCTGATGAATGTGATCAACGGCGGTGCCCATGCGGCCAACAACGTTGATATTCAAGAATTCATGATTGTGCCCGTGGGTGCACCCACCTTTCAAGAAGCCCTACGTTGGGGGGCAGAGGTGTTTGCCAGCCTGAGCAGCGTGCTCAAAGCCAAAGGGCTACTGGGCGGTGTCGGTGATGAAGGGGGCTATGCACCGAACTTGGGATCTAATCAAGAAGCCCTAGATCTGCTGGTTTCTGCCATTGAAAAGGCGGGCTACAAACCGGGTGAACAGGTGGCTTTGGCGCTGGATGTAGCCGCTAGCGAATTTTATGACAATGGCCAATACACCTACGACGGTGCTCCCCATTCTCCGGCAGAGTTGATCGACTATCTCGATAAGTTAGCCAGTGCTTACCCCATCGTTTCAATTGAAGACGGGCTCCATGAAGATGATTGGGAAAGTTGGCAAAAGCTGACGACTCAACTGGGCGATCGCGTCCAGCTTGTCGGCGATGACCTGTTTGTCACCAACATCACCCGACTTCAGCAGGGTATCGATCAAAGCGCAGGCAACTCAATCTTGATCAAGCTGAATCAAATCGGTTCCCTAACCGAAACCCTGCAAACCATCGATTTAGCCACACGCAAGGGGTACACATCGGTGATTAGCCACCGTTCTGGCGAAACCGAAGACACCACCATTGCTGATTTGGCAGTGGCTAGCCGAGCTGGGCAAATTAAGACCGGCTCCCTCTGCCGCAGTGAACGCGTCGCTAAATACAACCGCTTATTGCGCATCGAGTCTCAGCTCGGTGAACAAGCCATCTATGCTGGGGCTATCGGCATGGGGCCGGGGCAAGCTTAAGGGTTAACGCCGCCGCTCCCGCTGTAACTGTGTCGTTTCAAGCAAACAAAGGAATTCTTGGCACAGGTTGGTAGGGGTGAGAAGACTCCCATCCCTACCCCAACCGTAAAGTCCCCACGCTAGAAATTCTTCTGACAACCCTGCCCCCCAGATTTGATCTGGGGGCAGGGTTGTCAGATCAAAGCCATTGAAACCCTGGCATTAAAGCCCTGCAATGTCTACTTCCGCGTTGATGCTGCATCAAAATATAATGAGGCTGCCCTGGCCAAAACAATATAGTCCCAATAGTCCCAACTTTAGGACTAAGTTAGAGGGAGTGATTCCTCCGTGGGGCTGTGCTAAGTCCTTGACGACTCCAACAGAGTAGCTTCAAGTCAGTGGATGGAGTTACATCCTGCGACAAACACAACGTTTGGAAAAGAGGAAAACCGGCGATGCTTTATTTCATTGCTGCATGGAGCATACTGGCTACGTTAGCTTGGATTGTGGGCACCGCGTTGATCCAAGGGTTAAACGCAGACTGTTTTGACCGTGTGGGCGATCGCGTCATGGTAGCGCTATGGCTTGGCACGGTATTGCTCTCCCAAGGATTACTGTTGATTGCAATCGCGCTGCCCCTATCGCCGATGGTAGGTCTGGGCATTGCCTTAGCATTGCTACTGCTGCTGATGTGGCCACCCATGCGGGTAGAATTTCGTAAAATTCGGCAGACAATATCACGCCCCGTTCTATTCGGGTTAATCGGATGGGGAATTTTGATCGCGGCCTACACCAGCCAACGCAACAATTGGTTCGATACCGGGTTGTATCACTATGGCGCCATTCGGTGGCTTTCAGAATTCGGGACTGTACCTGGTTTAGCATTAATATTGAGCAATTTTGGATTCACCTCAACTTGGTTTGCCCTAGCAGCCCCGTTTAACCCCGCAGCGATCGCCTCTCAAACCAGTGTCGTGACTAACGGGTTCATCCTACTAGTTGCAACTGGGCACGGGCTAATTGCCTTGCACAGATGGATGTCAGGACGTGCCAGAGTCACCGATAAATTTATCGTGATTGCATCCGTTCTAATTTTGCCTGCAATCACCCTCACGACATTTCTATCAGCCATATTAATATCGTCTTCACCCGATATCCCGGTCATCTTTCTTACAGTTGCCGTCGCCTGGAGCATTTTGACCGTTGCTAACCCTGCCCTACCCAGACAGGGTAATGCTAATTCTGTGCCTTTTCACAAGCCCCTTTGGGATGCATCATTAATCCCCTTAATACTGGCTGTTGGAGCCATCTCCATTAAGTTATCAGCACTGCCACTTTTACCCATTGCGGGGTTATTTTACTGGGGGCAACAGCCTCAAAACCTTCGGCGGTTGCTTGTCGGTGGCGGGCTATCCATCTTGCTTTTAGTCCCCTTTACGGCTGCAGGGATTATCCATTCTGGCTGTCCGCTCTACCCCTCTTCAGCATTATGCATCGACCTACCCTGGCGTGTTTCTGAAACCACTGCCAGCGAGGCCGCTAAAGTCGTCCAGCTTTGGGAGCATGCCCTAGGATCTCCCCCATCCGGAACCAACGCCCTGCTGTGGCGACTTTGGGAATGGCTCAAGTTTGCCCGCTTGAATGTCATTATGTTGCTACTACTCATCCTATCGGTTGCCCTCACAGGGTTTACCTACAAGGCCGCTCGACGCCAGGGCATCCTTGGCACCCCCTGGCTATTTTGCCTGGGCTTGATCGGTATGGTATTCATTCTTTTCCAGGCACCTATGATTCGCTTTGGCTTGGGATATTTCACCCTAATTCCCACGATCGCGATCGCGATTTTAGGCATCCCTTGCGCTCAAAAAGTAGTTCAGTGGCGATTGCAGCCATCTTTCCCTCGACTCCCAACTAACCGTAGACTCAAAATCTTTTGGTTTGGGCTCGGAATTTTAGGTGCAATTTATTTGACGAGTACCAATCTTCGAGAGCGCTGGTTACTCCCACCCATGATGCCAACGACAGCAGTAGAACCCCAACAGTCCTTTGATATTGCCTATGTGAAACCCATCAATGACAGAAGAGGACAGTGCTGGGATGCCCCGATTCCCTGTTCGCCAAACAATTTGGATGTCCGACTCCGCAATCCCAACAGAGGGTTCAAAGCTGGATTTATTCCTGCCAAAAATAGCGATCCCGGCCTGGAATAAGTGGCAAAATCGGTGTCTCCTTGGTGGTTAAGATGTCGCGGAGGTTGGTGTCGGTGGAAGAGAGGTCTGTTGATACCTTTCCCAAAAGAACCCCACCACGTTAGCAATTTGCGATAGTAAGAAAAGGCCTGATAGAAACGGCGCACGCCAACCTAGGCTCTGCAACCCAGGATAGGTTAGCAAGTTGATATAGAAGGAAAGTGGCTCCACCTTAATGGGTTCTGCCTGCCGTTGACTCCGAATTTTGTGGAAATAGAAAGCCCCTCGACCATAATTAAAATGCTGTCGCCAAAAGGACTTTAACGTCAGCGTATGGGTGTGATTAATCTGCATCGCGGGTGCGTAGCACATTTTAAATTGGTGGTGTCGCCAGCGATCGCAAAACTCACGATCTTCTCCTGCGGCTAGGGGAAAACTGGTGTCAAATCCACCTATTGTTTGATAGGGAGTCCGGGGTACAGCAAAGTTATTAGAGGCAAAGAAGGTTACCTCTTCCTGGCATTGATTGTAATAGTCATAGAGGTAATCAATCAGTAGCTGACTGGCAGTCGAGTAAAGATTTTCGGGCAATGCGTTTATCGTATGCCCCCCCACCAAAGTATCAGGGCATTTTTCTAGGGTTTCTGCCAGTGCTGTCAACCAATCTTTAGCGGGTTGGCAATCATCGTCTGTGAACACCAAATAGTGACCCTGCGCTACCGCTGCCCCAGCGTTACGAGCGCTTGCAGGGCCAGCATTAGATTGCCGCATCAAGCGTAATGAAAACTGCGATTCAAATCGGTTAACAACTGGCTCCAGAGACATCTGACTGCCATCGTCTACCACAATCACTTCAAAGCGATCGCGAGGATAGTCCAAAACACCAATGCTCATCAAACACTGTTGCAGACGCTCGGGACGATTATAGGTTGGAATAACAATAGAAAACTCAAGATTCTGGGGAGTCATAGTTCAAGCTTCAAATCATTGACACGACAACGAATTATCGTCAAAAATTCTGTCGGTAGAACAGTCCTATCAGAATCGATGTAGCTCACTGTAACTGCCAAGCGGTGTCGGGGTTGCTTGCAGCAAATGCTGACCCAGACGACGCGCCAACGCCAAGATGGTAAAGGTAGGTGAATATGACGGCCCAGTCGGAAACACGGCCGAACCTGCGACATAGAGGTTTTCAGTGCCAAACACTCGACAATTGGTGTCAACCACACCCGCCTCAGGACTATTGGCCATACGCGTAGTACCCATTTGGTGGGCGGCGTCAGTCATGGTTTCTAAACTTGGCGGATCCTCCCCAAAGTCAAAGGTTCCCAACCCAACTTCTGCAAATCGCTGCGTCAAAAGCTGTAGCGTCTTCGCCATCGAATGCCGATCGTGATCCGTAAAGCACCAATCGACCGCTAGCTTACGTTGGCCAAGGGTGTCACGTTCTGTTCCGAGTTTAATCCGGCTGTCTTTGTGGGGAGCCTGTTCAGTCACAAACTTGACGCGGTAGTGAACCACTGGGCCATTGCCATCTCGGCAAACCGGACGACCTCGCAAAGTTCGCTGCAGTCGATCCACTAACCCTTCGTAGATTGGTTGCAGGTACAAAACATGTTCAAGCAGTTCTTGATCTTGTTGGGTCGCATCATCCAGGGCAAAGCAGATGCAGAAACGGGGCTTGGGCGCATATTGCAATTCATGGGCATACGCTTGAGCCAGGGAGCCTGGCCATAATTTTCCAGTGTGGTGCTTGGGATGATCGGTGTAGAAGCGCCCCACGAGATCATGGGCATTGCCAATCCCCCCTGGGAGTTGACGGTCAGAAGCCAGGAGGAGACGTGCCGTTTCAAACGCGCCAGTTGCCAGCACAACGGTATCACCTTCAACAATCAGCTCTCGACCCTCAAGCGAGCGACAAGCTACGGCCTTTACCCGTTGACAGGACGCATCAAGCTGCAACTCAGTGGCGGTTGCCCCCAACACAACTTGTAAATTTTTGGATTGACGCATTTCTTCACCAAAGCGCACTGCTGTGCGTGTGGGTGTCTGCTCCCAGTAGAAGCTGCTGATTTTCAACCCGCTGGTAGCAAGCTTGGCCCGCAGCGCCATAATCTCAGGACGCACGGCCTCTGCCTCTAAATCACCAAACCCGTAATCTTTCGCTGCAGAACGGTAGTGTTCAAGCAGATCCGCAAAGCTAATAGGCCAGCCACTGTCAGCGATCCAAGGTCTACCGTCAAAATCCCACGGCTGCAGGTATTTCCACTTACCAGTCCAGACGTTGCTTGTCCCCCCAAACTGACGAACGCGACTCACGCCCCGGAGTGCCGGTGGCAAATATTGGTGGTAGTAAGAGTTTGGATTTAAATCGCGATGGCGTTTGCCCAAAAAGATGACATCATTTAATGCCTGAATCGACGGGTCGAATTGTTCACGTCCGCTTTCCACAAGTACGACCTCTCGGCCATGGCGGGCTAGATAGGTTGCCACCTCAGCGCCTGCGATGCCAGAACCAAGTACCACGATCTGCCCCCGCAGTTTCGTTTGCTCACCCATCTCAAGACTATCGATAAGCATATAAATCCCACCTGTAAAACATCTTGTAAACTCAATACGTTCCCGTTAATCTACTGAAAAAATCCCATATTTCCTGAATGATTACTGTGAAAGCTAACTGGCCTTAATCACATTTCTTGGCATACATTCAAGCCACTAATGCTGAATTTTAGATAGTTATATCAGCCCTTTACCTTGCTAAGACTCAGACCTAAGCGCACAGTTAGCGGAGCTTACTCAGCAATGCTGAGATAAAAGATCTACCCTGGGCATAGCCTCCTGGCAACATTGGCCAAATACAAATATAAAAGAGGGTATAAATCAGACCTGAAGCACACAAATCAACGATTAAAATCTTCGTTGGCGGTATCAGCAATTGAGCGCAATAAAGCAAAATTGCCGATAGAATAGATGCGATCGCAGGTCGCCAAACAGACCCTAAAAAATCGCCCAGCGTAATCGGCGCTTGCCGTACGCAATAAACCACTGCGGGGTAGCTCAACAAACACATGCCGACGGTATAACCCACGGCAACGCCATAGGCTCCCCATTGCACACCGATCGCGGTCGCAGTGATCATCACGGGGGTATGAATCAGGCTCCAGCGAAACTGACGTTGGGTTTGCCCGGCCGAGACATAAATCCACTTCGTGACGCGATACATTCCCCCCACAAAGACCGCCACAATCAGCACTCGAAACATCGGTACGATATCGAGCCATTGTTCACCCAATATCAGTAAAATGACTGACTGAGCAGTGACAAACAGGCAAGCCAAGGCTGGCATACAAACCGCAAAAATCAGTAATAATCCTCTTTGGCAATAGCTTCGGTAGCGTTCTGGGTTGGATAAACTGCGGCTAAAACTAGACACTGCTACATCAAATAATGGGTGATAAATCTGCCAAAACGGAAAATAAGCCCATTGATAGGCCATCGAATAGAGCCCCAGCGCACTAGCACCGCCAAAGTACCCCAGCAGCACCCGATCCATCTTCATGCCCACCCGGCTAATGCAGCGGAAGCCCGTGAGATGAATTCCATAGGAAAGCGTTGAGCGGAGATCCGTTTTGAATTGAGAAGACTTGACAGTGCGGTGCGGTCGCCAATCGCAAAAAATCCAATAGGCAATGCCCTTGATGACTTGAAGGACAGTCAATTGCAACACTAATGCCCAGTATCCCAACCCTAGCCAGGCCGCTGCGATCGCCACCACTGCACTGACCACCATGGCAACCACTTCAATGGTGGTCAAAAGTTCAAACTGCATTTGCCGCTTCAACAAAGACAAATGCTGAAATGACAGACAAAGACTCGTGATACCGATGGCCAAACATAAGACGATCATCGTCAATTCTGGCTGACCATAAAACCAGGCCAATAGAGGGCCCGCAACCATCATCCCGCCAATGACTAGGGCATTAATTTTTAAGGAAAGCCAGAATATGGCGCTGGCCTGCTCTGGATTAAATTCTTGGCGCTGTATTGTGGCAGTTTCTAGCCCCAGATTGCTAAGGCTATCGACAATACTCAACAACGGCTGTACCATCGCCAACAGTCCAAAATCAGCCGGAACCAATAGGCGAGCTAACACCATGGTGCCACCAACACCGATGATGAACTTAATCGGCTGAGCCGCCACAGCAATCAGGCCAGACTGTAGTGAACGCTGATTTAAATTAGCTTGTAGTGCTGTCGTTTCAAAGTGGCGGTCAGATTTGGCCATAAAATACTATGCTCCAGGCTGTGTAGAGACAAAAAAGTAATTTTTAAGGAAAGAGAATATCCCCAATATCCGCTTCTTATAGGGAGAGCCTAATCGGGAGATTGTGTGTAGAGGATGGATGATCAAAGCATGTCCCAAGGCTTTTGCTGCCAGCCAATACTGCCCACTTCTTTGCACCATATCGGCATGATTAAAGACAAAATCTGCAAACTTTTTGGAAGAGTGGTTAGCAAACAACGCATGGTGCTTAGTCAGGAGGCGCTCAAAATTTTGCTGACGACGCTGCGAATTTGAAGAGACCCGGGTACCGCCATGGGTCGATAGACGATAAGTGACCTCTGGAATTCCCCATAAAGAACAGACCGAGTTCAGCCGTAGAAATAATTCAGTATGCACCCGCGAGGTAAAACTTGGATCGAATCCGCCCATCCCTAACAGCACCTCTCGCTCAACCACTAAGGTCTGCTTGGAGTAAAACGATTGGTCAGGACGAATTTCTTCTAAACAAAAGTGTGAACCTCGCGGCAACGTTGGCGGTAGGTGGGTGGTTAACACCTGTCCTTGGGGGTTTACAACGGCTAGCCCAAACAGCACAGCAACGGGACTAGGTAGATCTTGAGGAATTTTTGAGATCGCTGCCATGGCCTTTTCGACCATGTCAGGCATCAATTCATCATCATCATCCAAGTAGGTGATCCAGCGCGATTGGGCAGCCTTGGCGCCCTGATTGCGAGCGGCCGAGCCGCCTTGATTAGGCGTTATGCGAACCACCCTGAGTCGTTCCTGCGGTGGCAACGTCACCGCTGGTGTAGAGTTATCGTCAACGACAATAACTTCAATATTTGTTACCGTCTGGCTAAGCGCACTGTTAACGGCTCTAGATAACAGTTCAGGACGGTTATAGGTCGGAATAATAATGCTGAGCAGAGGAGCACTCATAATGACGAAACCTCTGGATAAGACGTGGGCATAGGGCGAGCGGAATATTGCTCTCTGACAAGCTGATAAAGCGCGATAAACTGATCGGTTCGACGATCTTCACTAAACGATTCAAGGGCACGTGCCCTGCCAGCATTCCCCATCGTTTCTGCCAGTTCTTGATTGAGTAACAGCCGAGTTAGGCAGGCGGCTAATGCATCGACATCCCCTGGCGGAACCAAAAAGCCAGTTTCTTCGTGTGTGACAATCTCTGGCTGCGCTCCGACTGCACTGGCAATGACCGCAGTGCCGCGCATCATCGCTTCAGTGGTCACGTTACCAAAGGGTTCGGCCCACAAAGACGACATCACTTGCACCCATGCCTGATCAAACTGATGCTCTAGCGCTGAGCGTGATAGGTGCCCCAGCCAAGTAATGCTGTCAGAGACGCCTAATTCTGCAGACAAGGCTCGCAGTTCGCTCTCTGCATTGCCTTGTCCCGCAATCAGTAGACGGGCTTGGGGGGCATGAGTCTTCGCGATCGCGAAGGCTTTAATCAAAACATGGATTCCCTTCTCTGGCACTAAGCGACCCGCATAGGCAACGGTCGGTGGATGGGTTAGCGGGGGTCGCTGCGATCGCTGCGGCACACCATTGTGAATCACCTCAATCGGCCCTAGCCCAGCTTGCTCAAGTTCTGCCTTCATGGCGTGACTGAGGGCAACAATCCGATCAATGGCAGGTCGCCAACGTTGCCAAAGGTGCTGCTGTAGCATGAGCGCCGCCCAAGCCTTCCAGGTGAGACAGCCTGACGAGAGGCACACTCGCCCCGGAGAAGAGCGACAGGGACTACGGTCAGGCAGCACATTTGTGCCGACAGGACAAATCGCCGTGTACAGCGCGGTTTGATAGATGCAGGGGATTTCCTGCAGTAGAGGCAAAATCAGCGGAGACAGCTGTGTCAGGAATATTCTGATATGGACAATATCAGGCTGAAACTCGCGCAGTACTCTGTACAGTTGCCAATAGGCAGAAGGGTTGGCGGTTTGAGCCAACACCCGCAATTTTGAATTGGCTCCGAAGCAAGTGTGGTCAGCCAACTGAGGATAGCCCTCAACGGGAATCGCACGACTTGAGAGCAAACGCACTTGATGACCGCGATTGAGTAAATCCTGGCGCAGCGACAGGATCTGCAACTCAGCGCCTCCAGTTGCAGTGCCATAATCATGTAACAGGAGAATTTTCATCAATTTTGCTGTTAAGCGATCTACTTAAAGCCTCCGACAGATTGGCATACTGGGGGTTGGGTTCGGATACAAGCTGATTCAACCATTTGTACCCATGGCGATCGCTCAGATATCGATTCACAACTCGGTCGATAGGTGCCAACACCCCATACATCAACACCTTTTCCAAGAATCGGCTGCTTACAAGACCAAATGTCAGCTTCTCAAACAATCGACCCTTGAATAGACCGAAGGTTAGACGATCTAATAATGGCGATAGGATCATATTTCTCCGACGCCAGCCCATCGCTTTGTATTTGTGTGTGAAATAAATGCTCTCTGGCAAATTCCACTTTTGTGCCAAGTGAGCCAAGCTTGCTTTTTCCCAGGCATCACTCCAGCGCAGCATGTAGTAATGCAAATCTGCCCAATTCCAAGTAATACCCTGCACATAGGTAATCACAGATGTGGGCTCAAAATAGATTTTGCCTCCGGCCTCAGCAACGCCGAGACAGAGATCAACATGTTCTTTGGTGTTGAGGAACCGTTCATCTAATGCCCCCATTGTTTTGAAGACAGCCATGTTCACCAGCATGCAGTGAAATTCGACCAGTTCTGCCTGAGTCCGTTGGAGTTTTGCCACGGTATCAGCCACTTGCTGCCCCTGGCGAGACATTTTTTCACGCAGTCGCCGCTGTCCTTTCACATCAACGATGATGCGAGCTACCCCATTGGCAAAATGGACGGTTTCATGAATGGGTTCATCTTGACAAGTCAACGGTCCGACAATAGCCGCGTCAGTTTCTTCAGCACACTGTACTAGCGCTTTCAACCAACCGGGAGAAACCACAACATCATTGTCAATAAACACCACATACTGGGTGTTCACTCGGGCCACACCAGTATTGCGGGCCTGATTTGGCGTCAAAAAGTGGTCGACTCGAACCAATTCAAACCCTTTTTCCGTAGCTTGGGCAGCCAGGTAGTCTTTGATAGACTTAGGCGAATAGCCATCCACATACACCAATTCAAAAGGAATTTGGGTATGTTCATAGATACTCTCCAAGGAAGTCTGGGTATAGCTAAACCGTTCCCGTGGTGAAACCACAATGGTAACTTTTGGCAAGTTCATAGCTTGAACACCTTTCAAAATTAATTGCTCCAATAGCCCCTACCGCACTTTACTGACACCCTATTAAGCAGCACGGGATAATGGTTTTAGATCAGTCACAGACTGTGCAGAGGGCTCCCTAAGCTTCGACCACTCTTCATCGGTAAAGTTCTCGTGATAAGACCGTTCAACGTTTACATTCCACAAATCGTGGTTCTCACCCAAGATGTTCTTAGCCGCCAGCAAAGCTGTGAGCATGGAGTGATCCTGATTGTTGTAACGGTGCATGCCGTTGCGTCCAACAGTTTGCAAGTTGTCAAAGGTTTCAACATAGTCTTGTAAAACCTGGAGATGCCGACGATATTCACCGTCATAAACGGGATAAGCTTTAAGCTGACGGATCACACAACCATCTTCAACATCGCTGGCTTCAACGCCTAGATCCAGTTGCACAATTTCTTGGGAAGCGAGTTTAATCAACTGTTTGTCTGACATCTCCCAGAGATGATCCCCTTTGCTGCAAAAATACTCCATGCCTAAGCAAGTTTTGCTGGCGTCGGGCACCATGGCCGGACTCCAATTTTTAAAGTTTTGGATACGGCCCACTTTAAATTTAGGGCTATGGATATAGAGCCAGTTATCTGGAAACAGGTGATCGCGATTAATCACCAATGAGACAATCAGGAAATCGCGGTATTTGAGACCGTCAGCTGCAGCCAAAACATAGTCTGGGGGCAAAGGATCAAGACGACGAACCAGCAACGCTAAGGGCATAGAATTGACGAACTGGTCACCCACAAATTCAAAGGTGCGATCGCCCTGCTGAGCAAGCACCTTCGTGATGCAAGTACCGTCACGTTCGACTTTGATGACTTTTGTATTCAGGTGAACGGGAGAGCCTTCCGTTTCCAAGATTTCCTGGCAACGTTCCCACATCATGCCTGGCCCTAGGCGGGGATAGTCAAATTTTTTGATCAGGCTCTTGGCGTTTTGGCTCCCAAACAGGGCATTGATCAAGACTTGCTTTAAAGACATATTTTGAATTCGCTGGGCGGCCCAATCGGCTCGAATTTGACTGCATGGAATCCCCCAAACTTTCTCGGTATAAGTTTTGAAAAAGATTCGATAAAGTCGTTCTCCAAAGCAATCAGTGACCCATTCTTCAAAGGTTTCAGGTTCAAATTGAGGGTTTAATCGTTTGTGTAGCTTTGCCTTTAGATAACTAATAATGACCTGAGTACTTTGGATTAGCCCGATGTTTCGAAGCGTCTTAACGACTGAAATGGGGTAGTCATAAAACTTGCCATCATAGTAGATGCGCGACAATCGAGGAACCTGGATAAAGTCGTCCGCCAAAATCTCCTGCCAAACTCGCTGAACCTCGCTGACCTTTGTAAAAAAGCGATGACCGCCAATATCAAATCGATAGCCTTTGTAAGTTTCTGTGCGAGAAATACCGCCAACTTTATCAGCTTTTTCTAGAATGATTGAGTTAACACCATGTTTCATCAACTCGTATCCCGTTGTGAGGCCAGCCGGCCCACCACCAATAATCACTACAGGATGGGAATTCTTCATTTATTGACTCCAGCAATTGATAATTTTTGTAGCTTTAAGGTTGTGCACTATCTCGATCTGCGGGCGCTAGAATTAACTTAAACTCCAGGCTCAAATAGCTGTACCAGGGAATACTTCAGCGTGCCGTAGACAAAGGCCGCTCCCCCATATAAGAAGTAGAGCCAGTGCCAGGGAATGACGCGCAACGTAAACCACAGCCCCCGCTTCTGGTAGAAAAAACGATAAACATCCCAATTGATCACCACTAACCCCACTGCCAAGGCGGCAGGGGCCCACAATATCTGCGGCAGGAAAAGACTAACGGCTAAACTCCCAAGTAGGGCAAAAACAAATGCGACGCTAATCCGGCTGGTATTGTTTAGGTTGAGGTCAGCATCCAAGCGGCGATCGCGCAGAATCAGATCTATCCAAGGTAGGGCTCTGTAAAAAATTTCTGCCCTTAGCAAAGACAATGGCTCCCAACGCTTCAAATGTTTTACCTGAATATCTTTGCATAGCTGGATAGTGTAACCAGCCCGTTTGAGCCGATAGCCCAACTCAATATCCTCAATACAGGGCTTCCGATAGCCCTCATCAAACCCATCAACCGCCTGAAACACTGACCTACGAATCGCCCCACACGCTCCCCAGAAGGTGAATGCAACTTCAGAAGCTTCCTGATGGGTGTAGTGATGAAATAGGTTCTTGTACTGCGAGAGAAAGTTACTGGCCCCCGGCGCATCATCATAGGAGCCAATCAGTGCTGCTAGGTCTAGCTGTTGCTGAAACCGCTGCTCAATTAAACTCAATGTGTCGGCATGGAGCGTGACATCCGCATCCATGAAAAACAAGATGTCCCCCCCAGCTGCTTGTGCACCGACATTTCTGGCACGGGCAGGGCCATTTGGGCCGTCTAACCGCAATACCTTCGCGCCAAATTCTTCGGCTACGCGCCAAGAGCCGTCCGTGTCACCGTCAGATACCACAATGATCTCGTCGGGAGGTCGCAGGCTTTGCCGGATGCTAGCTAAGCTTGCTCGAAATATCTCTCCGCCATTGTAGACAGGAAGCACAATTGAAATACTGATTGAAGACATTGCTAGAATTGGCAACTGCTAAGGTTGGCAATAGCTGAAATATCAATCTGAAATCAGAAAGAGTTTGTTTACACCCTAGGCTTTATAGATCTTGCTGATCAAATCACAGGCCAAAAGATCTTACACAAACTAAACTAGAAATAAAATTTTCTACGGGATTTTGCAAGGACTTTCTCAGCGTATTCACAGGAACTTTATGTAGTTTTACCTAGATAGATTACATGCTTTTTACTCATAGGCTAATCCTGCATAATCTGGCTACAAAATCATGTTGTCACAGATTTTTTTGCTCAATCATGTTTTTGATCAAAGAGCCCTCAACAGTGATTGGGATTTATGCAGGCGAGTTTACTGAATAGCTTGTTCCCATTAGGTCGCCATATCTTGCTTCTGAAAGATATTAAATTGATCGACAAGCCCAGTCGACTTTAAGTACCAAAAAGCAACTGCCAATGGTAAGACATATCGATCCCAAGGGAATGCCTTAAACATAATCAAGCTGTTAAATAGAACGATGAAGGATATTAAATTTGGTTGACAGAATCGAACACAAGCCAGCCATGACAAACTATAAAGAAAAGCTATTTGTAAAAAATCATGAGGTAGAAGATCGACAATTTTATCAACATTTCCAGCAGCGACTGATAACGGTGGAAACAAAAGGAAGTAAACCGATAAACCAGCTGTAATGAGGGCAGTTTTACGCCACTGCCGCTTCAAGGTTTGGAGTATACCCTGATGATAGAACAGTATCAACTCTGGAATAACGATGTAGAGGCCAATAAAGGACAAAAAATTAATCGCGCCGCCCGGCGTTAGTGCCCAGAGTGTTTGCTGAACTTCAGGCGTTTTCCGACCTGCTATGCCGGTTTCAGGAGCTAGCCCCTGAAACATATAGAACCATCCAAAAATTGACAAGGTAGCTATTAGAGGTGCCAGCCACTTCCACTGTTTAGCTAAGCTGATTTGACGTTGCTGTATGACTTCAGTCATTGCAACAATAAATTCATAAGTGACAATTGCAGCTGGGAAAGCCAACATATACTGCCGCGATGCGATCGCTAGGATGAAAGCAATACAGCTCAAAAGATAGCGATTGCGAACGTAACCCATTAACCCCATGATCACCCAGAAACAAGCAATCATTTCGGTGTATAAACGACCACTCAACCAAAGGTAATAGGGACACATCAATAGACCAACCAAACACAAAATGGCTCGTCCACCTTTATCCTTGCTAGGCCAGCCAATAATAAAGATGATGCTGAGAGACAAAATCAAGTTCAGCAGTCGGCCTGCAAATATTCCTTGATGGAATAGGTATTCTAGTGCCCCAAAAATGATGAATGGCAGCGGCGTACTGAGCTCATTGTAGTCTCTTAAATCATCAATACTGGGCAACAAGCGATCACTAAAAGTTAGGCTGGTCTGCCAGAAAGTTTCTTCATCCCACCAGTAAGGTCCCTGCAAGAGGTCAAGCCAGGCCACCAGCGCAACGTAGATAATCGTGATGGTCAACAGAAACAAAAATTTCTGTTGATAGCGATTGAGATGCCGGATCAACATGAAAACTAGCCGAATAGTAAAACGTCGGGCAATGACGATTGTTCAAAATTGAAGATGCATCTGCCTTAATGGGACTAGCGTAGCTGTAGAGATGTTCCCACAGCATACTGATTGGCCGCCACTGCTATCATCATCGTCAACTAAAAGTATCAGCAATTACTCTTTCTGGAGCTGTGCATTACATAGCTTCAGCATCAATGTTTTTAGCGCGGGCTAGCCCATCTCGCTCAAGTAACCGAATGAATTTTTCACCTTTGAAACTCTTTAGGAAGCCAAACTATCTGAGCCTACCCAAAGTAAATCGGATTGTTTTAAGTTGTTGGTGAACAAAGTATGAGAACTTTCTCATGTTCAATCCTGTTTCAAGATTGGGGATACCCGACTATCCACCACACCCAATCTGCGCTTGGCTTAGTGTCCATTTGCAGATTGAACGCCTCTTGAAGGGAATTTATCGATAGCGAAGACTGCTCTGTCGTAAAAACGTAGGGTAGGAAATTCTCGGCTATGCAAGAAGAATTGGCATCGCTCAACTGCCTCACTAAAACAGCAACATGACTTCACGACCCCACAAAGTATTGTGGCGGTTATCATAAGATGCACAGCTTATCCCCATGGTTGGCTCACCCGAGCAACAACGCTATCCGGGGAGTATATCAGGCGTCTTCCAGGTTAAATTCGTCAAATTTCACCACCGCCGATCGCGGTTTGCGCGTATCAAAGTAATAGCTACTGACGCTACCAGAACCCGTATCAAACAGGCTAAATACGGTAATATCATTGCTAGCGATATAGGGGATTACTTCCCCAGCCTCATTAGTCAGCGGGGCTCGGGTCGGGATGACGGGTTCCAAGCCATTGGGGTCGCCTACTGCAATATAATTATCGATTTGGAAGGGGCCAAGATCTGCCTTGCCTGCGACCTCATCGGTAGGGACTGGACGAGTCTTGTCGCCCCAATACGCCCCATAGGTATTGCCTACATTCGAGGTTTCCAAGAAATGCATGCCGCTGGGGCTGACAAAGCGGTTCCACAGGTGGGAGTGGCCGTAGAGCACCAGCTGTACCCCAGCACGCTCTAACAGGGGAATCAAATCGCGAATGATCTCATCTTGATCTTTGGGATATTCGTAGCGGACGGCTTTTAGGCTGCCATCCGGGTTGCGATCGCTGACCACAACCGGATTGGCGTAAGGTGGCACAATGTTGTCTCCCAAGCTGTGGGGCGGATGGTGAAACATCACCACCTTGTACTTGGCTTGTTGAAAGGCTTCGCTGGCTAATTCTTGTTCGAGCCAGCGATATTGAGCACTGCCGTCTTCAATAGATAGAAAAATATGCTGGCCGTGGCCCCATTGATCTGGGGTATTGAGATGAGCGGCCTGTTCGCGGTAGCGCCCCCGAGTTTTAGCGTCTAAGGCTGGCGATCGCCAGATGTTGGTGACAAACAACGACACTAACCGCACATCGCCAAACGTGGTGGCATAGTAGCGGGTGGTAAAATCTGGCGACCCTGGAATCGGGCTGGCCGGCAACGAAAAAATTTCTTCGTAGGTGTCTGTATTGAACGAATTATTCTTTAACCACTGGGCCGCCAAGACTGGATCTGCTTCGGGGTTAAAGATCTGAGCCTGCTGGTCATAAATTTTTTGAGCGCTACTCCAGGGGACGGGGTCGTTAAACTGCTGGTTGAGTGGGGCTGTTTGAGAAAATCGCCCCATTACCTCATGATTGCCGACGGCTGGGAACAAGGGTGCATGCTGAATAATTTCACCCCCTTGATACTGAGTGGTTTGGTTGCCTCGCTCTAAGGTAGCCTGAGCAAGCCCCTGCAAACTTGGGAAAAAGGCGTTGCCCCGGCTATCGTCAAACCACTCTGACGCCCGGTCAGGAATATTCACTAAATCACCCGCGACAAAGACTGCGTCAATGCCTTGCTCAGCAGTTTCTGCTGCCTTTTGCAAATTTGTCGGCGTCATCGGCATTAACTGATGGTCAGAGGTGAGTAAAATCGTCAATGGCTGGGCGGTAGGGGGAGCTGCTGCTAAGGAAAACATCCGACTCTTATAAAGCTGGCCACCGACCCCAGCACTCAAGACCTGGTAAGGCACCCGTTGCCCTGGTACGAGCCCAGAGATCTCAGCTTCGTGACGCCAAATTGGCCGAATGGAAGGCGCTTCATAGGACTGGCCTACAGGTAGTTTAGAATCTTGATCTTCTCTGATGCGACTCAGCCGGCGGTTGGTCGCCTCAACGGTTTCACCCAAATCATCAGTCGTTAGAGATTGCAGATTAGCTCTGGGCACCATCTGTTCAGAGTTGCCATAGGCGACAACATGGTTAATCCCTTCAAATTCGGTGAACCACACTACCCGTACCGAAGATTCGGTGGGTGCCTGCAAAAACGGATCGCTCAACAACTGTCCACTCCCGACAAACTCACTGCGATCGCGGCCTGATGGGGACTGCATGCTGGCCTCTAGGGTTAGAAGAACTGCTAGGGCTAGGCCCAAGAGGATCACGGACACTAGCAGGGTTGCATTTTCGCGTCGCTCCATTGCTTCTGCCACTCTCCGAACTGTCCACCTGCATAACCTATACCCGAAATGGGCCATCTAGGATTTAACTTAGGGTAGACGTTGGAAGCCTTAATATTTGCTAAATAAAAATTTCGCGAATTAGGCTATCCCGTATCGTCTCCAAGTGGTTCCTGCGCTATTGTAGCCTCTGAAGTAACGGTCAACGCCATGAGTCTATTGGTTGATTTTCAGCACCTGCGGCGATCGCTTAAGTCATTTTTGTTCCCCATGTTTTTACTGAGCGTGGGGGCTCACGCCGTTGTGCTGATGTTTGTGCCAATGCCAGGTCAGCAAGCTGAAGAAGAGCCGATCGTTCAACCCCTGCCCACAGAAACCGAAACCATTCAAGTCGCCCGCCTACCCAAACTCCCTGAACCCGAGGTAGAGCCTACCCCTGAACCTAAGGCGGAACCCAATTCACAATCGGCCCAACAACCCCGGCCCCAGCCTACCCCGGCTCAAGCCGCTGCTGCTCCGCCCCTAACTAACGATGAGACAGACACCGAACCGGAAAACGCTGACGCCGACACCACAACTGGCAATTCAAACGTCAACGACGACGGCTCTGACGAGGAGAGTGGCAGCGATACTGGAGACGATACAGACGATCAAGACCTCTACAGCCGCGCCGCAGACCGTCAAAACTATGCTTACAATTCCAATGCTGGAAACACTGCCAATGTCAGGGATGAGCTAGATCAGTGGAAAGCGAATGTGCTTGCAAACCATAGTGTTTCAGCCGAAGATGCTTCAATTCCCGAGTTGATATCGGTGACTTATCCGTTGAACGAGTGTTTAGACCCGAGCCCCGGGTTGGTCACTGTGGGGGTTGTGATCGATGGCTCTGGATCACTCATAGAAGATCCCAAAATTATTGGCAGCAGTAAATATCAGATTATCGACGACATCATCAAGCAAAAGGTCAGCGACCATCCCTTCCAAGCTGCCAACGAAGTGAAAGCCTATTCATTTCAGATCTTTCCCATCCCGGAAGCCGACTGTTAACCCTTTGGTTTCTTACAATGCCCCTAGAGGGATGTTGCGGGGGATGTAGAGCTGTGATTCAGGATATGGCTGCAATTGTCGATCATCGGGGTGCGGTGCGGCGAGTGCTGGTGACTACGCTGCTGCTCAATTTGACGGTGGTATTGCTCAAAGGCTGGGTGGGCTGGTGGACGGGCTCCCTCAGCCTGATGGCCGATGCCCTGCATAGCGTGACTGACAGTGCGAATAACGTGTTGGGCCTAGTGATCAATCAGTTGGCCTCTCCCCAACCTGATCGCGATCATCCCTATGGACACCAGAAGTTTGAGGCGGTGGGAGCACTGGGAATTGCCGCATTTCTGGGCATTGCCTGCTTTGAAATTCTCAAAGGGGCCGTAGAGCGGTTGATCTTTGGCGGTGAGCCGGTGGAAATGAGCGCGATCGTGTGTGGTTTATCTTACATCTCTTCGTTACCATGGGGCCTAGACCGCTGTGACAAATAGCTCCCAATCAAAATGGCAATAAAAACAGAGGAATACATCTGCCCTATGATGGCCTCTAGGTTTGTCAGTACCTGGGCAACCTCGCTCAGGGGAACAATATCGCCATACCCCAGGGTGGTCAGGGTGGTAAAACTAAAGTGAATTGTCCTGAGGTAAGAGCCTATCTGGACCAGGGGTTGGGAGAAGGCATTAGCATCCAGGGTATTGACAATGCCGTATAGCAAGGCCCAGATAAACCCAATCAGCAGGTAAACACTGATTCCACCTCTCACGATATCGATGGTAACCTCGGGAGCGGTAAAGATATCTCGGCCAATCCAGTAGGCGGCCCCTGTTAGGTAGAGGGCAAAAATAGTTTGGGAGATCAGCCTCAGGGGCTGATTTAGGTAACTGATCCAGCCAAGGCTAGACATTACCCCGAAGCAAAAGGCAATGATTGCAATCGCACCGTACACCATCATCAAGCGTCTGGGTAGCGCAAAGCTTTTGATAACAATGATGATGGTATACAGCAGTAGCGAAATAGAGAAAATATTACCTATCCCATCCCGCAAAAATGGAGAAACGACAAATGTAAAGATCAGAACGATCAGCAGCTGTCGGTATTTTTGATCTTTAGATTTAAGCAAAGGTCTCATCGGCGGCATTTCAGATGTAATGCCCCGATATTAATTGAGGATATGCCCCAATAAATTGTAGTTTTTATATCCTGCAGTTGGCCATGAGAACATACCCATGGAGAGTTTACATCAAGCCCAACCCAGGATCTCCAGGAAACTCCGCCCAAAACTGAGGAGCGGCGATTGACTCCAGGAAACCGCTCAGCCAGACCACTTTTGAAAAGGACAATCAGGGGCGAGGTGTTGATGACGACATTGAGGGCAGGGTCAGACAATGTCGGCTAGCTCCTCGGCAAGGTCTTCGGCAGTGTACTGAAAGACTGAGACCTGATAGTGGGCCAGGGTGTTGATAAAGGCTGCTCGGCTGAGGCCAGCGACCTCGGCGGCTTTTCCTTGGGAAATTTCACCCAGTTCGTACCACTTGACAGCGGCAGCGATGCGCATTGCTTGCACAAACTCCTTGGGGGCTTTGCGTAGGGCAGAGAAGATGGTGTCGGGCAGTTGGATTTGGATGGTTTGCATAGGTACAAGAGGTTAGTTTGTGCTTCAGTGGCGGTTGCTTCTAGGGTAATGTCTAAATTTGAGGTGGCTTTCGTTTTCGGCTTTTACTTTCTTATCGTGTAAACCCTGGGCTACTTCCTCAACGTAGCGCTGGTGGTTGAGTTCTAGCAGGCGATCGCACTTTTATACAACCTGTGGCGCAGTGGATGATGGTGAATGTAATTGCAACGACGCCCCAAAATGAGTGTTTCTAGTTGACGGATTGATGCGTCGCGTCGCATTGCTTCATCTAAATCGGATCTCTAACGCCGAGTTAAGCTGTAGCGCTGTTCTGGCGCAGGACTTGTACGAGCAAGGTCCGTGACAGGTTGCCACGTCAGCTTCAAAGTCAGGTTAGATCGTATGCGCCGTAACCTATTAGATTGCTGATTTGAGTGCGTAATCGTCTGCTGTCGGCCAATAGCGGACGTAAACTCAGTCTCTCACTTATCGGCATGATCAATCGGTTTTGAGCGCCCAGTCGAAGGCTTTCTTGACGGTGCGATGGGCATCTTCGGTGATGCAAATGCCGTGCGCGATCGCTACGCGGTCGAAGTCCCAACGAAGGAGCGCCTCCGCGCTGGCTCGGGCCGCATCGAGATCACCGAAGGTACTCCTCAGATCCTTGGCGGTTCCGCCCGACGGGCCAAGGACGCCCACAGTGCGTTTGACGAAACGCCAGAACCAGGATTCTCCCGCTGGATCGTGGCGCTGGATGAGATCGGTGAGGATCAACGTCCCCGAACGTCTGTGGTAGAAGACGACCTCGTCGAGAAAGCTGCTTCCACCGAAGCAGAGGGCGTCGATCTGACCGCCCCACGCCTGCGGAGTATCCGTCTCAATGACGTGGTTGACGAGAGCGCCTGGGTGCCGCTCGCGGAAGCGGGGAGAGCCCCAGACCTCGGCCGACGGGTATCGCTCCTTCCACGGGCCGACTCCAAGGCTGTGAATCTTATTCGGCGCGACGATGAACTTCACGGCACCAAGCGCTTCGACTGCCTCCTGTACCTCCGGGGTGGGTTCGAGCGGCGAATGGACCCAGAGATTTCCGGGCTCGAGTTCGACGATGGTCATGCGCGTTGCAAACGGGATCGTCATCATCCGCACCTGTGGCCCGTCGCAGATCCAGATTCGGTCTCCGAATGGTTGGAGTAGGCTCATGCTGCACCTCGCGAGTCGTGCTCGAAAGCAAGCAAGATCCGGAATTCGATGCTCGTTCGTCGCCCCGCAAGCTCCTTGGGAGAGTTGGGGGCTGTAAAGGCGGCGTGGGGGCAGGACCAGTGATGCTCGCCCGGCAGTTCGTCGAAGGTTTTGAACAACAATGACTCGGAGGGACGCAGGAACGGAAACCAGTACCAGCGGTGGTCTTTGTTGGGCCGGTAGTAACCGACCTCCCCGTCTCGGTCGGGGTAGTGAACCGTAACCGGGATAAAGTCCTCGTCGCGAACGGAGGTGATGTCTACGAAGGCCAGAGGCGTGGAGTGAACAACCCCGGCTACCGATTGCCAGAGATTCGCCACGATGACGCGGGAGCCTGCCCATCGTTCAGCCTTGGCGTGTGGGAGTAACTCCCAGAGTCTACGAACGCCTGCTCCGCGTCCGTAATCCGCGTGGACGATGCGAATCGGGGGACGTCGCCCCGGAGTGTGCTCCGTATGCCGCACCGTATGATCGAATACCCAGGCGAAGGAAGCTCCGAGGCGATCCTTGAGCGCCGCTTCGATCGCGCCATAGGCCACCCTTGCTTCGCTGTCGCTAGGCGGTTGGGCAAACACCGTCGGTGCGGCGATGAGCTGGAAGCCCTCGCGATCGAAGCTAGGGGCGGGATGCCGATGGCGGCCATTGCGCATGGTGACCCGGCGCGTCACCGTCGCGGAAACGTCGAGGTAGGCGTCGGTTTCGCGGGGGACGTCCTCGGCGGCGTAGGTGACCTCTGACTCGCACTCCGAAGGTGGGCGTTGTTGGAGGGCGTCGCGCGCAAGTGCGGCAAGCGACGCGCTAGATAGGAGATCCTCGGCTGCACCATCGGCGTCGGTATGCGAAGCCAGCCAGCGGTCCACGTGGACGAGTGCTCCTACGACAGCTTCGGCGAGAATCAGCACGGGCAGGTCTGTCCTCACAGCCCCGAGCTGCCGCCCGTCGCGCAACCACGTACTGATCGCAGCTCGGGCGCGGTCAAGTAGGCGTTGAAGCGATGCAGAGTCCCCGCCGCGGCGATAGAGATCCCGTACGAGCGCAGCAGCGCACAGATCTTGGCGGCTGAACTCGAACGCGAAGTTCAGTCCCGATTCGAGCGAGGTCCAATACGACTCGGCCGAGCTCGCCTGTGGGACGGACTCGAGGGGCGCAAGGAGGGGCTGGAGGGTCCGGTCCAGTACTCGAGTGTAGAGATCCTCTTTGTTGTCGAAGTAATAGAAGATCTTAGCTTTGCTGACACCGGCGGCCGAAGCAACTTTCTGGATGGAGGTCGCCTCGAAGCCATTCACTGCAAACTCGGCGGTGGCGGCCTCCAGCAACATTTCCCGTTGGTGTTCGGACGAGGGCACCGCTTGTCTTCTCTGACTCATGTTTTGTCCTCTCTGACTCATGTTTCCAACACAACCTAGCACTGATTTGACCATCGGTCAAACTAATGGTCAAATCATCGGTCAACTTGTTCAAAAGCTCGAGTCCGGAAGCTGTGCGGAGTCAGCAAGCCAAGGCATCGTCGAGCTCGGGAGGCGCCCGCGACTATGGAATATCCAGCATCCTGCGTGAGGGCATCAAATTTTGGCTGGACCGGCCACGGCAAACGCTACCCAACGCAAGCATCGGGATATCGCCAAGCGGCAGCAGCAAGTTGACGATCTGGTGGATGGCCTTGCTGATGTGGCACTGGCCTATCTGGAGATAAATTGATGTGCACTGCATGTCGCGCTGCGACGTTGTGAACTCACCCAGAGGGGAGCTAATTTGTTCAAGTCCGGGTGGGACAATAAGGGAGCAACTTTGGATGTAATGCCAGCAATGTCCGTTTTGGGTCGAAAGCGGACAGCCGAAGCACTGTGTCTCGATGCACTCTAACGATTGTTTTAGTCGGCTTTACCCACTTTTTTTCTGCATAACTTGCCCAAAAGAGAGGCGTTTGAGCTGCACTGTCTAAAGTTTCAATCTAAAAATCGTAGGGTGACGCGATCGCAATTTTGATCAACGACATCGCGGGATGGCAGACCAGCTCCAATCTGGCTCAGGGCCGCCATAGCAAAGGCGGTGGCCAAAGCAGCACAGTCCGCCCAGGGTTTGCCATGGGAGAGGCCTGCAACCAACCCAGCAACCAAGGCATCCCCCGCACCGACGGTGCTTTTCACTTCGATCCGAGGGGGTTGGGCCTGGATTATGGTTTGCTCGTTGATAAATAAGGCTCCCTCTCCGCCCATTGACACCACCACATGGCAAATTCCGAAGTTGACCAGTTGCCGGGCTGCCTTAACAATGTTGGCTTCGGTATCCAACGGTTGATCCATCAACTCGCGCAGTTCCGCAAGGTTGGGCTTAATCAGATAAGGTTGGGCCGACAGGGCGTGGCGCAGGGCAGCGCCGCTGGTGTCAATCACCACCGGGATATCTCGATCCTTAAGGGGTTCAATTAGGTCGTGATAGATCGTCGTGGGCAGTCCCACCGGGACACTACCTGAGAAGATAAACCACTGGTGAGACTGAGCCAAGGACGCGATCGCGCTTTCCAGCTTATTCAAATCTCCGGGATGTTCTTCTTGTCCTGGAAAGTTAATGTCGGTCACTTGGCCCTGGGCGTCATCGACAATTTTGACGTTGACCCGCGTTTTGCCAGGGATGCGAATAAAGCGATCGTCAATTTGCTTCTGATAAAACAGCTTTTCAAACAGGTCAGGATTGTCCTGGCCTAAAAATCCGGTAGCGCTGACTTGACACCCGTAGTCTGCCAAAAAGGCAGCAACATTTACCCCCTTGCCGCCCGCATCAGCTTGCTCCCAACTGATGCGGTTAACTGCATTGGGTTGAAAATTAGCAATCGCCACGGTTTGGTCAATGGCAGGATTTAGGGTGACCGTCGCAATGCGTGTTGGGATCATCGGTGACACATCTCCTCAGCCGTGCTGCAACCCAAGGCTTTTTGAGCTAGGTGCTGAACGACTGGCTTCGCAGTTTGGTTGTTACCGTTTGGATTTCCCCCCACCCCAGCCAGCATTTGGGTCATCGAAATCCCAATAAAGCTGCCCCGCTTGATGAATTGCCTCATCCTTATTTTGAACCGAAGCTTGAGGCCGAATGTTGGTTGAGCATATGACTTAACATGGCAATCATGGGTTGCCATAATCGAGAAATGAGCGATTTTTAGGCCTCTTATTTCTAGTCAATAAGTCACCGAGTAAATAAGTCACGGGTTTTGCCGGGGTTGAGGTCAAGGCAGTGGAGGCTTGAATCGGAATGGACTATATTCTCTGGTTAGAACAGCTTAATAACCAAGATATCGAGCGTGTCGGGGGTAAAAATGCTTCCCTGGGTGAATTAATTAGCACCCTCAAATCGCAGGGTGTTCAAGTGCCCGGTGGGTTCGCTATCACCTCAGATGCTTATCGCACTTTTGTAAAGTTCAACCAACTTGCCGACGCCATCCAATGCCAACTTGATGCCTTCAATCAAGGCAAACAACGCTTGGCTGATACGGGCAAAGCGATCCGCCGCTTGTTTCTGATGGCCTCCTTTCCCGAAGAACTTGAAGCCGCCATCCGCCAAGCCTATCGCGACCTTAGCCAACGCTATGGCGTCACCGAAGCCGATACTGCCGTGCGCAGCAGCGCCACCGCCGAAGACCTGCCCGACGCCAGCTTTGCTGGACAGCAAGAAACTTTTTTGAATATTAGCGGCGAAACGGAGCTCTTAGATGCCTGCCGTAAGTGCTATGCCTCTTTGTTTACTAATCGGGCCATCAGCTACCGGGAAGAAAAGCAGTTCGACCATATGACAGTGGCTTTATCCATCGGGGTGCAAAAAATGGTGCGCTCGGATAAAGCCTGTGCTGGCGTCATGTTTTCGATTGACACCGAGTCGGGTTTCCCAGATGCGGTACTGCTAACCGGGGCTTGGGGGCTAGGAGAAACGGTGGTGCAGGGTAGCGTAACGCCCGATCAGTTCACAGTGTTCAAACCCCTGCTCAAAGCGGGTTACAGCCCGATTATTGAAAAGACCAAGGGCAGCAAGACCCAAAAAATGGTCTATGCCAGCGAGAGCAGCAAGGCCACTGTGAAAACCGTTGATACTACCGGAAAAGAACGGAAAGCTTTTGTGGTGAGTGATGATGAAATCTTGCAGCTGGCCCGATGGGCCGTTGCGATTGAAGCTCACTATGGTGGCCCGATGGATGTGGAGTGGGCCAAGGATGGGGACACGGGAGAGTTGTTTGTCGTCCAGGCACGTCCGGAAACCGTGCAGTCGCAAAAAACCGGCGGCACGCTCAAAACCTACAAGCTCAGAGATAAAGCAGCCCCCATTTTGCAGGGGTTGAGCATTGGGGATGCGATCGCAGCGGGCAAAGTCTGCCGAGTCCTGGATCCTAAGGATATTGATCGGGTGACGGATGGGAGCGTCTTGGTCACTGAAATGACCGATCCCGACTGGGTGCCCGTAATGAAGCGAGTCGCGGGTATCGTCACCGACTACGGCGGTCGCACCTGCCACGCCGCCATCGTTAGTCGAGAGCTGGGAATTCCGGCGATCGTGGGCACGGGTGACGCCACTCGCATCTTGAAAAACGATCAGGCGGTGACGATTTCCTGTGCCGAAGGCGATCGCGGCGTTGTTTATCCCGGATTACTCAACTTTGAATCGGTGGATGTCGATCTAGCGAGTGTGCCCCCCACCCGCACCCAGCTCATGATGAATATTGCCAGTCCTTCAGCCGCATTCCACTGGTGGCAGCTGCCTGCAAAAGGCATTGGCCTGGCCCGGATGGAGTTTATTATCAACAACCTGATCAAAATTCACCCCATGGCCCTGGTGAACTACGACAAGCTCAGCGATCGCGACGCTTGGCAAACTATCCGCAACATGACCCAGGGCTACAAAGACAAGCGGGAATATTTTGTCGATAACCTGTCTCGCGGCATTGGCAAAATTGCAGCCTCTCAATATCCCCATCCAGTGATCGTGCGCCTTAGCGATTTCAAAACAAATGAATACGCTGACCTGATTGGTGGACGAGAATTTGAACCACCCGAATCGAACCCGATGTTGGGCTTTCGGGGGGCAGCCCGGTATTACAGCGATCGCTATCGGGCTGGCTTTGCCCTAGAGTGTCAGGCCATCAAGCGGGTGCGAGAACAAATGGGCTTCGACAATGTGATTATCATGGTGCCGTTTTGCCGCAAGGTGAGCGAAGCCGACCGGGTGTTGCAAGTCCTGGCCGACAACGGCCTTCAGCGGGGCGAAAACGGTTTGCAGGTCTACGTCATGTGCGAAATCCCCGCCAACGTGTTCTTGGCCGACAAATTCGCGGAACGGTTCGACGGCTTTTCCATTGGCAGCAATGATTTGACTCAGCTGGTGCTGGGGGTCGATCGCGACTCTGGGGAACTGGCTGAGCTGTTTGATGAGCAGGATGAGGCCGTCAAGTTGGCGATCGCCCACGTAATTAAAACCGCCCACGCTGCCGGACGCAAGGTCGGCATCTGCGGCCAAGCCCCCAGCGATTATCCTGAGTTTGCAGCATTTTTAGTGGAGCAGGGGATAGACTCAATCTCCCTCAACCCCGATAGCGTGGTGCAGGTCAAACGAATTGTGGCAGAGCAGGAAGGAGCAGGTCATAATTAAACGCCATTATCCGTTACCCAAAGCTCAAGAATTGGTGAGCCACAATTTGGTGAGGGGATAGTGGCCTGGAGTGGTTAGCTCAATCCTGCTTGTTGCATTGCTGTTGCCAGATCAGTACTGAGGCCTAATCTTTCAGCCCATTCCTGTAGATAGTTGATGTCGAGAGCAGTTGACTGCACCTTGAGGACACCAAGGACATCCCGCCATTGCTTTTCGGACTGCCCCCGTTGCCGCCACCTCAACTTGTTGAGCACCACATCTTCTGGTGAAGCAAAATAGAGGCTACCCCGACCAGGAATTTTGGTAACCTGGCGTCGCTGAAATTTAGCGATGTCGAACGCTTCATCCCCGGCGACAACTAAATCAGCCCTAGCGATTGTCTCCATATGGGTGATTTGAAGCGTCCTCATGCGCCCTGATACAGCATCTTCAACGCCAGGGACATAGAACCCGATTTGCGCTAGATCAGTGGCCAGTTGGCGAATATCATCTGCCGATACGCTCAGGACGATGTCCACATCTGTGGTGGTACGATATTCGCCGTAGTTGATGGCCGCAACGCCACCTGTCACGTAGTAAGGGATCTCTAATGCCTCAAATACTTCGTGCAACTGGAGGGCAAGCCCAATGGAATCTTGAATCCAGGTCATCTCATTGCCGAATGGGGTGAAGGCGTCTGGGTAATCTGCTTTGAGGAAAGCTGTCGCCACAATTTTTGGCGTCAGTTGGTTGAAGCGTTTGCGTAACCCAGCCAAAAACAACGCCCGGAACCCTTCATGCTGGGCGATCGCCATCAGTAGCCGATCCGCATTGCTCCGCTGCCGCAGCAGCGTAAAGAGGAGCTGATCCGCCTCGATGCTGGTATCGATGGATTGGGGTTGATAGCCAGTTGGAGTCATCTCAATCCGCGTTGGAGCAGGTTTCTAGAGTTTAGCTTAGCGGTTAAGCGAACAATCAGCCCTTCCTGCTCTTCTCTTTCGACATCGAATGCCATATGTGCTGTATCCCAGAGATAGGCAAATTGGCTCTTCTCGAAGATTGCGCGTCCCTATCTAATTTGATAGATTAAACAACTGGGCTTTATTTCAAACTTGCTCTTATAGACGACGCTCATCCCAAAGAAGACTAAAGAAACAATACTGAAGACTATGGCAAAGCGCATCCAGTTAGTGCTCAACGAAGATATCCGTAAGCTTGGCAAATCTGGTGATTTGGTTGAGGTTGCCCCCGGTTATGCCCGCAACTACCTGATTCCCCAAGGCATGGCGGTTCGGACGACCCCAGGCATTTTGAAGCAAGTGGAGCGTCGTCGCGAAGCAGAGCGGCAGCGTCTGCTCGCCATTAAGCAAGAAGCTGAATCCATGAAAACTGCCCTGAGCACCATCGGCATGTTTACGGTCAAAAAGCAGGCGGGTGAAGGGGATGCCATCTTTGGTACGGTTACGGCTAGCGAAGTGGCTGAAGTGATTCAAACCAACACGGGTAAGGAAATCGACAGCCGCGATATCTCGGTACCCCACATCAACCAGCTTGGCGAATACCGGATTGACATCAAGCTCCATGCTGAGGTGACCGCCACAATTAATTTGCGAGTGGCTCCTCAATAGTTGGGAATAGTTGGGGCTAGGCAGAAATGCATACTCTTCTGTTCAATCGCAGGGTGCCACACGGGCTGTTTGCTGCACAATCTGGTCAATTGCGCCAAGCATCACCTGTCCTGATTGCCCCGACTGATTAATTAGGATGCTAAGCGCAACCGTGCCGTAGTTTGGCGTTTCCAAATAACCTGACAATGCCCGCACCCCGCGAAGCGTACCCGTCTTGGCGTGGAGTCTACCCTGAATAGATGTGGCTCGAAAGCGATTTCGCAATGTACCGCTGACGCCGGCCACAGGTAAAGAGCGATAAAACAAATCACGCTCATTATGGGCGTGCATACTTTTCAACAGGGTTACGAATGCTGTTGGGGTTGCTCGATTCTGGCGGGACAACCCCGAACCATCGACCTGTTCGTAACTATCAGGGTCAATGCCCAGGGGGGTGAGGGCTTGCTGAACCGCATGTTGCCCGCCCACTCGGCGTAGTAGATCATCGGCGTAGGCATTGTGGCTATCGCGATTGACCACCGTGATCCAGCTTTCAAGATTGAAGAGATCCTGGGGGCTGCGATCGCTGACAATTTGTAATGCCGCTGCCGTTGTCAAGAGTTTGATATTAGAAGCGGGAATTAGGGACGTGTCTGAGTTGTGCCGATAAAGCGCCGTTTGGTCAGAAAGCGACTCAATTGAGATGCCCCAACGGGCACTGTCAAATCGAGCGTTATTGATAATTGAGGCGATCGCCACTTCCAAATCGCTAGGACAGAATCTCGAGTCAAGCAAGTCAACCCGGGCAGGCCCTGCATTCTCAATATTAACTGGCTTCAAGGCTACAGGTTGAGCAGTCGCCGCTTTTGCGCTGCTCCAATTCCCCCAACCGACAAGCGCTATTACAGTTGCGGCCATTCCCATTCCACGTAGCAAGGCTGGGGGGCAAATGTTGAGTCTTCTCATCTGATATTTAGCTCACGTCTCCCGCTGTCAATCCCCGCCATCTGCATCTTCAAAGTTGCTTACGCCTTTTACCGCTAAGCCCCATTCATTCCGGATAATCTAAGCCAATTTGACATGAAGACGTCAACGATAAGCCATTGCCACCCCCCTGCATTCAAATAACGCTCGGGTAAACATGGCCAACTACGGATCCGAATTTTGGATGATTTCGTAGACAAAACTCAAATTCGTCCAAGCTTTGACATCGAAGCGATAAATGTCTTGGGGGACGCTGTCTCCACTGAGAGACAAGCTAGCCTGTTGTAAATCACTCAAAACCGCTTGGGTAATCTCTAAAGGCTGAGTTAATGGGGTAATTCGTCCCCCGTTACCGCTGGTTTTCATCGCCTGCCAAAGGGCATTGAAGGTTTGATAGAGCGGTTGAATGCTAAAAACCAGATGGGTTTCAACCCAATTGCTGGAAGCATCAGCAATCCAGTCGATGCCAGATTGAGGCATGACTTGAATATCGCCAGGGTCAATTTTATTCTCTCGGGCGGCAGCTTTGATAATTTCCTCGTCCCCGCTGTTGTCAACAATGCCGTTGGGGTAGAGGGCTAAGGCTCGACCACGACCATCAAAGCTAATCAGCGTGTAGTACAAGGGGCGATCGCCAAAATTGGCTAATCGATAGCGGAGGCGCCCACCCGCAGGAACCTGAGTAGCACGTTCCCCATTGGTGAATAAGGACGCCAGTCGACTTTTGGGTAAAGTCTGTGGCGATCGCACCGTTTCTTGCTGCATGACCAATCGCTCTTGGGGATCAGTCAACTCTAAACTGGCACGGACGGCTAACTGGGAAGAGCTTTGATTCTTCGTCATGCGTAATCGCTTAGTCGCCAGCAAAACTTGAAGTTGAGGTGTGATTCGACTAATCGCAGTTTTGATCGCTTCTTCTTCTTTGGCCATCGTACCTGGGATCAGTTCCCGACTGGGTGAAAATAGTCCATAGCCCAGATTTAAGGCTTCGTCTTGGGAGCTAGCTTTGGTCAAAGACAGACCCACATCAGTACGAGTTTGGCTCGGCAATACTGCCGTTAAGGTGGCTGATTCTTCCTGAACAATGTGGCCGAAGAGACAGTCTGCGGGTTGTTCTCCCGCCAAAATCGATGAAACAAAGGGAATACCCGATAGGGCACTGGTGGCATCGACCCGTTCGATGCGTTCGAGGTTATTGTCTAAAGCCACGACTAAATCCACATTGTGTGGCAAGACGCGGCTGGTTTCATAGACAGTTTGGCCGACCTGCAAGGCAATAGGTTGGCCAGACTGTAAGCTGGCTTGGGCGATCAACCCGTCGCGTGACTGAATCTTGAGTAACGGTAGGGGTGGATCGCCCTGGCTTTCTGGTTCCTGATTTGCTGGGCTGTTGGTTGTGGCTTCAGCCGGATCATTAGCTTTGGTGTTTGCCAGCTTGGCTGCTGCGGTGCTGGCACTGACGGATAGCCAGGATTGGTTGCCGTAATACTCCAAAACAGCCGCTGAAATACCCCCCAACCAAAGTTTGCAGCGCTTGCCATCATCAGTAATCTCAGTAATCACGCCGTCAGCAGCAGTATCAGCCGATAAAGGCAGATTGTAAGGGTTGAGCGAATTTTCACCCTGCCGTTGGCCCTGAATTTGAGGTTGTTGGGCTAAGCCGCTAATCAGTTGTACCGTTTCCGTAGCGCGCCCGAGCGCAAAGCGTAGCGTAGCTGGGGGTACCAAACTCCAAAGCTGCTGGGTCAGCGTGTAGGTAAAGACCCCGGCGTTAAAGCCTTTCCAGGCACCTTCTACGACAATTTGATTGGGTGTCGCAGCCTGGAGCGCGATTCCTGGTAACGGCCCTGAGGATGCCCCAATGAGGGGTTTGACCATGTCTCCTTTACTGGCCTTGATGCGGTTGATTAGCGTAGCTTGCAAGTCTGTCACCACAGGACTGATATCACCGGTGGGAACATTGGGCCGCGATCGCAGCTTTAAGCTCCCCCAATTCAACTGCCCCAAATCGGCGCTGCCACAGTCGAAGAGCGTCGTCACTTGGTTCGTCTTGAGAGACTGCAGCAGCAAGCGCACCGTATCCATTAATAAATCATTGACGGCGGGGGCGTCTTCCGTAGGCAATTTGCCATCGACGGGCACTAGGCTTGTGGTAACTGAGCTATCAGCCCCCATTAACTTGAACTGACTGCCATAGCCGCTAAAGTGAAACAACACCACATCATCGGCACTGGCCTGATTGCCGAGGTGGTGGATAAAGGTATCAGTAATGCCTTGTCGCGTTGCGGCACCATCAACCAGCGTCACAATGTCGCTGGGGCTAAATCCAAAGCGCGTAATCAGAAGCTCTCGCTGGAGTTCAACATCGGTAAGCGCCCCCTTTAAGCCCACGTTTTGAGCTGGAGACACCAAATCGCAAACCCCCCTAGGATAGCGATTAATGCCAACGAGCAATGCCAGCTTTCGCCGAGTCGGTTGTGCTAATGCCTGCTGATAGCGTCCGGCCAAACCCAACAACCCTGCTTCACTTAGGCCCAAAGCACTGAGAAGCAGTCCCGCTTGCTGTAAAAATACTCGTCGGTTCGATCCCACGGGGGTTTACGTTTCCTTTTAGACGTGTTGGTTATAGAGTATTTGCCAGTCAAACTGCCTTCGGCAGCTTGACTGGCTCGGCCCTATTGGGGAACTTGCATCGCCCGAGCCAACTCAGCGGCCACCTCAGGGCGAGAGAACTCTGGTGGGGGCAATTTACCCTCACGCAACATTCCTCTCACCTTAGTCCCTGACAGGTGAACCCTTTCTTCAGGTTTACTGGGACTCGTTTTAGTAGTGGCCATGGTGCTTGTCCGCTTGCAGTAAAAAGCGTGCTCAAACTTCATGGGTGTAATGCCGAGTTCGCCGGGCATAAACTCATCAAAAATGTGCTGGGCATCATAGGTGCCGTAGTAGTCACCCACACCAGCATGGTCACGACCCACGATGAAGTGAGTACAGCCATAATTCTTCCGAATCAGGGCGTGGAAAATTGCTTCCCTAGGGCCAGCGTACCGCATTGCTGAGGGGTTAATCGCTAGAATCACCCGATCTTGCGGGAAATAGTGCTCCATCATGATTTCGTAGCAGCGCATTCTGACATCTGCCGGAATGTCATCGCTCTTGGTTGCACCAACAAGTGGATGCAAGAACAGACCATCAACGGTCTCTAGAGCACATTTTTGAATATATTCGTGGGCCCGGTGAATCGGGTTACGCGTTTGGAAACCAACGACGGTTTTCCAGCCGCGATCGCGAAACATTTCTCGAGAAGCCGCCGGATCGATCTGATATTTCGGGAACAGGGGATGGGGATCACGCAGCAGCAGCCAAATTGGGCCAGCCAAGTTGATGTTGCCTTGGTCGTAGACGACCTTGACCCCAGGGTGCTTGTCTTCGTCGGTCCGATAGACGTTAATCGCTTCCTTTTTCTTGTCGTAAGTATATTTCTCAGTCAGTTCTAAGACCCCGACAAATCGCCCTGTTGGATCATCTAAGCGGACTAAAGTCCCTTCTTTTAGAGGTTCTGCCACTGCTTCAGTAACTGACAACGTCACCGGAACAGCCCAAGGCAAGCCGCTGGCCAGTCGCATATCGGTAACAACGGGCTCATAGTCTGCCTGCCCCATAAAGCCTTCGAGTGGGCTAAAGCCACCAATGGCGATCATGACTAGATCGGAAAAAGCCCGGTCATCTAAAGTGACGCGGGGCAATTCCTGGGCTTTTGATTGAAACTCTTCAACCTGCGCTGGACTAGCCAAGCGGTTAATTAACGTCCCACCGTGGGGAGCAATACCATCTTTCATAGGATTCAGATACCTTCCTAACTGTTTTCTTTCTACGCGACAATGTGAAGTTAGGTAGATTGCCACGACACTACTGTACCGACAAAGGGGAGTCTGAGACATCAGCGGCACAACAGACTTCAGCAAATTATTACATTCACCTCATCAGAATTGTGCTATGTGATTGCCGATCTACAGGCTCAGCTAAAGGTTTCAAGGCTTGTCTGAGTGCATCCGTATAAGTTATGAACTTGGCACATCAGATTCAATCACCCCACCGCCTAGCACACGATCGCCGTCATACCAAACTGCTGCTTGACCAGGGGTAATGGCAAACTGCGGGTCGTCAAAAACAATGCGCACCCGAACAACGCCTGCTTCGGCTAGCGGCCCTTGATCCGTCTTTGTTGCCAAAGGCAGCACTGTTGCTGGCACAGCGGGGGAACGGTAACGCACCTGCACCATGGCTCGAATAGGGTGAGTTGGTGGGGCTATGGCAACCCAATTGACTCGGTGAACGTTGCAATCCGCTTGATGGACGTTGTCGCGATCGCCTACAACCACCTGGTTGCGACCCGCGTCAATGGCCACGACATAAAGGGGATGGGGGGCTGCAATGCCTAACCCTTTGCGTTGACCAATGGTGTAGTGGTGAATGCCACTATGTTGACCCAAGACATGCCCTGTAGTGTCTACAATATCGCCTGGTTTAGGGCCTAGATACTTGTCTAAAAAAGCCTGCATCGACCCATGCTGTTCGATCAGACACAGATCCTGACTTTCTGGTTTTTCTGCCGTATGCAGACCCAGTTCTGCCGCCATGCGTCGCGTTTCAGTTTTGGTTTGTTCCCCCAGCGGAAACCGAGTCGCCGCCAGAGAATCCTGGGTTAGGTCATAAAGAAAGTAGGACTGATCTTTGCTGCGATCAACTGCACGGCGCAGTTCATAACGGCCAGTCTTTGGATCTCGAGTGATGCGAGCATAGTGGCCCGTCGCGATTTGATCGGCCCCTAGTTCTTCACGGGCGTATTGCCACATCGGCGCAAATTTTACGGTTCGGTTGCATTGAGAACAGGGTAGCGGCGTTATCCCAGAGCCATAACCTGACACAAGATAATCAACGATGTTGCGTTCAAACACATCTCGACTATCGACAACATGATAGTCAATCCCCAAATCTTCACAAAGCTGGGCGGCATCTACCATGCCTTCAGAGCAGCACTGCCCTTTCCCTTTCATCAACCAAAGGGTCAGCCCAACCACCTCATAGCCTTGATGGTGTAGCGCTGCTGCTGCGACAGAGCTATCTACCCCACCAGAAAGACCAACTACAATTTTGCCCATTGTTTTGTCTGCTAACTTTGAACTTCTTTGCAAAATTGCCATTATTCTTACGTTAACATTTGCTAGCGAACTCGGATAAAAGCCTGGAGCGCCGCCCAGCTTACTTTTGTGGTTTCTCAGTTTTAACCGTTTTCGTTGGTTTTTAGATCTAATTGTTCCCCAGCTATCTGGAGTTGGAGTCAGGTATGGTGCCTCCCAAGCTTAGCCCCCAATATTCGTCGTTATGGTCACAGTTATCTCAAGGTGAGAGATGTCAAGTGCGGCCCCGTCAAATCTGCTTAAAGGTATTCCTCAGGAACGGCCTTGCTTTTGATCATCCCTTACAACGCAAACTATCTCTATCAAGTTTGCTGTCCCTATTGTGTTTAACGGCAACCCCATTGCTGCTGGCGCCTACCATTGCCCGAGCAGTTTCTGAACCAGACATAACCCATCTCGCGCAATCCCTACCCCCCTTACCTGATGTTGAGGGGTCTAGCCTGCCATCGGTTAACGTATCCAATCCTGGTGCAGGAACGATAGCCCAACGTTACATGGTGTATGTCAATGGCAACAGCCCACTGTTGCTGGATCAGGTCCGGCTGGTTCAACCGGATGCTTTTCGTCAGCAATACAACGGTCGCTCGGTGATCCAAGCTGGACTATACAACTCTGAACAAAATGCTAGGGAGCAGGTGCAGCGGTTAGCCAATTCTGGGATCGGGGCTGATATCACATCAGTGCAGCGAGCGGTGAGCTCGACTTATGCATTTTCCAGTGTGCCACCACCGCCCAATTCTTCAGCCTCAAGCAGTGGTTCGGTGCCGATTCCAGTCGTAGCGGTGCCTGATAATAGTGTGGAATTTGGCCAGTCTCCCAATAATGCGCTACCACCGCCGCCCAATGCGACTGCTGCTGCGGGCTCGAATGCAAGGGCTGGGAGTTCAGCCTATTACGTGATCGTGCCGTCGGGACACCAGACGGCATCGGTTCTGCGTAACCAGATTGTTGACATGGGGGTTTCTTCTAATCTCGTGCAAACGCGCACAGTGCCCTTTGGTCCCCATGTGGCGGTGGGGCCTTTTAGCAATCGCGGCGAGGCAAACGAATGGAATCAGTATCTGAACGGCTTCGGGATGGATGCACGGGTTCATTTTCAGCGCTAACAATAATCGCTGAGCCAGCCATGATAGGCGGCTTGGAGTGCCAAATCAAGAGAGGAAGGAGGGGTTTGTCGCCCCTTTATGCCCTTAGCACTGGATCTTGCCATGAAGCCCCGTCCAGCCATTGAGCGATTTTTAGTGAGTGCTGATCAAATGCGCCAAATTGAGGGTCGCTTGTTGGGTGCTGGCATGCCTGTGGCTGCCTTGATGGAAAAAGTGGCGGGGCAGATCGCTCGACGTTTAATGGCGCTTTATCCACGATGCCCAAAGACCGACTCTGAAGGGCGATCGCAGTTTTTCCGCATGGGGATCATCGTTGGCCCTGGCCACAATGGTGGCGATGCTTTGGTGGTCGCGCGGGAACTGTATTTGCAAGGCTATGACATTCGCCTTTACCGTCCCCTGGACAAACTTAAGAATTTAACCGCTGCTCACGCTCAGTACGCAACTAGCCTTGGTATACCTACCGTTGAAAGGGTGGATGACCTAGCGGACTGTACGTTGATTGTAGATGGGTTGTTTGGCTTTGGCTTAACCCGTGCGCTTGAAGGGGCGATCGCAGCCTTAGTGCAAACCATAAACGACTGGGCTATACCCGTCGTTAGTCTTGATTTACCGTCTGGAATTCACACGGATACAGGCCAACCCCTGGGTGTGGCCATCCAAGCGACCCGCACCCTATGTTTAGGGTTGTGGAAACGGGCATTTGTCCAAGACTGTGCGTTGGATTTTCTAGGGCATGCGGAGCTGATCGATTTTGATATTCCCCTAGCGGATATTCATGCAGTTTTAGGTCAAGAGCCACTCGTGCAGAGAATTACCCCAGCAGCTGTGCGATCGCGCCTGCCCCTACCCCGCCGCCAAGCTACCCACAAATATAAAGTGGGGCATCTGCTGCTGATTTGCGGCTCTCGTCAGTTTGCAGGCGCAGCACTGCTAGCCGGGTTGGGGACTCGGGCTAGTGGGGTGGGCATGGTGACGATAGCCGTGCCGGAATCCCTCCGTCTTTGGCTGGTCGCTCAGCTTCCCGAAGCCCTGGTTTTGGGGTGTGAAGAGACCGATTCAGGGGCGATCGCTCAGTTGCCCAATGCGCTGAATTTGGAAAAATACAACGCGATCGCCTGTGGGCCAGGACTCACTCGTGACGTTAAGGGTGTGGTGCATCAAGTGCTAGACACTGCCAAACCGCTGTTGCTTGATGCTGATGGGCTGAACTTGCTGGCTGAGTTAGGGGCTGCTGAGACCCTTAGGTCTCGCCCTGCCCCGACAGTACTAACACCTCATATCGGGGAATTTAAGCGCCTTTTCCCAACTTTATTGGAGCACGCGGTCGATGCTGGGGCAGCGGCCCAGGCTGCCGCTAAAAATAGCAGTGCGATTGTGGTGTTGAAGGGAGCCAGAAGCGCGATCGCCTCCCCCAATCAATCCCTCTGGATCAACCCTGCCAGCACCCCTGCGCTTGCCCGAGGCGGCAGTGGTGATGTTCTGACTGGGCTAACAGGCGGATTAATGGCCCAAAGCGATGCAGATAGTGTCCTTTCAGCGGCCCTGGTTGGCAGTTGGTGGCATGCACAAGCGGGGTGTTGGCTGGCGCGCGATCGCAGCGCCCTGGGGGTCGATCCAAAAACGCTGGCAAAGGGATTAATTCCAGCACTGGCCGCTGGATCGCTATAACCGAGCCTCAATCGCGACAATTACCCCCCTAACCACCGCTTCCTCTTCAGGCAAAATTTGCTGCAGTTGTTCAATCCGCCAGTGCACCGAATTCTTGAGATCCTGGATTTCTTGGCGTAGCATCGCTGCCCGGTGATGGGTTTCCTCAGGGAATAAAGTCGCAATCTCAGCTTCTAGAAGAGTGGTTTCCCGTTGCAGCAGGGCTTGGGCCGCTTCAACCTGAACCGCTACCCCACCTGCCTTGACAACGCAGTAAACCTCCATCAGCCGCTGATAATCCTGCCAAACATCAGTCATCGTGCTGAACTGATTGCCGTGAACGTTGTGATTCGCAGTTGGCCACTGCTCAAGGACTGACTGAACGGCCTCGACAGTCAACGGATTCGCGTTTAGGCTGACCATCTTTATGTCATGCAAGTGAATTCAAGCGTCACGATCTCACAGGAGAAATCTCGTTCATCCATCATAGCTTTGGCCTATCAGCGTAATTCTTAAACTAGAGGCTGTCATCAATTAGATTGTTCATTGCTTTTAGAACAACGGTTACAGCCTCTAGTTTGTTTAATTGGGTCGGGCGTAGCAAGGCTCAGCCATAAAGCTTTTCGCGTTTAATGGATGATATGCCCTAGGTGATGGGGCTGCCATAACGTTATATTCTTTTTGCGGCAGAACCTCCAGCGCTACCCAACAATATTCGTTATGGTGAAGGGCGAGATATAACCGCATCCGATTGAAGGCATTGAGCTTTTAGTTCAGAAAGGTTGAAACTCTGGGTGCAGTCAAGGTTGATCTCGCCCTTTTGTATATGGGTTATGGTTCAAGAACTTAGTTTTCAGACGGCGAGCGATCGCCTCCCGCCCCAAAACATTGATGCCGAAGAGGTGATCTTGGGCGGCATTTTGCTCGATCCAGAAGCCATGGGTCGTGTGCTTGAGGTACTGGAACCCGATGCGTTTTACATCGGTGCTCACCGAGACATTTATCGGGCCGCTCTGGAGCTTCATCATCAGGGGCAACCCACAGACTTGATGAGCCTCACCACTTGGCTCAAAGATAACGATCGCTTAGATAAGGTGGGGGGCCAAAGCCGCCTCGCTCAGCTGCTAGATCGCACCGTCACTGCTGCCAACATCGATCAGTACGCCACCCTGGTGATGGATAAGTACATGCGTCGCAAGCTGATTCAGGCGGGCGGCAACATTGTCCAAATGGGGTATGAAACGGCATCTCCCCTGGAAACGGTGCTCGATCAAGCCGAGCAGACGCTATTTGGAATTACCCAGTCTCGGCCTCAGCAGGGATTATCCTCTGCTGCCGACATTTTGACCGATACCTTTGCGGACATCGAACAGCGATCGCTGGGAATGGTCTTGCCCGGTGTGGCTTGTGGCTTTTATGACCTGGATGCCATGACCCAAGGGTTTCAGCGCTCTGATTTGATCATTGCAGCTGGGAGACCCTCGATGGGAAAAACTGCGCTCATCTTGGGGATTGCCCGCAACATTTCAGTGATGCATAAATTGCCTGTGGTGTTGTTTAGTTTGGAGATGTCGAAGGCGCAACTGGTGTACCGTCTGCTTTCGAGTGAAGCACAGATCGAAAGCGGTCGCCTGCGCGCCGGACGCATTGCCCAACATGAGTGGGAACCTCTGGGGCACGCGATTAGCGCCCTCTCTCAACTGCCTGTTTTTATTGACGATACGCCGAATATTGCGGTGACGGAAATGCGTTCTAAGGCGCGGCGGCTCCAGGCTGAGCAAGGGGGAGCCTTGGGCTTGATTTTGATTGACTATTTACAGTTGATGGAAGGCAGCGGTAGCGAAAACCGGGTGCAGGAGCTGTCAAAAATTACGCGATCGCTGAAAGGCCTTGCCCGCGAACTCAACGTCCCGATCATTGCGCTGTCGCAGCTGAGTCGGGGTGTGGAGTCGCGCACCAATAAGCGCCCGATGATGAGTGATTTGAGGGAATCAGGATCGATTGAGCAGGATGCAGATTTAGTGATGATGCTGTATCGGGAAGAATATTACGACCCTGATACGCCCGATCGCGGTATTGCAGAGGTGATCATCACAAAACACCGTAATGGTCCAGTTGGCACGGTGAAGCTATTGTTTGAACCCCAATTCACGCGCTTTCGTAATTTGGCCAGTCCTAACGCATAAACCTCATCCCGATTGGGATCCTTGTCCAGCTTGGGATCTGGCGTTTCCTGCAAGTATAGCCGTAGCTACAAAGCTTTGTGCGCTACGGCGAGCCAGATTGCCTGTGTGTTGAGCATCCCAGCGATATTAGGTGCATTAAGCAATCTGGCCAGCACTATAAAACTCTAGTTCTGGATGGGGAAACGGGTGAGTGCCTGGCAGCTTGTGGTGATGGATTGTTTATTTCAGTTTGTTTACGAGGGTGCCATCTCCTCTCAAACGAGTGGTTGCTTCCACCTGTTGCCAAATTTCATCGATATCTCGATAAATTCGCAGGGCTGCGATCGCGCCCTTAGCATCCTCCAAATTTCCCCGTTCTATCAAACCTGTCAAAAACTGAATCGCATCGTCTGTGCGCAGCGTTGCGATCGCCAGTAAGAGATTCTGCCGTAGCTCTGATTCATGGGCTCGTTGCCAGGCTCGCTTAATCGCTGCAAATGCTTCCGGAATCCGTGCTTCACCCAAGGCTAGGGCTGCAAGTTCACAAATCGCGGGTTCGAAGCCCTCTAAAAAGGGAGCTACCAGTGGAAAGGATTGCTGGGGGGCCATTTTGAGCAAGGCCATAAAGCATTCTGATAACACTTGTGGCTCCTCATCCCCCAGATGGACTTTAAGCCGCAGTAGCGGAATACCTTGGGGATTTTCGCTGTAGGCAATGGCACGGGCGGCCCCAATGCGGGCTTCAACTTCAGTATCAGCTAGCAGATCGGCCAGTTCCACCATAATCTCGCGGTAGTGGACTCGAACTAGGGCGAGAGCACAAATCGCGCGTAAACCCGGAGCTGTATCGACCGTGGTTCCCCACACGGGTTCCCTTTGGCGATGGTGAATGCCGTTCAAAAACAGCTCTGTTTCAGCATATTCCAGTCGATAGAGGGTGTTGGCGATCGCTTTTTTAGCAATACAGCTGGGGTCAGTACTCGCACCTTTAATCAGCATGCGTTCAAACTCGTGGGCCAGTAGGGGGATCAACTCGGTGAGGTGGTACTGGTTAACCAACTTGGCAATCTGAGCGATCGCGATGGGTTGTTTGCTGGCGAGAACGCTCCGCAGTGTCGCAATGGCCTCATCTGTGGCAGGGGCTAGTTGGTGGCGAACCGCGTTAATCGAAGCTTGAAGTGACTCCAGCTTGCGAGATTTTGCCATAGGGATGCAGGGGAATGGCGGCCTTTACTGTCCCCTTTAGTATACGTGTTCTAGTTTGTAAGGAGAAGTCTGCATTAAGCCCTCTGGCTTAAGCGTTCTCTCCCTTTGACGGCAGGGTGACCGACTTTAGCTTGCTATAAAATACCGACCCTTGGCGAGGTGGCACAAACTGGCGAATGGGTTCTTGGGGTTGCAGAGGAGAGGAAGACGCCAGCAGCTGGCTCATCTGGTGGGTCGCAAGGGGTGGTTCATTAGGGGGCGTGACTGAACGCTCGTCAGTGTCGCCCATGGGCCAATTAATCGTTTTGGGATCGGTAGCATCTGCCGCTGCGATCGCTTCCCTGAGCCGCTCAGTTTGGCTGACCAGCTTGGGTTGAGATGGTGAATGAGTCGTAGACAAGGGAAGAACGGGGGTATTGACCTTACTGGGAGACGCAAGCTGCTTAAATCGCGTCAGCGAATCATTCCCTTTCGCAGGTTGAACAGGGCTTGCTTCAGCGGCACCGTGGTCAATTGCCCGATCAGAATTGACTGCTGAGGGATTAGACCCAGAGCTATCGGCTTGGAATGCTTTGGTAGTATCGGTATTGGCCGCACCCAGCCCCGCACTGAGTCGAGGATCGAGGGGGCTACAAACCATCCGATTAAAGTCTATAGTGAAGTGGCGCAAAGGCTGGCCGCGCCGCGACCACATCAACAAAACCTGCCCCACCGAAACCGCCTTATAGCGTCCCTGATATAGGGCTTCGATCACCGCATCGCGAATCCAGGTAGAGGTGGCGTGTTGTTGCCAACTGTAGACCAAACTCGTCGCAGAAAACCCCGACAGGTCAAAGCTATAGTGTTCCAATAGCGCGATTGCCTGTTCTAAATTAGGATCTAGGGTTACTGGAGTCATCGCAATGCAGTCTGAAGGGACAACGGTCTCCGCTGCCTTGATCTAAAGGCTACCCTCACTTAGGAGTATAGACCTTGCATTCAATCTCAGTACATCTATTCTGGCATAGACCTATTGAATCACCCCACCACTGACGGGTCGCACGCCTCCTCCAAAGGAATCTGGGCTACCTGACCAGTTAAAATCACTCAATCGAAAGCCGATAAATCCAGAGCCTTGTGATGCGTTATAGCGGATCACAAATCCATAGGTGCGGCGGCTGTATTCCAAAATGTAGTCTGTGTTAATTTGTTCCCCCGAACTCAAGTTAATTGAGGCCTGAACGCCAGCTCGCACGGGCCCATAAATTTGCTGCACAATGCCCCCTGAGAGGACTGTATTATCGGCATTGCGATCGAACAAAAAAGGCGATTCCTCCCCGCCTATAAAGTCCTGAGAAAACGCGAGATTTACCCGAGTATAGTCAAAAGTTTGACGCGAAAAATGCCCGAACTGACCATTAATAGCAATCGTGCCTGTCACCACCTGTTGCACCTGATCGCTGGTGTAATAAGTGGCCACTCCTCGTAAACCAAGGGATAACCCGACAGCGGGAATTACGGGGCTGGGGCTGTAGCGTAGTCCTTGATCAGGCGTCGCGGGTAGCCCTTCCCCCCGCCACAGGGTAAAGCCCCTGCTGAGAAAAACACTCCCCTGAAATCGCCCTAAGGTCACCAAATCATCCCGGCGGTTGGGTGAGAGCAAACTGGACAGGTCGGTTTCCGCAGTCACGTATTGGGCCCCAACTTGATAACTGAGATTGATACCCGTATCCCCAAGCTGAAAGACAGGAGAGGTTAACACGCCACCTACAGAGCTTTGTACGTCCTGAAACCCAAGGGAGCCATTAAATAGGCGATTGCGGTAAGAATATTCCAGCGCTAAAACATGTTGCCCGAGCAATTGTTGAGCCCGAACGCTGGCCCGCAAGCGATTGCCAATATCGTCTGGATTCAAGCCAGGCAGATTTCCGGCTGCTCGAAAGGTCGTTGTCGGGCTTAATACGCCTGATAGATCACCCACAATGCCATAAACAGACAAATCTGAAAAATCTGGATCACTGACAAACCGCGAAACGTAGAACTGAGGGGTGATTGTTAGGTTCAAATTCCCACTTGTTGGCACCCGAAGGCTGCGCTCAATGAATAATCCACCCCGGTCTCGATCGTCAATGCCAATGCCTGTGGGTAGTGGGTTAAGCTCATTGGTGTCTACTTCTCCCCGTCTCAGCAAAATCCGGTTGACAGGGATTGGAATGCTAAACCCTTGGTCAAAGACGGTGCGGGCGCGAGACAATCTGAGCTCGTCTTCTTCAACCGAAAGGTTAACGAGTTGGGCACTCTCCGCCCGAAACTCCAGTTCTGGGGGCGAGAATGGGTCGTTCGTGAGGGTGATATCCGTCGCTTCCCAACCCTCTTCGGTGAGCTGAAGTGAAGCCGCTTCAAATCGTAAACGACGAACGCTACCACTTTCGGGAGACGTCGTCCCGAACCCAGCTTCAAAATTGCCGGGGTTAGTCACATCGGTTAACGGTTGATTCGATAAGATGCGATCGCTGAGGGGAATCGTCGCCTGAGCGGCCACATCATTAGAAGGGGGATTAGAAAAGTCTTCGCTTAGCGTGGGTAAGAAGAGTTCGCCGCGGGCATTGTAAAGCACACCCGTTTCTTGCAGCAGGTTATATTCTGCGCGATCGCCACGAATCACCTGACCGCCACGATTCAACGCCACATTCCCTTCAGCTACCGTAATCCGGTTCAGTAAATTCAGCCACAGCCGATCGGCATCGAGTATCGCGTCTCCAGATCGCAGCACGACCTCACCACTGGCATTCACCACCTGGCGAAATTGGTCATAAGTTTGTTGGTTAGCCCAGATGTGTACCGGGGCAGGTGCATCCGCTTGGGAGTCATCAGACGTGTCGTCAGTAGGTTCCGTAGGTTCTGCCGGTTCTGGGGATTCTGCCGGTTCTGGAGGCTCTGTATCCTCAACTGCAATAGGGGAACGTACCCCGCCATCAATCCAAAGTCGCGAAGATGGGCCATTTGCAGGGGGCAGCGTTTGACTTTGTGCTGAGCGTGAGGAGGGCAAGCTTGTCGGTGATTCTCTAGCGGGTATACCAGGTGCTCGGAATTCTAAAGGCTGGCCTAACACGTCAGCGGTAGGGGGGGGCGAGATCGACTCTGATGTCAGAAACGAAGCATTGCCCGCTAGCCGTGGCGTTGGATTGGGGGATGGATTGGTTTGGATAACCCACCTGCGATCGCCTTCCCCTACAGATCCTTGATCATTGCCCCCCACTTCAAGCACCCCTACCTCAGCCATTGAATCAGGTGGCAGCAGTACTTCAGTCAGGACAACCGGATCAACCGCTGTGTCTAAATGCGCATCAGTGATTGGCAGCGACTGCACAATTTCAAGTTGGGGCACTTGAACCGTGGCAGGAGGTTCAGGCGGAATCACCGGATACGGCATGGGCAGGCACAAAAATGGTCAAAAAGATAGCCCGACAGTGCGGGCTAATCAATCTGAATCAAGCCTTTGAACTATTGTTCCGAAAGGGACGATCAGATTATTCGAGGTCTTGATTGCCAGGGTTGCGGGAAGGGTCTCCACTCAAGAAACCAAAAATAAATAGCCCGACAAAGAAGGCCACCACAATATAAACCACAATTTTAAGGGTCAGCATGGACGAGCGCTCTCCGGAAGCAAGACTTTACTAATTCCCATACTATCGTCAAATGATCCTCCTACCTTGCTGATCACCCATCCGCCTTAACCTAAAGCCCTTTCCTAATGCCACGAAGATGAACGATCCGGCTAGTAATTGTGGCGGTTTTATCTGACATCTGGACATAAATCTTACCAGAGAGCAGCTGTCGTAGAATCGATCGCTGATAGACCCAAATCTCACCGTTGTCGTCGTCAAGCGTTTTGGTTTTGGTGTAGCCCATGTCAGTTAGGGTGGCATTGAGTTGGGGGAGAAACCGTTTGCGGCTGGTGAATGGCACTGTGATCGTCGCGGAGCGATTTAAGTATCCCCCTAGCAGCCCGCCAAACACCCCTACGGCTGCGCCCATTTGCATAGGAATGCCTGTGCCGTAAGGGATATGCAAAGACTGGGCAGCGACTAGTGAGGCCAGCAGAGTGGTGCTGGAGAAGTAATACAAGAAGGTAAGGAAAAAGCCGGGGCCAAAGGATGGCGCAGAAAATTTAAGGTCTTGCACAGATTGGCAACTCAGAATCGGTGATGGCTATAGCTAGTTCACGTCCAGATCCTAGTCGTTTTCCCTGGAGGATAAAACGCCAGTTTTCAAATCGGATGTGGTTTAGGCGGATTTTCTCAGTCTAGGACGGGTTGAGTAATTAGCGGAATGACACAAAAGCGTCATGGTGTTGACACAGGTCTGCCGCACTTACAATCTACGTTACATTTTTGAATTGGCTCTTATAATGTTTGTCTGCAACAAAAGTTGCTTGGCTTCGAAGTTCAAACACTAGTGATAGTGGTTAGAGCCAAACTATCCCCCTGAATGCGGGGGACGGTAACAGTCAAGGGATCTAACAATCCATTGAAGTTTTGTTAAGTCCGTAAGCCCTATGCGAGTTAGCAGCGCCTCATTAGCATGATTGAAGTTGAGCAGCTTAGCAAAACCTATGGCAGCACCGAAGCCATTCGGGATGTCACCTTTGGGGTAGAACCCGGAGAAATCTTAGGGTTTCTAGGCCCTAATGGTGCTGGCAAAACCACAACGATGCGGATTTTGGCGGGTTATCTACCGGCAACCGGGGGGACGGCTCGGGTGGCCAACTATGAGGTTCACGCCGATTCGATGGCAGTGCGTCAACGGATTGGCTATTTGCCTGAAAGTCCACCGCTGTATCCCGAGATGACGGTGGAAGGATTTTTGCATTTTGTCGGCCGGATTAAAGGGGTGTCGGCGGGCGATCGCCCGCAACAAGTCACCTCTGCAATTGAACGCTGTGGGTTAGTTGATAAACGCACGGTATTGATTCGCAAGCTGTCTAAGGGCTATCGCCAGCGGGTGGGCATTGCCCAAGCGATCGTACACAACCCGCCGGTCATTATTTTGGATGAGCCAACCGTGGGGCTGGATCCGCGTCAGATCATTGAAGTGCGAAATCTGATCAAAAGTTTGGCGGGCAAGCACACGATCATCCTATCGACTCATATCTTGCCTGAGGTGAGCATGACCTGCGATCGCGTCACGATTATCAACCGAGGACGCATTGTGGCAACCGATAGCCCCGAAGAACTGACGGCACGGTTAGCTGGGGAAACCACCTATGAAGTCGAGATTCAGGGGGATCCGCGGGTGGCTCAGCAGCAACTCAGCACCTTAACCCATATCAACCGGGTTGAGTCAATCGAAGAGAGTGGCTCAACCGATCAATCTCGTCATCGCTTCTTAGTGGTGGCGCCGTCTACGGTAGATCCAGGTTGTGACATCGCCGCCGCAGTCGTTCAAGCAGGATTAGGACTATTTGAGTTGAAGCGCGATCGCGTCAGTTTAGAAGATGTCTTTATCAACCTCACGGGTGTCGATACATTGGAGCCTGAGGCCAGCGATGCTGAGAGCGATGACGGTGATCAAGAGAGAGAAATCCAGCCTGCTGAATCAGGGGTTTCTGTTGCCGCGATGTTTGATTCAGGGGAGGCCGATTCCGAAGAGATTGACTCAGCGGGGGGCGATTCAAACCCAGACGAGGCGCAGGATTTAGAGACGATAACCGATCAGGAGCCACACCAGGGAGAAGGGAGCTAATGGCAATCAATCTAGTCGTGGGTAACGTGATTGCGATTTACCGCCGAGAACTGCAAAGCTATTTTTCGTCGCCTTTGTCCTATGTGGTGGCCACGATATTCTGGCTCATTGGGGGTTTTTTCTTAGTCATTGCCCTGTTGAGTCCGGCGGGATTAATTGCCCAGGTAGCCCAAGCCGATCAGTCGGGGTTTCCGGCCAATGTGGATGTCGCCTATGAGTTTCTCAAGGGTTATCTGGGGCTATTGGGATCTTTGTCGATGTTCATTTTGCCTATCCTTTCCATGGGGCTCTACACCGATGAACGTAAGCTTGGCACCCTGGAACTGTTAGCCACCTCCCCGATTGCCAATTGGGCCGTGGCGCTCGGAAAATTCTTGGCTGTGTTGACCTTTTACATCACTTTGCTGCTGCCGGTGATGTTCTGCGAGGCGATCGCGCTGAGTGCTTCTGACCCCCCGATTCAACCCCTAGTCTTGTTTTTGGGGCATTTTGGCTTGGTGCTGCTGGCGGGGAGCATTTTGTCCTTAGGCATGTTTATCTCATCGCTGACTGAAAGTACTGTGCTGGCGGCGATTATGACCTTTGGCTTAGTGCTGCTGTTGTGGGTAATTGATTTGGTCGCCCAGTCGTTGCAGGGAGGCGTGGGCGAAGCGATCGCCCATCTGTCGCTCTTGCGTCACTACACCGACTTTGGCCAAGGCATTCTGGATTTGAGCAGTTTGACCTTATTCGTCAGCTACATTGTGATCGGACTATTTCTGACAGCCCAGTCGATTGAGGCACTCCGCTTCCAAAGATCGTAATCGCAGTTCCCTGAGTCATCGCTTCGAGTCTCCCTAACCTTTGAGTCACATCAATCAGACATTCCCTTGAGACCCTATGGATTTTTTTGAGCGGTACGCAAAATATCTTAAGCATCTCGTTTGGCCAGGGTTAACCCTATTTACCGCTGGTCTGGTGTCTGGATCAATGCTCAACTGGACACTGTTGCCGATTTTTCTGCTGTTGACCGGATTAATCCTGATTGGCAGCGGTATTTTCTTTGGGGGCAACACGGTAGGGAGTTTTTGGCGGCGGCGATCGACCCAGGCCAGCACCAACGCTCTGATTGCCACCCTAGCCTTAATCTTGATCTTGGCCCTCGTCAACTTCTTGGCCGTGCGTTATTTGGGTCGCCTGGATTTAACTGAAAATCAGCTATTTACCCTCGCTCCTCAATCTCAATCACTGGTGCAGGATTTGGCGCAACCCGTCAAAGTGGTTGTGTTTGATGCGGCACCCAATCCCCAAGACGAGCAGTTACTTAAAAGCTATCGTCGCCAAAATCCTGAGGCTTTTAGCTTTGAATATGTTGACCCTGTTTCGGATCCGATCACGAGTCAACAGTTTGGGGTTCAAAGCCAAGGAGAAGTCTACTTAGTGGTGGGCGAGAAACGTCAGTTGGTGCAGCGTGTCAGCCAGGATGAACGGCTTTCAGAAAGACAATTGACCAATGAGCTCGATCAAATCACCCGCGATCGCGACACGATTGTCTACTTTTTGCAGGGCCACGGCGAATACGCCATTGATGGTACCGAGGCAGGCCTGTTTGAAGCGGTAACCGCTTTGGAAGACAAGAATTACACCATCAAACCCCTGAATTTTGACGAGGGTGCGGCTGACGCTGAAATCAGTTTGTTGGAAGATCCGGACGCGCTAGCAGAAGAGCTCGATGGGTTAGAAAACCCTGAAGCAGAAGACGAGCTATCCCCAGCAGAATCGGAAGCGGAAGCAGCTCCTGCCGATGAGACTGCAACCGGCCCTCAAATTCCGGACGATGCAAATGTGGTGATTTTAGCGGGCCCTCAACAAGGCTTATTTGAGTCGGAAGCCAAGGCTCTGGAAACCTATCTGGATAATGGCGGTAGTGCCCTGATTATGGTGGATCCCAACAGTAGCTCAGGCGTAGAATCGCTGCTCGCAGGTTGGGGGATTACGCTGGATGGGCGCTTGGTGATTGACACCTCGGGTACTGGGCAACTGGTGGGGTTAGGGCCAGCTGCACCCTTGGTCACCCAGTATGGTGATCACCCGATCACCCAAGACTTTGCTAACGGGCGCTCTTTTTATCCCGTCGTGCAACCGTTGGTGGTGGGTGAAGTCCCTGGTATCAACTCAGAACCGCTGCTCTACACCGCTGAGCAAAGCCAGGTCGGTACGATTTCTGAAACTGGAGATTTAGACTTTAATCCAGAAACTGCTGAGCAAGGGCCGTTTGTCGTGGGTGTGGCGCTTGATCGTACGGTTGAAGTTAGTCCCATCAGTCAAGCTGACCCCGGTGTCTCAGCGGATCCCCTAGATGACACAGCAGAGGAGTCAAACCCAGATAGTGCTGACGCTGATGTCCCCGATGCTGAGGCTATCGAAGCGGCTGATCCTGAAGTGGCTGAAGCCGATGCTGAACCACAGGCCGATGCTGAATCCCCTCCGGTCGAAGACTCAGCCCCCGATGACACTGAAGCCGTTGAATCTGAGGCGGTCGACACCGTTGAATCTGAGCCAGAGGCCGTTGCCGAAGCAATCCCTGGGGATGACTCAATACCCAATGAAGAAGAGAATGCAGCTGAACCTGAGGGCGCTGACTCACCTGTAGAGGCCGATAGCGCTGAAGTTGATGCCGTAGAACCCCCAGAATCCGAGCCGGAACCGGCTGAAGCAGCGCCTGCTGATGCTGAGAATGCTGCAGAAACCGAAGCGCCTGAGTCTGAAAATAATGAGGACGCGGAAGCTGCCACTGACCCCGAAGACGAAGCCGCCGAAACCGCAGAGGAAGATTCTGAACCCGCAGCCGAAACAGCAGAATCTCGCTTGGTGGTCATTGGCAACTCTAGTTTTGCCACCGATGGATTATTTGACCAACAACTCAACGGCGATGTGTTTACCAATGCCGTCAGCTGGTTGAGTCAAGACGCTGATGCCACTCTGTCGATTAGCCCCAAAGAAGTGACTAACCGCCGCATTTTGATGACGCCCCAACAGCAAATTAGCCTGGCTGCAGTTTCGCTATTAATCTTGCCTTTGGCAGGTGTCGTGGGGGCAATTGTCATGTGGCTACGCCGTCGTTAAATCACATCCGGCCTTTAAAGACTTGATTAGGGGCGTAAGCTGCTACAGCGCAATGGATCTGGATGAAGTTTAAGGAGTACACAGCATGAAATTTCAGCGCAACACAGTGATTTTGGTTGGCGTTGCTGCTGTGTTATCGGTGATGGTGTTGATTAGCGAAGCGCGGCGATCGCGCACCGATGCCCTCAATGGCACAGGAGAAGCCGCCAGCCGCGATCGCCTGTTTAGCTTTGAGGAAGCTGATGTTACCCAGCTCACCATCGAAAAAGATGGCCAAACCCTGATGTTTGAGCGAGATGAGAACAGCACCTGGCAAATGCTTGAACCTGAAACAGCATTGGCCGAACAAGCGGCGATCGCATATTTGCTCAACCTCACCACCACCAGTGGGCCAAGCCGCGTCTTCACCATTGAGCCCGATCAACAAGATAACTTCGGCCTCAATTCCCCAACAGCCAACATTACCTTCACCCTAGCGTCTGGCCAAACCCATACTCTGCTGCTGGGGACAGCAGACTTTAGTGGCGGGTCACTCTATGCGGTTGTCGATGTCAACCTGGAGACCGAAGCCTCAGCACCTGACGCGATCGAAGTGGAGGTCGTGCCGATTGATTTTGTCAACGCAGTTACCCGCCCCCTCAGCGAATGGCAAGCGACCGTCGATGAGCCTGAACCCGGAGCTGATTCAGAAACTAATTCAGAAACTAATTCAGAAGCTGATTCAGAGGACAGCACCTCAACAGAAGACATCGAGGAATCCAGCGATCCTGAACCAGATGACGCGAATACCAACCCTGAAGCCCCTAAAGCCCCTGAAGCCTCAAACGAAACAGACGAAACAGACGCAGAGACATCTAGCAGCCCCGAAACCGACCCGGAAAATACTGAAGCCGATGCTGAAAACTAGCTTTCTCCTTCAATCCCCCTACAGACCCAATTAATCGCATCTCTTCTCTCCCCCACTCCCTCTCTCCCCCTCTCCCCCACTCCCTCTCTCCCCCTCTCCCCTGCCCCACCCACCAGCCATGCCGCTGCTCCCCACCGCGACCCTGCTAATTACCTGCCCCGACCAAAAAGGGCTCGTGGCTAAGCTGGCCAACTTTATCTATGCCAATGGCGGCAACATTCTCCACGCAGATCAGCATTACGATGCAGGTTCCAACCTATTTCTGTCACGGCTTGAGTGGCAGCTCGACGGCTTTAATCTACCCCGCGATTTGATCGGGCCAGCCTTCAACGCGATCGCTCAACCCCTTGGTGCGACCTGGCAGCTCCATTTCTCAGACACTGTCCCTCGCATTGCCATCTGGGTTAGTCGTCAAAATCATTGCCTGCTGGATTTGCTCTGGCGATACCAGGCAAAAGAGTTTGTGGCTGAGATCCCACTGATTATTAGTAACCACCCCAACCTCCAACCCATTGCCGAGCAGTTTGGCATCGACTATCACTGCCTCCCCATAACCCGTGAGACTAAGGCAGCGCAAGAAGCCAAGCAATTAGCACTGCTAGAGAAATATCGCATCGATTTAGTCGTATTAGCCAAATATATGCAGGTGCTCAGCGAAGACTTTATTGCCCAGTTCCCCCGGATTATCAACATTCACCATTCTTTTTTGCCGGCCTTTGTGGGAGCCAACCCTTACCAGCGGGCCTACGAGCGTGGCGTCAAAATTATTGGTGCCACGGCTCACTATATTACTGGCGACCTTGATGCTGGCCCGATCATCGAACAAGACGTGGTGCACATCAGCCACCGCGACGACGTCGCCGATTTGATCCGTAAGGGTAAGGATCTCGAACGCATGGTGCTGGCGCGGGCAGTACGGCTCCATCTACAAAATCGCATTCTCGTCTATGGCAACCGTACGGTGGTGTTTGCTTAGGGCTCGGAGGAGACTTGAGCGAGTATTTCCGCAACGATGTTGGCCAAATTCTTGGCATTCTCAGATACTGCGTCGAGAATATACCGTAGAACATCGAATTCAACTGCTATGACCATTACCCAGGTTTGGGGCGCATTGCTGGTTTTTATTGTTTGTCCGCTGCTGGGTGGGTTACCGCTGACCGGGTGGATAACGCGGCTAGTGAGCGGTAGACAGCTTGAAACATTGGGCACGGGCAATGTCAGCGTTTCGGCGGCGTTCTATCACGGTGGGCGGTGGGCCGGGATACTGGCGGTGCTGTCAGAAATGCTCAAAGGCATTGGGGCAGTGCTATTGGCGCGTCAGTTTTTTCCTAAAGATCCCACGTGGGAAGTGATTGCCTTGATTGCCCTGGTAATGGGGCGCTACTGGTTTGCCCAAGGGGCCGGTACGACTAATGTGACCTGGGGCTTTGTGGTACATGACCCGATTGTGTCGGGGCTGACTTTTTTAATTAGCGGCTTGTTTTTTACCGTGGCGCGAGAGCGCAAGCAGGGAAGACTGCTGGTGCTAATTTTGCTGCCGATTTTGACCGCCTTGCGTCACACCGATGGTGTTCGTACTGGGGCGGTGGTTGCTTTGTCCGGGTTAATTGCCTGGATTTATCAAAAAATTCCTGACGATTTGGATCTAGATGGCAATGAAGGTCGCTTGGAGTCTCAAAAAATGTTTCGATTTTTTCGCGGCGATCGCGCCCTGTTGTCCTTCGAGAAGTCCCTAGATGCAGCCAAGGTGGGGGCCAAAGCCGCGACGCTGGCTCAGTTGAGACGCTGGGGCTATCCGGTACCGATGGGATATGTGTTGCCCTCAGGGGATGACCCAACGCCACTCTTGGCGGTGACCCAAGCCTCTCCCCAACAACCCGTAGCCGTGCGGTCTTCAGCCATTGGCGAAGACAGTGAAACGGCTTCGGCGGCGGGGCAATATTTATCGATTTTAAACGTGGCGGACCGAGAGACTTTAACCACGGCCATCACCCGCTGCTATGGGTCTTACAATGGGCCAGCGGCAGTGCAATATCGGCGCGATCGCGGCTTGCCTGACGCCAGTATGGCGGTGATTGTGCAGCAGCAGGTGGGAGGTGCATTTTCGGGCGTGGCTTTTAGCCGCGACCCGGTGGGTCGGGCTGGGGATGCAGTGGTGATTGAGGCCTTACCCGGATCAGCGGAGCAGGTGGTGTCGGGTCACACCACGCCAGAGCAATATCGAGTGGTGGTGCAACCCAGCGACATCCCCACCTTTGACTATGGCGACGCGTCTGACACGTGGCAATTGCCCCCGGTGCTTGAACTAACTGTGGAAGGTAGGGGTCAGTTGCCCGGGACGCTAATCCAGCAAGTGGCATTTTTGGCCCGACATTTAGAAACCCGCTACCGGGGGGTGCCCCAAGACATCGAATGGACATTTGACGGAACGCAGCTGTGGTTACTGCAAAGCCGCCCGATCACCACGCTGACGCCAATTTGGACACGCAAAATTGCGGCTGAAGTGATTCCTGGGGCGATTCGGCCCCTAACGTGGTCGATTAATCGCCCATTGACCTGTGGCGTGTGGGGCGATATTTTTACCATCGTTTTGGGCGATCGCGCCGAGGGGCTTAACTTTGAAGAAACCGCCACCCTGCACCACGCCTATGCTTATTTCAACGCCACGCTGTTGGGGGATATCTTTTTGCGGATGGGGTTGCCCCCGGAGAGTCTAGAATTTTTGACGCGGGGGGCAAAATTTAGTAAGCCGCCGATCACCACAACCCTTAAGAATCTGCCAGGATTGCTGCGTTTGGTGGGGCGTGAACTGCGAGTGGGCAAAGATTTTGCCCAAGCCGACCAAGCCTGTTTCACCCCCACCCTCAATCGTCTGGCTAAGCAATCTGCGAAAACATTGGATGAAGAGTCTTTGCTTGACCGGATTGATTTGATCTTAGAAGCTCTCACCCAAGCCACCTATTACAACATTTTGGTGCCCCTGAGCTTTGCCCTGCGCAAGGCGATCTTGAAGGTACCAGATGATCAGTTGGACAACGGTCGTAACCCAGAAGTATCGGCACTGAAAGATCTCAGCGCGATTGCCCGAGAATCGCGAGCCGTGTTGGGTTCCCTAGATTCACTACCCGATTCAACGTCGGCGCTATTTGCGGCACTGGCTGAAAACCCTGATGGCCAAGCCGTGCTGGAACGGCTACAGGGATTTTTGCAGCGATATGGTTATCTCAGCCAAGTCGGGACTGATATTGCTGTGCCCACCTGGTACGAAAATCCACGCCCCGTAAGAGAGCTGTTTACCCAGTTTTTATTGAATCCCCGACAGGCTCCCAAGGCGAACGATCCCGATCGACAGCAGGGGCAACCAGGCAAGGTGCGGCGGGTGCAGCGGCGGCTCGATTTGAAGGGGCGGGTCAACGAAGTGTATAGTCGCTTATTGGCGGAACTGCGCTGGAGCTTTGTGGCCTTAGAACAACGGTGGCTCCAAGCGGCGATTTTGAAAGCGCCTGGGGATCTATTTTTTCTGGAGTTCGCAGAAATTCGCCAGGTGATTGAGGCCAGTGATGCCGATGGCAAAGATTTACAGGAGGCGATCGCGGCTCGAAAAATTCAGTTTGGTGAGGATCAGGGGCGATCGCCGATTCCCACCTTAACCTACGGCTATGCCCCGCCTTTGCTCGATCACTTAGTGGCTCCGGTGGCGACTGCCCAGGCGATGCGGGGGATTGGGGCGAGTCCGGGGCAGATTGAGGGCGATATCCAGGTTGTTACCCAATTTCAGGGTATTCCCACCGACATTGACGGCAAGATTTTAGTGGTGCCCTATACCGATGCTGGGTGGGCACCCCTGCTCGCACGAGCCAGCGGTTTAATTGCTGAGGTCGGGGGACGGCTCTCCCACGGCGCGATCGTGGCGCGGGAGTATGGCATTCCGGCGGTGATGGATATTGCTGAGGCGACCCAGCGGTTAAGGAATGGGCAGCGGGTCAGAATTGATGGGGAAAGGGGAATTGTGGAGGTGTTGTGACTATTCGAGAATTAGAATCTTTAGCAAGGTTTCCAAGGCAAAGCTTAGGAGCTAGAGACAATCCGGAAGCGCTATCTCTACCCAGCGTCTCCAGTTTTGCTGGTGCTCCTTTGCAGCAGTTGATCGAGTTGATCTAAGTCGTCTGCTGTAATACCGCCTTGATGCCGAATAATTCCAGATTCACTTTTCAGACGATCCATATAAATGCGTAAGGCATTTTCATCATCTCGATGGGATAGCACATAGGCTCTAAGCTCCCTGCGTGGCATTGTTTGAAGGTTAGGTTTCTGTGTCATTGTCGAATTCCCAAAGACCATTTTTGAAGATAGTTAACCCGATTGACAGTCCTGCCAAAATGTAAAGCTCTTCGCGTTTGGCATCAAAACGAAACAAATGAATGTCGAGATAAAAATTGGACAAAGCTTGACAAACGCGGATGCAAGCCAGCATCTGCTCTGAAGTAGGCATTTATGGGTAGGTATAGTCATTATATTTAATGTAGCTGTTCAATCAGGTATCTTAGCCATCCACACCAAATAACCCAGGATTTGATCGATTGGCGGCAATGCATATACGTTTAGATCAATGGTGAGGGTTGAGTCTGCTAAGGCCAAGAATTGCCATTGAATACCGTTGCTGACGCTGCCATAAATGATTGGAATAGGCGTCTTTGGGGCTTGATTAAACCGTTGGGCAGCCAACATCTCGGCAATGCATTGACCAAACCCGGTTTTGAAGGTAGATGATGCCTTCTGAGCGGGCTTTTTCGCTGCTGGATGTGGCGACAATGGGTAAGCTTTCTTGGAGATAACCGGACAGGATGGGAGAGGGTTCAATGGCTGCGATGGGGGGCAAAAAGCGATCGCCTTCGATCACAGTCAGATTGAAAGCGGTTTTGGCACTGCTGATGGTTTTGAACTGACTGTAGGCCATAGTGAGTTAGTATAGTGTTGGCCAGATTGCTTAATGCACCGAGTATCGCCAGGATGCTTAGCCCACAAGCAATCTGGCATCATTACCTCAGCGCTTCCAACACTTCAGGGGTGAAGGGGTTTTTACCTTGCTCTAGGGCTTCAATCCAGGCTTGGCGTTGGGCTTTTTCGTCGTCGTTTGTAGTCCATTCGACGAAGGTTTTGAAGTCGGCAGTGGCCCCTTGAGTATCACCTGTGAGGGCGCGGGCGAGGCCGCGGCTATCAATCCTACCACCGTGGTTAGGGGTCAAGACAACGGCCCTTTCACAGGCAAACATAACTTTTTCGGCTTGGTTGTAGAGGCTACCAAACCAGCAAAGGTCGTTCCAATCATTAGCGGAAATACCCGCTCCAATTTCAAGTGCTTCTGCGTTGCGATAGAGTTGCACAGCTTCGTCAACATTGCCACTCCTAACCAGATTTTGCCCTTCATCTATATACACCTGTACTAGCAGCTCTTTAGCATACATTTCAGGTTCAAAATCAAGCGCTGGATCTAGCCCTTGGGCTTCATCAAGCTTCGCCACTGCTTCAGATAATTGTCCGGCTTTAGCCAGTTCTTCTGCTTCAGTCACTAAAGTTTGAGACTTCGCAAGATTTCTGGCTCGGATTTGCGGCTGTATTGTCAGGGTCTGATCCCAAGCAACAGCCTGCCTCAACAACGCGATTGCCCCGTCTACGTTTCCTTCGCGGGCCAGATCTTCCCCTTGAGCAACCAGAAGCGGGGCTGCTGCAACTGTTAATGACGGATTCTGTTGCTGACATACCACCAACTCCATCAACAACGCTGGCGACTGCTTGACAAAATAGGTGCCGAGCCAATCACAGCCCCTTGCGATCAAATCCTCTAATTCAAAGTCCCACAGCTTCACCGTGTTGTTATCACCGGCCGTGGCGAGGATTTCACCATCCGGGCTGAAGGCCACACTCCTGACCCAATCGCTATGGCCTTGCAGGGTCTGCAATTCAGTACCGTCTTTGCTCCACAGCTTCACCGTGTTGTTATCACTGGCACTGGCGAGGGTTTCACCATCCGGGCTGAAGGCCACACTCCAGACTGAACTGCTATGGCCTTGCAGGGTCTGCAATTCAGTGCCGTCTTTGCTCCACAGCTTCACCGTGTTGTCCGCACTGGCACTGGCGAGGGCTTCACCATCCGGGCTGAAGGCCACACTCAAGACTGAACTGCTATGGCCTTGCAGGGTCTGCAATTCAGTGCCGTCTTTGCTCCACAGCTTCACCGTGTTGTCCGCACTGGCACTGGCGAGGGTTTCACCATCCGGGCTGAAGGCCACACTCAAGACCCAATCGCTATGGCCTTGCAGGGTCTGCAATTCGATGCCATCTTTGCTCCACAGCTTCACT
>JBCBZT010000039.1:0-72875 GCA_039815185.1 Cyanobacteria bacterium P01_A01_bin.123 | reverse complement strand
TCTCGTTTTTGGTCCCCCCCCTTTGCGTTTTGTTGTTATTAAATTAAAAACCCGGGGGGTTTGCGCTAATGTTTGCCTATCCCTTCTTCCCCCGCTACCATGGGAGCTAGCAGCCACAACCGTCATTCATGACAATCCCCTTGCAATCTTCGAGCGCTAGTCATCTGGGTGCAGCACTGATCAGATTTACCGGTGCGATCGCCCTCTCAAGCAGTTTTTTGGTCAGCTGTAGCACTTCCCCCCTTGCCGAAACCACAGGTTACCAAGCCCAACTGGCTGATCATCTAACTGCCCAAGGTAGCAAAATGTATGGGGCATTTTGGTGTCCCCATTGTGCTGCTCAAAAAGAACGTTTTGGTGACGCAGTCGATCACATTCCCTACGTTGAATGTGACCCCAGCGGCGAAAATGCTCAGCCAGACCTTTGCCAAGCCAAATCTATTCAGGCCTATCCCACCTGGGAAATCAGCGGCCAGTTCTATCTAGGCGTCCAATCTTTGGAGGAGTTGGCAGCGCTTTCAGGATTTTCTGTTGGAGAGTGATAGTGGGATGGGGGGATATTGATCAGTCCAACACGACATCCCTGCTAGCCCTACCGAGCATTTATCTTTTCCTATCACCCCACCACTCCATTACCTCACCCCCCCCAACTCCTACTCCCAAAATCTGCCAATATGACAGCTTCCGAAACTCCCATCAATGCCTCAGCGACACCGGCTCCTTTGGTACACAAAGATCCCCACGGCCAAGGGCACACTCACAAACATGTCCATACAGAAGAGTCTCTGCGCAAGATCGTTAATCGTCTGGCTCGCATTGAAGGACACATTCGCGGCATTAAGACGATGGTGCAGGAGAGTCGTCCTTGTCCGGATGTCTTGGTGCAGGTAGCGGCTGTGCGGGGGGCGCTAGATCGGGTTGCCCGAATCATTTTGGACGAACACTTAACCGAGTGTGTCAGTCGCGCCGCGGTTGACGGCAAGATTGAAGATGAAATTGAAGAACTCAAAGCTGCCCTTGATCGGTTTTTGCCTTAAGCCTTTAAAACCGCAGACTGCCATCCCCGCAAGGCATTAATCAGATAGAACTGGCCGATCTCTGCCAGTAACCCTTTGGAAATAGGCGCAATCTCTAACTTGCCTTGGTCAATCAACCAGGCCCGAAAGGTTCCGGCCAACAGCCCACTTTCTATCGGTGGCGTTAGCCATTTATCCTTCACAGGCACGACTACATTAGCAATGCAAGACTCGGTCACATCTCCGGCTGGGTTCCACAGCACGACATCGTCGCAGTCAGCGTAGGCAGCTTGAGCGGTTTCATAGACTGAGCGGCAGGTAGTTTTGTGATACAGGAAGGGATTTTGGGTGTCAATCGGAGTTGGCGCAAACCTGACTTGTCGGGGTAAGGTTGCTTCTGGCAGAGACCAGGGATAGGCCCCTAGTATGTGTTGTCCTTGGGCATTGACCTGTAGTTTCACCCGGTGGGGGTGGGGTGTTAGCGTCTTGGCCAAGTCGTCCAGTGCATCTTCTAAAGCAGATGAGGTTACTGAAAAGCCAAAATACGCTGCCGACTGCATCAGGCGTGTCAAGTGATAGGCGCGTAAAAAGAATCCTTCCTGGGGTGTCCAGCGGTAGGTCTCGATCAATGAAAAGGTTGGGGGTAGGGAAGCAAGCACTTGGGTTTTGAGGCGGCATTCTTCATATTCTTGGGCAGCGACTGAATCCCAAACGATGCCACTCCCAACGCCATATTCAGCCGTTTGGGCAACACGATCAACCAGCACTGTCCGAATGGCGACGTTAAATTGTGCCTTGCGCGCGGTGCTGAGATAGCCAATGGTGCCCGTGTAAATTTGACGCGGAGAAGACTCCAGCGCCGTAATGAGCTTCATGGTGCGGGCTTTGGGGGCACCTGTGATCGATGCACAGGGGAACAGGTTGGCCATGATTTGATGCCAGGGGGCTTTGGTTTGGGCCGTCACGGTTGAGGTCATCTGCCAGAGGGTTGGGTAGCGTTCAGTCTCGAATAGCTTGGGGACGGCAACACTACCCACTTCCGCAATCCGGCCTAAGTCGTTGCGAATCATGTCCACAATCATCAGATTTTCGGCTCGATTTTTGGGGGACTGGTACAGCGCCTGGGCCTGGGCCTGATCTGTAGCCAGGGTTAATCCCCTGGAGTGAGTTCCCTTCATGGGCCGAGCGGCAATTTGATCACCCTCTAGAGTAAAGAACAGCTCTGGAGAGGCAGAACACAGCGCATAGCGCCCTAAATCCAGCCAAGCAGCATAGTCTCCAGAACGCCGCTGCACCAAATCGGTAAACAGTCGCCAAGCATTGCCTTGAAATGACGTTCGCAGGCGAAAGGTGTAATTCACCTGGTACGTGTCTCCTCGGGCGATCGCGGCTTTGATGTCAGCGATTGCCTGCTCAAACCCTTGTCGATCCACGGTTGGCGTCCAAGAACCGAGATGGTAAGACCCCCGAACTGAACCGTCAGTGCTTGGGCCATCAGCCCATTGCAGTAATTCCGCTGTTGTTAACCACTGGGGATGGCGATAAAGTCCAAACCAAAGGAGCGGCAGTGAATCTGCATTTAAGGTTCCCGGGGCAGGTTGATGCGGATTTTGGACAACCAATGCCGAGTCAAACGCCGGAGCTGCTTCATAACCGACATAGCCCATGGCCGTTAACCCAGCCTCTACCCCCCGCTCGATAGCTGCCAACGCCGGGATAATGGCCTCAAGCTGATGCACCTCAAAAATTTCGACTGGATCTTGCCCCCAAATCCAGCGATCGGTTTTGGCATCATGGATAAATACGGAATAGGACATGACCAGACTCTCGAACTCACTTAAACCTTGTTCACATCCAGATCCATCCTTTTCCCTACGAGGGCGCAGGATTTGCAGCCATACTCAAATTTGCAAATCGGATGGGATTCAATGCAATACAAATTTTTGTATCCAGGAAATTAATAATGTATAACTCTACATACAATCCTTGCCAAGGTTGCAAATACTCTGGTATAGCACCCTATCCTGGTGTTGTGCAGACGCAGGCAAAGTAGGACTATGCCGCTAACAATCCTTGTAGTCGATGATGACGAAGGGACTCGCCTATCCATTCGCGAGTATTTATCGCTGTCGGGTTATTTGGTGATTGCAGCCAGAGACGGTAACGAAGCTTTGGCACTGATTGATCAGCATCAACCCCATTTGATCATTACTGATATTTCGATGCCTCGGGTAGATGGCTACGAACTGATCCAGAAAGTGAGGCAAAAGCCGATGCTGCGCCTTTTGCCAGTGGTGTTTTTAACGGCCCGAACTGGAACCCAATCGCGAATTAAAGGGTATCAACTTGGCTGTGACGTCTATTTGCCTAAACCTTTTGAACTCGATGAATTAGGTGCCATTGTCCGTAACCTGCTAGAGCGGATGCAGATGATTCAGTCTGTTTGGGTTCAACAATCTCAACCGATGGGGACACCTGCTGCTCAAGGGACGCAACCTGTTGCTCAAGCCCTAGTGGTAGAGTCAAGTCCCGTAGACATCACAACTCGAGAACAAGATGTGCTATCGCTGCTTTCCGATGGATTGTCTAATGCCCAAATCGGCGATCGCCTTTTTCTGAGCCACCGTACGATTGAAAAATACGTGAGCAACCTCCTACGCAAAACTGACACCAATAATCGAGCTGAATTGGTGCGCTTTGCCATCGAGCACCATATGTTGAATTAGTCCGGCACACCATTTGCCTTGTGCCTTAGCCCCAAGTTCGCCTTTCGTCTCAGGTCTAAGTTCGCCTTCCGTCTCAACCCCAAGGATGAGAAAATAAGCGAGTAAGGCGATCGCGACAACACTGCACTATGAAATCAAAACTGCTTATCTTAATCATTACCGTTCTCGGGTTTCTAGGGATGACCCAGACTGCTTGGGCTTTTCCCGCAGATGTTGAGATGTTGCTCGACACACGGGACTGCCCCGTGTGCATCCTCAACGACGCCGATCTCCAAGGCGCTGACCTGACTAAAGTCAACCTCAAAGTCGCCTCACTGATGGATGCGAATTTGCAAGGCGCTGATTTAAGCGGCTCTAACTTAATGTTGGCTTACTTCAATAATGCCGATTTAAGCCGTGCTAAGCTCCAGGCAGTTGATCTCAATGGTGCCATTCTCACAGGCGCCAAACTGGTCGGGGCTGATCTGAGCGATGCGGTACTGACCCAGGCTGACCTCAATGATGCCGACCTAACTGGAGCTAACCTGCGCGGTGCCGTTTTTGTCGGGGCTCGCCTGGGTACCGCCAACCTACAAGATGCCGACATGACTGGGGCAAATCTGCGGGGGGTTGCTCGGATGCAAGTCCGCTTCTGCAACACCACCATGCCCGATGGTGCGATTGAAAATCGAGATTGTTGAACCTGCCATGAAAATTCCCCTCGATCGTCAGTCCCCTGAACCCGTCTATCTGCAAATCCGCGATCGCATTCGGGGGCTAATCCAGTCTGGGGGTTTAAAGGCAGGCGATCGCTTGCCATCCATTCGCAAAATGGCCCAAACCGTCCAGGTGAACAAACTCACGGTGATTGAAGCCTACAGCGTACTCGAAGCCGATGGGCTGATTCACGCTCGTCAGGGGTCTGGGTATTTTATCAATCAGCAACCGCTAAAGCGCCCCAAGGTAGAATCCAACTTTGCCCCTGCCCAAACCGTGATTATTCCCGAAGACGGCGTCAGGTCGTTTTTGGATGTGAGTAACGCTATTTTGCGCTCCCAACGCGACCCAGACTTCATTAACCTGGGGTCTGGGTTTCCCCAAGCAACGGGCATGGATGACCTGCAGCGAATTGCCCGACGGGCTGTCAAAAACATCGGTAATCGATTATTTGATCACACCTATCCCCAAGGAGAGCCCCACTTTCGCGAACAAATTACTCAGCTTTTAGTACAGCTGGGGCTAGGCACTTCCCCTGAAAATATCATTGTCACCAATGGTTCTATGCAAGCCCTTGCCCTACTGGTGCAGCACTTTATCGAACCAGGCGATTGGGTCGTGGTCAGCGCACCCACGTTTCATGGATTTCTATCCCTGCTAGACCAGGCCCACGCCCGAGTGATTGGCATTCCCATGACCCGAGGCGGCATCAACCTAGAATTGCTAGAAGACTATCTACACAGCCATCGCCCCAAGCTGATTTACACCATCAGCACCATGCATAACCCGACGGGCATTACCACTGACTTGAGCCATCGTCGCCAACTGCTCAATTTGGCAGAACAGTACGATTGCCTGATCATTGAAGACAATGCCTACGAACGGTTGACTTTTGATCCTTCCCCACCGCCGATTAAAGCGCTAGATAACAGCGATCGCGTCATCTACGTCAACACCTTTTCTAAAACCCTGATGCCCGCCATCCGCGTCGGTTATATGGTGGTCACCGGAGACGCTTATCAACCGCTGCTAGAACGCAAGCTGCTCCACGATTTCCACGTTTCTGTCGTTTCCCAAGCGATCGTCAGCGAATACTTGGCCACTGGCCACTATCGCCGTCGCCTGAATCAATTAAAAGAAACCAACCAGCAAAACCAAGCCGTGATGCTGCAAGCCTTAGAAGATCATTTCCCGGCTGGAGCTTCATGGACGATTCCCAATGGGGGCTTTTTCCTTTGGGTACATTTGCCCGAGCATTTGTCCCTCAACGCGATCGCCCACGCAGCAGCTAAAAAGAAGCTCTACGTCGGCCCAGGTTCGATGTTTTTCCCCGATCAACAGGGCTATCCTGCCTTGCGCCTCAGCTTTGCCCACTCCATTGAAGATATTCAAGTCGGCATTGCCTTGCTGGGAGATATTATTCGACAGCAAATGAAAGCCGCTTAACCGTTTTCCAATATTGTGGAACAGGACTGTCTAACCCGCTTTTACCCAGGGTTATATGGGCATCTGCCAACGCCACAAGCTGTTTTAACAAGGGTTTAGCACATCATGTCTCAGCCGTTTCCTGTGTGTATCGTCTTGGGCACTCGACCTGAAGCGATCAAGCTGGCTCCCGTGATTCAAAAGTTTCAACACTCTGCTGCCTTTGACACAAAAGTTGTCTTGACGGGGCAACACCGAGAGATGGTGGCCCAGGTAATGAACTTGTTTGATCTGCAAGCCGATGAAGACCTTGCCATCATGCAGCATGGGCAAACATTGACCGACATTACTTGTCGCAGCTTGCAAGGATTAGAAGATTTATTCAAACGGCTCAAGCCCCAATTAGTCTTGGTGCAAGGCGATACCACCACCGCCTTTGCCGCCGCACTGGCCGCGTTTTATCAACAGATTCCCGTAGGCCATGTCGAAGCCGGACTCCGTACCGACAACATTTATAATCCTTTCCCTGAAGAAGCTAACCGCCGTTTGATTTCTCAAATCGCCCAGCTGCACTTTGCCCCCACCCCACTCTCCGCTGAAAAGGTCCAGCGATCGGGGGTAACGGGCGAAATTCACATGACCGGAAACACTGTCATTGACGCTTTATTAACCGTAGCCGGGAAAAATCCCCCCTGCACTGTACCTGGGTTAGATTGGGCGGCTCATCGGGTGATCCTATCTACTGTTCATCGCCGAGAGAACTGGGGCGAACCCTTGCACAATATTGCTCAGGGCGTTTTGAAAGTGTTGGATACTTTTCCGGATACGGCGCTGCTGTTGCCCCTCCATCGCAACCCCACTGTACGAGAACCGCTGAAAGCCGCTTTGGGTGATCATCCCAGAACCTTTTTAGTAGAGCCTTTGGACTATGGTGATTTAGTTGGGGCGATTCAGCGGTGTCATTTGCTATTGACTGATTCTGGTGGGCTGCAAGAAGAAGCGCCGGGGTTGGGCAAACCCGTCCTGGTGTTGCGCGAAACCACGGAACGACCGGAAGCCATGATGGCAGGGACAGCCAAGCTAGTGGGGACGAGATCAGAAGCGATTTACCAAGCAGCGGCTGAATTACTCGGGACTGAAGCGGCCTATCAACAAATGGCCAATGCGGTAAATCCCTACGGCGACGGTAAGTCTTCTGGCCGTATTTTAGAGATTTGTCAGCGCTATCTACACTGATCTTCCTGGGGCCGACCTCTGACCCGCAAATAGCTTCAAAAGATCGCACGGCATGTATAACCGTGGGTTGGCCTACATAACTTAACAATAGAGGGGTATGCTAATGCAGCTTTAGTGGAAGCTATGCATACCCGCACATCCATGCCTAAAAACCCCCCAGGGTTGATGCCTGTATTTGTTTTGTAGATGTCGATTCTAGTGGCTAGTCTCAGAAATAACAGCATAGGCATTTGAAGCATTGAGTAACTCACCTAGGCGCAGTCGAGTCAACCATGGATTATCAGCATTTGCTTGAATGGGATGTAGAGCAATGGAATCAGTGGCGGATCGAAAACCCAACCCGAATACCAACGCTCAGCGGTAAAGATCTGAGCAAGTGTTATCTGTTTGAAATTAATCTAAGTGGTGCCGACTTAAAAGGTGCTGATTTAAGCCGCTCATGCCTGATCGGCGCTGATCTCAGGGGCACCGATTTGAGTGGTGCAGACCTGAGCGGCGCGTATTTGAGTGAGGCTAATTTATCGTCCGCTAATCTGCGTCAGGCTAAACTGCTGGGGGCAAATCTGAGCAGTGCTAACCTCAGGAATGCAGAGTTATTTCAAGCCCAGATGGCTGAGGCTGATTTAGAAGGAGCCAACCTAACTGGAACTTGTCTGGCACCCACCCCTGAACGTCATCGTCCGCAGGCTGAACCGATCGCCATACGATACCCCGTTGCAATAGACATAGATCCGTTGGAGCTGGTTTCTCAGATGCCTCAGGGGAGCAGGCAGCGACAGAAGGCTGAGCCCGTGGCTATACCGTTTCCGCTGGCGATGGAGACAGACCCGCTGGAGCTGGTTTCTCAGATGCCTCAGGGGAGTAGGCAGCAGCATAATGTCTTACAAACTCATCGATTTCAGGGTAATGGCTCTCAGACTAATCGACCTAAATCAAATAGACCTAAATCGAAGGTTTCCTATCCTCAGCGTCCCAGGGCTGTAGTGCTGGCTGAAGCCCCTATTTTTACAAATCCAACCCATCCTCACCCTGCGCCCCTTGCAAAAGGTAAGACGATCTCCGCAACCTGGAATCCGGCACTTTTAGAGCAATGTCAGCGCAAGCTGTCTGAGTATTACATTGGTCCGATGGTGGGTGTGATTTTAGACGATATTATCGAGCTGCACCGCCCCAAAACCTTCAGTCAGTTCATTGCGCTGGTGGCCGATCAAATTCCTGAGCCGTCAGAGGCGAGCCGATTTCGCCAGAGCGTTCAACAGAGTGGCACGTTTGAACTGCCCTATTGCCCCAATACCACTGCGTTGACAGATGTTTTTATCGAAAAATGCCGGCAATATCTCATTGACGACATCGGCCCAATGGCTCGGGTCATTGTGGATGAGATCATGGCCATTCATCATCCAACAACCCCTAACCAATTGGTGAAACTGATTGCAGATAAACTGCCCCGTTCTCAGGCTGAGCGTTTCCGTTACCAAGCCCTGTCTTGAAATGCTTGTAGCGTGCGATCGCGCAGTAGAGGCCATAGGCGGCGATCGCGAATTTTTTTAGGCGCAGCCAGCTGAGATTATCGCCAGGTGGAACCCCATAGGGCGGTATGCTAATCAGGTTCTATGTCAGGCCTTGGAGTTAGTCATTGCAAACATCTGAGAAATCAGCCGCGCGTTTGGTTTGGCCGCTTTTGGCCTGCTTTGGGATACTCCGCCTGTGGTTTTGGTTGACTGCATTTCCCAATCCTGATGAAGCTTACTATTGGCTGTGGGGACAGCATTTTGATTGGTCTTATTACGATCATCCGCCACTACTGGCCTGGATTCAAGGAAGCATGAGTGCGATTCTGAGGCGATCGCGCTTTGCCCTACGCTTCCCCAATTTATGCACTACACTGCTGTTTTTCTATACGCAATATCGCATTTGCCGCTATCTCTACGGTCGCCAAGGCAAACCTGCCTTTTGGCTCATGGTCATGGTAGTGCTGGCTTCGCCACTGTTTTTTCTGTTTCTGGCCCTAGCCTGGAATGATCATCTGCTCATTAGCGCCTGCTTAATCGCTGGCTATCAGTTTGTTCGCTTTTTAGATAGCTACGTAAAAGATGGTCATGGAGAGAGTCGACGGCTTTATGGCGCAGCTTTAGCCCTAGGAGTGGCTGGGCTAGCGAAGTATAACGCGCTATTTATTGCGTTGGCGTTTGTGGGGGTTGTGATCCGCGATCGCCACCTATGGCCTCTACTGCGCGATCGCCGCTTATATGGCGCGATCGCGATTGTGCTCATCAGCCTATTGCCAATTTTGATTTGGAATATTACCAACGACTACCAGTCATTTGAGTATTACACCAGTCGCAGCCTTAATAGCGGTGCAACTGGGCTACGAATCAAACCCTTTGAACCCATTGGATTTTGGCTATTTTCAACCCTGTTGCTGTCCCCGTGGCTGGTGGAACTGATTGTCAGATTGATTTTGAATCGACGACAACCGTCGTTTCCTGTTGACAGAACCAAAACGCTATATAGCCGAGTTGCAATTTGGACTTTTGTCTTGCCAACCGTAGGTCTCAGTTTGATTGCCCTATTTTCGACTGCCTATTACTACTGGAACATCATGGCCTATGTCATGCTGTTTCCCCTGATGCCGGGATTGCTGTTAAACAGATCTGCTGAACCTATGGAGGGTGAAGCATTGGGCGCGATCGCACCACTAATTTACTTGCGTCGCCGCCGATGGGTCTGGGGGCAGCAAATCTATGGCGTGTTGCTGATTAGCTTGATTGTGATTCATACGACGGTGTTACCTTTGTCGGCTCTGGTAAGCAACGAGGCAACTGCTGACCCCGATAGCCGCATGCCCTTTGGCTGGGTAACCGTTGCGCCAGTGGTGCTTGTTCAACAGGCACAATTGCCCCGGGGCGGATTTCTAGCGACCACTGACTATCGTTCAGCCTCAGCCCTGGCTTACCAACTCAATGATCCGAATGTCTATGCCTTGTCTGATCGACGCGATCAGTTTGACGTTTGGATGGGTCAAACTGATTTGAGCAATCAAGATGCGGTGCTGGTTTATGACGATTGGCACCCGCTTACCCCAGCACTGAGCGCTCAATTTAAACGCATCAGCGATCCAGAAGTCGTTGTCGTGGAGAGATTTGGCATTACCATCAAAAACTACTATGTGGCCACGGCCTATGGCTTTGCAGGGAGTGAATGAACACTTGTGTGAGTTATGGATTGTGAATCATCACGCTCAATTGTGGTCATTCAGCGTCAGTTTAAGTAGGCTTTACCTTGGCAGGCAGTCACTAGCCTGTATGACACGTTTGATCATGCTAGGAGGATGCAGATGCTTCATCAGCGGATTCAAGTCGGTCTGATCACCTTGGGGATAAGCTTAGGACTGGCCAGTTGTAGTGGCGGGGGCTCATCCCAAGTTTCCAGTGATTCTCCCCTGCTAGCCTATTCTTGTGAGGGATTGGCAGCGTCCACGGGGGGACAAGCCGCAGATTGTGAGTTGGTCGAACAGCTCCGCAATGCCCAATATACGATTCCCGATGTAGGTCTAGTGCAGTTGGTCAACGGTCGGTTTGACAACGCTGATGGCCGGCGGGTGGAATTTCTTGATCCCCCCAGCCCCACTACCCTGGGAGACTTAAAAGATGGCACTACCGCCACTGCCAGTTTGATTAGCGTTAGCACCGGAACCACGATTTCCGTTTATCTAGCCTTGGCTACCCAGCAAGGCGATCGCTTTAGACCCGTTTCGGTCGCCTACTTGGGCGATCGCGTCCAGGTGCAATCCATTCGATTTAGCGAAGGCCAAGTGCAGGTGAATTTGCTAACACAAGCAGCGGATGATCCCCCCTGTTGCCCAACCTTAGAAGCAGTACGCACTTACGAATTTGACGGGGGCAATCTCGACTTAGTGAGTCAGTTTGATCTGGGTCGTGTCGCGGCTAACCCTCAAAATGATGCCTCAAAGGAAACCAAGCAATCATCGCCTAACCCTGGGGAAAATCCGTCAGCCACGACAGACAAGGCATCGGCAGAACTGACCGAGACGTTGAAAGACCTTGATTCAGATGAACCCCAAATCATTGACCCCAGTATATTGAGCAGCCCTAGTGATCGCAGCCTTTATGCGCCGACCGACCTGCCTGATGGCGTATCGTCCATTGGGCCAGATCCAAGCCAAATCGCCCTCGAAGCCTTTGGCAGCAAAGAACCCATGGAAGGCGACTACCGCGAATCCGTCGTGATTGAGCAAGGCAACAACAGTCGCGCAGTCACCCTAATTTTAGAGAATCTACCAGACGACTCCATACGCAGTTTGCGCTATCGTCTGGAGTTCGTCCCCGCCGGAGAAGAGTGGCAAGTAGACTGGATTGGCGTTCAAACCTCCTGTCGCCCCGGACGCGGTACTGAAGAGTGGAGTGCAGAACCTTGCTCGTAGCGTAGCGTTTTTAACGCAACACCTGACGAAGATTATCCCTTCATGCAGCTAAGTCGCCCCCTAATCGCCTACCGATTCGGCAATTGTTTGCAGTTGTAGTCCTGGGGGATAGGTGCCTTCTTCTTTGATGCGCTGAATGATAGCCTCAGATAATTTAAGGTTGAGATTTTTTGCGATCGCGCGCACAATGTCCCCTCGATCAATGATGCCAGCTACTGCGTCGGCAGGTGTCAACACTGTAATCCGTGTGAGTTGCTGGGCTTCCAGGCTAGTGATCACCGTTTGCAGTGTGGTGGATTCTCGTACAGCAGGAATGCTGGTCAGGGGTTTAGCAATACTTTGTAGCGTCAAAGTCTCCCACTGGCTACGCTCCACCGCCCGCAAATCATCAATCGACACTAACCCCCGGTAGCGCCCGTCTGACGCCGCAAAATACACGGGGGGTCGTCCTTCCTGAAGCAAATAGTCATCGGCAAATTGGCGCAGCGTGAGATTAGCATCAACCACTCGAAACTCTCGCACCATGGCGTCTTGGGCATTCAGCGCCGCGATCGCTTCTTGTAAATCTGAGAGCCGATTGTAAGCCCCCGCATTACGTACTGCAAACCACCCCAGCAAAGCAATCCACAAGAAGTCGAACCGCTGGGCCCCCAAGTAAGCCAAGAGCCCCGCCGCGATCGCACTCCACCCCAAAATCTGACCTACCCGAGCAGCCCAGCGAACCCCTTGAATCCGACTCCCGGTCACCTGCCACACCAACGCCTTGAGCACTTGACCACCATCGAGAGGTAAGCCCGGAATCAAGTTAAATAGCGTCAACACTAGATTGGTTTGGGCCACGTTGTAGAGCAGCGTTTCCCCCAGTTCTGGCAGCGTTACGGTCTTGAGAAATAGGGTTAACGTCAGATACAGGCCAAAGCTAACGAGTGGGCCCGCGATCGCGACCTGGAGGGCTTGTCCCGGCGTTTTAGACTCTCTATCAATTGAGGCAATTCCCCCAAACAAAAAGAGAGTAATGGAGTTAACCGTGATGCCTTGGGAAATCGCTGCAAAACTATGGCCCAACTCATGTAATAGCACCGATGCAAACAACAGCAATGCTAGGGAAAAACTGGCTATCCAGGCTGGCCCCAACCCAAACGTCGATTGCCAAGCCGGATTGCTCCCATAGAGAAAGGTGACCAAAATCAGCACCAAGAACCAGGAAGAATCCACATAAAGGGGAATGCCAAATAGCGACCCCACGCGCCAACGAGACTGCATAAATCGACTCTCACTGAATACAACGCAGCAACCCCGAACCAATGACCTAACCCTTAACTGGGTTCATTCTGCAGGCGAGGGGCCGTCAAGAAACTCAAATCTTTCTCTATTGTACTGAGCTTGCCTTCAACATTGACTCCTGTTCTACATCGGGGTAGCACAGGGTATGGGTTTGAGTTTCGCCATAGCCGGGTAATTGCGACCCCTAAGAACCCAATTTTGAGCACAGTTACACCAGTATCGATCAGAGCTAGAGTTTGTTGAGGGCCGAGATCCATAGCATAGCGACGAGTCAGCCCAAATTGTAAACACAATTTGGGCTGACTCGTTGAAAACTTATTGGAGAGAAAACCAGATGATTTGTAAATCGCTGGTTTTCCCTAAAAGATTAGCCCGGCCTACAGTAACCCTGCGTTACCCAAACCAAGAATCATCCCAGCCCCCAGCACATGACCTAAGCTAGTTGTGGCCAGCAACTCAGGGACACCAAATCCCTCAAACAAACCCGGTAGGCTAAATGGCAAAGCTGGGCCAGCCCCTGGCTTTTGAATCGCATATCGGCCAATGGCAATCACAAAGAGGTTGCAGGTAATCATAATCAAAGCCACCTTAAGAGACCACTCCGGGGTTGTAGGGGTGGTATAAGCAGCCAGTAAAAAGCTTGAATAAAGCAAGAGGTATCTCCCAAATCTATGTCAGTGGTTGTTTAAAGAGGGCTGTCAATCAGGATTATAGGGAGCCACGGAACATTGCTTGGTCTTTGTTCAACAGAGTTAACAGTAGGTTGAAATTTTGAAACAAACACTGCGGGTGAAAATTTGTGGCATTGCTCAGGCTGAGCAGGCCCGCGCGATCGCGCAACTTGGCGCCACCGCGCTAGGATTTATCTGCGTGGAGGCTTCCCCACGCTACGTCAGTCCTGTACAAATTCGCACCATTGTGGATACGGTAGTAGCCGATGAGGCTAGAGCTATCCCAGTGACGTTTGTCGGCGTTTTTGCCAATGCCCCTTTGCCCGTAATTGAATCAACGGTCGCGATCGCAGGCTTAAGTGCCATCCAACTCCACGGCAGCGAATCGCCCGATTTTTGCCAACAGCTCCGCACAGCCCTGCCTAACGTAGAGATAATTAAAGCCTTACGCGTCAAGACCCCTGAAAGCCTCCAGCAAATTGCTGCCTATGAAGATATCGTGGATGGCTTTTTGCTCGATGCCTATCATCCAGACCAGCTCGGGGGGACTGGTAAAACCCTAGACTGGCCTAGCTTACAAACATTTCGACCTGGGCAGCCCTGGTTTTTAGCTGGGGGTCTCAATCCAGACAATATCCTGAGTGCCCTCGATCAAACCCATCCTGATGGCATTGATCTCTCTAGCGGCCTAGAACGATCACCTGGAGATAAAAACTTGTCAAAGGTTCAGCAACTCTTTGCAACCCTCCAACACGCTGGGTTGGTTTAGGTCCCGATGTACAGCATACAATGACATTTTTGCCACCGCTGCGTCTAGGGGCTGTCATCAATTAGATTGTCCACTGTTTTTAGAACAGCGGTGACAGCCCTTAGTTCGTTTAGTCGAGTCTAGCCATAAAGCTTTTCGCGTTTAATTGATGACACGCCTTAGAAAAACGACGGTTGATGGCGAATTAGGCTGAGAAACTCATCACGAGTCTTAGAATCATCCTGGAACGCACCCAGCATCGCGCTGGTCACCGTCCAAGAGCCCGGTTTTTGAACCCCGCGCATGACCATGCACATGTGGCTTGCTTCCATCACGACTGCTACGCCACGGGGGTCTAGAATTTCTTGAATGGCCTCTGCTACTTGGCGGGTCAACCGCTCTTGCACCTGCAACCGCCGCGAGTACATCTCAACAATGCGGGCTAGCTTGCTCAAGCCAACAACCCTTTGGTTGGGAATATAAGCCACATGGACTCGCCCCATAAAGGGCAGCATGTGGTGCTCACAAAGGCTGAATGCATTGATGTCGCGCACTAACACCATTTCATTGTGACCTTCATCAAAAATGGCATTGTTTACGAGTTCTTCTAACGACTGCTCATAGCCGCTGGTGAGAAAACGCATGGCTTCAGCCACCCGTTTTGGAGTTTTAAGCAATCCTTCCCGATCAGGGTCTTCACCAACGGATAAGAGCATCGTACGGACAGACGCCATCATAGCTTCCTTGGCAGAGTCTTCACTATCGGTATTTTCGGTAGTGTCAGGCTTAGCCGCCGAACTGTGAGTCTTGCTGCGGTCGGGGCGGACTAGCGTAGCTTTTTCAGCCACGGCGACAGGGCGGTCATGATCGTTGAGTTGACCGGCCGCGCGAGTTCCGTTGGTACCGTTTGAGGATGCGATAGTCATAGTTTAATTAGGGTTGAAATCTTCAAAAATTGCAGTCGAAAAATCCAGGCAGCAAAAACTGCCAGATTGCTGTAGTCATCACCGAGGGAAGGGTTAAAGGGCTCCGCCGCTAGGCATTAACGTTAATTCTTCAATCACGGCGTGCTGGGGCAAGGTGGCTGCGTGGACAATCGAATTGGCCACAATATCCGGCGTTAGCATACTGCTGCGGTCAAAGTCGGCTTGAACGGTGTCAGTATCCCAGATGGGTGTATTTACTGCGCCAGGGGTAATGGTGATGACCCGAATGCCATTGCCCCGCTCTTCTGCGCTTAAAATGCGCGATAGACTCACTAACCCAGCTTTACTAACGCTGTAAGCCCCCCAATCGGGGAAAGCTGAATGGGCAGCAACGGAAGCAACATTGATGATGACGCCTTGGCCGCGATCGCGCATGCTGGGCAACACTGCCTGGATGCATTGAAAAACACTGGTTAGATTCAGATCTATGACCCGTTGCCAGTCGTTCAGAGGGGTTTCTGCAAGCGGTTGGGTATATCCCATGCCAGCGCTGTTAACCAAGATATCGATAAAACCATTGTGGGCCATCAGAGCTTGCACTTGGGATTTAACCTGTTCTACTTGCGCCAAATCAAGGGTGTGGACTGTAGCCTGCACTCCGTAACTTTGCGCTTCATCAGCGATCGCCTGCAATTTTTCCATGGAGCGGGCGACCAAAATTAAATCATAGCCAGCCTTAGCAAAGGTCAGGGCTGTTTCTTTGCCAATTCCGCTGCTTGCTCCGGTGATCAGAACACGACGATTTGTGGAGGTAGTCATGAAAGTTTGATATCTGCTTGATTGAGCCAGCAAGTAAAACCTAAGCTGAGTGCAAAGTCAGTTTGCTAACCTGACTGACCTGAACCACGTTGCCTAAATAAAATGGAATCACTCCAAACCGAGGGAGCTATTAAAGGAACCTTAAAAACGATTTAGAAAATCATGCACCAGAGGCTTCCATAGCCGCGATATCTGCTGTATGCCTCTCATTATGTTAACAAATGTTAACGAATCTGGGGAGATCTTAGCCAATTAGCCCCCTAATTGCAGCGATCCCTTGGTCAGCATAACGTTAAAGCGCCCCTAGGCAACCGCTTCAGTAAACACACCAATTTGTCGAAACTTATCGTAGCGCTGTTGACGCAGCTGATCTGGAGATAGGGCCAACAGGGCATTGAGATTTTGCAGCAAAGCTGATTTCAAGTTAGCGGCGGTTTTTAAGGGATTAGCATGTGCACCGCCAATGGGTTCGGGTAAGAGTTGGTCAAGAATGCCTAGCCCCTTAAGATCCCAAGCCGTAATTTTAAGTGCCTCGGCTGCTTGGGCTGAACGCCCTGCATCCTTCCAAAGGATTGCTGCACAGGCTTCGGGACTGGCCACGGTGTAGACTGAATGTTCAAACATCAACAGGCGATCGCCGACGCCAATGCCTAAGGCTCCCCCTGAACCACCTTCCCCAATTACCGTACAAATAATCGGTACGTCTAGGGCAAACATCTCCCGTAAGTTATAGGCAATGGCCTCCCCTTGACCCATTTCTTCAGCTTCATATCCTGGAAAAGCGCCTGGGGTATCGATGAAGGTCAGAATTGGCATATTGAAGCGGTTGGCATGATTCATCAGCCGCAGTGCCTTACGATATCCCCCAGGAGACGCCATGCCAAAGTTACGGATCACATTATCTTTGGTATCGCGTCCTTTTTGGTGCCCAATTAGCACCACGGGCCGATTATCCAAACGAGCAATGCCGGTCACCATTGCCGGGTCGTCTCTCCCTGTTCTGCGATCGCCGTGGAGTTCAATCCACTCTTCACAAATTGCCTGGATGTAGTCTAATGTGCTGGGCCGACGGGGATGGCGGGCGACCTGAAGCCTTTGGGCTGGGGTCAGGCTGGTAAAAATTTCTTGGCGAAGTTGATTAGCCCGAGCTTCAAGCTGATGAATTTGGGCTGATACATCAACTTCGTTATTCTCAGCCAATTCTCGAATTTGGGCGATGCGTGCCTCCAGTTCTGCCAGGGGCTTCTCAAAATCCAGCAAAATGGGGCGGCGTTCAACGGGAGGCATGGGCTTAAGGAAATTAGCTATCAATCAACACTAGCTATTAATTAATAAAGGGCGGAAGCCGTGCTTTACAGAGGCTTGGCCAATTTGTTCCATTTTTTCTAGGGTAATTTGATTACGTCCCCAAGAGAAGTTGGTGTACCACTTTTCAAACTCTAGCAACATAGACTCAGCAAAGCAGGCAAATAGCTGACGGGCAGGTACATCCATGTTGACAATGCTCATAATTCGCCAGTCGATATCCAGGGAATGCTCAACGATCCCCCCGTTGAGGACATGGATACCGGGCCAGTCTAGTTGGCTGGCTAAATTTTTGGGGTAGCCGCCGTCGATCATTAAGCACGGCTGCTTAAGCGTTTGCGGGTCGATGGCGACCCCTTTGGGCATACTGGCGACCCAAACCACAATATCGGCTTGGGGCAGGGCAGCTTCTAAGCTCATCGCCTTACCGCGCCCTAACTTTTCCTGGAGCACTTGTAACCGGGCTTGGTTGCGGGCAATCAACAACAAATCTTTGAGGTCAGCCCGGGCATTCAGCCATTGGCACACGGCGCTGCCAATATCCCCCGTTGCCCCACAGACAGCTACGATGGCGTCTGATAAGTTAATACCCAGCTTGGCTGCGGCTTGTTCGACCTGACGGCAAATAATGTATGCAGTGTGGGTGTTGCCTGTGGTGAATCGTCGAAAGTCTAAGGCGACGTTACGAACCCGAGTGATCTGGTTCAGGTTGAAATTTTCAAAAATGATCGATGAAAACCCTCCCAAAGCCGTGATATCTACACCGTTTTTTTGGGCATGGGCCATGGCATTGATAATCTTGCGGGTTGCGGCTTTGATACGCCTAGCGGCTAGCATTTCAGGCAAAAAGCACGATTCCACATAACGACCTTCAATTTCTTGGCCGGTCGCACTCTTAACCCGAATCGTATCTACGATTTGGGGAGGGGCACTGCACCAAAAATCTAAGCCCTGATCCGCGTACTCCGGATATCCTAAATCCCGCGCCACCGCTTGGGCGTGGTCTAAACTTGTAAGGTGACCGATTAAACCGAACATTAGGTGTGACTACGAACCCTGGCTGTATCCAGGTAACTTAATGAATAAAGCCATCATCCAGTGACGCCCCCGCCTTGGCAAGCCCATTACCACTCAAAGGCGGGCAATCAAGCCAATGGGGGCGCAATTACTGGGATTGCTAAGTGCACAGACTGCATGGCTATGGTGCAATCGATGCTGAGGCAACCCGATCTAGACTGTTGCCAAACCTTGGGCAGAGAGTCGCATCACATCACGGCTGCTAAAGCCAATGTTGGCCAAGGCTTCGCCGTAAGTAATCATAAAATCTTCGACCAGGGCTTCCTTTTCCATGCCTAAGATTTCAGCATCTTGCTCAACTTGATTCAGCATTTTCCAAACCAAGGGCAGGTTTTGGCGGTTGGCTGCTTCAAGTTCTGTCTTGGCTGACTCAAAGTTGGCCTTCAGCCATTCTTCGCCGAAGTTGAGGTGCAAATATTCGTCTTTGACCACGCCCTCAGTAATTTTGCGGGCAAAGTCATCTGCCACTGGGATATAAATGTTGTAAGCAGAAATGGCAAAGGTTTCAATGATTAAGGACTGAATCAGCAAACAGGTGACGATGCGTCCCTCCTGCCAAGCCGTTTGAAAATTGTTGTGAAGTGAGGCAAAAAACGCTTTTGCAAAGGTCATGTCTGGGGTTACGTCTAAGTTGCGACCACAGGCCTGAAACCCTTTCATATGCCGATTTTCCATCTTGGCAAGCTTTAGAAGTTCGTCCTTACTCTCAGCCAGGCTCTCAGCCAGCTGCTTGTAGTTGGCGTTGGCTTCCAGCTCACCTTCGATCACGATGGCGTTGATTCGACTGTAAGCGTCTTTGTATGCTTCACTCTGGAAGTCAATCACGGGGCTGGCTTCAAGCTGCGGCATGTTTTTAACTATCCCTGCTTTACAAGTGTTTTCATACAGTAGTTACGGATAAACCCCTGAGGATATGGAGTTTTAGTTCAATCTGGAATTCCTCAAAAGTATGATACCTAAATTCACACTTTACACAGTCTAGGGTTTAACTGCCAAGATTGACCATTGCTTCTCATTCCTATCGGTTATCTTGATTGGCTATCGTTATAGCATTAGTTTTGCCAAACTCGCATTGAGTCATCTATGCCATTCCCTATCGTAACCAGTGAGAATTTGCCTACTGTGGATTCACTGGGGCCAACACCTGAACCATTTTCCCGGTTGGCTCAGGGAAAACGCTGGGGAATAGTCGGCCTGCTGGTCATTGGGGCGGGGGTCGTTTTGTGGCCCTTGGCAATGGTGTTGTGGGTTTCTTTCTCTCCTGCTGGAATTACTCAGACGGGGGCGATCGCGCCTATTTCAGCCTGGTCGTTGGACAGCTATCGAATGGCTTGGGCACAAGGTAATTTTTTACTGGCGTTTGCCAATTCGACGCTGGTAGCGATCGCGGTAACAGGCCTACAGATTACGACTTCTGCCTTAGCTGGGTATGTGTTAGCAAGGCTATCCTTTCGAGGGCGACAGGGATTGTTGCTGGCCATCCTGGCCACGCTAGTGATTCCCTTTCAGTTGCTGGTGATTCCTATTTTCTTGGTGCTGAAGTGGGGCCACTTGATTAACACCTATGGAGCACTGATTTTGCCGACAGCGGCCAATGGGTTTGGCATTTTCTTGATGCGTCAGTATTTTCAAACGCTGCCCGTTGAACTAGAAGAAGCGGCTGCCTTAGACGGGGCCAATCGGCTACAAATTCTTTGGCAAGTCCTCTTACCGCTGGCCCGCCCGGCCTTAGTGACGTTGTTTCTATTTACGTTTATTGGCGAGTGGAACGATTTGTTCAAACCCCTAGTGTTTACGACTCGCCCCGAGTTGCAAACGGTGCAGTTGGCCTTGGCGGCGTTTCAAGAGCAGTTCACCAATGATTGGCCGCTGTTGATGGCGGCAGTGGTCATTGCCACAATTCCCGTAGTGGGTCTGTTTCTGGTGGGGCAGCGGCAATTTATTCAGGGCATTGCTACAACGGGTGTAAAACGTTGAGGTGCAAGCACTGGGGTATTTTTGCCAAAAGCTTGATTGTGTTGTTGCATCGGTGAGAAACCCAGTTTCTAAAGACACCCATCGAGAGTCTAAATCTGTTCGACCCAATCTGCAGGACGAGACTCAAATCGGGTACCTTGCTGACCGCTACGCTCGCCTCCAATCGGTGGTTGGTAAACCCATGAGAACTGCCGCTCGGTTTCTATGCGGGTTGATACGAGTTTGAGTTGGGCCGGATTGGCAACGGCAGAGACAAATCCTAGGGTGATGGCTGTTAGAGTAAGGGGCATCAAGGTCTTCATCAAAAAACCTCTAGAATGATAAGCAAATTATACAGCAGCCGAGGTAATGCTTCGTCTGCGGCTGCGAACCAGATTGTCTGTAGGCTGAGTAATAGGGTGATACTCGGTAGATTGAGTCATCTGGTTAGGGCTCATGGTAGGCAACTCACAACAGCAAGCGCCCTTTAGAACCTTGTCCTCTTAAGGAACTCAGCCTCAATTGCCCTCAGGGGTAGGGGTTGCTGTTGATCTAGTTAGAAAAGGTTTTACGCACCCTGCTATTGACTACATTCAGCCAAGACACTGCTAAGTTCGGAACGTTCTTTACCCTTGGGGGCATTGAACTGGCGGACCCAATCGCACCCGCGCTCAATTAGCATATCGAGGTTTTCGATGGGCCATAGCGTGATGGTTCCCGTACTATCTGAAACCGCAATGGTTTGTTCGTCGGGGCTAAATGAGGCACTAAAGACCTCGCCCGCATAGCCGGTGAACTGTCGCATTTGATGGGTTTGGCTGCCCTGATAGCGCCATAGAATTACTCGATTATCAGCACTGGCAGTGGCGATGTAATTGCCTTTGGGACTAAACCCTACCCAGGTAATTCGGCGGGAATGACCAATCAGTTCGGTGATCAGATTGCCTTGCAGATCCCAAAGGCGGGCGGTGCCATCGTGACTGGCGGTGACCACGGCCTGACCATCGGGACTAAAAGCAACCCAAGATACCGTGTCTTGATGGCCTTCGAGCTGAACGATGGGTTTTTGAGTTTGAAGATCCCAAATCTGCGCGGTGCGATCGCTACTGGCGGTTGCTAAATACTGACCATCGGGGCTAAAGCGGACGCTTAAAACCCTCTCTGAATGGGCTTCTAAGGTTTGTTGTAACTCTCCATTGATGCTCCATAGCCGGACGTCGCCTAAGCCGTCGCCAGTTGCGATGGAGTCACCATTTGGGCTAATAGTGGCCGTGTTGACGACGGCTTCTTCGTGATTGAGCAGCGCTAGTTCTTGCCCTGTTAAAGACCAAACCCGAGCAGTGCCGTCTTGACCGGCGGTAACCACTCGATCGCCGTCGGCACTAAATTCAGCCCAGTAAATGTTTTGTTGGGGGGCTAGATCACCAATCGTGACGGCCCCGTGCCCTTCGTATTGAGTCAAGCGATCGCCGTTTAAATCCCAGCGAGTGGCTATCCCGGTTTCCCCAGCAGTCAGCAATGTTTGGCCATCGGGGCTAAAGTTAACACTCCACGCGATCGCGTCGTAGGCAGACCAGCGCGCCTGAGCCCGATCGGTCACATCCCAGATTTGGACTTTGCCACTGATATCAGCGGAGATAAATTGACCATTAGGTCGGCGATCAAGGGCCCAAACCCAACTTTGATGGCCGACTAAATCTGTCAGTTTGTAGCCACGTATATCCCAAAGTTGCACAATGCCCAAATCACCCGCAACCACCAGTTGGTTGCCGTCCTCGGTAAAGCGAACTGCGGCCAGCGGTTGACTGCCTTCCCCCATTGTTTGCAGCAACTCCCCTTGTTCCAAATCCCACAGGTAAATATTGCCGACTTGATCAACGCTGGCCAGTTGATTACCCCGGGGATGAAAACTCAAGTCCAACACTGCTTCAGCATGATCAAAACGATGAACGAGTTGGCCTTCAATATTCCAAACTTGCACTTGGCCATCGTAGCCTGCGGTTGCCAGATAATTGCCGTCAGGGCTAAAGCTCAGGTTGGCAATCACCTCACCTTCAGTGGAGGCGATCCAGGCCTTGGCTAAGTTGCCATCAGTATCCCACACCTTGACACTGCCGTCTGCCCCAGCAGTGGCGATGCGATCGCCATTGGGATGATAGGCCAAACTCGCGACGCCACTATCGCTGTGGGCTGACCACTGGGTAATCTGCTTGCCGTTTAAATCCCAGTGGGAGACCTGCCCATTGGTGCCCGCGATTGCAAAAGTTTTGCCATCGGCGCTAAACTCGACCCCCCAAATAGAACCGTCTTGGCGCGGCAGCGTGTGCTTTAATTCTCCGGCTATCGTCCAAAGTTTGACAAATCCTTCGGCATCCGCCGTGATCAGTAAGGTGTCGTCTGGGCTAACACTAAGGGCCAAAATTTCATTCTGGTCGGTAATGAAGGTGTGGTCTTGAGTAAATTGATTCAGCATCTGCTGTAGCACCATCGCTACGATCCTAGCTTGCTCGGTTGCGTCTAGTTTGCGTAGGTTTTGGGCTGCTTCCAGGGCAGCGAGCAACCCCTCCGTTTGAGAAATTTCGTAAAGTTCGAGGGCATTACTGGCATCTAATCTCAACTGGATTAGCTGATTTTGGGTTTGAATCCGGCTAGCTAAGGTGCCTAGAATCGACATCACTCCCAAACTGATGGCAAGCACAATACCGCCGTTTCGCAGCAGACGTTTTTGACGGACTAGGGCAAAGCGGTTATCCGCTTCTTGCCGGCGCAGTATGGCAATTTCTTGGAGCAGTTTGGCCCCACGCTGGCGGCGAATCAGGGCTACTAGATAGTCGTGAACCAGCTGATAGCGTTCGATCGGGTGGGCGGGCAGCAGCAAGGCAATCCCGGAGTGAACCAAAATCTTGAGTACCAAATCGAGGCGATGGGCTTCAGAGCCTAAATTGGTGGCCAGTTCAGCTTTGGTGCGCAGGGGACGGGTTTCGGCTTCGTCGGTGAGCCAGTAGAGGACCATCTCGGCAGCACGACGATTTTCGGGGCCACAGTCTTTGATGACTGAGTCGAGATAGCGATCGACAATCACTTCTTTTGAACTGCGTTCGCGGTTGGCAAAGGTCTCGTACTGGGCTAAGGTTGTGATGTTTTCGGTTTGGAGCTGCTCCCCTAGCATTTGCAGCTCAATCGGGCGAACTTCCTCAGAGCCTCCAGCCAAATCTTCCACCAGACGCTCTACCAAAGTAGGTTCTAAAGGAAATTGCGCTTGGTAGGTCAACTGCTGAATCAGCCGGCGGGCGTCGGGCTTGGTGAAGTTGCCAATGCGGTAGAGGATGGACTTATCGAGAATGTTGTTGTCGATAATGTCTAGATTGACAAGGCGATTGAAAGCCAGCAGGTGGTGAATATAGTCTTCGCGCAAAGACAGGATGACTTTGACATAGGGTAAGGCCAAGCACTGTCCTAAGAACTCGTAAAACTGGCGATGGTGAGGTTGGCTAGCTGTCGTGACAAAAAATTCCTCAAACTGGTCAAAAATCAGGACCGTCAGTTGATTGCGATCGGCATTGGTTTGGAGTTGGGCCAAAATCGCCGCTGGCGTGTCTAGGTAGGGTGTTTTTGAGGCCTGTTTGGCACCCTTAGGATGGGATGCGAGCACCAGCTGAACCTCCAACTGCTTGAGCCAATGAGCATAAATTTGCTGGAGCACAGGCACGACTTCACGACTGTCAATCACCTGGCGCTGCAACGCCGGAATCAGCCCTGCTTCAATCATGGAGCTTTTACCAACCCCAGACTGGCCATAGATCACGGTGAGTTTATAGTCGGGCCGATACATGCGATGCACCAACCGTTCCACATCGGGTTGACGCCCAGAGGCAACAATTTCGGGGGGAATGTCATCGGGTTGATCGGGGACGTCTAGCGCTGGACTGTGCAACGTTTTACGAGGCCGCAACCGTCCAGCGCCAGTAAAGGCTCGCAGACCGTACTGTTGTTCGACAGTGCGGTAGATTTGGCGCATTTGAAAGGCTTCTAAATAGCGTTTTTGGCTATAGTAGAGCAGCTGCAACCGGCGAGAAATGCGGATGTAGAGCTGGGGGTCATATTCGAGATTACCCAAGTGTTGAGCAATTTCAAGTTGGGTAATGGCCTCGTGGTACTGTCCCATGCCCGACAGCGCCTGGGCTAAACTAAAGTGATACTGCTGGCAGTAGTAAGCTCTATCCCAATTCAAAGATCCATTAGTTTGTGACGGAATCCCAGGGGCGGCCGCTTGGTTGACCTGATTCAAAATATCTAGAGCCTGCTCAGCATGGGTTTGAGCAACAGACCACTGCTGCTGAGACAGCGCCACATTGGCTAACATGCCGTGATCGTGAGCCAGACGTATGCTATTTTCCCATTGTGCTTGATATAGTGCGACTTTAGATAGGGAATCGCTACCTCCTCCTAAATATGCTGAATTGTAGAGAGTACTATGGAGGCTCAATGCCCTTGATGCAAGTATCTCCAGGTCTTCCCAAGCCTCCATTCGCTCCAAGGCTTTGCCAACTTGCCCGATGTATTTTGACACTAGGTCAAGATGCTTCCCCTGTTCGAATGTTGTCAAACAGCCTTTAAAGCAGTTCTTTGCTTGCTCAGAGAATCTAGTAATCTCATGCTGATTAAGAGCATGATGGTAGTAGCAAATCCCCATATAGAATAGCAAGACACCTAATCTCTCTGAGTCCTTTTCCCGCCAGAAGTCCAAACTGTTTGAATATTTCTCTAGAGCATCAGAAGTTAAGTTGTTGGCATGAAGTTCTAGTCCGCAAGTAAAGTCTAGGATCGCTACAATTTCTGGATTAGAATTCGCATAATGATCCTGAAAATCAGAATAGGCGTACTCAATTTCTTTCTTTTGCCGTGCTATTTCTTCTGAATATATAAGCTTTCTATTCTGAAAGTTTTTCAAGTCTATTTCGGAAGCCAAAGCAAAAATATTATCCGCTTTTGTCCGCATAAATTTGTATAATATTGGCGTGGAAATATTGACTTGTATAAGTGTTGCCCAATTATAGAAATCGGGAGCTAGCCTTACTAACTTCTGCAAAGCCTCATCGTCACATAATAAAATCACAGGACAAGAAAAGCTTTTTCGAAATTCGTCCCTAACTTGGTTGGCAGAAACTAATAAGTCATCTAATGATTTAATGCCTTCTAATCCTAAAATTATTAGTGCAGAAGGCTGTGATTCTATTTTCCTGAATTCTGTCTGGATCGTGGTGTAAAGAGTTGTAGCGGATACCGGCAGAATTATTTCCTGAATACTAAGGTCATCAACTCCTTTCAGCCTCTCCAGTATTTTTGCACCCAGTTCTTGATAATTGCAGCGTAAAATGATAAGAGAAAACTGATTGACTGAGAATGAAATTGTCCTTATCAAGGTATGTAGCGTTTTTTTGTCAAACACGCTGTGAGAGTCATCTTCTCTTGTAGATTGCAATCTACTCATGTTTAGAGTTTTTTGATTTGACTATAGCTTGAAACTCCTCGATCTCTAAAAAAGTTGGGTCAAGGCCAAACCAACTTCCCTTATAACGATCTTTATATTCCAGGATAAGTCCCTTTTGAATTCCATACAAAAGAAGTTCACGCTTTTCTAACGCAATCTCTGGATCAATGTTCTGTAGTATCTGACAAACTATCTTTCGTTCTTCCTCTGTCATTCTAAATAAGAGCCTATTGCAATATTGCTTTATTTCATATTCTATATCTCCTTTGACGAGAATTTTTGGGTATACTCTTTGCAGACAATTATTAAGAATTTCCAAAAGTTTTTGTACCTTTCCACCACTTATTCTGCATAGTCTGGTTAGGCTTTCTGGATTGTCAAATAGTTGGCTAATAAGGCTATAGCGTTTATCGACATGAACGTGTGGAAATGCTCTTGAAAGAATTACTTGCTTAAGAAGTTTAATTCCCTCTAAATTCTCGCTGCCGTCGCGAAGTTGCACAGGAACTATCCTTAATATCTTTGGATCAATGCCACCACCTAGTCTCTTTAAAGATTCATATTTCTTGGAATAAATTAATGAAATTGGGAGTGTATAAATAATATGGCATTTTAGTTGGCTTAAAGGTTCATTCCTGTCAATAAATACCTGTTCTAGTAGAGATAAATCTGTCGATTTGTCCAGGTGATCTAGGTTGTCTACAATAACAACAAGGCCTTTCTTATTAAGCTGTTTTAGCTTGCCAGTAGCCCTATGAAGAATCTCATTGACGAAGTCTAAAATATTATTTGAGGAAGGTTTAATGCGATCCCAAAATTCGAGTTTACTTAGATTCCTAGTAGTATCTTTTGGTTTAATCGAAATCTTAACTTTGCCCACCTTTGGGATTTCCCGCTCCACTTCAAAATTCAACTGAAGACGAAATATGCCCAAAAGAACATCCGCTAACCAGATACATATTCTTATGAAAAAATTAGGTTCAAGGTTAATTTCGAAGTCTCTTTTTAAGCTTTGAATGACTCGATAAGCAATGCTTAATAAAATAATATCAGTTGGCCTTACATCTACTTCATTTAGCTGGCGCTCAAATCTAAAGTAAACAACATAGAACCCATCTCGGATGAGTTTTGACTTTAGATTTATTAACTCTGTTGATTTGCCGCAACCACCATAACCTGTAATCAGTTGGCTAGTAAAGCTATCTGGCTTGCTAAGGCAAATGGTTCTTCTCATTGGTTCAAGAACTCTTTCACCTGTCACCAGAGAAAAGTCAACATAGTAGCGGTCGTCATTTACGACATTTACAGGATTAAAGACTTCAAGGAATCGATTGTCAACCACTTTTAATAACGCATCTATAGTTGAAAAGACTTGAATTTCTCTGTTTCTATTAGAACTGGATTTATGTCAAACCAGCTCCCTTGCTGATCTCGATATTCAAATAGAAATAGACTTCTTAGAAGAGTCCAAAGATCTTTATCGCTGCTTACAATCTGGGTCTTCACTACCTCTATTAAAAATTTCCACTCTCTTTCAGAAATTGACAGTACTAATACATCTCGTGTCTCTCGAATCATCTTTTCTAGTAGGGATCTCGAAAATGGGGGATCTTCTTCTTGTAGGCAGCGATAGAGTAGTCCCAACAAGTTCCGCACGTGACCGCCGCTTATGAAGCAAAGACGGTCTAAGGTTTCAGGAGAATCAAAAATCTCATAGATTAAGTTGAAACGCTGTGCTGTGTTAGCTCTCGGAAATGCTCGTGCTAGAACCATCTGTCTTAACAGAGACATACCCTCCTCATGACGGCTACCATCTCGATGTTTTACAGGAATCATTGGTAGAACTTTAGGACGAATACCGCCGCCCAATCGATTCTTCAACGTTTCACCGTCATTGGAGAAAATAACAGATATTGGTACCGTATATACTAAGTGGCAATCCAATGCTCTTAATTGCTCTCCCCGATCAATAAAAATATATTCTGGTTGTGAACGTCCTGCAATGGTTGAGCGAGAATCAATACGGTCTAAATTGTCAATAAGAATAGCAATTCCCTTTTTACCTTGCCGCATAAGCTTTTCAGTGGCATACCGTAGTAGAACGTTTATAGCTTCCAAAATACTGTTGGTTCTGGGTTCTAGATATTGTCTTAATTGACTCCGGATTTTTGGACTAACCCGAGCCCGTCTTCCAACCTCTGAGATTCCTGTAGAAATATTCATTGTGCTGGACGATGAAATCGGTACATTCAGGAGATCTGATATTTCATTTAAAATGTGACTAAAATAATTGGAGCTGAGTCTGATCCCTATTTCCTCCAAACTTTCGCTAACTCGGCGAATAATGGCTAGCAGAATATCTGTGATATCGACATCTGCCATATCTAAATAATCAGTGGACTCAAAATAAACGACATAGAACCCTTGTAGTTCTAAATTTGACTTAAGACGAAGTAATTCTGTTGACTTACCACAACCAATATGGCCACTGAATAGTTGGCAGGTCGGCTCATTTGGAGAAAGCCTTACTATTGTTCGTTCTAAGGCCTCAGTAAGCTGACCGCCTCGCACTGAGGAGAAATCAATATAGTACATCTGATCCTCAGGGTCGCTTATGGATAGAGCCTTGCTAGGATTGCTGGCGGAGAAGAAACTCTGCAAGTCTATCAAAATGTACCTCAAGGATTTTTCAATCTGCTCTTTATTTTTATCTCAAGTAAGCCGTAGAGTAGCAGATGCCTCAAAAAATGTAACTGCACAATTGATCATGGGTTGCAAATTTCGCCTCGATACCGTATTCCCCTTCGTGCCTAAACACATAGGGCATTCTTAGCTTGCTATTAAGCCGTACTTATTTTCCAGTCACAGGCCTCTCAGCAATCCGCTAGATCATAAGACTCAAGGCGAACAGTTCACCCGCCCTACCGGAGTCCAAACCATGAAACACCTCACACTCGCCTTAGTCGCCAATGTTGCAATCTCACCCTACGCTTACGCCACACCCGAGGCCAACGACCTGCGCCAAACCAATCTCGCCAACACCGCCATCAACGTTAACCAAACCCAAGACGCAACTTCGGCCCCCGATGCCTTAGCAACTAATCCAATCAACACTCTGAACCTCGGCAGTGCCCATCGCGACGACCTCGATGTTACTGCAACCATTAACGAAACGAGTCCCGCCGCCCTTGATGAAACCCTGCCTCAAATTAACTTGATACATACGGTTAGACTATTTTTAGTATTATCTATCTGCTCAAATATATGGAAAACCAATAGGATTAGTCTAAAGAATTTATTGCTCATTTTGGAGGTGATCAAGTATTCTTTCAAGTTCCTTGATTCTTATTTTGTCAGCCCGAACTTCATTTCTCAGAGATTGAATTTCTAGAGCTAGTGCTACAACCAAAACTCCAAGAAAAAGCGCTAGTATACTGCCTACTATAGTTATTCTTAGCCTATTTCTTATCTGACGCATTAGTGCAGATCGGCTATCGGCTTCTTGCTGACGCAGGATGGCAATTTCTTGGAGCAGCTTAGCCCCGCGTTGGCGACGAATTAGAGTTACCAGATAGTCATGAACCAACTGATAGCGTTCGATCGGGTGAGCCGGCAATAGCAACACAATTCCGGAGTGAACCAGAATCTTGAGTACCAAATCGAGGCGATGGGCTTCAGAGTCTAAGTTGGTGGCCAATTCAGCTTTGGTGCGTAGGGGGCGGGTCTCGGCTTCGTCGGTCAGCCAGTAAAGCACCAGTTCAGCGGCGCGGCGATTTTCGGGACCACAGTCTTTGATCACTGCGTCGAGGTAGCGTTCGACGATGACTTCTTTGGAGCTGCGATCTCCATTGGCAAAGGTCTCGTACTGGGCTAGAGTCGTGATGTTTTCGGTTTGGAGTTGGTTCCCCAAAACCTGCAGTTCAATTGGGCGGACTTCTTCGGATGCCTCAGCCAAATCATACACTAGGCGATCGATCAAAGCAGGTTCTAGATGGAACTGGGCCTGGTGGGTCAACTGCTGAATCAGTTGGCGGGCATCGGATTTGGTGAAGTTGCCAATGTGATAAAGGATGGCTTTATCGAGGATGTTATTGTCGATAATATCTAGGTTGACTAGGCGATTGAATACCAGCAGATGGTGGATGTAGTCTTCACGTAAAGACAGCACCACTTTGATGTAAGGGAGGGCCAAGCACTGTCCTAAAAACTTGTAGAACGGGCGATGAGAAGCTTGGCTGGCCGTCGTGGCAAAAAAATCCTCAAACTGATCAAAAATCAGGACGGTTAATCGATTGTGGTCAGCATTGGTTTGTAGTTGGGCCAAAATTGTGGCTTGAGCGTCTAACGACGGCAGATCTACGGGGTTGGTGTCGTCAGGATGGGAAGCGATCGCCAGCTGAGCCCCCAACTGCTTCACCCAATGGGCGTAGATTTGCAGCAGTACGGGTACGACTTCGCGGCTGTCAATCACCTGTTGCTGCAACGCCGGGATTAACCCTGCTTCAATCATGGAACTTTTGCCTACCCCAGACTGACCGTAGATTACGGTGAGTTTATAGTCAGGTCGATACATGCGATGTACTAGCCGTTCCACGTCGGGTTGACGCCCAGAGGCAACGATTTCAGGGGGGATGTCATCGGGTTGATCGGGCACAGCTAGGGCTGGACTTTGCACCACTTGGTGGGGCTGCAACCGCCCGGCCCCGATAAAGGCTCGCAGACCATACTGCTGTTCGACGGTGCGGTAAATTTGGCGAATCTGAAAGGCTTCTAAATAGCGCTTTTGACGGTAGTAGAGCAATTGGAGCTGGCGAGAAATGCGAATGTAGAGCTGGGGATCATATTTGGGGTTGCCTAGGTGTTGAGCGATTTCAAGCTGGGTAATGGCTCCGTGATATTGGCCCATGCCCAACAACGCTCGGGCCAAACTAAAGTGATACTGTTGGCGGTGGTAGGCCCGAGCCCAATCGAGGGAAGCATCGGGGCGAGGTCCAGCATGATTGGCGATCGCCTGATTGACTTGATTTAAGATCTCTAAGGCTTGTTCGGCGTGAGTTTGAGCGACAGACCACTGCTGCTGAGATAGCGCCACATCGGCCATCATGCCGTAGTCATGGGCTAAGCGGACGCTTTGATCCATCTGTCCAGCTGCCAGAGATGCTAGGGATACGCCTTGTTGGTGCAGGGTTAAGCCCCGCTTGGCGACATCCGCCAGTTCATCCCATCGTTCCAGCCGTTGCAAAACTTCTGCTAAGGCGTTGATAAAACGGGCTTCTAAATCAAATCGATCGCTGCTGCGAAAGACGCCAATCGCTTGGCGAAAATAGTCTAGCGATTGTTCACAAGCTTCGGTATATTGCTCTCGGTGACGCACCGCCTGAGCCCGCCACCACAGCCCTAGGTAAAACAGCACACACCCTTGACGAGAGCGATTTTGGTCGGGGGGCCAAATTGCGAGGCTGTGTTCGTAATGTGCCAGAGCAGTCTCGGGCTGATCCCAAGTGTCTTGTCCCAGGACGAATTCTAAGCTGGCCTGGAGTGCAGCTTCCGGTTGAATCTGGCGCAGTTTTAGCTCGCGCAGGGCGGCTTCCAGGGCATTAATGCGTTGTTTCTCTTCGCCATCGGGGTATAAATTGGCTGCATTGACAAATCGCCCCGCCCCGGCTTCCATGACTCTGGCAAACACATCGTCGGTGGTGCGTTGTAGCAGCTTCAGCAACGCCGGCGGTGTCACTGTGAAATGGATCGGCGTTGCCCAGTTTTCTAAATCAGGAGCCCGGCGAATCAATTGCCTTAAAATGGCGTCGTTGACCCATAACACCATCGCAAAGGGAAAAGATTTACGAAATTCTTCTCGGGCTCGATTGGCAGTGCTGAGCAAGATTTGCAGCTGATCAACCGCCTCTAACCCCAGCACCATCAAGGCGCTGGGGTTATTATTTGAGCCTTCTTTGGCGTCTAGGGTTTCAGGGTCGGCCTCTTTCAGCGTGGTTAACAGGGAGCTGACGTCGGGGGGCAAGTGCAAGAAAGTCAGCCCCAGATCATTGCGTTGACTGAGATGTTGGATGACGCGATCGCGCAGATCGCCATAGTTGCAGTGGGCTAAAATCAGCGAAAATTGGCCCGCTGATAGCTGAATCGCTCGGATGAGGGCGGTTAAAGCGGCATCATTTTCTGTTGACCACTGGCTCAATTCTGGATCTGATTCTGGAATTGATCCTTGGGATGAATCGTCATCACTCATGGTTGAAACTCCGGGGACTCTGCCAGAATGGGGTTGATATCAAACCAGCTCTCACCCCCATTGCGATATTCAAAAACGAACATGCTGTGTAACAGCATTTGTTCACTAGGGTCGTGGCGAATGTGTTTTTCCGCCATTACCCGCTGGAGTGATTTGATTTCTGGCACCGACAGCGCCAGCAATAATTCACTGCGGCGTTGTTGAAGAATTTGCTCAACGCAAGTCCGCGATAAAGGCGGATCTTCTCGTTGCAAACAGCGATACAGCAGCACCAGTAGGTTACGGACATGGCCGCCGCTAACGCTACACAACCGATCCAGGGTCTCTGGGGCATCAAATACCTGATCCAGCCACGCTAAACGCTGTTCGGGAGCAATTCCGGGAAAAGCGCGCGCCAGTACCAATTGTCGCAGCAGCACCATGCCTTCAGGACTGAGCTGTCCATCTCGGTGACGGACAGGTACCATTGCTAATACTTTGGGCACCACACCAAAACGATTAGTAATCAGGCCTAAATCGCTAGAGAAAACTAATTCTAAAGGCAGGGTATAAACAACATGACAGTTAAGCTTTTTCAGCTGTTCCCCTCGGTCAATAAATAGGTAGCTGGGTTGATGACGACCGGCTACCCCTGGGGTGTTATCAATCCGATCAAGATTGTCAATGATCACCAACAATCCCTGTTTGCCTCGCTGTTTTAAGGTTGCGATCGCAGGTTCTAGCAATTCTTGATTTAAAGCATTTAAGATACCGTTAGTGCGGGGTTCTAAATACTGTCGCAGTTGACTCCGCAGTTTTGGGCTGTTTTTAGTGCGGGCGGTAATCTCCGCGATGGTGTTGGAAAACTGATGGTCTGCGATCGCTAATGCGGGTTTAAAGATATCCCCAATGGATTGAAAAAGTTGATGGAAATAGGGCAGGTCTAAATTAATCTCAATGGACTCTAAACTCTCGCTGACTTGACGCGCGATCGCCAGCAAAATGTCAGTCACATCCACATCGGCTAAATCTAAATCTTCACTCGATTCAAAATAAACCACGTGAAAGTTGTTCTGTTCCACCAGGGTTTTTAGGCAGATCAACTCTGTTGATTTACCACAGCCGACATGTCCAGTAAACAGTTGACAGGTCGGGCTATCGGGGGCAAGTCGCGTAATTGTGCGTCCTAATTCTTGAATAATACTGCCGCCCCGGACGGGGGAAAAATCAATGTAATATCCCTGATCGCCCTGGTCAAAACTGAGAGATTTACTGGGACTACACGCTTGGTAAAACTGAGAAAGATCTAACACCATGCTCTGTTGCCACCCTGATCGCTGTCTACGCCTAATCCAACATTCAAGGTCAGCAGGCCTTATCAGCTATTTTAGCCACGATAGCTAAGGACAACTTAAGCGAGAGATAGGGTTATCCAAGATTAACGAATGAGCTGAATGGGGAATTTCGGATAAGCTTCGATTAGCCCAATGGTGTAAATTGGCCCTGGCATGGCAGCAAGATCGACAAGGCGATCGCGGGCGTGGGTCAAATAGTCCATGTGCGACGAAACATAGTAGCGATCGAAGTCTGGATCGCTCGGGCGCTGAATCGCCTGCTTCATGTCTAGCAGTCGGGGTTCAATCGCCAGCAACATCAGTGTTAAAGCCATCTGCTGCATCGGGCTGGGTTGTTCAAAGTGTTCAGGATTGTTGCGAAGTTTGATGCAGTGTAGCCGTCATCCTGTCTCCTGATGTGATGGGGTTGTCTGTAGAGTCCACACCGATCGTAGACATGATTTCGGAGACTGTAGGTTACTCGCTACGGGTAATTATGACTTTAGTCCCTGCTGATCGTCGCCCCTTGCAGAAACCGGGTTTCTGAGCAAGGGGTGTCAATGGGGCACTCAGCGCTCAGCATGAGAAACCCGGTTTCTACGACCATGCTCAAGCTCTGCTGCATCTAAGCCCAAGTGTGGCGAGCGGTACCCGTTTTTATAGCCGTAGCCACAAAACTTTGTGCGCTACGGCGAGCCAGATTGCTTATGTATTGAGTATCCCAGCGCTACCTGGTGCATTAAGCAATTTGGCCAGCGCCATAATTCACAGCATTTTTGATGATGTCTGAGCTAAGAGATCCCTGGGTTTTTCGGAAAACCCAGGGATCTGACACCCTGCAGGATTAGTAGAACCACGGTCCAACGATTAAGGACAGCACAATTGCGAGGGCAGACAGAACTCACCGCGATCGCCGATTAACGATTGCCAGTTCTTATTGATGCATTGCGTTTCGCTTGTCTGCTCTAGCTGGTCTGTTTAGCCAACTCTCGCTTAGCCAAGGTCTCTTCAGGAATCTGGGTAAACTCGCTAACAACCTTGCGGAAGTCATCTCCATCCATAGTTTCGATGTCGAGCAGCAGGTCTACCAGCTTATCCATCAACGGACGATTTTGGTGCAAGATCTCACGGGCTTGGGCGTGGCAATGGAATGCGATCGCACGGACTTGCTTGTCGATCTTAGTCGCCACGGCTTCAGAATATTCCGAGCGGGGCATTAGATCGCGCCCCAAGAACACCTCGCCACCCGAGGTTTCTAAAGCTAATGGGCCGAGGTCAGACATGCCATAGCGAGCCACCATGCGACGGGCTAAGGCTGCTACGGATTGAATATCGCCCTGGGCCCCAAAGGTGACTTCGTCGTGGCCAAAGACTTCTTCTTCTGCAGCCCGTCCCCCCAGGGTCATGGTGATGTTATCGATAATTTCGGCTCGACTTTGCAACCCATCATCCAAACGGCTTTCATTGGGAACGAACTTGGTGAAACCGCCCAAGCCTCCAGAACGGGGAATAATGGTCACCTTATCGAGGGGTTCACAATGGTCGAGCAGCACACCGATTAAGGCATGGCCGACTTCATGATAGGCAATTAGCCGCTTTTTATAGCTGTCTAGCAGGGGAGTTTTGGCCATACCTACGGTGATGCGATCGATCGCATCGTTGACTTCTAGCATGGTGACGGCATCTTTACGGCGGCGGGCAGTCAAGATTGCCGATTCGTTGAGCAAGTTTGCCAAGTCAGCGCCGGAGAAACCCGGAGTGCGTCGGGCGATTTCTTCGATGGAGACCTCTTCAGAAATTTTCTTGTCGCGGGCATGAACCTGCAAAATTCCCAGTCGCCCTTTGTAGGTGGGTAAATCAACACCCACTTGACGATCGAAACGACCGGGTCGCAGCAATGCCGAATCCAATACGTCGGGTCGGTTGGTCGCAGCAATCACGATGATGCCGCTGTTGCCTTCAAACCCGTCCATCTCGGTCAACAACTGGTTGAGGGTTTGTTCGCGTTCATCATTGCCGCCGCCGATACCGGTACCGCGCTGCCGCCCCACAGCGTCGATTTCATCAATAAAGACAATACAGGGGGCGCTTTCTTTTGCTTTTTTAAACAGATCGCGGACGCGAGAAGCGCCAACGCCGACAAACATCTCCACAAATTCAGAACCAGAGATGCTAAAAAACGGAACCCCGGCTTCACCCGCGATCGCTTTAGCCAGCAGTGTCTTACCCGTTCCTGGTGGGCCAATCAGCAGGACCCCTTTGGGAATCCGCGCCCCAATAGCGGTGAAGCGTTCAGGCTTCTTTAAAAAGGTGACGACTTCTTGAAGCTCTTCTTTGGCTTCTTCAATGCCTGCAACATCATCGAACAACACGCCGGTCTTGGCTTCCATTTGAAACTTTGCTTTGGAACGGCCAAAGTTCATGGCACCACCAGAAGCATTGGCCGATCGCCGCAAAATCATCAGTAGGGCAAAAATGACAATCAAGGCCAACAGTGAGTTAGTGGCTAGCCAGGTGAGGGCACTGTTATCCGAAGAGGCGACTACGTCAAAATCAACATCATTCTCCCGCAACCGTTCGACTAACTCAGGGTTGCGATCGCTCGCGAATAAATCTACCCGCTGATCGGGCTCATCTTCTGCTTGTCCCTCTAACTCAACCAGGGCAACCTGACGGGTGGGATCAATCTCAACCCGCTGAACTTGCCCTTGATCAATTTTTTCCAGCAATCCGCTGTAGGTCAGCTCATCTGGATCTTCAGTGTCGGCAGTTTGGGCCAGGGAAGGCAGGGGCGCTAGGGTTTGAATCAACAGCCACCCCGTTGTCAATAGCCCAGTCGCTGCGGCACTGAAGCTACTGCGACCCAGTTTAGAGCGGATCCGTTTTGGTTTGGTAGACTGCATCGAACGAACAATAGGAGAGGACCCAGGCTCAGAAGCAGCTTTGTTGATGCCGGCGCGGTTGATCATCGATAGAGTGGTTGAAATGATTACGGGGCAGACTGCTGCCAAGTGTTTCCCAACACAAAGCTTCAGAACACCATGACTATCCTAACGTCGGAGTCCTCGTTCGGGTTTATTGATTTTAGATTCCTCTCAAGACCGATATGATGTCCTATTTTCGCCCCGCCATTGACGCGACACCCGGCTACATGCCTGGTGAGCAGCCCCCACCCGGCGCACCAGTACTCAAACTCAACACCAATGAAAACCCGTATCCGCCCTCACCCCGAGCGATCGCAGTGCTGCAAACCCTCGACGGTGAGTGGCTAAGGCGCTATCCAGACCCCTATGGCCGCAACTTTTGTCAGGCAGTGAGTCAAGCCTTAGGTGTCCCTGAAACCTGGCTTTTACTAGGCAACGGCAGCGATGAACTGTTGACCCTGCTGATGCGAGCCTGTGTGGAAGGGCGCGATCGCCCCATTGCCTATCCCACACCCACCTATGTGCTGTATCCCACCCTGGCTTCGTTTCAGCCCGCCCACACGATTGAAATTCCCTATGGCCCAGACTTTCACCTACCCATTGAGGAGCTCGTGGCAACCCAAGCAGCCCTGACGCTGATTGCGACACCCAATAGCCCTACAGGGCATGCTGTGCCCTTAGCAGACCTGCGACACCTGGCCAAACGGACAGCCGGGATAGTCGTGATTGACGAAGCCTACGTGGATTTTGCTGAAACCACTGCCCTGCCGCTAGTGCAAGAATTTGAGAATGTGATCGTGCTGCGAACCCTGTCGAAGGGCTATTCGCTGGCGGGGTTGCGTTTGGGCTTTGCCATTGCCCAGCCCGGTTTGATCAACCCTTTGTTTAAGGTAAAAGATAGCTATAACATGGACGCGATCGCCCTGCGGGTGGGTGCCGCAGCCATGGCTGACCAGGCTTATAAAAATGCCTGTGCTGAGCGCGTCAAGCGATCGCGCGACTTACTTACCACGGCGCTAACCCAGCTAGACTTTGCCGTTTTGCCTTCCCAAGGCAACTTTGTTCTAGCAACACCGCCAGCAAGAAATGCCGAAGCACTGTACTTAGCCCTTAAAGCCCAAGGAATTTTAGTCCGCTACTTCAAACAGCCAGGGCTAGACGATAAATTACGAATCACCGTGGGTACAGACGCTCAAATTGAACAGTTAATTGCGGTTTTGAGCCCGATGCTCTAGACATTACCCCCATCCAGATCCACAATTGTCCCCCGTAACACGAGCACAACCTGTTTTGAAGCATCTTGAGGGACAAATTCCAAATCTGGGGGTAGCTCCAATCAAGCCCGCCGTAACCGATAACGTCGTCGCCAGTGCCTCAACATTTTGAGCCAGGTTTGAGCGGGCTTATCGTAAAACGTAAACACGTCACCATAGGCCAAATTGGCATTGCTATGATGCAGCCAATGACGCTCTGGCGTGGTAACAAAAAGATACCGACAGGCGACCTGAAGCCACATTGGCGTCGGTCGGGAGAAGCAATGTCGCCAGATCACATGGAGTTCGGCGAGTACCAAGCCCAGCACCAAGCCCATAGGGGAAAGTTGCCAAAGAAGTGGGATGATGACTAAGTAGGGAAACGCCCCCAGAAAACCGCTAACTAGGGCTATGGGGTGGCGATTTAAGACCGCGTAACGGATAAAACTGCGTTGGGGGCTATGGTGAACCACGGCGTGAAGCTTGCCAAAGACATGTTCGGGAACGTGGTATAAAAATGTAGCGATGAAATCTCCAATCAATAAAACCAAAAACGCGGTTAAAAGAGGCACAATCTTTTTACTCTCTGCTAGCACCACACAGACTGGTTGAAGGCTAACAGCAGGAACTTAAGATTTGTTTAATTTTTGATGCAAGATTGATTGTCAGAAATTTAAGGCTTGGAGAAATCGATTGGCGATTGATACATCTGAACCATCAGGACTAAACGGCTTGATCAAAGCTATTGAGGAATTCATTTTCGTATCGTTTTTAAGCTGGCATCTGTTGTAACGCTTGATCGATGTTTTGAGCACATCATTTTTTGCTCAAGATGGTTCGCTGAATCAGCGATTTCTGCTCAACTCTGATAGATTAACCAAACGCAGGGCTGTATCATCCACCGTTTGTCTCTGGTTTTATGACCCAAGAAGCATCCCTCGATTTCAGGCTTGTGAAGCGCATTTGTCACCTTCAGCAAGCCCTCGATCAAGCCATGTATTCATTGGCTGAACTGCGATTGCGAGTTCAGTCGCAGCAATTTGTCGAGTCTCAATTGGCCAAGACCGAGAATTTTGCCAATGCCCAGCAAAAAGCGATCGCCCTTTTACAGCATCAACTCACCCAAAAGCACCATTGGCAGACTCGGATGCTCCATGAGTTTGCTGCGGCTATTGATAGTGTCCTAGACCGACAGTATCGGTCTCTGACAAGGCTTAAGATCTTGCTCCAGCGGAGCGAGATCGACATCCAAAACTACTTGTTGCAGCTCCAGCAGCGCTGTGGTGGAGAGAGGCACATGGCCCAGCCGAGCCATCAGCCCCGCGTCGATCTCGAAGCTGAGGTTTATGCAGCCAGAATGTTAACGGTTAATTTAGGCACTCAGTTAAACAGCATTTGTCAATCTGTTCAAGACATTGAACAAACCGTCACCCAACATCAACTCCATTTGACGCGCATGGAAGCGTCGTTACAACCGCTTAATTTAACGCTGGAGGCTTCATCCTCAAATAATGTCAGTCTTGCGGATATCAATGAGGCAGATCAGTCTTGGCATCCAAGTGATCAAACGAGTCTTGGGCGCAATTGCGATGATGTGGATGAAACAGAAGCTTTAGCATTGGCATCTTCCCCTCAAGCCATTATGTTTGAGCTGTTTCATGAGGTAAAGACCACCCAGCTCAAAGTAGATGTACTGGAAGCAGAACTCACGGAGCAATTGAGGCAGCACAGCCATCTCCGCCAACGTTGCCAGACGTTAGCCGCTGAGCGCGATTACTACAAGCAGCAAATGCTGAATTTCCAACAACAACTCATCGCCCTACAGCGTCACCGACAATCCCTGTCTAACCGCATGCATACGGAGGTTTTGCCGAGAAATGATGCCGAGTTTACCAAACCTTAACGCTAGCTTCGTGAAGCCTTAAGCCGTCTTCCCGATGATGATCGTGGATTCCTCTAGGTGCCTGGCCTTACTATCAGTAGGGTTATGTGTCCATTAACGCGGCGCTGCTGATCTGCGCGGGCGTTATCCTCATCGGCTGCTGTGATTAAGGTTTGCGATTTAGCAGCCAGAGCTTTGCTCAAGCAAATCTTTGGGGCGTCGCTGCTGACGGTCTCGGTGCGGATGATTTTCTCTCGATAAGTTGAGAGACATTGGGTCAAAGCAGAGGGTCTGATTCCCAATCAGTTGAGATTTCACGTTAACGCATTACGTTTAGACATCTAGATATTTTAGATTACCAAAACTAAATGATTGTCTCTGTAGAAGCGTCTTACCAATCGGTGGTGTCTCTCCACAACAAACGAATATTAATCGTAGAGGACGAAGATCTGATTCGCGATGCCGTTGCCTTAGCCCTAACTGAAGAAGGCTATGAGGTTACCACGGCTGAAGGAGGCACTGCCGCTGTAGAGTTTTTATGTCCGGCTGTTGATCCACATCAATATGAATCGCGGGTAGATCTTGCCATCGTAGATTTGATGCTGCCTGGCATTGATGGGTTAGACCTGTGTCGATTGGCTCGTCGTCGCGACATTAATATTCCGATATTGATTTTAAGTGCCAAAAGTAGCGAAACTGACCGGGTGGTGGGCTTAGAGGTGGGTGCGGATGATTATCTGGCTAAACCTTTTGGGATGGGAGAGTTGATTGCTCGCTGCCGGGCCTTGCTCCGTCGTCACCAAGCTAATCAACGTAGTGAGCTTAAACCCGTGACGACATTCGAAGATATTACGCTGTTTCAAAATGAACTCCGGGTAACGGTGGGTGACCACGAAGTAAACCTGTCACCCAAAGAATTTCGGATTTTAGAACTGTTTATGCAGCATCCCAAACGGGTTTGGTCACGAGAGCAGCTGATTGAACAGATTTGGGGCCCCGAGTTTATGGGCGATCGCAAAACGGTAGATGTCCATATCCGCTGGCTGCGAGAAAAAATTGAGCCTGATCCGAGTAAACCTAGATATGTCACTACCCTACGAGGCTTTGGCTATCGGTTTGGTTGAATCCCATCTCAAGTCCAACTTGGGATCTAACAGTTTCGGTTAGAAAAATCTCTAGGTCTAGACTTGGGCAAAGTTTAGAACCCTGACTGCGATACAATCAGGGCCAGCTTACGGTCGTCTTGAGGACGCTGCATATGTTGGTTTTGACCCGTCGCTTAGCTCACTCGGGGGCTGAAACGGCTCTCGATACCCAATTATTAACGCTGTCATTGACGGCAGAACAACGGACGCGATCGCGCCATCGCTTCACCACCGACGACGGCCAACCCGTACACCTGCAATTGCCCCGAGGGACGGTTTTACACAACGGAGATGTGTTGGTTCCAGACTGCGATCGCATTCGGATCAAAATCTTGGCGAAACCCGAACCCGTTCTGACCGTCACTGCGTCTACCCCGCTAGATTTATTACGCGGTGCCTATCACCTAGGCAACCGTCATGTCGCTCTAGAAGTTGCCCTCAACCACCTACGATTAGCCCCCGACCCAGTTTTAGAAACGATGCTGGTGCAGCTGGGGTTGAGCGTAACCCACGACACCACTCCGTTTAACCCTGAAGCCGGTGCCTATGGAAATACCGCCCTCCCGAGCCATCATCCCCATGTCCACGCCCACTGAGGCAACGGCAACTCGAAGCACAATCCAATAGCAGCACAATCCAAAAGCCAAAAACACAAATCCGAAATAACGCCTCCCCACCTATGTCCATACCTCCTGATGCTGCGGCACTACTCAAACTGCTGCAACTGGCCAGTCCAACCCTACCGGTAGGTGCTTACACCTATTCAGAGGGGTTAGAAACCTTGGTGCAAAGAGCAATGATTCGTACGGCTGCCGAGGTTCATCATTGGTTGGGCCAAGCATTAACCGGCGGTTCGATTCGTATCGAAGCAGCCGTGATGGTGCGCAGCCACCGGGCCATGGTGAATCAAGACAGGGAAATGCTGGCCCACTGGAATCACTGGTTATCAGCGACTCGAGAAACGGCTGAACTGCGAGCCCAAAGCTGGCAAATGGGGCGATCGCTGATTCGCCTCATGACCCAGCTTTACCCCGAACTCGCCCCTCAGTTACTGACTGCTCAGCCCAACCAACCTGCTGAGTCTTGGAACTTTGCCGTTGCCTTTGGTCTGACCGCTGCCCATTGGCAAATCAGTGAATTCGCAGCGCTTCTGGGCTACTTACAAAGCTGGGCGACAAATTTAATCAACGCCGCCGTTAAGCTGGTTCCCCTGGGCCAAACCACAGGGCAGCGGCTCTTAATCGACCTCACCGCCCAGTTAGAAACCGCTGCTGACGAAATTTTGATCCTCCCCGATGACGCGCTGTCCAGCCGTGGTTGGGGCTTCGCGATCGCCAGCATGCAGCATGAAACGCTCTACAGCCGATTATTTAGAAGCTAACAAGTTTATATAGCGCTGGCCAGATTGCTTAATGCACCGAGTATCGCTGGGATGCTCAACACACAAGCAATCTGGCTCGCCGTAGCGCACAAAGTTTTGTGGCTACGGCTATACTGGCAGGCATAATGATTGGAACCAAGACATCTATGGTCTCTCCTTTTCGCGTTGGTATTGCGGGGCCAGTGGGATCGGGCAAAACTGCGTTAGTCGATGCGTTGTGTAAAGCAATGCGCGATCGCTATCAGATCGCAGTGGTCACCAACGATATTTATACCCAAGAAGATGCCCAATTTTTGGTGCGGAGTGAGGCATTAGAGCGCGATCGCATCATTGGCGTTGAAACCGGCGGCTGTCCTCACACGGCGATTCGAGAAGACGCCTCTATTAACTTGGTAGCCATTGAGGAATTAGAAGCCCGCCTCACCGCCCTTGATGTCATCTTTGTGGAAAGCGGAGGAGATAACCTGGCCTCTACTTTTAGCCCAGAACTGGTCGATCTCACCCTCTACGTGATTGATGTTGCCGCTGGAGAGAAAATTCCCCGCAAGGGCGGCCCCGGCATCACCAAATCTGATCTGTTGATTATCAACAAAATCGACCTCGCCCCCCTAGTCGGCGCAGATCTGTCGGTGATGGAGCGGGATGCTCGCAAAATGCGCGGCGACAAGCCTTTTGTCTTTACCAACCTCAAAACCCAACAGGGCCTAGACACCATTACCGACTTTATTCAATTTCACGGATTTGTGGAATCGACCCCAGTAATTTAGATGTGCCCTCGTTTCAGCATATTCACAGAGGCTCAGAGCTAAGATTTGTTGTCAAAAAACCGCTATTGAGGCAAAAATGTATAGTTGAGCACAATTCTTGTTGTACCCTAACCCTAATATCGCTGTGCATCTAGACTACATCTGAGTTAAAAAAAACTGAGTTTTTACTCGGGAAGATTTGCGGCTTTGGATGGGCCTATGGTTTGAACGCAAATACGATAGTGGCTTGACTTGGGAGTGAGAGAATTCAATGACATCACGATTCAATAGACGGAAGTTTCTTTTATACGGTTCTGCAACTTTGGGCACGAGTATGCTGCTCAAGGCTTGTACTAGCAGTACGGATGAAACCGCTGCAACGGATTCTGGCGCTGAGGAGACGGAAGCGCCAGAAGCAGCTGACGCAGGCGGGGGTGACACGATCAAAGTGGGGATTCTCCACTCACTAAGTGGCACAATGGCCATTAGTGAAACCACAGTGGTGGAGGCTGAACAACTTGCTATTAAAGAAATTAACGAAGCGGGTGGTGTGCTAGGCCAGCAGATAGAAGCCATCGTAGAAGATGGAGCTTCTGACTGGCCCACCTTTGCTGAGAAAGCCGAAAAGTTGATCGATCAAGATCAGGTCGCTACTGTTTTCGGTTGCTGGACTTCAGCCAGCCGCAAGGCAGTCCTGCCCGTGTTTGAGCAAAAAGACCACATGCTCTGGTATCCCGTGCAGTACGAAGGTCAAGAGTGCTCTAAAAACATTTTCTATACGGGTGCCGCTCCTAACCAGCAGATTGAGCCTGCGGTGGAATGGCTACTGGAAAACAAAGGGAAGCAATTCTTCCTGGTGGGCTCTGACTATGTTTTCCCGCGTACCGCTAATACCATTATTAAAGAGCAACTGACGGCTCTGGGTGGCGAAACAGTCGGCGAAGATTATCTACCCCTGGGGAATTCCGAAGTTACCCCGATCATCACCAAGATTAAGGCAGCGCTCCCCGATGGTGGCGTTATCTTCAACAGTCTCAACGGTGACAGCAACGTGGCCCTGTTTAAGCAGCTTCAGGGCGCTGGCATGGGGCCAGACAAATACCCCGTGATGTCGGTGAGTATTGCAGAAGAAGAAGTGCGTCAAATCGGTAAAGAGTTCCTTGTGGGCCACTACGCTGCTTGGAACTACTTCCAGACGGTTGAAAGCCCCGAAAACGAGAAGTGGGTTGCAGACTTCAAAACCGAATATGGCGATGAGCGGGTCACCAATGACCCCATGGAAGCCGCTTATATTATGGTTTATTTGTGGAAGCAAGCCGTAGAGCAAGCGGGAACAACTGACTTGGCTGCTGTGCGGGAAGCCGCTTACGGCCAAACCTTTGATGCACCAGAAGGGTTGGTGACGATGAATACCAATCACCACATCTCCAAGACGGTGCGCATGGGTGAAGTGCGTGATGATGGTCTGTTTGAGATTGTTTGGTCTACTGATGGCCCCATCGATCCGGTGCCCTGGAACCAGTACGTACCCGATACTATCGGATTTGCCTGCGACTGGTCTGATCCTGAAAAGGGCGGTAAGTACGAAGAAGCTTAAGCTCAGGCTAATGTAACTGCCTTAGCCTAAGTCGAAGGTGGGGGATTTGAGGCAGGTCTCGCCTTGGATCCCCTTTACTGCTGAATGTGAATCACCCTTGACCTGACAAGTCAACACTGGCGTTATTGCGGCTCTAATCGAGTTTGAAGTGAACAGTTTTGGGTCACTTGACTCCAATACCATTGATGGATTAAACGGACTTGATGGTATGAACAGGCTTATCTGCCTTCAAAAATAAACATTGTGTGTATGTAGGTGACCGCTGTGATAGAGGGCTTAGTTGGAGGGCTCTTTAACGGCATTAGCATTGGTGCGGTGCTGTTAATTGTGGCCTTGGGGCTGGCGATTGTGTTTGGGTTAATGGGCGTCATCAACATGGCCCATGGGGAAATGATGATGTTGGGGGCTTACACCACCTATGTGGTGCAAAATGGCTTCAAAGCCTTGGGAGAATCAGCCCTGGATTTTTATATTTTTGCAGCCCTGCCCCTCTCGTTTCTGGTGGCGGCGCTGGTGGGTATTGCTTTAGAACGCAGTGTGATTCGCTATCTTTACGGACGACCTTTAGAAACGCTGCTGGCAACCTGGGGTGTGAGCTTAATTTTGCGTCAGTTTGTTCGCAGCGTGAACTGGGCCATGGTGGTTGGGCTTGTCCTCTTTTGCGTGCTCTATTTTGGTGGGCGCTGGGTACTCAGGCGCTTTACTGACTGGTCGCAGATTCAAACCCTGGCGACGGCGATTTTAGTCTCTTTGTCTGGGGCGATCGCCTTAGTCATTGGTGTTTTGCTAAATCAAAATGCCGGAGATGCGATATCAAAACTTTGGTTCGGTGCCCGCAACGTAGATGTGACTGCTCCCAGTTGGCTACGCGGCGGTTTAGCCTTGGGCTCAACGCTGCAATTTCCCTACGCACGCCTGTTCATCATTGGTTTGACGGTGGTATGTATGGTGAGCTTGTACTGGTTTTTGCAGAAGTCAAGCTGGGGTCTGCGGATACGGGCAGTGACTCAAAATCGCGGCATGAGTGCTTGCCTGGGTATCCCCACTGATCGGGTCGATGCCCTCACCTTTGCTCTCGGCTCAGGATTGGCCGGCATTGCCGGATGCGCTGTGACCCTATTGGGGTCTGTTGGCCCTAACTTAGGCGGTAACTACATCGTGGATGCCTTTATGGTCGTCGTTGTGGGTGGGGTTGGCAAACTCGTGGGCAGCATTGTGGCTGCCTTGGTGATTGGCATTGTCACCTATTTGGTCGGTTCCGGTACTCTATCGTTGATGTTGATGCCCATGGAAGCGCTCAAACCCGTCGTCGACTTTTTCACCTTTTTTGCCACGACCAGCATGGCAAAGGTGATGGTATTTGCGTTGATTATCGCGTTTTTGCAGGTGCGTCCGGCGGGAATCTTTCCCCAGAAGGGGCGAGCTGTGGAGTTGTAAACCCCATTTAATTTGGCAAGTTGAATGCTTTGGTTTAGAAAAAAAATGGATCTGGATGGGGACGAGGTTTAGGCAGAAGAAATGGCAACTGATCGAATTGCAAAACCCAAGAAAGCACCGCAAAAAAACAATGCTCTGCTAATTGAGATAGGCATTGTGTTAGCGATCGCCCTGTTGATGGTGCTAATTTTGCCGCTCATGATTTCTGGCTTTCGCCTAGGGCTGATTGGCCGCTTTTTGTCCTTGGGGATTGTTGCCCTAGGGATTGACCTAATTTGGGGATTTACCGGCCTGTTAAGTCTGGGCCACGGCATATTCTTTGCACTAGGCGGGTACGGCTTTGCCATGTACCTCCAGCTCAGCTCCATTGATCCGGGGCAGTTACCCGAGTTTTTTACGCTGTATGGTGTGACGGAGTTGCCCTGGTTTTGGCATCCGTTTTCTTCTTTCCCATTTACCTTGGCGGCTGTTGTCCTAATTCCCAGCATTGTGGCTGGGGTCTTGGGCTATTTAGTGTTTCGCAATCGAATTCGTGGGGTTTACTTCTCAATTTTGACCCAGGCAGCCCTGGTGGTCTTTTTTAACTTTTTCAACGGTCAACAAAAACTGATTAACGGCACCAACGGTCTGAAGACGGATACTGCGCTGCTATTTGGCAACCAGGTGGGCAGCTCCGAAATGCAGTTCGTATTTTATATTTTGTCGGTGGTGTTTTTGGTGTTGATCTACACCCTCTGTCGCTGGCTGACGAGCGGACGGTTTGGCCGTATGCTGATTGCCATCCGTGATGATGAAAATCGGGTGCGGTTTTCAGGCTATGACCCCACTGGGTTTAAGGTGTTGGTATTTGCCGTTTCGGGTGCGATCGCGGGGATTGCGGGTGCTCTCTACACCGTCCAGTCAGGTATCGTCTCACCCCAATTCATGGATATTGCCTTTTCGATTGAGATGGTAATTTGGGTCGCCGTGGGCGGACGGGCCACGCTTGTCGGGGCCATTTTAGGCGCCGTGTTGGTGAACTTAGCCCGCAGCTTGCTGAGTGAAAAATTTCCAGAGGTCTGGTTATTTTTTCAAGGCGCACTGTTTTTGCTAGTCGTTACTGCCTTACCTAACGGCATTATTGGCTGGTTGCGCTATGACGCCAAAGACCAGCTGCGATCGCTGTCTGGCCGCCCTCAAGCTGTCACCACCTATCCCAGCCTAGAGCTAGATCCCAACATTCAACAAGAGCAGCAAACGCTGGTCGATAAAAAGTAGCTTTTTGCACCCAGGATTTCATAATCCAAAATCCAAAATCCAAAATCCAAAATGGGCAACAAGATTTTAGAAATCGACAACGTTACCGTCAGCTTTGATGGCTTCAAAGCCCTCAACAACCTCAACTTTTCCATGAATGAGGGCGAGCTGCGGGTGATTATTGGCCCCAACGGGGCAGGCAAAACCACCTTTTTAGATGTGATTACGGGCAAAGTCCAGCCGACCACAGGCGTCGCTCGTTTCAAAGGCAAAGATCTGAGTCGGCAAAAAGAGCACGAGATTGCGCGCTTAGGGATTGGTCGCAAGTTTCAAACTCCCCGGGTTTATCTCAACCTCACCCCCCGTGAAAACCTAGAACTCTCCTGTAATCGAGACAAAAACGTCCTGACCACCCTGTTTACAAAAACGCCCCCCGCCGAAAAACGTACCATAGGCGGATTGCTAGAAACCATTGGCCTCAGCGCCAAAGCCGACATGCCCTCCGGGTTGCTGTCCCATGGGGAAAAGCAGTGGTTAGAAATTGGCATGTTAGTGGCCCAGTCTCCCGATCTATTACTGGTCGATGAACCCGTTGCGGGCTTAACCGACGAAGAAACAGCGCAAACTGGCGAACTGCTATTAGCTTTGGCCGAAAGCCACTCCATTGTTGTGATTGAACACGACATGGAGTTTGTTCGACAAATTGCCCGCCAGGTCACCGTGCTGCACGAAGGCAGTGTGCTGTGTGAAGGCACCATGGACGAAGTGCAAAACGATCCCCGCGTGATTGAGGTGTATCTGGGGCAAGAAGCCAGCCTCACCCCCGATCAAATGCTGATTTTGCGGATCGCAGTGACGATGGCCTGGGCTGATCAGCAATTTACCCCTGATGAAGAAGCGGCGATTTTAACTCGGTTGAGTCAGCGGTTTGCCGATGACCCAGCCTTACAAGCTGACTTGCGAGAAGAACTCAAAAACTATCTGGGCAAACGCCTGCCGCTCGAAGAACTGGTGCCCCAGCTCAAAACCGATGCTCAACGAGAAACTGTACTGAAGCTGAGCTACGAAGTCATCAGCTCTGGCGATATCAATGCTACCGAAGCACGGGAGTACCAATACCTGCTGAATCTGCTGAATCTGCCTCCAGAGGCGGTGCAGCGTTTAGAAGCCGATGCCCTGAAGAACTTTATCCCTTCCTAATGCGATGACTGCCACTGCTGCTGCAATGCCGATGGATACTGCTACCACGGTGCCGACGCTAAAAGTCTCAGGCCTCAATTTTTACTATGGGGAAAGTCACATTCTGCGCGATGTGGATTTGAGGGTGCCCCAGGGGCAGATGGTGTGCCTGATTGGTCGCAATGGTGTGGGCAAAACCACACTGCTGAAAAATATTATGGGATTGGTGCGATCGCGCAGCGGCGATATTCAATACGAAGGGCTTTCAATCAATACCCTTTCCCCCGATCGCCGAGCCCGACTGGGCATTGCCTATGTCCCCCAAGGCCGCGAAGTCATTCCCCGCGTGACGGTAGCCGAAAACCTGCTGTTGGGTATGGAAGCGCGGCCCCAGGGTCGCAAGGGCAACGACAAAACCATTCCCGAAGAAGTCTTTGAACTGTTCCCCGTGCTCAGGACGATGTTGTCCCGCATGGGCGGTGATCTCAGCGGTGGACAGCAGCAACAACTGGCGATCGCTCGGGCGCTGATGGGCAACCCCAAATTGCTGGTGCTCGACGAACCCACCGAAGGGATTCAGCCCTCTATCATTCTCGATATTGAAGCCGCCGTGCGGCGCATCATCGAAACTACTGGGATTTCCGTCTTGTTAGTTGAACAACATCTCCACTTTGTGCGTCAAGCTGACTACTACTACGCCATGCAAAAGGGGGGAATCGTTGCCTCTGGCCCGACCAGTGAGTTGAGCAACAGCGTGATTCAAAAGTTCCTAGCCGTCTAAAGCGGCATAACTCATAACCAAATGAGGATTTGCTGAAGCAGACCGATGTTTATCGTTTCAGCGTGAATAATATATATAGAGAAAATCCTATGTAGACTCTAGATAATGGGTATGGGTAAATCCCTTTACAGCCAATTCATGCACGCCCTGACTAAGACAAGCCTGGGAAGACGGTTTGGGCACTGGCCTTTGAGTCAAAAGATGTCGGCTGGATATGGGTTTGCATTTGTACTCATGATGACTGGCATCACGATTGGGGTTCTGACCTCTAATCGGGTTATGCACAGAGCCCACACTATCCATGAAGAAGTTAATGATGACCTAAACTACATCATTAATTTGCAAGGAAGTTTGGTTGAGCTTTTACTCCACACGCGGCAGCTGTCAAAGCAGCTAGAAGCTGCCTTAGCAATCACAACGGTGGAAGATCCCGGCCCACAAATCGAAGCAGAACTCCTCCACTTTGCCAAAGATTATGGCGCGTTCAAGCAAAATTGGCAGGCCTTCACAGATTCAGATGAGCTCGCGATCGCTGAGGACAACCATCCTGGAGTGACTGACAAGGAAGCCGCCATCGGGAGCGCGATTTTGGCAGACCATGAAGCGGCGATAACTGACTATATGCATCGGGTAGAGATGCTGCTAGAGCAAGTGAATCCAGCGAATCTCCAGCCAGAGGACTTGGAGCTGCTGAGATTAGGGATGGCGAGACTTAACCAAAGCGATTTTATTACAGACTTAGATAGCCTACTCGAAAAAGTCATCGCCCTTGCCCAAGTCACCGAAGAAGAACAAGCAGAAGCAGAAGCCTTGATGAGGAGTGCTCTGGTTACTCAGATACAAAGTCTTGTGGGTAGCGCGTTGGTATCTGGTGCGATCGCGTTGTTGCTAGTGATTATGTTCAACCGCATGATCCTTCGTCCGATGCAAGTCATGACCCAGACGGCACAGCAGTCGATTCGAGATGCCAACTTCGATCTACACGTGCCCATCACAACTCAAGATGAAATTGGCACCTTGGCCCAGACTTTTAATAACTATATGCATTTTGTGAAGCAGTTGCTGGGGCAGTCTGAAGCGTTACTTCATCAAACTCAGCAGCAGGCCAACGAACTGCAACAAGCGAAAGAAGCTGCTGATGCCGCGAATCGTGCTAAAAGCCAATTTTTGGCCCACATGAGTCACGAATTGCGGACTCCGCTGAATGCAGTTTTAGGGTTTGCCCAGCAGATTCAAAGCGATACAACCCTATCTGCTGATCACCATGAGTCAGTCAACATTATTAATCGCAGCGGTGAGCATCTGCTCAAACTCATCAATGACATTCTAGAAATCTCCAGGATTGAATCAGGTCAAGCCCGCCTCAATGAGCAAAATGTTGATCTGGATGCTTTGCTTACCAATTTAGAAAATATATTTAAGCTCAAATCTGAGGCCAAAGGGATAAATCTGATTGTTGAACGGTCTCTCGAACTGCCGCAATGGATTCGGGTCGATGAAGGTAAGCTGAGCCAAATCCTGATTAATTTGATTGGCAATGCAGTTAAATTTACACAGTCAGGACAGGTTCAGGTCCAGGCTAAGTCCTCTGAATCATCTGAATTGAAGGCACTAAATTTAGACTTGGCGCATTCTGAACAATATTGGCTGACCTTTGACGTAATCGATACTGGCCCTGGCATTGCTAAATCAGAAATGGATGCTTTATTTACGGCCTTCAACCAAACGCAAGCAGGATTACAATCCCTTGAAGGGAATGGTTTGGGTCTTGCCATCAGCCATGGCCTTGTCAAGTTTATGGGTGGAAAAATCGAAGTTCGCAGTCAATTCAACCAAGGTTCAACCTTTAGCGTCACGATTCCAGTTTTCCCCATCTATTCTCCCCTTAGCGTCAAGTCCCCTGTCTTTAACCAGACTGCTGAACTGCGCCCCGGGCAACGACCCTATCGCATTCTAGTTGTTGATGACGCTGCCGTTAACCGTCTGATTTTGAACAAGATTTTCTCTGCCCCAAGCTTTGTGGTCAAGGAAGCCCAAAATGGTCAAGAAGCCATCGAGATATGGCAAAGCTGGCACCCAGACTTAATTTTGATGGATATGCGTATGCCTGTTATGGATGGCTATATCGCTACTCGTCAGATCAAGCAGCAAACCCGATTGCCTAAACCCGTTGTGATTGCCATTACAGCTAGCGCCTTTCAAGAACAACGTCAGGCAATCTTAGATGCCGGATGTGATGATTTTATCGGTAAGCCGTTTCGACGGGATGAACTCTTCTCCAAGGTTATACAGCACCTTGAAGCCCATTGCTGCTGTACGCTAGAGCCTCAATTATGACCACCTGAAACCCGAGCAGAAGCTTCTAAATCTGCTCCCACATGACTTTTAGGCCATCGGGAAGACTGTTGGAAATCTCTTGAACTTGCGCTGGTGAAAGCTCTTCTCTCGCAGTCGAAAATACAGCAATCACCACAGCTTCAGCTGAGACGTCTTTAGGAACCCCACCTTCTTGCTTAATTCGGCGCAAAAACGTTTCGGTATCAATTTCAAGGGGGGGGCGAAATCGACTCAGAAACGCCACGATAGGATTGTCATCTTTCCAAAGTTGGGCAATCTCTTCGTCTTTGAAAGCAGCCTGAGTGCGATCGGAAGCATCTGTTGTCATCAAATCTCGCATGGTGCGAAATACAACGATTGTTAGATCCCTTGCATCATAAATGTCTGGGAGGCTAGCCTTCTGCATCACCTTTTCTAAAAAAGTCCGTTCCGCATCACTAAATTTATCTGACGGCATAATACTCCCTCACCCTTAGTGCAATTGACGACCGACCTTAAGAACTGTGGTGAGAGCACGATTGACCATCCCACCGCGTTGGCCCGATGCTACCATGCAGCAGAGATGAACCCTCCTAATTTTTGTTGCAGCTGATACGGTTGGTGAGCTGATTAATTGAGGATTTGATTATGCCATCGTCCCTTTCCTAAAACCTACATAAAGGGTCAATTTCAACGCCAATATCGACCGTTGGGTTAACACCCCCATTGGGGAGAGTATGCTCCAATCCGTACTCTGAACCATTTCGTTACAATGTGGGGAACACTGGAAGCGTAGACACTTGCAAAGTTTATGTCGGTTAGACAGAGTCAATACGAAACGCTGTTAGCCACCTGTAGCCACTACCGAGGCGCGATCGAGTTGCTCAAGCAGTACCGTTCTTATTTAGAGCTGTTGCCCAGCATGCGGCGACCGTCTGAAAGCATCATTCCAATTCCGCTACCCAACATTCGCGTTCGGCAACCGACTGTCCAAACTAACCACCTTGGGATGCCGATCACAGCTGGGGAGGTGGTGCCCTTACCCAGTGACGTTGTGCTTTTGATGTGTGACCCTGAGTGGAAGATCAAAACTGGGATTGAAGTGTTTGTATTTATCCACCGTCCCCAAGAAGATTTTTCTGCCCTGCTGAGTCGCTGGCGGCAAACCCAAATTTTGATCGATCGGGGTTATGAGTGGCTAATGCCTGCCCGCCACCGCCATCTGCTCAACGAGGCCGCAGAGGCTACCTATCCACTGTTTGTGTTGTTTCCTGAAACGCCTGAACGCATCTTACGGGGGCTCAAAGGGGCAGGGTTGCCTGTTGTTTGTCAAACAGGGGCGGGGGTTGAATCTCGGGAAGACCCAGAAGAAACTGGACAAGACCTGTTGCCCAAAGCCGAGTCAGAGTTTCTAGATTTTGAAGCAGCAGACGACCTCGGTATTCCAGATAGCCAAGGAGATTGATGCGTTTAACCCTTTTACAGTGGGGGATACTCGCCTTACCGCTAGTTGTTATCGGCAGTTTCCTGCTGGTGGCAGCGGGGTGGCAAATCCACACCTGGGGGTTGAATTGGATTTGGGCGCTGGTCGTCTTGGCACTGGTGGGCTGGCGGTGGCTGCTCGTCCGCTGGACAAAGCCGGTAACGGCTCAGCTAGAATCAGCGATCGCAGCCGCAAATCAAGAACTGACCGCGACCTTGCCCGAGGCTGAGACCGTCTCCGATGCATCTGCGACAGACGCGACCCGCGAAGCGGAAATCGCGATCAAAGCTGTTCTGAGCGCGGCTAAAGACGATGCCCCCCTGTGGCAAGACTGGCCACAATTTTGGCAACGGTGTCAGCAGCTTGTCACGGCGATCGCTCACGTCTACCATCCCGCAGTCAAGTATCCACTGCTGAACATTTATGTGCCCCAGGCTTACGCCTTGATTCGCGGCACCGTAGATGACCTGGATCAGTGGATGCAGAAACTGTCCCCCGTATTGGGGCAAATGACCGTGGGCCAAGCCTACCAGGGCTATGAGCTATACCAAAAACTAGAGCCTTCTGCCCGTCGATTGTTGCAGGTTTGGAATTGGGCGCAATGGTTGATTAACCCCGCTGCGGCCTTAGCTAAGCAAGCCAGTCAGGGAAGCAGCGATCGCGCCACGCAGCAGCTGATGCTGAATCTCAGCCACCTGATGCGCGAAGCCGCTCTGCGTAACTTAGCCCGCCAAGCGATCGCCCTCTACAGCGGCACCTTGCCATCCCTCGATATTGACGAGGACTCACCGCCACTACCGGAGGCAAAAACTCAAACCCTGCAGGTTATTTTTGACCAGGCAGAGCCCGTTGAAGCTGTTGAACAAAAGCCGGTCAATTTGTTACTGGTGGGTCGTACAGGTGCGGGAAAAAGCAGTTTGATCAACACGCTGTTTCAATCTGAACGAGCAGCGGTAGATGTCTTGCCCAGTACCGACCAAATTCAGCGTTACCAGTGGCAAGTTCCTACTGGTGAGGCCTTAACCCTTTGGGACACCCCCGGTTATGAGCAGGTCAACCGCAGCGACTTTCGTGAACAAGTGCTCGATTTTGCCGCCCAAGTGGATCTGCTGTTGATACTGACCCCGGCCCTTGATCCAGCCTTACAAATGGATGTGGACTTTCTCAAGGATTGGCAACGGCAAGCGCCAGCGGTTCCGGTTGTTGCCGTGATTACCCAGGTGGACCGATTGAGACCCGTCCGAGAATGGCATCCCCCCTACGATTGGCAAGGGGGCGATCGCCCCAAAGAGATTTCGATCCGCGAGGCCACCCAATATCGAATTGAACAGTTCAGCCCAATCTGTACCCGCGTTTTACCCCTGGTTACCCGGCAAGCTCAGCCCCCCCGCGAGGCTTGGAACGCAGATGCCTTGTCGATGGCATTGGTGGAATTAATTGACCCAGCCAAACAGCAACGGTTGGCTCGGTTTTTGCGCGATCGCCAGTCCCGCATCTTTGCCGCTGCCCGCATCATCGATCGCTACAGGGTGCAAATGTCTACCACCCAAGGATTGACCGCTTTGCTTAAAAGCCCCGTTCTACAATTTATCTCTACCCTGACAACCGGGTCACCCGCCCTGGCTTATGTGCTAGCTGAGCAAGTTCCCGTGGAGCAATTGCCCATTGTAATTGGCAAACTCCAGATGGCCTACGATCTTTACACTCTACTCAGCCCGCCCGAGCTGCCCGATGATGAACACGGCGGCAATGCCTTTCCCGCCTTTGACTTGCTCAAACTTTGGCCCCTACTGCGAGAAAACTCATCCCGCAGCGATCGCACCGCTTGGGCCTTTGGCCATGCCCTGGTTGAATATTGGACCCAAGCCCTCACTGTTGAGCAATTGCAACACCGCTATGATGACTATCTGCAAAATACACCCCAGTGAGCTTCTCCTATGATTGGAATGTTGCACCTTAGGAAAAAGCTTGATGGTCTTCAAAGCTAAGGTAGGCATGAAAATTAAAGATTTAGAAACGCTCCAGGCTGAGCATCCCGATTGGCAAATGGAACTGGTTGATGGAGAAATTACAATTATGAGCCCGTCCGGATATGAATCTGACGAGGTTGTGGCGGCGATCGTGGCGCAACTATGGACGTGGGTGAATCCTCGGCGACTTGGACGGGTTGCAGCTTCGAGTGCAGGCTTTGTTCTACCCAATGCGAGTCAAGACGTGCGTGCCCCTGATGCATCATTTATTCGAGCCTCTCGGCTCAGGCGGACAACTGAAGACTTTGCCCAGCTCGTGCCCGATCTTGCCTTTGAGGTGAAATCAAAAACGGATTCGATGGAAAACCTGCGGCAGAAAATTCAAGCATTTCTTGAGTTGGGCACTGAAGTTGGGTACTGGTTGACCCTAGGATTCATCAGCTGGAGGTGTATCGTCCGAGCCAAGCGGTACTGATGCTTCAGGAGGGGGATATTTTGACGTTGCCAGACCTTTTGCCCGGTTGGCAGATGGCGGTAGATAGTATTTGGTCACCCGTATTTGAAGATGATGAATAGATCAAGATGTTATGGCCGTAGCCACAAAGCTTTGTGCGCTACAGCGAACCAGATTGCTTGTGTGTTGAGCATCCCAGCGGTACCAGGTGCATGAAGCAATCTGCCCAGCGCCTACATAAACGTAATAAGGCATATCCCACTGGGATATGCCTTATTACGCCATAAATTGGTCACTTAAGAGGTCGGTCTAACCCGATGGTCGACGATCTTATGCAACGGTCTTCTTGCGACGGATTTGCTTCAAACCACCCGCCAAACCAAGGCCGACAAAGGCCAGCATGGCAGAAGGTTCAGGCGTTTTCACGACGGTCTCCCCTTGAACACCGCGAACGGCGAAAACAACGTCATTGAAGTCACGGTCAGAATTTTGGTTGGGTGCATCTTTGGCCCCCAATTCACCGTAGAGATCCTCAAAACCGATGATCGTCCAGTATTCATCGGCAACATCGTCATAGTAGTTAAAGGCCACCATGTGCTGCAAACCATCGGGGTTAGCTGAGGCGTCTGCCCCATAAACATACCCGTCGGGATTATCGTAGCCGTCAGCTTTGAGGAAGAAATCGATTTGAGTCGGGCCGTCGAATTCACCAACCCGCTTCCCTTCACCCAACGCAAGCACGCCGTCACCTTCTGGCAAGACGCTGTTTTGGGAAGAAATATTGTCGAAGAGGGTAACCGATGCATCGCCATTGATGCTGTAATCAAGCTGACTCTTAAAAGCTGCACCCTCATTCACGAAGAAGACATCGATGGGATCAACTCCGTTCCAAAACAGAGATTGGGCATCCAGTTGCTGAAGGCCAGCATCATTGAGTAATGCACCCTCTTGGTTAACATACTGGCTGAAAGTGCTTTGCAAATCACTTCTTAGATTCATTGCGTTGGCAGCGCCACCATAAAAGAAACTGGCTGCGGCTGTGGCAACGGTCACAAATGCAGTGACGCGGTTAAACTTCATGGAATTCTCCTTGTAGTGGTCTGTGCGGTAGCGTTTGATGTCAAAAAACGAACTTTAAATTCTTCCGGCTTTCTCAAGTGATTGAGGTAAACCTATTCAGACAGGTCAAATATTTTGACCTCAGGTTGAAAATCGATGACGCTATAAATCTAACGAGTTTGAGGCTAAAACCACTTGGGTATTTCCCACCGAAAAATTGGTTTTTGGGCCACTAGGATTTAAGGATTCTGTAGGGCACTTGAGAGTAAATACGGATACTCCCTTCTTTATAATTCAGTATTTACCGCAATTTTCTGCTATCTCAGCTCAATAAGTAGCCTACGTTACCGTAAATGTGGTCAGACCCCCTTTCTATGGGATCCGCCAACCCAGAAGATTGATAGGGCTGATCGTGGACGGGGGTATTGTGGAAAATAACTATCTTGAGAGGTTGTTGCCATGGCTGCTCGACCCCGCAAACGCTTTGGGCAACATTGGCTCACGAGTCAGGCTGTACTGGCGCAGATTGTCAGTTCAGCTCAGCTGCAGGACGGCGATCGCGTGTTGGAAATTGGGCCTGGCCAAGGGGTACTCACCGAGCGCCTGTTGCACCAGGCTGAAACGGTCATTGCCGTGGAAGTCGATCGTGACTTGTGCAAACTGCTGCGGCAAAAATTTGCTGCCCATCCAGGGTTCCATTTATTAGAGACTGATTTTTTGACCCTAGATTTACTCGGTGCATTGGGTCACAACGCGATCGCCGAACCCAATAAAGTCGTTGCAAATATCCCTTATTACATTACCGGGCCAATTTTGGAAAAATTGGTGGGGGGCATCAATCAACCGCCGCTTTTGCCGTTTGAGGCAATTGTGTTGCTGGTGCAGCGAGAAGTCGCCGATCGCCTTTGTGCACCACCCGGATCTAAAACCTATGGCGCCATGTCAGTACGGATGCAGTATTTAGCTGAGTGCGAATGGATTTGTGAGGTGCCGCCTCAGGCATTTTATCCGCCACCCAAGGTGACTTCAGCAGTGGTCAGACTCCGTCCCCGGCGCTTTATCCCTGCTGCCGATGATCCTAGGTTGCTGGCCCAACTGGTGCAGGCAGGATTTGCCAGTCGTCGTAAGATGCTGCGCAATAATATAAGAGACATTGTCGAACGCGATCGCTTGGCAGCACTGTTCACAACCCTAGGGCTGGCGCCAGAGGTACGGGCTGAAAACCTGAGTGTCGAAAATTGGGTGGTATTGAGTAATAGAATTCAGGGGGAAGGCAGCTTTTAGCGTTATGCGTCTATATTCATTGCTGGCAGCGGCCAAGATCAACTTGTATTTAGAGATCGTGGGCGATCGCCGCGATGGCTATCATGAACTCGTCATGGTTATGCAGAGTGTTAACCTGTGCGATCGAGTCACGGTGCGCAGTCTGGGCACCGACGATATTCGCATCCGCTGTGATCATCCCCTAGTGCCAACCGATGCATCCAATCTGGCCTATCGTGCTGCTGCGTTACTCGCCCAAACCTTTCCCAATGTGCTAACCAAATTTGGGGGTGTCGAAATCACCATTGAGAAACAAATTCCCGTGGGGGCTGGCTTAGCAGGTGGATCCACCAATGCAGCAGCCGTTCTGGTGGGCTTAGATATGCTGTGGAAACTGGGCTTAACCCAAAGTGAATTGCAAGCCCTGGGTGCCAAATTAGGGTCTGATGTTCCCTTTTGTGTGGTGGGCGGTACCGCGATCGCCACCGGTCGAGGGGAAGCCCTCGACCCACTCAAAAGTCTGGATAATTTATCGGTAGTGCTGGCAAAATATCATAGCCTGTCCGTTTCTACCCCTTGGGCCTACCAAACCTATCGTCAGCAATTTGGTGATCAATACATCCAAGACCTTGATCAGATGCGGGCTCGCCAACAGTCTATTCGCTCTAGTGATATTGTCAGCGCCATTATTGATCAAGCCGGAGCCACCATTGGACAAGATCTATCGAACGATCTCGAAAAAGTGGTGCTGTCTGCCCATCCCCAAGTGGCACACCTGAAAGAAGTTTTAATGAGTTTAGGGGGTATCGGCACGCTAATGTCGGGTTCTGGGCCAACCGTATTTACCCTGGCTGAAACGGCTGATGCTGCCGCCGCGATCGCAGCTAAACTGCGCCAACATATCCCCGACCCCGATTTGGGTATCTGGACTGCGCAATTAATCCCCAACAGTATTCAGTTAGCAGATTAAGGTGTTTGACTTAATCCAGAAAACACCGATAGCGAAGGAATACAGAATTAAGACGTCAGGAGTGAGTCAGTCGAAAGCCATTCTGTATTTTAACGTCTTAATTCTTTAGAAGTTTTTCAATTCGCTACGATGATGGCTGGGCTAGGCTGAACTATCCTCTAAAGAACCGCCTGTGAATTAAGCGTGAGGAGACAACCTTTATGATGCCAGATATTCAGGCAGGGCCACCGCTCGGGTCTCGCTATCGCCTGCTTAAAGAGCTGGGCCGAGGGGGATTTGGCCATACCTATCTGGCAGAAGATAACCACCGCTTTAATGAGCTGTGCGTGCTGAAGGAATTTGTCCCCCAGGTTGAAGGGGCTGCAGCGCTGCAAAAGGCTCAACAGCTGTTTGAACGAGAAGCCGGGGTGCTATATCAACTTCAACATCCTCAAATTCCTCGGTTTCGGGAGCTATTGCGGGTGCAAACTGCAACTAAGGGACGTCTCTTTTTAGTCCAAGACTATGTTGAGGGGCCGACCTATTTGGAGCTGCTTAATACCCGCCGGGGGTATGGGGGCTGCTTTACTGAAATGGAAGTTAAGCAGCTCTTTTATCACCTACTACCTGTGCTCGATTACATCCACAGTGTTGGTGTGATACATCGGGATATTTCTCCTGACAATATTATTTTGCGCAATGTTGACGAGTTGCCTGTGCTGATTGACTTTGGCGGCGTCAAAAAGCTGGTCGCTAACGTTAACTATCAGCTGAGTCATACCTTACCGGGTGCCGATTCAAATCCAGTCTTGACTCGTTTGGGCAAAGTTGGCTACGCCCCAGAGGAACAGCTCAGTGCAGGAGAGGCCACCCCCGCTAGCGATTTCTATGCGCTAGCTGCCACAGCTTTGGTGTTACTCAGTGGTCAAGATCCCTATGAGCTCTATGACCGTCGCAATCAGGCTTGGAATTGGCGACCCCAGGTGAGTTTGAGTCCACGCTTCGGTGATGTACTCGATCGGATGTTGGCAGCTCGACCCAGCGATCGCTTTCAATCTGCAACTGAAGTTATGCAGGCCTTAGGCTTTTCCCCACCGATTGTCGGTAACCCCTCTGAAAAACCCACCTCAGGCAACGGCGTCATCCCCACAACTGCGGCCACCGTAGCCGTAAGCCCGGCTGCACCTGTGGCACCGTCTAGTTTTACCCCACCCCCCCCTCGTCCATCCCCCCCTGCCCCCCTCACTTATGATCCCGCTGCCCCTGATCTTTCAGAAGTAAGCCAATATCCTGTTACGCCGATTAATGGAGCGCGATCGCCTTCTGGTGCTGGCTTTTTACAAGCAATCTTTGGGCTGCTCGTGTTGATTGGGGCCGTGGGCTTGGTGTGGTGGGTGTCGGGACAATGGCAACCGGGGGGCATCGGCGATCGCACCGAAGAAACGACCGATGGTTCAGCTGTGAGCGCGGAAGAACAAGCGCGTCAGCACACCTTAAGAGAACGGCGAGAAAACCTGGGGATTAGCCGCGAGTATTTCGTACCGCTGATTGATCAGATTTTTTACAGCCGCTACCCCGATCTCCAGGGCAAAACCCTAACCGATAGCCCTGAAGACGCTGAGCTACGCTTTCGCTGGGATACGATTGCGGCGGAAATGCTCGACATCATGGAGCAAAATCTCAGCACGCCGGCCCGTCAAAATCTGGGGAACTACGGTGTGGGCGATCGCGAACAGTGGCAAACCCGAGTCAATGCGCTTTACGTCAGCAGCCGTGCCCTCAATGACCTCACTGATGCCAAATTTCTGCATCTATTTCCCGACCAAGCCACCGCAGACTTCATTAATCAACCCATTGGCCAAATCTGGCACGGCATTGCTGAAGATCAGGTCCGGGCCATGGAAAATGATGAGCGACTGAGTGAACTCACCTTTGAATCCGGTGCCTATCGGACGCAAACCGAGGGGCGGCTTGATCCAGGCCAAGGCATGGTCTATGTGCTCAGCCTGAGTGAAGGACAGCTCATGCGCGTTAATTTGCAAGCCCCTGGCGAGTCTACGCAGTTTTCACTGTATGTGCCTCGGCCTGATGATGCGACTCCCTTCTTGTTAGCTGATTCAGCCGAAACAACTTGGTCAGGCCGATTAACTCAGACGGGGTATTACGAGATTGCTGTGGTGTCTACCGCAGCGCAACCGATTGCTTACAACTTGACTGTGGCGGTTGATAATGTAGTCTCAGACCCAGAACCCGAGGAACTGGCTGAACCAGAAGAGAAGGAAGTTCCTAATCCTTAAAACAACGCCATACAAACCGTCAACTTTTAATAACTCTGTCTGTGCAGCTTAGGCTCATGCTACGATGCCGATCAATAGCTAGGGGTGCCCGCCTTTGTTCGTTGAGGTTGGGCTGAGATTACACCCTTAGAACCTGACTCCGGTTCATACCGGTGGAGGGAAGCTGTAACTGAGGAATTCAATATGCGTACAAGCTGGGTCGCAAAGCGACGTGGACAGGTTAATGTGTCTCAAATGCACTATGCTCGCCAGGGCGTAATCACAGAGGAGATGCAGTTTGTAGCCAAGCGAGAACACCTTTCAGCGGAACTGATTCGCGATGAGGTAGCCCGGGGGCGGATGATCATCCCGGCTAATATTAATCATCCCAATTTGGAACCAATGGCGATTGGCATTGCCTCCAAATGCAAGGTAAATGCGAACATTGGCGCATCCCCCAACAGTTCAGACATTGAGCAAGAACTCGATAAGCTACGGTTGGCGGTGAAGTATGGGGCTGATACGGTAATGGATTTGTCCACCGGGGGTGGCAATCTGGACCAAATTCGCAGTGCCATTATTGCCGAGTCGCCTGTGCCAATTGGCACCGTACCGATTTATCAGGCATTGGAAAGCGTCCATGGCAACATCGAAAATCTAACGCCGGATGACTTTTTGCATATCATCGAAAAGCATGCCCAACAGGGTGTGGATTACATGACCATCCATGCCGGGATTTTGATTGAGCATTTGCCGCTCGTACGCGATCGGATCACGGGCATTGTCTCTCGCGGTGGCGGCATCATTGCCCGCTGGATGCTGCACCACCATAAGCAGAACCCCCTCTATACCCACTTTGATGACATCATCGAGATTTTCGAAAAGTGCGATGTGTCCTTTAGTTTGGGCGATTCCCTGCGTCCGGGCTGCACCCACGATGCCTCTGATGATGCCCAACTGGCTGAACTCAAAACCCTAGGGCAGCTCACCCGCCGCGCTTGGGAACATGACGTGCAGGTGATGGTGGAAGGGCCGGGACATGTGCCGATGGATCAAATTGAATTCAATGTGCGCAAGCAAATGGAAGAGTGTTCTGAAGCGCCCTTCTATGTGCTGGGGCCATTGGTGACGGACATTGCACCGGGGTATGACCATATTACTTCTGCGATTGGGGCGGCCCTTGCTGGCTGGCATGGTACTGCTATGCTGTGCTATGTCACCCCCAAAGAACACTTGGGTTTACCTGATGCAGAAGACGTGCGGAATGGTCTGATTGCCTACAAAATTGCTGCCCATGCAGCGGACATTGCCAGACATCGACCCGGCGCCCGCGATCGCGATGATCAGCTCTCTGAAGCCCGCTATAACTTTGACTGGAACCGTCAGTTTGAGCTGTCTTTAGACCCGGAACGAGCGCGGGAATATCACGATGAAACGCTACCGGCAGACATCTACAAAACTGCTGAATTTTGCTCGATGTGCGGCCCTAAATTCTGCCCAATGCAAACCAAGGTGGATGCTGACGCACTGACGGAATTGGAGAAGTTCTTGGCTCGAGAGCAAGAAGCTATAGTGCAGGCATAGTGACAGGTGGGTGGCTTAGAGTGCCGTCAGTTCACCCGTCGTTAAATCGATGATCAGTTGTTTGCCAGCGGTTTTAACCGTGACCGCAGCTGATTCGGTATTTAATTTGGGAGGAGCAGAAATCCACCAGCCCTGCATCGCCTGGTCAACAATCTGACGCCGGGGAACCGCTAGGAGCGTTTGTAAACGGTCAAAGCTGGTTTGAGACAGCAGATTGTCATTTTGGTCAAACACCATAACGGCATAGGGGCTGGCGACATTGATCCATTCGTCGAGCATCACCACCTGCCCTTGATTGCTGACTACGGCATATTTGGGGCCATAGCTTTGGGGCAGCGATCGCTGCCAGAGCAATTCTCGCTCGTCTTGATGAGCACTATTGCGATACAAGGCCGCGATCGCACTCGTTGAATCCCACCCATCTGAGGCGGTAATCTCCAAAATATATTGCCCACTTGCAGAGACCACCGTTTGCTCGGTCGGCGGTAACGGCATCACATCATCACCTGTCTCTGGTGGCGCTTCAGATGGATCTGTCACCATTTCAGGGGTGGCTTCAGGGGTGGGCGGCGTTAAATTAGCCACGCCATTTTGGATCAAAACCCCAACGAGTAGCGCCACGGCAACACCTGTCACTAGCCCAATGGCCAAGATTCGCATGACTCAAGTCCTCCCAAGGGTTAATCCAGCGGTGGGCGATTTGAACGCTGCGGCGATGCCCCACGAGGCCTGCAACAAACACCCCACCCCCCCACAATTGCGATGCCTGCCCACACCCATCCCGAGAACCCGGTTTCTGGAATCGCTTTAGCCGGGGGCTGAGCTGGAGCTGAACGATAACTGCCATAACTTTGATCGATAGTAACCGCAGCAGTTTGACCTTGATCTAAAAGCGGATCATCATCAGGACTCAAGAGTAGATCAATAATGCCGCTGATGATCGAACTTCCTGTATTGTCCCTCAGTAGGGAACTGTCGCGAGCCTCATTGATTTGGGACGAGTTGAGTTGATCTAGTGCGGCACCGTCGGGGGCAATATCATCAGTACTGCTAGGAACTGCCCGTACCAAACCGGATGTCATCAAGTTGTTTGCCCCACCTGCTCCAAACGTGGTATGCCGTAATCCCAAGTTGTGCCCAATCTCGTGAGCGATGGTATCAATGCGGCCAATACCGCCATTGAAATCTAGAATATCGTCACTGATCAAAACGCCGTTTGACCCCACCCAAGCTAACCCAAACGCTCTGCCTAGGCTAGATTCAATTTCATCGACAAACCATAAATTAATCGGGCCCTCATTGCGGCTAGAATCTGGATGACGCCCAAAGGCTCCAGCTCCGCCAGTGAAAGACATTTGATAAAATTCTGAATCCAGCAAATTGGGATTATTGTCAATCACCAGCAAATCACTGGCAAACAGCTTGTTAGGGCTAAGAAACACCACTTCGATGTCGGCTTGAGCCCAAATTTTTTGGGTAGCCGCTGCAAACAAATCCATCCCGGCACAAGTCGTGCCTGAATTATTGCAAACCTGAATCGGCTGAATCTCAAGCACCAGTGGCCCCCCGAGCACACCAGTACATGAAGCCAAAGTGGTGGAAAGTCCAACGGCTAGGGGAATCGATTTTAATGCGCGCGTCGTCTTCATGCCGTAAAGATAGCAGCGATCTAACGGTGAAAAACCCGCGCTATCTTGGGTCTCGGACGACTCTAATGAGTCACAAGTTCCTGGTAAAAGTCGAGTTGCTGCTGTGCTAGGGCGTGGTTTGTGTATTGAGCCATGGCGCGATCGTAGCCTTTTTGAGCCAGGTCTTCTTTCAAGTTGGGCTGATCGATTAGCTTCGTCAAACAGTCTGCCAACGCCTCAGCATTTGCCTCTGGGAATACCAACCCAGCATCACCAATGACGTAGGGAATCTCCCCTGAATCAGAACCAATGACGGGGACTCGGCAGGCCATGGCTTCAATGATCACATGGCCGAACTGTTCTTTCCAACCCACAGCGGTCAGCGTTTTGAAACGATAGGTGGTTTCTGACGGCAGCACCAGAGTATCCATCAGATTGATGTAGCGCGGCACATCATCGTGGGGGACGCTTTCGATCCAAATCAAGCGATCGCGAATGCCTGCCTCCTCAGCGATTTTGATCACTGATTCTTTTAAGGAGCCGCGTCCTAGCAGCAGCCATTTCCAAGGGCGATCGCCCAGTTTTGTCACCGCCTGGGCCAGGGTCAACAGCCCCTTCTCCTCTACAAATCGGCCCACAAAACCAATGACAAAGTCTTCGGGTTGAATGCCCAAACTTTGGGCTAACTCAGGCTGGTCTTGGGGTTTAAACAACTGTTCGTCTATGCCAAGCTGGGGCATTACCTTAATCGGGCCACCATAGCCGCGATCGCGCAAAATGTCCGCCCCATCTTGGTTGCCAACCACCACCCCATTGGTTTGTCCCAGGGTGTACTGCTCAATGAGTGAAACCGGAAATTTCAGCTCGTAAGGCAAATTCCACCAGGTGAAAAAGACATTTTTGGCCTTTAACCCCAATACCCGATTGAGCGTAATTGTTTGGGCATAGGCCAGTGCCTTAGACCCCTGCTCCACCTGAATGATGTGGGGTCGAAACTCCCGCAGCAGCTTAATCAAGTCTGCCCCAAACAGCAGTAACCCCTGATTGTTTTCACTAAAGTTAGAAACGGGCACGATCCGAAACCGCCCTGCTTGTTGGGGTTGGGTTTCAATCAGGCGATTTTGTACCCCACCAGGTTTCCAGCGCTTGGGCACCACAATGGTCACTTCCACCGAATCATCCAGGTTGGCCAGGGCACGCAGCTTTTCGCAGTTGAGGTCAACGATGTAGGTGTGGCTTGCAACAAGAATTCTCATAGTGGGCAATGGGTTGGGTGGACTCGTAATGGCATGATTGAATGGGCTTTCACAGTCAATTTTTCCCAAAATAGACCCAGAATCTTTTAAGACTTCTACAAGATTTAGCGCCTCCAGGAAAAATTGAGTCTAGCTCGACGCACTGGTATAAAACCGCAGGGCAAACCGCCACCACAAGTTTGATCCGAGCAAGAGTGCCCCGGCTAAAAGTGCCGATCCGAGAATCCAGCCTCCCTCAGCTCGTTGCAGCATCATTTGGGCCGGCACCGTAGTCAAAAACGCCACCGGAATAATAAAGGTAAAAAATACCCGGTAAGCGGCAGGATAGGCCACCATTGGAAACCGCCCTGCCTCCAGCAGCCCCCGTAGCACCTCGGTGACATTGTAGATTTTGACAAACCAAATGCTAGTGGCCCCCAAAATAAACCAAAGACTATACAGACTCACGACTGCAAACAGCAGCGGCAAAAGGCTTAGCAAATAAGTCCACCACGCCAGCTGGAGCTGAGCGCCTGCATAGACAATAATAATCAAACCAAACAGCAAATCGGAAAATCCCCAGGGGGACAGGGTGCGAGCAGAAAGCCAAAACTGAGAACTAACAGGCTTGAGCAAGACAAAATCGAGGGTGCCTTCTTGGACGTGGGTGACGATTTTGTTCAGGTTAGGCACTAAAAATGTGGCGGAAAAGCCCTGCATTAGCGTAAAAATGCCCAGCACAACCATCGCCTCTTGCCAACTCCAACCCTGAAACTGGTAACCCGTACGGTAGAACAAAAACAGCCCAAACAAACTGCCCACCAAGTTGCCCAAACTGCTCAGCGTGGCGACCAAAAAATTCAGCCGATACTCTAGCTCAGCCGCGATCGCGGTTTGCCAGAACAACCCCAATACTTTGAAATAACGCCCCATCACGCCCCCATCCCCGAATATTGCCTAAGCCCTTTGCGCCACAGCCAACGATTGATGCCGAAAAATACAGCGCCCCAAAGCCCGATCGTCAGCAGCCCTTGACCCAAATCAACGGGTAACCCGACCAATACACTGGCTGGAAAGTAAATCATGTAGGGAAACGGCGTCCACAGCACCACTGCCCGCACTGCTTCGGGAAACATCTCTAATGGCGCAATCATGCCGGAAAGAAACAGATAGAGCAAAAAGAAAAACTGTTCAATGGCGCTGGCTCGCTCCGTCCAAAACGCCAGCATAGCCAGGGTGTACTGCATCAAAAAGCGGAGGCAAAATGACAGCGCGATCGCCCCTAAGCCCAGCCCCCACCCCTTTAGACTTGGCATCCAACGGGCATCGGGATATAACCACAGGAAGAACCCAATCAAAATCATGGCAAAGGGCAAGCGAGCAAACCGTTCAGCCACGTGACTAAAAAAGTGCCGCCACACGGGATCAATCGGTTGCAGCAATAAGGGGGAAAGCTTGCCCTGCAACACCTCCCGCTCAAATTCCCAGACCACCCAGACCACCGTAAACTGACGCACCATAAACACCGCCAAAAAATAGCGGACAAATTCTGTCGGGGACAGGCCAAATTGACCACTGCGAGCCGCCTCTGTCCAAATTCCCATGAGAATCAATGGAAATGTACCCGAGAGCACCCAAAATAGGAGCTCGGCCCGATATTCCACCATGTAGGCGTAGTACACGGACAGCAAAGTTCGGGCAACATTGAGCAGCTTTAAAGCTTTCATACCCGATTATCCGCCCCGCAACTGAGCCATCAACGCTTTGTCATCCCAATAGGACGACACGGTTTTAATCTTGCCAACGTCATCTAGAACAAAAGTCGTGATGCCTTCGGCTTCACCTTGGCGTCCTTGTTTGCTAACCACGCGCATGGTCCATTTGGCCGCCACATGGTGCTGACCGACTGGAAAAATTGCCTCTGGCACCACCTCCATTTGTTCGATCGCTGCACCCAGCATGGCAAAAAACTTTTCGGCCTCTGTCTCGGGATAGCTGGGTGGGTTGCCAATCGGATCGTAGCTAACTCCGCCAGTGGCAAACAACGCTTGCCACTGGGCAGGATTCATCGCCTGCATTTGATTAAAGTAGGCAGCAACAACTTGGGTTGGGGTTAGAACATTCATTGGGAATAAACACTCCGCCATAGATGGCTCAAATTGGCTCAAATTTTCCAGGCTTTAGCTGGACACAAAATCCTGATACAAAATTCTGATGACATATCCAAACATTCCAAGGTTACCCTAGATACTTTCAAGGCCTAAGTCTAGATGTCTAAACTGTATCCGATTTGAAAATCAGCATTTTTAGTTCAAGGAAACCCTATGGCTTTGGATGGGAACGAGGTTTATATTAATAGCTGCGTGCTTTGTATATCGGTGTGTAGCGCTCGGGGATTGAGTCATCCGATCACCCAAAAGCCCTGTATCAAGTACTGCTTATTGACATTATAAATTACGTGTTTGTACAGACAGGATTAAGCACAAATGACCGAATTGAGAACGATTCCGCTTTCAAACTTGTCCGATGAAGGATTGCTTGAGGTTTGCAGAGCCGCCGAGGTGATTGCCTGCGAGTGTCCCGGATACTTGGCTCGACTCCTTCAACAGGTTCGTCGATTTCGCAACTATACCCATGGCTGCATTGACCAATTCCCAGAAGACAAAGAAACCCATCTTTGGCTGTCTGAACAAGCCCAAAAGGCAGAAGATATCATTTACCAAACCATGGTCGAGCTAATGCAAAAAGAAGGGCTGATCGACTCAGATTCTGATAGCATCATGCTTGATAAACTGTCAGAACGAGCCCAGGAAATCGTTGTCAAACAGTTGGGGCTGTAACACTTGCCAATGGATACGCTCTACCTAACGTCGATCCCCATTGCCTGTGAACTTTCGCCTCTGGAGGTGTTAGACCCAAACGCAAACGCGATGGCTGATACGGCTATCTTGTCGGCAACTCAGCCTTTTGCAGTGCAGCTTTCGGTGACGTTTCAAGGTACGAATGCGATCGCGCTTTTAGCCCTGACACCCACCATTCAAGCTGAATTTTACGCCAAGCCAACGACCCACAGCACAACCATCCCCCTGGGAGAATGCCAAGACATCACCCGCATCGATCAGCTGGATTACCCGCTCACTTTGAATATCAGCGCCCCTTTGGAAACCGGTTTGACCCCTGGCACAGTCTATCGCTTGGGTGCACTGATCAAAATTGGCAGCCCTGATGGCCCTGCCCTAATCTGCGGTGTTCAAGAAACGGGTATGGTGCAAATCTATGAGGCTGCCGCCGCTGCTCAAATTTCTCGGAAAAAGCGTCATTCCCGCCGCCAGTAGTAGCGCTGACTTTAACGGGTGACGCGCCCTAGAATCTGATCATCGAGGGAAAAATCGATATCTGTACTGCCGCGATCGCTGGTCAGATAGTCTTTAACAAACGAGTCTTTTAACCCGGAAACAAGGTCAAAGCTGGGTTTCCAGTTGAGTTGGGCTTTGGCTTTGTCAATGGCTGTAAAAAAGTGCTGAACCCGCATGGGAAAGGCTTTGCGCTTACCAAAATCAAACTGTTTGGGATCATAGTGAACCAGTTCGATCGACTCTGGTGCTTTACCTGCGGCAACGGCGCAACTGCGGGCGAGGCCATCAAAGCTGACGGCGCGATCGCCTGAGATGTTATAAACCTGGCCAATGGCTTGGGAATTTCCCAACACTGCCACCATGGCTTGGGCCAAATCTTCTATGTGGCCCAGCTGGGTCAGGGCCATGCCGCTACCGGGGATGGGCAAGGGGCGATCGCGGGTGATGCGGTCAAAAAACCAGGCTTCTAGATCGTTATAGTTTTGAGGGCCGTAAATATAAACCGGGCGAACGGCGGTAAAGGGGACACCCTGACTTTCGAGATAGGCTTCGGTTTGAAACTTGCCTTTATGGCGGCTGTTGGGGTCTACAGCATCGCCTTCAATGTGGGGCATTTGATCTGATTTGAGATACACCCCGGCAGAACTGACATAGACGAAGTGTTGTAGCTTGCCGTTGAACAGTTCAATTAACGGCTGGGTGTCGCTGAGTTCTCGACCATTATTGTCAAAAATGGCGTCAAAGGATTCCCCGGCCAGCTTGTCTTTGAGCTGGGCTGCATCTTTGCGATCGCCTTGGATTTGCTGCAACCCTTCAACGGGGGCAGGCTTATTGCCTCGGTTAAACAGCACCACTTCATGGCCTTGAGCCACCAACAGTTTGGTCAAAGACACTCCGATGAAGCGGGTTCCCCCCATTACCAAAATTCGCATTGTCCTTCGCCTTCTGCCAACAGATCTTTTTAATCTTAGGGGCTTTTTGGACGACTTAAATCAGATACCCCAATCTTTAAGCTTTGCTGTGGTTCTGGTTTAATCTGGGACGCTTCCGCCATAATCACAGCTAGAAGAACGCTATCTTTAAAAACATAAATATACAAATGCGCAGGCGGAGGCGCGCTGGTCTGAGCAATGTTGGCAACGCAACTATCCCTAAAGCTTAATGTACGAGATAGACAAAGCCTATAGAGTGCTCGACCTAGAGCCTGGTGCTTCCCTGGAGGACATTAACCAGGCCTATAAAGACCTGGTTTTTATTTGGCATCCCGATCGCATCCCCAAGGAAAATGAGCGATTGGTGCATAAGGCCCAGGAAAAATTAAAGCAGTTGAATCACGCCCGCGATCGCCTGCGTAAGTTCAAGGGCAGCAGTGGTAAGACTAAGGTGGAATCCGGGGCGCGATCGCAGGCCTCGGCTAGTACTGCCACTACGGGTTCTCCGAGCTATGCATCGGGCTATCGGGCTCGCAGAGAAGCCCAGGCACGAGCCTCTACCTATGGCCCATCTTCTGCCTATGCCGCCCATGCCGCTTATGGCCATCGTCCGCCCTACGCGACCTATAACAGCGGCTATCAGTCGCGTTACCAGAGCTATTATCAGCGCTATCAGTCTGCTCAAAGCGGGGCGACTCAAAACGGGTCAGCCCAGAATGGGAGTTCCCAGAACGGGGGCAAACCCTACGGCACCTATGATGCCAGCAGCACAACTAGCAAAGCCAGCAGCAGCGCCAACAGTGCGACAGGGTACCAAGTGTCAAGTAATGGCAACGGTGCTGGCACCGGGCGCGATGCTAGCTATACAAACGGGGCAAGCAGTCGGTCTGGATCGGCTAGCGGCAATGGTCGCGCTTCATCTAGCAGTTACTCCCACAATGCTTACCGAGCCCGGCAAACCGACCCAGATTTAAGCAATTCCAATTTTCGCGGCGCTAATCTGAGCGAAAAAGACTTTTCTGGACGTAACCTCAGCGGTTCAGACTTGAGCGATGCTGACTTAAGCGATGCCTTTTTGCACAAGATTATTTTGAACCGGGCTAACTTACACCGAGCCAAGCTGTTTCGGGCCAACTTGCTGCAAGCGGATCTGAGCCACGCCAATCTGCGAGAAGCGAATTTGATTGGGGCGGATCTCAGCGGGGCGGATCTCAGCGGGGCGGACTTGAGCGGCGCGCGGGTCGGCTTTGGCGACAAGATTATGGTGAAGCTGACGGGCACTAAGCTCACAGGTACGATCATGCCGAACGGCACCATTCACGATTGAATAGACATAGTCGCTCCAGGCTTCATCGGTCCAGGCTAATTTCCGGCTACTCATCTAGTAAGTCTTGCTCGGTTACCTGTCCTTGCCTGTACTGGGCGATGGAGCGTTCCAAATGGGCGGCATTGGCTGGGGATTTCAGCAGATGAACGGTTTCAAGCAAACTATTGAAATATTCAATTCAAGGGACATTACGACTGCGTCATCTGCATCTCGTCTAATGATGACTGCATAGTCAGCATCATTAGCGACCTGATCTAGAACGGCTTTCAGTTTATTTCTGGCTTCGGTGAAGGTGACTATTTTCATGTGCGTGACATGTCTGTTTACTTGTACAGGTGTAACATATCTCAGAAATAAACCGGACGGCTGGGCTGAAGGGCGTTGAGAAACCGGGTTTCTGGAGTTGGATTTGAGGATGATGGCAAGGTTGGTAAGAAACCCGGTTTCTGGGGTTGAGTTTGGGGCAGAGGGATAGTTTTTCAGGTGATGTTGGGGCAAAAAGCTAGAGGTGTTGGTAGCCAAGATCCCTGGGTTTTCCGAAAAACCCAGGGATCTAACCCTGGGCAGTGGGCTGAGGGGTGTTGAGAAACCGGGTTGCTGAAACTTGGGTTGAGGGTAGTTGCAAAGTTGGCAAGAAACCCGGTTTCTGGGGTTGGGTGGGCTAGTTGATGTTGGGGCAGAGAGCCGATCTTCGTCGCTGACTTTGGGATTGTAGGTGAGGTAAGGGCGCAACCAGTTGCAGGCGAAAGTTAAAGAACTAGATGTTTGCCTTGACCGAGATCCCTGGGTTTTCCGAAAAACCCAGGGATCTGATACCTCACAGTAATTTAAAGGGTGTTGAGAAACCGGGTTTCTGGAGTGGATTTCGAGGGTGGTTGCAAGGTTGATCAGAAACCCGATTTCTGAGGGGTGGGTGGGCTAGTTGATGTTGGGGCAGAGGGGGTCGTCGTCGTCGAGGCGGTTAAGCTCGGGGTCGGCGAGGAGATAGGGGGTGAGCCAGTTGCAGGCGAAAGTTAAAGAACTAGATGTGTCCCTTGGCCAAGAACCCTGGGTTTTTAGAAAACCCAGGGTTCTGACGCTGGGCAGTGGGTTGAGGGGTGTTGAGAAACCGGGTTTCTGGAGCTAGGTTTGAGGATGAGAGCAAAGTTGACAAGAAACCCGGTTTCTGGAGGTGGATGCGCTACTCGATGTTGAGGCAGAGGGCGCGATCTTCGGCGCTGACGTTGGGGTTGTGGGTGAGGTAGGGGCGAAGCCAGTCACAGGCTTTAGTCAGCAAATCTTCTGGGTCTAGATTCCATAAAATAATCCTTGCGTCCCAACTCGCGGAGGCGAGAGTATTGCCATCGGGCAAAAAGGTCACACTCCTGACCGAATCGCTATGGCCTTCGAGAGTTTGCAGAACTTCTCCCTCCAGGTTCCACAGCTTCACGGTGTTGTCAGCGCTAGTAGAGGCCAGGGTGTTGCCATCGGGCGAAAAGGTTACACTACTGACCGAATCGCTATGGCCTTCAAGAGTTTGCAGAACCTCTCCCTCCAGGCTCCACAGCTTCACGGTGTCGTCAGTGCTAGCAGAGGCCAGAGTATTGCCATCGGGCGAAAAGGTTACACTACTGACCGAATCGCTATGGCCTTCGAGAGTTTGCAGAACTTCTCCCTCCAGGCTCCACAGTTTCACGGTGTCGTCAGCGCTGGCCGAGGCCAGAGTATTGCCATCGGGCGAAAAGGTCACACTACTGACCGAATCGCTATGGCCTTCGAGAGTTTGCAGAACTTCTCCCTCCAGGCTCCACAGCTTCACGGTGTCGTCAGCGCTGGCCGAGGCCAGGGTGTTGCCATCGGGCGAAAACGCTACACTCAAGACGGCTTTGCCATGGCCTTGGAGGGTTTGCAGAACCTCTCCCTCTAGGTTCCACAGCTTCACGGTGTTGTCAGCGCTAGCAGAGGCCAGGGTGTTGCCATCGGGCGAAAAGGTCACACCCCTGACCAAATCGCTATGGCCTTCGAGAGTTTGCAGAACTTCTCCCTCCAGGCTCCACAGCTTCACGGTGTCGTCAGCGCTGGCCGAGGCCAGGGTGTTGCCATCGGGCGAAAACGCTGCACTCTGG